>DATESN010000025.1:0-80841 GCA_035270785.1 Lachnospiraceae bacterium | reverse complement strand
CCAAGTGCAAGGCTCACGCTAGTAAATCCAATAATCGTATCCATTAAAACTTCCTGTTCTGTTTGAAAGGAGTTTACACTTTGTGGATAGATATAGGCAACAATACAAATTGCTGTGTAGAGTAGTATTTCTATTATAGTCATAGGGAGCAACTTTTTCCCCTTTAACATAAAGACTGTAAATAAAACGGCAAACACAAAAAAGGAAGGCATGCCACCATGATAGCCTCCTGCTGTGAAAAATAGAATCGGAAATAAAAATAAAAAGACGATGGTAATGGTAATCATGTAGCACAGTTGATACTTACCACTTTTGTTGGAATAATAAAGCAAGCAGAAGGAAAGTACTGCTGATGCCAAATTCAATATAATATTCCAAAACCCTGCGTTTGTAAAAAAGCCACAAACTGATATGGTAATACAAATCATCATACCCGCTATTGCCAATACATTGAATAGTCTTCCACGAAAATCTAACCCTCTATTTAGTAATTTATCAATCATAAAACGAATTCCTATAATCACGCAAACACCCCCTGTAAAGTGTGATTATTATCTATTGTATTCCTTTTTTGGTAAAACTTTACTTCATTTTAACACAGGGGAAACAAAAACACATCACCTGGATGGAGTCATTTCTCATCCAGCCCTAGTAATGCAGGAAAAGGGATTCGAACCCTCACAGTATTGCTACCACACGGACCTGAACCGTGCGCGTCTGCCAATTCCGCCATTCCTGCTTGCGAATTAACTTTAATTGTTTTTTTAATGTCTGTCAATTCTTTTTATAAATAATTATCATAGATATTTCCTGATGACTGTGCACTTATATAAGCACCACTGTCCGAATAAGTATTTGCTTTATTTCCTTCTGCCTCTGCATAGTAACCTATTTGTGTACTATAGGAACCAATACTATAGGCATAGGATCCGCTTCCATTAAATAATGATTTCATAGAAGTAACATCAGAAGATTTAAATGACTCTTCATCAATACTAAGGGTATTATCACTATTCATGGTTATTCCTACCTTTGATAGCAAATTAGAATGTGCATTTGTTAAGTTTGTTATGCTTAATGTATTACGTAAAATACTCTTTGTATCAGATTTGCCCCCTGATTCAATCAATGAATTATAATCATTAACAAATTTATTGACACCCTTAAAGATAGCATCGGTATCATATCCTTTTGAAGTAGAAGTTGTTCCATCCTCCTTCTTCGTTGTAATATCTATTTTATGAAATAATGATTTACTTCCGGTAGTAACTAATGCATCCGATGATTTTGCCAAAGAAGCAGAATCCGATTTAATAGTCGCTAACGTCTTGGAATTATCGGCACTAATCGATGTACTACTTGAATTATCATTATTCTTAGCATAATAAGCCTTTGTTAGCTTATAGTAACTTCCATTTTTTATACTAGCATAATCAGACAAACTAAAACTAGACAAGCTAGAATTGAAGTTTGCATTCTTATTTTTGTTAGAACTATTTAGGTTTGAAAATAAATAAGAATAGTCATTGATTGAACTTATACTTGTTGCCATACTAATCACTCCTTTGCTTACATTATATATCGGCTTCTTTCATGATATAGTTAATAGTCAAATTGATGGAAATCCATTGACATTTAATTTTGGTTTTGATATTATTATCAAGTCGTGACGATGAAATACTCTTGAATCATGATAAATGCTTTTTGCGGGAATGCTGGAATTGGCAGACAGGCAAGACTAAGGATCTTGTGGGTGTATTCTCGTGTGGGTTCAAGTCCCATTTCCCGCAGATAAAACTCTGAAATCATTTGATTTCGGAGTTTTTTTATAGAACTTTCTTAAAAAATTTCACAAAATTTCCTCCTATTATTTTTATGACTGATGCTTCTGCCATTCCCCTTTCTAGTAATAGAGCGGTTACTAGAATGGACTCTTCATGATTTTTTAGACAATCCTCTTGTTCTTCCATAAAATGTAACCTTGGTCTAGCTGCCATATAGGAATCGCAAAGGTCAAATCCAAAACCCACATGACTATCCCCCATAACCTTTACTGCGTATTCAATATGTTGACACATTTTCAAAAAGACATTCTCATCCTTTTCCTTATAAGCACCCACAATATATTTGTTTGCATTTAATCCCATCACTCCTCCCCTTGACTGTAACGCCAACATTTGAGTTACCGTTAGATTACGGTAACTGTAATAAATATCTCTACTATTAGAATGAGATGCCATAAATGGTTTTTGAGCATTGTTAAGAACATCCTCAAATCCATCATCATTTAAATGGCTCACATCCAAAAACATTCCTAAGGCTTCCATTTTTTTAATGATAATTAGCCCAAAGTCTGTGATTCCTCCCGGGATGTTCTGAAGTCTCGTGGCTTTACAACATCCGCTTGCACATTGATTTCTTCTACTCCAGGTTAAAGCTGCACCTCTGACTCCTAATTTATAAAAAATATCCAATAAGTGGGTTCTTTCTCCGATACAATCTAGTCCTTCCATATATAAAATCATTCCTATCTTTTTTGAAGTAAGAACCTTTGCTATATCCTCTTTTTGTAACACCAATAATAAATCGTCTCTAGATTCCTTAATTTCATCTAAAAAAAATTCTATTTGTTCTAGTGCCCTAGTTAAACCAAACTCTGGTAATATTTCGTTTTCAAGAAATACAGAACAAACAATGAAACGAAACCCTCCCTCTCTCCAATGTTTCATATATCGATTTTTAATGATGTCTTTTTCTCCGGCTATTTTTCTATAATATAGTTCCGCTGGTAAATCCAAATGGGCATCAACTACAGGATATTGTTTATGAAGTTCTCTTGCCCTTTGATCATAACCGTTGTTCATGGAATATTTCCCCTTTCTATTTTACTACTGGGACTGCATATATTATATTAATAATCCTAAAAGGAGTTTTTATGCCACATTTTTTAATTGCTGGAGAAAAAAAAAATACCCATAACTATACAAATGCACTTGTAGCACAAGGAGCAACAAGTGATAGTGGGCTTTATGATTTGTGGGGTTGCTACGATGGACTGATCCTCCCAGGCGGAGGAGATATCGATCCCAGCTTTTTTCATCAAACGGATGAGGGCAGTTTATCCGTGAACAACGAATTAGATCAACTACAATTTGATCTTCTAGGATATTTTTTGGCACGTCATAAACCAGTTTTAGGTATTTGTAAAGGAATACAAATCATTAATGTCTATTTTGGAGGAACCATTCTTCAAGATTTACCTTCCAAAGAACTTCACCAATCCCAGGGACAAGATAAGTATCATATGACATCCATAGAAAAAAATACCTTTTTAGAAGATTTATATGGAACTAGTATTATCACAAATTCATCCCACCATCAAGGATTAGGACTTCTTGGCAATGAACTAACTTCCATTGAGAACACAAATGACCATGTAATCGAAGCAATTACACATAAATCACTTCCCGTGTTTGGTGTCCAATGGCATCCCGAGCGTATGCTTACCCATTCCTCTAATGTTTATATAGCCGATGGTAACAAGATATTTACCTATTTAATTTCCTTATGTGAGAAGTAATAGAAAAAGTCATCAAACTTTCTTAGTACTTGTTTGATGACTTCCTATTAATCCAACATATTCTTTTTATAAATAAACTGGAATCTCCTTACCATCCCTAATAAACACGGGAATAAGTTCAATCGGTGTATTCACAGTTATTCGCTGTCCACCTTCGTAGATAGTGCCTGTCTTGGCATCTTTCCAAGTAGCACCAATCGGTAAATATACCATTCTTCTCTTCATATTTTCTTCCATAACAGGTGCCACTAGTAGATCAGGACCAAACATGTATTGATCTCCCAGGTTCCAGCACTCCATATCTTTTGGAAAATCATAAAACATAGGTCGCATTACTAGATCCCCAGTTTCACTTGCTCTTTTCATGCACTCTCTAATATATGGGCGAATACGCTCACGCATAAATAAGAACTCTTTTAAAATCTCATAATTATCATCCCCAAAGCTCCATATCTCATTGTCTTGTCCAGATGTTAATTGACGAACTCCATCCACAAATTCTTGTTCTCTTTCATAAAATGGAGACCGTTCTCCATGAAGACGAAATACTGGGCTAAATACCCCCCATGCGAACCATCTAACTAAAAGTTCACGGAATTTTTCATTATAGATATCTCCTCCAAGAAAACCACCTATATCCGTTGTCCACCATGGAATACCGGCAACACTCATATTGAGTCCTGCTTGTAATTGTTCCCTAAAAGAGCGAAAACTGGAATGAATATCACCAGACCAAGTAAGAACACCATATTTCTGGCTTCCTGCCCATGCACAACGAACAAGACTCATAATGTCGGTCTCCCCCGCTGCTTTTAACCCATCATAAAATCCCTTAGCATACATAACCGGATAAATGTTAGTACATTGGAGCGCGGGACCTGCATAGTAACGATAATTATCAAAATCATATGGTCCATATTCTGGTTCTGCTTCATCTAACCAAAATGTTTTAATTCCTTTAGAATAGTAGTTTTCTTTGCATTTGTTCCAAACAAATTCTCTAGCCCCTGGGTGAGTGGTGTCATAGAATACCGTATCTCCCATCCAGTTCATATGAAAGCTGCTTCCTCTATCTGCACTAACAAGATATCCTTTGTCTGCCATTTCATTATAATTTTCACTTTTTTCATCAATGGTTGGCCACACAGAAACAGCTGTCTCTATGCCAAGCTCTTTTAGTTCCTTTACCATTCCTTCTGGATCTGGCCAATCACGAGGTTCGAATTTGAAATCCCCTTGTCTTGTCCAATGAAAAAAGTCTACCACGATAACATCCATAGGAAGTCCTCGTCTTTTATGCTCCCTTGCTACTGCTAATAGTTCTTCTTGATTTCGATACCTTAGTTTACATTGCCAAAACCCGATCCCGTACTCTGGCATCATTGGTGTTCTTCCTACAGCGGCGGTATATTGCTCTTCTATTTCCGCTGGTGAATCACCGGCAGTGATGAAGTAATCTAATTTTTTCGTGCTTTTAGCATACCATTCTGTTTTATTTGTTCCAAAGGTTGCCGTTCCAATTGCTGGATTATTCCATAAGAAACCATATCCAAGATTAGAAATCATAAAAGGCACACTTGCCTGGCTATTTCTGTGAGCAAGCTCTAGTGTAGCACCTTTTTTATCAAGATTGGCTTCTTGATACTGACCCATACCAAAGATTTTCTCTCCATCTACTGCCTCAAAACGTGCGGTCAAACTATAATCCATGGACCCCTGAATTGGTTTAAGTTCTCTCCCCTCTATTCGAAGTGGCGCACAAAAACGATCGATGCGATCCCGATTTCTCCAATACTCTTGAAGTAATAGTTCACCTTTTTGATTAAAGAAGCTAATCCATCCTTCATGGGTTACTTTTGCTGTGATCTTTCCATTCGTTATACTAGCTTCTATTCCTGTTTTATGATATTTTTCTCTATCCTCACCGTAATACCAAGGGTCTGTTAGATCAATTTCACAAAATTCAATATCTCCCATGCATAAAGCCGGTTTATCTTCTAAGGCCCATTCATTACTGTCCATAGTTGGTTCTTTTGTCATTCTTACCCTTAGTGAATTTACTCCCCATGGTTCAATCCAAACCAAAGATTTTCCACTTGCCACCACTAGCTTATTGCCATTTTTTATTAATCTCATTGTTATTCTCCTATCTGTTTGTAATATCTTCTATTAAAATTTTGCCTTTAGATGTCCAATATTTTTAATAACCACAGATATTGTCCCATCAGAATTTGTTATAAACTCAACCCTACCAGGATCCTTATATTGTTCCATAGGTATTTTTATTTCAATACCTGTATCTGTAATTAAAAATTGTTTTTCATACTTCCTGGTAGTGCGCTCACTTTGTGGAGAGATTTCCTCTTTTACAAGGTCATATTTTTCCATCTTTTCTTGAAAAGAATCCACTAATGTGGGTTTTTCCGAAAAAATCTTGGAAGCTATTTCTTCCACCGAAAAACTTCCATTTTCAGTGAGTGTATCATTAATAATGCTTTTTGCCCGCAAAACCTGTTCGTACTGTTCTTCTTCCCCATAATGATCTTTTTGAATACTTTCCACTGCTTTTGTTACAATAGAAAGTTTTGACTTATGTGATAAGTGACTACTACACTTCAAATAAAGATAAGAAAAATAGTTTGTCTTTTCACCATTTACTTCATATTTTTTTTCTAAAAGATCGATTGTCATATCTTGCAAATTTATAATAGCTGCTTCTAGCAATCTCTGATTTTCCGTTGGAAGAATCGATTTATATTTAATAATTAAATTACTATTACCTTCCTCTAAAGGCATCGTTCTGTGCGTATATGATTCTTTAAAATTCATTTTCAAAAGAGCCAAATATTCTATATCCTGCACCTTAAATTGGACCACCATAAGGTCTCCTGGTGGTATTTCCACATTTTTTACCATAATATCATAAAGCTGTTCTGCCATCTTTTTACTATTCTCAATAAAATCAGCTTCCTGATATTCTATAAGCATTTTATAAATCTCAGATTGTTCTTCGTAGAATTTGCATTTTTTGCAATCGTCTCCACTGGCTATTTTAAATATATGTTCTTTTAAAAAATCAGCAAAGTCAGAACCATATTCAATTTCCGTTTCAGATAATATGGGCATGCCAACCATAGTATCCATAATATGTACAATTACCTTTTTAATCCTAATATCTTCTTTATACATCACAACACCATCACTTGTTTATTTTCTAGACCTATAATCTAGATTTATCTTTTTATGCTTCATCTTTTCTGAATACATTGCATTATCTGCATATTTTATAAAATCATCTAAACTAACCGTATTATCTGGAACTCGTATGTAACTCCCTATACTGGCTTCAATATTATAATCCCTTTTTTTACTTTCGTTGAACATTTCTAAATGGATTTTAATATCTTTCATTAGATCATTTGCTTTTTGTTCAGCATTTTTCATTCCTAATGCTACAATGAATTCATCCCCACCAAACCTGGACACAATACCATCTTGCTTGGTGACACGAAGTAAAATCTCTGCTATAATACATAAAGCAAAATCCCCTTCTTTATGCCCGTATCTATCATTAATCCCCTTCAAACCATCCATATCTATACTAACAATTGCAAACGGATGTTTCCTTGCTTTGCAATCTTCAAGAGTATTATTGATATATTTATATAATCCTCGACGATTATAAAGATTGGTAAGCATGTCTTTACTATAAAAATGTTCTCTTTCTGCTTGTATCTTGAAATTAGTAAGAACATGCATAAAATTAACAATTAACGTTCGATATGGTCTATATGAAAAATCATTTATATCAATGGAAGTGGCTACGTAACCCATAGACATTTCTTCTGCGTGGATTGGTAAAAACAAAATATAATCAACTTCATGATCTAAATAATTAAATAATCCAGGTACTAACTCTTCTCTTTGAATAATTTCTCCTTCTTGAAAATCAAATTGATGTTTTTCAATAGGAATAAACATTGTATCATTAAAAGTAGCTTCTTCCTTCTTTTTTGCAGAAGCAAAAGCATAATTAAAATCAAAATTATCCTCTAATAAATCATCATTGGTACATAACCAAAAATGTTTACTGTCATTATAATAAAGATACGTTTTGAATTCTTCAAAAACCTCCTTTAAGTTATCTAAATTATTCAAATGGGAAACCATACGATTGGCTCCTTCATTAAAAAAGTCTTCATCTTTTTTTAATATTGCCATTTCATATATTTTATCGCTTGAATCTTCTATTAAAATAGGTTCGCATCCACAAGAACAAGATTTTTTAAAGATATAATCTAAAGAATGATCTTTCGCAATTTCTTTTTTATTTGTACATGCATGAACAATTTCAAAAATGGTGTTAACAAGTCCATCTAAATTAAATTCTGCAGTCGTTAACCTAGGTGTATGATATTTTTCAAGTTCGATTCCATCAAATCCAGTTACTATAACATCTTTTGGAACTTGATAACCATATTCTTTTAGTCTTTTACAAGCAGCAATGGCCATCATATCATTGGCACATATAATTGCTTCCGGAATTTGCGGATCATTCCTTAAAAAGGTGTCGATGGCTTCAATTGCTGGTCTTTCCCAAAAATCGCCATAGGCTATTCGCTCTGGTTCTAATGGAATATTATTTTCTTCTAAAACCTTTTTATAACATTTTATCCTTTCATCTGAGAAAGGATTGTCTTTCATTCCAGCTATAAAATTCACTCTTGTAGCATGATGTTCTTCCACAATATGTCTAACTATCTTCTCAAAGGAATTACTATAGCAAAAATTAATATTATAACAATCTTCTATATACTTATCTACTGAAATTACAGGTACTAAATGATTTTTTGCTCTGCTCACAAGTTCCTTTACAATCACATCATCTTTAAATGTTTCTGACATAATTACAATTCCATCAAAACACTCCACATGAAAAATATCCATAAAGGTTCTTTCCCCTTGATCACTTCTATCTCCAAAGGAAAAGTCAGAACAAGTACTGAAAATCATCACTTTACACTTAGCATCTTTACTTTTATTGCAGATTGCCTTCAATATATCCATTGTTATTTGTTCATGGAACCTTGCAACACAAACAGCAATTACTTGATAGGATTTTCCCTTTGAATATTTTTCGTATGTTATCTTCTTCATGATGAGAATCCTCCTTGTATAAATTTATCAAGTTCCTAGTACTATTGTACACTATCTTGGTATTATAGCAATCTCAATCACCAAATTAGTACATGCACAATTTAAGAATATTTCAGTCTATATTTCCAGGTAAAACATGTAATTTTATTCCACTACATATTGTATATGTTCCTTATAATCCCTTAATCGGCAATTTAATTTTAATTTAATGCCGTCTTCTAGATATTCTGTTTCTCGTACCGTTCCTGTTTCATTAAATAAAGATACCAAGTCACCCCTTTGAAAGGGAATCAGCATCGTGCATTCCATGTAATCTTTTTCTAATTTCTTTTCGATACCAATCAGTATTTCTTCTAGGCCAATCTTTTCTTTTGCACTGATATAAATAATATCCTCTTCCACAAGAGGGAGCGTTTCTTTTAATATGGAAAGATCCGCTTTATTATATATATAAAGCATTGGGATATCTCCTGCGCCTAGCTCTTTTAATGTATCGTTTGTTACTGCTATTTGTTTCTTATAGTCTGAATCGGAATAATCTACTACTTGTAGAAGAACATCTGCTTCTTTTGCCTCTTCTAGGGTAGATTGAAAAGCTTCTACCAAATTATGTGGAAGCTGACTAATGAATCCTACTGTATCGGAGAGTAACATTGTTGTTCTATTTGGAGGTGCGATCTTTCTGACTGTAGTGTCTAAAGTCGCAAACAGCATATCTTTTGCCATAACTTTTTTTGTATCATCTTGCATATAAGTATCTACCATTGCATTCATAAGGGTCGATTTACCAGCATTTGTATATCCAACTAATGCCACTCTTGGAATTCCGGATTTTGCTCGTTTTTTCCTTTGGATTTGTCTTTCTTTTGAAACAGTAATTAATTCTTTCTTTAATTCATCTAGGCGTAATTCTAATTTTCTTCTATCTAATTCTAGCTTCTTCTCACCAGAACCTTTATTACTACGGCTACCACTTCCTCCGCCTTGCCTGCTTAATGCTTCATTTAATCCAACTAATCTTGGTAGAAAATATTGTAACTTTGCTACCTCAACTTGAAGCATAGCCTCCCTGGATTTTGCTCTGGAAGAAAAAATTTCAAGAATAAGGGTTGTTCTGTCAAGTACGGGCATTTTCAATTCATCCTGAAGATTGCGCAATTGAGTTGGTGATAGGGGATTATTAAAAACAATACATGCCGCATCTAATTCTCTAGCCAAGTCATATACTTCTATCACCTTACCGGTACCAATATAAAGTCCTTTGTTTATAGAAGATAGATTTTGTTCCACTTGTCCAACAACTTCCATATTACAAGTTTTAGCTAAACTTACTAATTCTGACATGGATAATTTAAAATCTGTTCCATCCCCCAGATTAACGCCCACTAAAATTACTTTTTCTAGTTCTAGATCATTTTGTTGTTTACGTTTTGGTTCCTGCTTATCTATCATCTTTAAATCCCCTCTTCCTATTAACATATTACTTGCACTGTTTAAGTATTTCTAATAAAAATTCCCACACTCTTTTTGTAGAAGAAATACATAATCTTTCATTAATGGTATGAATATCCTTCATATTTGGACCAAATGATACACAATCTAAATCTTTAATTTTACCAGAAAAAATCCCACATTCTAGACCTGCATGAATGGCTTCTATCTCAGGCTTTTTACCATATTGTCTTTGATAGACATCCACCAAAATATCACGAATTTTAGAATCCTCTTTATATTCCCACGCTGGATAGTCTCCAAAAATTCTGCAAGTTCCCCCTAAACTTTCTGAAATCATTACAACCTTATCTCTAAGTGCCTCTTTAGACGATTGAAGTGAACTTCTTATAGATTGGTCAGCAATCAATTCGAATTTATTCGTTTTTATAATGCCTAAATTAAGGCTTGTCTCTACTAGTCCTTTTATATGAGCACTCATTGCCTGAACTCCATTTGGTTGCATCATCAAGAACTTTATGACTTTTCCTAAGGAATCTTTGGTTAATACGGGAAATAGATATCCTTCAGATTGTATTGTCTTTTTTCCTATCAATTCAAGCGCTGTAATCGGAGTCACTATAATCTTTAAACCAGGATCTTTCATGAAAAACTCTTTTTGAAACTTTTGTTCTATCTTTTTGATAAAACCAATCAATTGGTTCTCATTTCTTTTCTCAATCACAATAGTGGCACTTGTCTCTAGTGCAATGGCATTATCCTTACTTCCGCCTTCTACACCACATAAAGAAAAATCAAGTTCCTGAGCTAACTCAAACAGGATTCTTCCCATTAAACAATTGGAATTCCCACGTTCTTTCTGAATCTCACAACCTGAGTGTCCCCCCAGTAAACCTGTTATTACAATTTTATATCCATTACCTTCCCTATCTTCAAAATCTAAAGGAATATGACTTTGAACACGAGTTCCGCCTGCACAACTTGATAAAATAATTCCTTCCTCTTCCGAGTCAATATTTAATAGTCTTTTACCTTTTAGTCCAGATAAATCTATAGCTGTAGCTCCTACCATTCCTACTTCCTCGTCCACTGTAAAAATAACTTCCAATTTGGGATGTGGAATTACATCTGAATCCAAAATTGCCAGTGCGTAGGCGACCGCAATTCCATCATCCCCCCCCAAACTAGTCCCGTCTGCAAAGATGTAGTCACCTTCCGTTTTTAGCCGAAGTCCATCTTTTTCTAAATCAATATCACAATTTTCATCTTTTACAGCCACCATATCCATATGTCCTTGAATCATAACTGGTAACGCATTTTCATATCCCTTTGTTGCTTCTTTTATGATTATGACATTTCTTGATTCATCCTGAATATAAAATAAGTTTCGCTCCTTTGCAAATTTTACCAGATATTGGCTTATTGCATCCATATTTCCAGATCCATGAGGGATACCGCATATTTCTTCGAAATATTGAAATACATTTAGGGGTTCTATTTTTGATAAAACTTTCATTTTCACTACTCCTTTGATATTCATTTAAAAGACTATTTTATTTTATTCCTTATTTCCTCTGCCATGGCCTCATATTCATCCTGAGGCAAAAATATTTGATTAGGATTTATAGAAAATGAATCTCCCCATTCAATTTGATCCTTATATTTTGGTACAATATGAAAATGCAATTGACTGTCCACATCACCATATGTTGCGTAGTTTATTGCCTGAGGAGCGTAAAGTGATTGAAGTGCTTTTGCAACTCGTGAAATATCTGACCATAATATATTTCTCTCCAAAACTGACAATCTTCCCATATCTGATTTCTTCTCTTTGTATACTAATACTACTCGCCCCTTATGACTTTGTTCCCGAAATAAATATACGCGCGAGACATCTAAATCGCATATTTTTATTCCGTATTTAGGGTCATATTCATTATTTATCCCTTCTTTTTTTGTCTTTTTTACATCCTCATTAGGGTCAGGGTTACTTTCTTTCTTTAAGATATATTGTGTCATTTTCATATCATCCTTTAAAATATGATTGAAAAAATATTGTTGTAAAACGTCTTTTAGTTTCCTTAATTCCACCTCGGGAGTTTCTTTTAATTTTGGCATACTGATTTGCGCAATTTGTTTAGCAAAGTTTTGATGGCTTTTCTTATGTAAATCCCTGTCAGAGTAGCTATTTTCTTTCATTAATCGCTCTTCTTCATAAAAATGATACCCTGTATACTCTCTTAATTCACATACAATATCTAATAGCTGCTTATCCTTAATACCAATGCATCTTGTTCGAATCTGTTGTTCAATATCACGCCCAATCTTGAAAAATTGTTTGTGATGAGTGTCTATTATCTCAATATTTGTATTGAAATCCGGGCTCCAATCAAAGTTAAAATCAAACATATTTAAACCTCCGTTTTTATTCTTTCGTATTTCTTATTCCGTATTTCTTTCATTTGTTTTATTTTAAAATTTAAGTGCTTATTTCTAACTATACATTTCACTTATCTTTTAGCCCGTTTATAAAACAGAATTATTATAACAAATATATTGTAAAATTGATATATGAAAAAAACTCAAATTAACAAAACCCTTGAAAGTACTAAATTTCAAGGGTCACGTTTTCAAAAAATTATTTAATTGATTTTGTTTCCATATCCCTTGAAAAAAAGGTTATTGCACATAGACCCGCTATCCCTACAAGTACAAATATTATTCTAGTTAATATTGACATCTCACCAAATAATGACGAAACAAGATCATATTTAAATAAACCAATTAATCCCCAATTTATTGCACCAATTATAACTAATAACAATGTAATAATGTTTAATGTTTTCAATATCATATCTCCTTTCAATTATTTATTATTAGTTTTAACAATAAAATGAAAAATATGTATGTTTTTTATTTTATTGGTGAGTGCATAAAAAAATCCCTTGAAAACAACAAGTTTTCAAGGGAACCATTTTTTATTAAGCTATTTTACTCTTTGCAAGTTCTGCAAGAGTAGTAAAACCTTTTGCATCGTTAACTGCCATTTCAGCTAACATCTTTCTATTCATATCGATTCCTGCTAATTTCAAACCATACATAAACTTACTGTAAGATAAACCATTCATTCTAGATGCAGCGTTAATACGAGCAATCCATAATTGTCTAAATTGACGCTTTCTTTCTTTTCTACCTGCATAAGAAGATGTTAATGCTCTCATAACAGATTGTTTTGCTACTCTATATTGGTTAGATCTTGCTCCTCTATAACCTTTTGCAAGTTTTAATACTCTATTATGCTTTTTCTTTGCGTTCATACCGCCTTTAATTCTTGCCATTTCTATTTTCCTCCTTACGCATTATAAATATGGTAAAATTTTCTTCATATTCGAAACATTTGATGAATCTACAATAACAGCTTTTCTAAGGTTTCTCTTAGTTTTTGGTGATTTTTTAGTTAAGATATGTTGTTTATAAGCTTTATTTCTTTTCAGCTTTCCAGTTCCTGTTAATTTAAAACGTTTAGCTGCAGATCTGTTTGTTTTCATTTTTGGCATATCAAATTCCTCCTATAAATAGTTATCTATTTTAACTGTACACTCACTGGCGCTTTTCAGTTAAAAACATAGTCATGCTTCGCCCTTCAATCTTAGGCATTTTTTCGATTACTGAAATATCAGATAGTTTTTCTGCAAATTCATCTAAAATATGTTTACTGCTTCCCATATGCGCCATTTCTCGACCACGAAAACGTAATGTGATTTTAACTTTGTCGCCTTTACTTAGGAATTTTCTAGCAGCACCAACTTTTGTATTTAGGTCATTGGTATCTATATTAGGTGATAACCGAATTTCCTTAATCTCAATTGTTTTTTGCTTTTTCTTAGCTTCTTTGTCTTTTCTAGCCAACTCGTATTTGTACTTGCCATAGTCTACAACTTTACAAACGGGTGGTTTTGCTGTGGGAACGATTTTTACCAAATCAACACCAGCATCTTCCGCAAGTTTCATTGCTTCTGCCGGAGTCATAATTCCTAATGGTTCTCCGTCTACTCCAATAACACGAATTTCTTTGTCTCTAATTTGATCATTAATGAATAATTCGTTAATAGTATTGCACCTCCATAAGAACTTAGGGTGACGACTCTGTCTTCGTCACTTAACATTAAAAAAAGTGGATAGTTAGACTATCCACTAAAATTCTAAATCCACTTATTTACGTACATAAATTCGCGGGAAACATTTGAATTATTAACACCTATAAGCAATCATGCCATAGGGTGAGAGTGGATACTCTACTTGATTATTTGTCAGTGAAATATAATTACCTTTCACACACTTCGATAGTTTATCATAGAATAATTTCATTGTCAACCGTATTGTCGATTTTTTTTTATTGCTACGATCATTGTGTTTTCTGAACAAATGTAGAACAAGATGTTTCTTTACTTCCTTTTGCTCCATTTCCTGTGACATCAACTTGAGAAGCAATACACCTATAATTATTGTTATAAGTACATTTACTTGCTTCGCAATCAATGCTAATTACCTTTGAAGCGTGGTCGAGTGAACTTGTATAAGATTCTTGTTCTCGATTAGAAAAGCTTTCACAACTAGTTTGATCTTTCACATCCGCTTGCTTACCACCAACCATAATATCACCTTTAGAACATAAAGAATTTTTGTTATAGAAACAATTTGAAACACCACAATTTAATTCTGCCATAAACTAACCTCCTATAATTTTATTTAAAGTTAGTCTTTCCCTTGGTATAAAATATATGCAATCTTCTTATTCTTTTCTATGGTTGTCTTTTGTGATTTTATTCCACAACCTCTTCCATACGAATCACCTTGTTTTTGATTTCATCGCATATTTCATCAATAAACTGTAAAAGAGTTTTTTGACCTTCATCACCCTCATATCTACTTCTTACTGATACGAGATTCTCTTCTTCCTCTTTTTGTCCCACAACTAACATATAAGGAACTTTCGCAAGTCTTGTTTCACGAATTTTATAACCAATCTTTTCTGAACGATTATCTGTTGTTGTTAGTATTCCGTAAGACTTCAGTTCTTTTTCAATCTTTGCTGCATAATCAATATATTTCTCTGAAATAGGAAGAATACGCACTTGTTCAGGACACAGCCATGTGGGAAATTTACCTGCATACTTTTCAATCAACCAAGCAAGCGTTCTCTCATAACAACCCAGTGATGTTCTATGAATAATAAAAGGTCTTACCTTGTCTCCATTACTATCTTTATAAGACATATCAAAACGATCCGCTAAGAACATATCCAATTGTATCGTAATCATTGTATCTTCTTTTCCGTATACATTTTTAGCTTGTATATCAAGCTTTGGACCATAAAAGGCAGCTTCTCCGTCTTCTTCTGTGAATACTACTCCAATATGATTTAAAATATTTCGCATCATATCTTGAACTTGATTCCAAGTTTCCTCTGTTCCAAGATATTTTTCTTGATTATTAGGATCCCATTTTGACATACGATAAGTAACATCATTCTCTAAGCCTAAGGTTGTTAAACAATACTTTGCTAAATCAACGCACTCTTTAAATTCTTCTTCAATCTGATCTGGTCTAACAATTAAATGTCCTTCTGAAATCGTAAATTGTCGGATACGTGTTAAACCATGCATTTCGCCTGAATCTTCATTTCTAAATAAAGTAGATGTTTCACCATAACGAATTGGTAAATCACGATACGATTTTTGACTTTGTTTGTAAACATAGTATTGGAAAGGGCATGTCATAGGGCGAAGCGCAAATATCTCTGATTTTTCATCCTCTTCATTACCAAGTATAAACATTCCTTCTTTATAATGGCCCCAGTGATCAGAAATAACATATAGCTCCTTCTTAGCCATCATTGGGGTTTTCGTTCTTACATATCCACGACGTTCTTCTTCATCTTCAATCCAACGTTGTAACGTTTGAATAATTTTTGCTCCTTTTGGCATTAAAAGAGGAAGTCCTTGACCAATTACATCAACGGTAGTAAATAATTCCATATCACGACCTAATTTATTATGGTCCCTCTTTTTTATATCTTCCAAATGTTCCAGAAAGTTAGTTAATTCTTCTTTTTTACTAAATGCACTACCATAAATTCTTTGAAGCATCGTGTTTTCTGATTTACCTCTCCAATAAGCTCCTGAAGAAGAAATTAGTTTAAAAGATTTAATGTTTTTCGTACTCATTAAATGGGGGCCCGCGCAAAGATCCACAAATTCCCCTTGACTATAAAACGAAATAATGGAATCCTCTGGTAGGTCTCTAATCAGTTCCACTTTATATGGTTCACCTTTTTCTTCCATAAACTTCATGGCTTCTTCCCGTGGCATAGTGAATTTTTCTAAACTGTTACCTTCTTTGATAATCTTTTTCATTTCAACTTCTATCTTATCTAAATCATCTCTTGTAAAAGGATCTGCTTCAAAATCATAGTAAAATCCAGTATCAATGGAAGGTCCAATCGCTAATTTAGCATTGGGAAAAATTCTTTTTACAGCTTCTGCCAATACGTGAGAAGTTGTATGTCGAAGTGTTCTAAGCCCCATTTCATCATGAGCCGTTAAAATATTTAATTCACAATCATCATCAATCACAGTTCTTAAATCTAATATCTTACCATTCACTTCACCAACACAAGCCATTCTTGCAAGACCCTCACTAATGTCTACTGCAATTTCATAGATTGACTTAGATGATTCATATTCTTTGTTCGTTCCATCTTTTAATGTTATTTTCATTCACAATCACCTTCCTTTCCAAAATAATTATTCGTCGTATTCCCATTATTATTCCCACAAAAAACTCCTTTTTTTAATGGAGCTATAAAATAACCTATTGTAATTCCTAATAATACGCATAAGACTACGGTTAATTTGTAATCTTTATTAGTTATTGTTTTTACTTCATTTAGTTTTTCCTTCAGATTGTTAATTTTTGTTTTCATGGCGTTATCTCCTTTTGATTGGTTTTAATTGGTTTCGTTTTAATTAAAAAAATCCCTTGCATCACAATTGTAATGCAAGGGACGATTAACTCGTGGTTCCACCCTAATTATTCTATGCCCATTACTGGATGCATAAAACCTCTAAACGATTGTAACGGAATCACCGGACCGGGTTGGGGTCACTCAGAGGTAGTTTTCAAATGCTTCTGGTAAAGGTACTTTCAGCACCACTTTTTTGTATGTGGGCACCTCTTTCTGATACTTTTCACATTTTACTCTTCTCATCGACGTTTTACTTATGAATATATTCATTCTATTCTAATATATTAAATCTGTAAAGTACTTTTTCTAATACTCTCTTAAAAGATCTGCATACCATATGATAACTTCTTGTATTCGATATAGTTCTGATTCCTTTTCCTTACTACGCCATATTTCTTTATAATGCATAAACCATTTCTCCAGCTTAGAAGCCACATCCCATGGATCTATTTCACTGATTACATCTGTTACATCTGTTTTATCTGTTTCATCTTTTCTATTTATTATATCTGTTCCATTTATTCTTTTTCTTTTAGACTTAATTAACATCCCTATCTGGTTAAACAAAATCATTCCGTCTATGGCAACGAAATATGTCTTACTAATACTTCTTTTGGAAGTATCCATAGACCCTACTATGCAATACATTTTTTGTTTAAGCAATCCCAACTCTTCATTCGCCATTTTGACCTTTTCATAATTCAGATCATTAATATTGGAATCTATTTCAATAATGGATTTCTTTTTTAAATAGCAGTCACGATAAAGAACTATTTTAGACCACTGAAAGATACTTTTTTCAGAGACTTCCCCGACAACAGATACAAATTTCTCCGTTTTATCCTCATACTCTATTCGAGAAATACTTTTATTTACTTCTTCAAAAGATAGATTAGTTTCATTCCAAGAAAAGGAAGCTCCATAAATGACTCCTACTGTAGAAAACTCTGGATCATTAACATGTCCATAATCGCCCCAATCCGTATTTAAAACCCCAATTGCTTCATATTTTCTTCCATAGGCACACATACGCGATATATTTTCATACCCGTCACGTATATGATTCATTATCTTATTCCAACCATTTACGCCAGGACAAACGTATTGATTTGCGCCTACATCATAAAATGCCTTTGTGTCATTTTCTGATTGATTTGGCTCATATCCCCAATTAAGACAAATTGTTTCTTTTGGAAGATAAGTTATCATTTCCGGAAAACCAACTATAATATCTCCCCAGAACATAGGAATATGATCTTTTGAGATTACAAAATCGCAAAGTTCTTTAATGTAACGAATATACATTTCATTAACACCTATTTCATCTGCTAGCTTTTTACCCCTGCCTTTTCCCAAATCATATGTTTCATCACCACAAATATTGAAATATTTTGTTGAAAATAACGACATATATTCTTCTATTAATTTTTTAATAAATTCCACATTGCTTGGATTGGATACATCCAATGTATGCTGTTCCATCCTGTCATAGAGTGAAAAAGGTTCTCTATCCTGATCTTCCAATTCGCACATATGTTTATAGGATTTCATTCTTAATATTTTATACATATGTCCAAATGTGGATAAAGAGGGAATTAGTTCTATATTTCTATTTTTACAATAAAGATCTAATTCTAACACTTCCTCTGCTGTAAGTGGTGTTTCATCTCTCCAGACTTCAGAAAGCTCTTGAAAAAAATAGGTGTGTTCAATGTATAATTGTAATTGATTAATCTTATAAAAGCTTAGTTTATCTACAAGCTCTTTTAATGTTTTAAGTGTTGGGACTCTTCCCCTAGAGATATCAAAATAATATCCCCTATTTGCAATGTTGGGATAATCCAAAATTTTTAAACATGGAAGTACGCCGCCCACTTGCCTAACAATCTGGCAAAGGGTCTGTATTCCATAAAAAATGCCACTTATACTTCCACCCTGTAGCTCCACTTTATTAGTTGATATACATAATTCATATTCTTCTTTCTTTAGAGTAGTATCTAGGGATATTACAATACTATTTTCTTCTCCCCCCCCTCTAATCACGGTCAAATAATACCCTAGAGAATTTTGACATTCTTCCTTTAATCCATTGATGCAAGTTTGCATTCCTGATTCATATTCTGCTTTCACTATGATCCTGGTATTATAACTTATATAAAAATTACCCTCTACTATTTTTATATTTTGAGGTCGTGGTAATAAATGAAGCATTTGAAACTCCTTTCTGCTATACATTCGTATTTTATAGAATCCAATTTTAGCTATTTAGAATAAATACGCCATACATCTAGATAGTTATTAGGTGCATGGCGCATTTCTATATAGAATATATTATTTTTTTCCACAACATTTTTTATATTTTTTTCCACTTCCACAGGAACATGGATCATTTGGATATATTTTCTCTTCTTTTATGATTGTTGCTGATTTCTTTTGTTCCAAGAAAAGTTCTTTTTGTCTATCTTTTTCAATAACGTCGTTCCACTCTTCTAATTCATACAACCAGTCAGCAGAAGCCCCAACCATATTTTTATAAAGAAGTTCAACGTCAAATCCAAGACTTACTACGGTATCTTCTTCCATTTCTTCAATTGGATTAGGTATCAATAAACTATCATTAATACCATCTAAAAAACCTGTCATAGTAGAAATTGTTACTTCAAACTTTTTGGCTAGTTCTTTTACCGTTCCTTTTATTTCTATTTTAGGTTGCGCTAATAAAATTTTATAAATTTCCTTTTCGCTTTGGAAATAAGCTTCCCAAAGTTTTTGTAAATCCCCTTTATTGGCTGTTTCTGAATAAGCCATATCTCTCCATTGTTTTAAAATTGACATTTTTATCTTCCTTTATCCTTGTTTTCTTCTTGCAATCAAGCATTTCTATCTAATTATATACTATTTTTTACATAATTTCAAAATTTATTTTAATAATAGTAATAAATTGAATATATTTTAAAAAACTGATAATACTATTATTAATCATTGGACCCCCTCCTTTGATTTCCTCCCCCTTTAAAAGAGACTACTGCGTGAATCATTTTATTTCGTAGAGGTCTCTTTTTTTTCAAACAAATACAATTAGTTTTACTTGCGAATTAGTTTTTCCTCTTCTATAATGATAAGGTATCAGTAAGATGATTTATTTGATAAAGTGAATGAACTTTTCCATTCAACTTCCCTTATCTTAGAAAGGATTTCAATGAAACACAAACAAATTGCAGCTCTTCTTGGCGTCATCCTATTAGTTTCACTTGCAATTGCATCACTTATATTTGCTTGTTTAGATTTTCCAGGTTCTTATTTTTTATTTCGCGGATGCTTAATATCTGCCGTTTTTATGCCTATCCTAATATGGATCTACATATGGCTATATGGAAAATTTACAAATAAACGTACAATGGCTACTGTATGGGAGGAAACCCCCGAACTATTGGATGAACCTAACCCAACTGAAACTACCAATGAGAAGGATGACTCTTCCCATTAGTACCACCAAAAAAGCATAGTCGTTTGGCTAACTTAGCGAAATGTCCATGCTTTTTTCCGTTATAAAATAATAATATTTTTATTAATTTAGTCTAGTTGAACTATCCCATAAAGGTCTTTGCACAAGATATTGTTCATCTAACCAGGCAAGTGCTTTTTCTATTCCTAGGGTACTAAATTCAAATTCCATTGTTTGCTTTTTATCTTTTGGTGTTTTTTCATAATTATATGGTTCGGGCCAAATCGTTACCATAATATGTTCTTTTAATTTATTATCTTCCTTCGCCAGAGAAAACCTCATTCCCCTTAGACTTCCAAAATAAACTTCCTTCTTCAACATATTCAGAGAGATAAAATTTTCCTTTTCAATCATGATTTACTCCAAGCTTTACCAATTCATCCATTGCTTGCTTTTGATTGAAAAATAGTATCGTTGCAATACCAAATTCCTTGGCTGCTTCCAAATTGCACGCTCTGTCATCTAAAAACACACACTCCATAGGATTTAATTGATATTTATCAATAAGTAATTGATAAATTGCCGGATCTGGCTTGATTAATTTCTCTTGATAGGACAAAATTCCACCATCTATATATTCCAAAAAGTTCAATGCTTTTTCACACTGTTTGTGGGCATTTTCAGGAAAATTAGAAAGTACCAATACTTGATAACCATTTTCTTTTAATTTTTTAATCCATGGTATCGTATATGAGTATTGTTTCAACATATCATTCACATTTTCAAAAAATAACTGGATTTCTTCTTCTATCGTTGGATCATTTGAAATGAAAACTTTGATCATCTCGTCAAATGTTAATACACCACGATCCAATTCATCCCAAGCATCATTCCTTACTGTAGCTTCTGCTATCTTTTCATTGACTTGTTCACTAAAATTAAATTTCTTTAAATACCCTTGCCAATCAAACTCCACAAGAACATTTCCTATATCAAATATAATTGTTTTTATCATTCTGCGCCTATCTGCACGTTGCTATCGTGCCCATTCATCTATCACTGAATCTGTTCTTTATTCAATCTAACACATTCAATTTTATACTTGTTTCAATAATCTTTAATAAATTCCTTGCGGAAGGTGATAATGGATTTTTATGATCTAGAACTATACAAAAAGACCTTTTAGGAATAATTTTATTGAATCTCAACTCGAAAAGTTTTCCAGAATCAACATGTTCTTTTGCAAACTCTTTCATCACACATCCTACTCCAAGATTTCTCATAGTAAATTGTACAATCATATCACTTGTTGCTAATTCAAATTCGGGGTTAATTACGACATTATTCTGTTGCAAAAATTGATCCATATATGCTCTAGAACTGGTCCTTTTTTCTAAAAAAATAAGTGGAAGCTTTTCTAAGTCCTGAAAATCCAAAGTCTTGTTCTTTAGTTTAGTAAAACGCCTAGCAGCCACAAAAGTGTCTTCAATTTCTTTTACAACAATAGATTGTACTTCTTTTTTAGATTCAAAAGGCGTACTTACTACTCCAAAATCTATTTTACCCTCTTGTAAATATTGAAGAGTTTCTGGAGTTGGCGCATTCGTTACGTTTACTTTAATTTTGGGATACTTCTCATGGAATTTCTCTAAAAATGGTAATAAGTAAAATTGAAGAGTCATATCACTTGCTCCGATGCGTATCTCACCTATGTCAAGATTCAACATCTGTTTTAATTTCTTTTCTCCCATTTCCATTTGCTCATAGCCCTTAGATACATAAGAAAAAAGCAATTCTCCCTCTTGGGTTAATCTAGCTCCCTTTGACGTTCGAATAAACAATTTTGTTCCCGCTGCCTTTTCTAGCTGCTTCACCGCTTGGCTTACTGCCGGTTGTGAAATAGATAGCACCTCTGCAGCAGTTGTTAATCCACCACATTTTGCCACATGATAGAACACTTTGTAATACTCTATGTTATTAACCATGTTTTTCTCCCATAATGGTACCTTATGTGTACTTCTACTTTCATCAATTAGTATTATATGTTTTTTACCTTTTTTTTGCAAGTTCTTGACTTCATAACGTGAAAAATCCTTAATGGTGAGAAACCCTTTTTCTCCTCCATTAAGGATTTTTTCATTTCATAATGGTCATGATAACGGACTTTCTCTATAAATAATATCTTCACGTCCAGGTCCATTACTGATCATGGTAATTGGATACCCAATTTGTTCTTCCACAAATTCAACATATTTTTTACAATTTTCAGGAAGTTCTTCATATTTTCTAATACCACGAATTTCTTCTTTCCATCCTTGCATTACTTTAAGTATTGGTTTTGCCTTTTCTAATTTACCCGTAGTTGGAAAATCGGTAGATACCACACCGTCTACAGAGTAGCCAACACATACTGGGATTTCATCTAAGTAACCAAGCACATCAAGAACTGCAAATGCAACATCTGTTGTTCCTTGAAGGCGGCAACCATATTTAGATGCTACACAATCAAACCATCCCATACGGCGCGGACGACCTGTTGTAGCACCGTACTCACCTCCATCACCACCTCGGCGTCTTAATTCATCTGCCGCATCTCCAAAGATCTCCGAAACAAAGGCACCTGCACCAACCGCTGAAGAATATGCTTTACACACTGTAACAATCTTTTTAATTTCGTATGGAGGAATGCCTGCTCCAATGGCTCCATATGCCGCCAATGTGGAGGAGGATGTTACCATTGGATAAATTCCATGGTCCGGATCTTTAAGGGTTCCTAACTGCCCTTCTAGCATTATATTTTTACCTTCCTTGATGGCTTTATCAAGGAATAAAGATACATCGCAAAGGAAAGGTGCGATCATTTCTTTGTATTCCATTAATGTATTAAATAATTCTATTTCATCAATAACAGGTTTGTGATACAAATGCTCCAACAACACATTTTTTATTACACAAACTCTTGTTATCTTTTCTTTTAAAGTTTCTTCATCAAATAATTCATTAACTTGAAAACCAATTTTTGCATATTTATCTGAATAAAAAGGCGCTATTCCTGATTTAGTGGATCCAAATGATTTACCACCAAGTCTTTCTTCCTCATATTGATCAAATAAAAGATGATATGGCATTACCATTTGAACTCTATCTGACACTAGAATTTTAGGCATTGGTACATTTCTACTTGTTATTGATTTAATTTCATTAAAAAGAATGGGAATATTAAGGGCAACCCCATTACCAATGACACTTGTTGTATGATCATAAAAAACTCCAGATGGTAAGGTATGAAGCGCAAACTTCCCATAATTATTTATAATAGTATGTCCTGCATTAGCCCCACCTTGAAAACGAATAACGATGTCCGCTTTTTCTGCAAGCATATCAGTAATCTTACCTTTTCCTTCATCACCCCAATTAGCACCTACGACTGCTGTTACCATAATCTTCCTCCTATTGACTTATCATCTTGATTGGCAAAATTAAATTTGTTCTACTCTATGAGTATACCCAAATTCAGACTATAAGTAAAATCAATATTATTTATGCATGCCATAAGCATGGGTTATGTTCTGAAACTACGTTATACATTAATATCGGCTTTTATACCTAACAATTCTTTATTTTGGATTAAAATAGGCTGAATCACTTTAGCTAAAAATGTTTCCACTTGTTCTTTTGAACGACCTATATATTTAGAAGGTTCCATGGTTTTCTGTAAGTCTTCTAAGGACATATTAAAGGAACGATCCGCTGCTATTAGTTCTAGTAGATTATTTTCTTTTCCTTCAACCTTTACATTTTTTCCAGCTTCCATAGATAATTCACGGATTCTTTCATGGAGTTCTTGCCTATCTCCCCCCCGTTTTACTGCGTCCATCATGATATTTTCAGTAGCCATAAAAGGTAACTCACTCATCAAACGTTTTTCAATCACCTTTGGATAAACAACAAGCCCATCAACAACATTTAAACAAAGGTCAAGAATACCATCAACCGCTAAAAATCCTTCTGGAATAGATAACCGTTTGTTCGCAGAGTCATCTAATGTTCTTTCAAACCATTGCGTTGCTGCCGTAATAGCAGGATTAAGAGCATCAATGATAACATAACGAGATAACGAAGCAATTCTTTCACTTCTCATGGGGTTTCTCTTATACGCCATAGCCGAAGAACCTATTTGACTTTTTTCAAATGGTTCTTCCACCTCTTTTAAATGTTGTAGCAAACGGATATCATTTGACATTTTATGGGAGCTTGATGCAATGCCTGATAATACATTGCAGACTCTAGTATCCACTTTTCTAGAATAAGTTTGCCCTGTTACCGGATAGCATTCTTTAAATCCCATTTTACTAGCAATCATGGGATCAATTTTATCTATTCTTTCATGGTCACCATCAAATAACTCTAGAAAACTAGCTTGTGTACCAGTTGTTCCTTTTGAGCCAAGTAATTTTAAATGATGAAGAACAAAATCCAAATCTTCTAGATCTAAACAAAATTCTTGCATCCATAAAGTAGCCCTTTTACCAACCGTAGTAGGTTGTGCCGGTTGAAAATGAGTAAATCCGAGGGTTGGGAGTTCCTTATATTTGCTTGCAAATTCTGCCAATTCTTTGATCACGTTTACAAGTTTTTTCTTTACAAGTTTTAAAGCTTCGGACATTATAATCACATCTGTATTATCACCTACATAGCAAGATGTCGCTCCCAAGTGAATAATTCCTTTTGCCTTGGGACATTGTATACCATATGCGTACACATGACTCATAACATCGTGGCGCACCTCTTTTTCTCTATCCTTTGCAACTTCATAATTAATATCGTCTTGATGTTCTTTTAATTCAGCTATTTGCTCTTCTGTGATAGAAAGTCCCAATTCTTTTTCCGTTTCAGCAAGTGCAATCCATAATTTTCTCCATGTCCTAAACTTCATATCTGGAGAAAAGATATATTGCATCTCCTTACTAGCATATCTTTCTGATAAAGGACTTTGATATCGATCTGTATTCATTCTATTTCTCCTTATTCTTGATGTTCCCCACGAATATCTACTACCGGCGGCTTCATTGGATACTTTCCTGTGAAACATCCTTTACAAATACCAAGATAATCAACCATTTCATCTAAGCGTTCAACACGCAGATAATCAAGCGTATCCGTACCAATAGCATCTCCGACTTCTTCAATAGAATGGTTAAATGCAATCAACTGTTCTCTTGCAGGAACATCAGTCCCAAAGTAGCATGGCCATAGGAAAGGGGGAGAACTTACACGCATATGCACTTCCTTTGCACCAGCATCCCGAAGCATTTTCACAATTCGATCACTGGTTGTTCCTCGAACAATGGAATCATCAATCATAATAATCCTTTTACCTTCCACTGCTTCTTTTAGTGCGTTCAGCTTTACTTGAACACTATTTTCTCTATTTCTTTGGTTTGGTTTGATAAAGGTACGACCTACATAACTATTTTTTATAAAAGCTGTTCCATATGGTATTCCAGATTGCAACGAATATCCAAGAGCTGAAACATTTCCAGACTCTGGAACACCTACAACAAGATCTGCTTCCACTGGGGAATCTATAGCGAGAAATTTACCTGCCATAATCCTTGAATTGTAGACACTAACCCCATCACTATAACTATCAGGTCTTGAAAAATATATATATTCAAATACACATCTAGCTTGCTCTTCACTTTTAATACAGTGCGTAAGGTCGGATTCAATTCCCTTTTCTTTACTAATGGTTACTATTTCCCCTGGTAATACATCTCTAATAAAACTTGCACCAACTGTATCAAGTGCGCAAGTTTCAGATGCTAAAACATATGCATTATCCCTTTTCCCTATACAAAGTGGTCGGAATCCGAAAGGGTCTCTTGCTCCAATTAACTTTCTTGGAGACATTATAATTAAAGAATATGCGCCCTTAATCTTATGCATAGCCCTTCTCACTGCTTCTTCTACCGATTTTGAATTCAATCGTTGTCTTGCAATGTGATAAGCAATCACTTCAGAATCAATCGTAGTTTGAAAAATAGCGCCCGTATATTCTAATTCTTTTCTTAGTTCTGGCGCATTAACTAAATTACCATTATGAGCAAGTCCTAATGTTCCCTTTACATAATTTAAAACAAGTGGCTGGGCATTTTCTCTAGTACTACTGCCTGCTGTAGAATAACGCACATGACCTAGCCCTATATCTCCATTTAATTTCTCTATGATTTCAGGTGTGAATGTTTCATTAACAAGACCCATATCTTTATAGCTAGACACTTTACCTTTCGGACCATTGGTATCGCTCACTGCAATACCACAACTTTCCTGTCCTCTATGCTGAAGTGCTAAAAGTCCATAATAGATGCTTGATGCAACATCTGCTCCACCAAAATCATACATACCGAAAACTCCGCATTCTTCACGTAGCTTATCGTTCACTTCTGATTGTTCATGTATTTTCTCTGTCATTTATCATAACCCCAAACGTTTAAATACTTCATTATACGCTTCTTCCACATTTCCCATATCCCTGCGAAAACGATCTTTATCCAATTTCTCATTCGTAGTGACATCCCATAATCTACAAGTGTCAGGTGATGTTTCATCTGCTAAAATAATTTCACCCTTATAACGTCCAAATTCAATCTTAAAATCAATTAATTTAATATCTGCTTTTAAGAAATAAGATATTAATAAATCGTTTACTTTAAAGGCATATTTCTTAATAGTCTCCATTTCTTCCCATGTAGCAAGATTAAGTGCTCTTGCCAAATAATCATTAATTAATGGATCACCCAATGCATCATTTTTATAACTAAACTCTATCGTTGGTTCCGTAAATATAGTACCTTCTTCAACACCAAGTCTTTTTGAAAAGCTACCTGCAGCCACATTTCTAATAATTACTTCAAGTGGAACAATTTCAACTTTTTTTACTGCTGTTTCTCTATCACTTAATTCTTCCATAAAATGTGTTGGTACACCATCTTTTTCCAAAAGTTTAAATACATGATTAGACATACGATTATTTATAGCACCTTTTCCTACGATTGTACCTTTTTTCAAACCATTGAATGCGGTTGCATCATCTTTGTAATCAACGATTAATACATCTGGATCTTCTGTGCTATAAACTTTCTTAGCCTTTCCTTCATAAAGTAAATCCATCTTTTTCATAATTTCTCTCCTTGTACCTTTCCATTGTATATGCGTATTAAAGTGCAAATAAATTGCTAGGTTAAATTATATTACACATTTTTTTATAAATCAATAAGCATCTATCTGAAACTCTTCTCATATTCTGAAACAATTGTCAGTATCTTCTTTGCATACTCTGGAAACTCTTCCACAATTTCTTTTACTTCATTCTGAGCAGACACAGCCAGTTCTTTATTGTAATCCATCTGTTTTCTAAGTTTCTGCCTACGTAAAATCAGACCATGACGTATCTCTACCATCTCTTTATGATCTATTAAGGCTCCTGCTTGATGAAGCCAAATATCCGGATCTTTCAAATGATATCTTCTTAAAATCCGAATTAATTCTTTTTGAAAAAAATCTAAATCTTCTACCGTCTGTTTATATTTTTCTCTTTCTATCTGCTCTTCTTGATATTGTTCCCATAGATATATAAGTTCTTTAAGATTATTTACTCCATACTTTACATAGAGATACTCCAGAAGGTTTGTATTATTTACATAACGGATTTTCACCCTGTTCTGCAATAAGATAATTTTATTAATTGCATTTTCCACTTGTAAAAGTTCTTTGGATATTTCTGCAAACTTCACATAAATCAAAGTTAAAAAAATAGCTGCAGCACCAACGGTAAATAAATAACCTATCTGTACATCTAACAAAAACGCCATTTGCAGTACTAAAAGCATAACAACACATAATCCTAATGTTATTAAGCATATTGCTGCCATCCCTTTTATATTTTCCATCATGATTCGCAATTCATTTTTGCGATATTGATACGCGTGTTTTTCTCCTTCTAGTTTTTGTAAATCTTGTTTTACACAGATTTGGTATTTTTCTGTTTCTTCTAATTTTTGTATTCCTTCTTCAATCTCATCCTTCATACGCTCCATTTGTTTAAATCTAACGTCAGACATTCGATTGATTTTACCCTGGTAATTATCTCTTTCCTTATCTAAGTACCCTACTCGTTTTGCAAAATCCGAGACCTCACTTCGTTCTACTTCGGGAAGTGCTTCTATCTCCTCCATATCTGTCAGATATGATGTTACAATGTTATATTCAAGTGCAACCTTATCAAGTTCATTGGAAGCATCTCTCATCTGAGTTACAAGGCATCGCACATACTTCTCTCGATGAATTGGATTGTATAAATCCACATCTTCACGCTTCATTAATTGATCATCCCAATCCTTTTTTAGTACATCATCATCCAAAAGATATTCCGGAACTTCTTTTGTCCTATTACCTCTAAATAACTTCTTGAAAATTCCCATTTTAATTCCCATCCGCCTGTTGACTATTTGATAGAAGAATCTCTAAATTCATTTTTCCACTGTGTAATAAGTTCTTCCACTTTTTTATAATATTCTTGCGATTTCGCACTATCTTTTTCACTAACAAACTCATCAATCCAAAGCTTCTCCTTGGTCTGATTCCACTGAGCCGCAATACCTTCTAGTTTTGAATTGAGTTCAGCCTCTAATTCTTTAGCTTCCAATTTCGAAAGTATTTTTTCTCTATATTCAGCAGGATCAAATGCT
This sequence comes from Lachnospiraceae bacterium, assembly GCA_035270785.1. Classification (GTDB taxonomy): domain Bacteria; phylum Bacillota; class Clostridia; order Lachnospirales; family Lachnospiraceae; genus DATESN01. Next base: position 51,430 of record DATESN010000025.1, on the reverse strand, counting down.
AATTTCATAGCACTCATATATAGCAACAGACAATCTTTTCTTCCATTCATCTCATAAGCTTTATAAAACCAATATGCCGCTCTTTGAAATAAAAACAATTTTGTCAAACACACTCCAATATTATGATAAACAGAAGTGGTAAGGGCGTAGTCTTGCTTTCCAATATCCTCTAAAAGTTTTTCATATTCGGAAATGGCCACACTATATTTTTTATTCTTTGCAAAATAGTCTGCTTTTTTCTTTCTTTTTTCATAAATATCTAAGGTAGAGTTCTCACAAATAATTTGTTTCAAATGATGAATCTCATTTTTATCGCAGTAAAATGTCGTTTCTAAAATTGTGGCGACATATGCACTTAGCGTACTTTCATTTCTAATTAAGCTACGTAGAGATATTCCTAACTCTTCTAATCCAAGTTCCTCTTGAATCCATTCCACTAATTTAAAGTTCATAATTTCTTTGTCTAGAAGATATGCATGCTCCTTCAAGTAATAGCATAACTCTTCAATAGAATATAAGTTTATCCCCACTTGTCCCATATAATATGGATTTTCTCCATACCTACCGGCGCAAATAATCACTTTACCCAATATACACACTCCTTTTGGCAATCATAATCTTTCTAAAAAGCACCGAGCTAAGAGAGACGCATCTCTTCTATCCATTCTAACTCACTTGATTTAAAGAATTCTCCAAATCCCAGATCTTTTACTCGAAACTTAATTGTCTTTTCCTCAACAAACTCAACAAAAATTCTAAGTCTAGTGGTTCTTATTGGTCTTATAGGCAAGTCATGAAGTGTCATTACAATCTCTTGGCGTTTCATACCTGTAAGCGGTGTAATAATAAATGATAATGTATTTCCTTGTTCAAGAATGATGTCCCACTCTTTTTTAGCTTCATACCAATTTTCTCCGGCATCTAAAATAGCGTGATAATATTCCGTCCCATTTGCTACCGCCAGCATCCCTAAATTTGCTTTTACTTTATCTACACCAAGATAAACATACTCGCTACTTTTCTTATTTTCATTTAATTTCTCCTGGGTTCCATAACATGCCCCTTTACTATAAAGGTTGTTTCCTTGAAAAACTCTTCTGTTTTTACATAAATATTTTAAGGATTCCTTACACCACTCGCCATTAAATCCTTGCCCTATTAAAAATACAGTTTGCACCATTCTGTTCTCAAAAAGACCACTCACAATTTTTTTAAACCTATCATCTAAAATAGCTGATCTTTTTGACCTGTTTGGCTCTTCTGGGGGAATCTCCTCTATCATCATTATTTCAAAATCTTGTTGATCTATAAGGACAACAAGAGGGGTTGTTCTTCTATTTATTTCCATACGATATGATTTCAAATATTCGTTACTGTAATCAAATACCACCACTTGATGTCGCCACAATTCCTTAGGTTGCCTCATTGTAAATTGGTAAAAGCTTTCCATATGGCTTTGGAAAAAGACTTGATTTTCTTCAAACCCTAAGAGTTTTGTTATTTTATTTAGTACTTCAATCATGGTATAATCTAATTCATCTACTGTTATCATCAATCCATCAATCTTGTCCGTATTCGTCCACATTGTAAGAAGTGACAGGCTTCGCCGCATAAATAGAGATAACAATTGTACCGGATCGAAATGTTCTCCGTCTATTAGGACATCTTCCCCTTTTTTTGCAAAACCAACAAGCTCTTCAACTAAAATGCCTTCTTTTTCTTTTGCTTGTTTCAATGCCTCTTTACCATAAAACCATTGGTTAACCTCTCGTCGCTTACAAAGAACCGTTGGAATATTATATTGTTCCTCTCCTGCCACTGTACTAACTGTAACAGGTTCATCCTTGTCTGAATAAAAATAGCTAATCTGTGAAAATTTATCCGATAAATCATATCCAACAAGTAGTTTTACTTTTTTGTCTTTAAAAAGCATGCCTTTTACTCTCCAATATATTCCTATCATTTAGTTTTTGAATCATTTTTAAATTGAACGTCATATAATATGAAACAATTGATCTACTAAATATTCTGTTTGTAAAAATTCGACCATTAACTTGTTCACGGTATCATAGTCTTGAAGTGTTTTACCAATCACCATGTCATTTATAATTTGAAACTTTGATTCTTTAATCATTTGAGAAATATCACTTTTACCAATATTACCACTTTCTGTAAGTTGTTCCCTTTCATTTATCTCTTCGGTAATATAATATTGTAACTTTTCACCAAAAAAGAGAGTAAACGATTTAACAAAGATTCCTTCATACATATTAATCATTTCTTCTTTGCAATATTCTCCACTTTTTACTTCATCACATTGAATAATATAATGAAGCATCACTTTACATTTCGGATTAGCACGGTACTCTATCATAGTCTTATCCATCAATTGTTCTACTTGTGGAACAATATCGATATATTCTTGAAAAAACGGAAAATAAATATTTTTTAAAATAAATTCATTCATAAATTGTCTTATTAAAAATTCTATTTCTTCCCCAATTAATCGCCGATTCTCTGAATAATATTTTAGGTATGCCAATCTGCATACTTCATGAAAGTTTTCCCCTCGATAAAAGAGTTTTGTGAAATACTGAAAGATACTTTCTTCTATCACTCGATTTTTTACAAAATATTCGTAAGAACTATGAGATAAAAATGCCATTTCAATTAATAACTTTGATCCATTCTTGACATATGCTTGGAATATCTCATTCTTCTCTCCTACAAATGAACCACTGTAGAGCATTTGAATAATCATTCTTTCACAAATTTCTTGCGTATCTATGGATAATTCTATGGCTGCTTTTCGTATATCTCTCATATCTTTAGTCATGCCTGAATAGTAAGCCACCAAATATTTTAAAATATTCTCATCACACCTTCCACATTTAAAGGCATGAAATACAATTTTTAATAAGACTTCATTTTTTTCAAATTCTGTCCGTGCCAGTGTTCGACTGCAAAGTCTAACAAGGGTATGAGGATCCACCAAATCATCACCAAATTCTTTGATCCACTCAAATGCTTTATCTAGCATACCTCTTGCTACAAGAAATTTTATAAATACTGCCCGTTCTTTTGTGTCCATATCATCTGGCTGAACCACTTCTAAATAGTCATCTGTTTGCTTCATAAAATCATTATCATAATAATATTGAATTAATTTTAATCTTATATCCTTCTTATATTCCTTTGACGTCATTTCAGATTCCCAGAGTCTTCGAAAGCTCTGTTCGTTTTTTTCTGAAATAGAAACATAATTTTTACTATTCTCGCATAAATACAAATCAATGCCAATGTGATTTCCACCAAATAAACTAATTTCTTTTATGTATTTTCCTGGAATCATCAACTTTTCTATGGTATAAGAATAATTTGTTGAATAACGATTTCCTTTGCCATCTTGAAGTAAAATTTTGTATTCTGTGCTGTAAATAGGAACGTAGGCCGTTCCATTTACAATTGGAAACAAATTTTCACCATTTATTTTATCATAAATCAACACTACATTTTTAAGTTCAACTTCTGTTACCGTTATTAAGTTCATAAATAATAGTGGTGTTAAAAACTCTCCATGTTCTTCTTTTAACATATAAGGCGTCAATCTATTGCTATATAAATAAGCTAATTGTCTATTGATATGCCCCTTCTTAATTTGCTCCACTAAAAACACTTCCATTGGCTCATGATATGTTCTTGAAATATCGGAAGATACTTCTTGATGTTTTACAATATTAGCATATAGGAGCGCCTTTTTCCTATAATCTAGTTCATTATGATAAGCAAAATACATCATGACCATCTTGGGAAGTTTCTGATCATATTCTAGCGGAAGTGACATCATGTAGAATTCATATAATCTAGTGATTCTAAGTTCGCGCTGCACTCCAAGGGAATACCATTTAAAATACTCTTCCCCAACCTTGTTTCCTTTCATTAAAATGGAACAAATGCTTTGTAAGGTATCATCATCTCCCATGATATCATAACTTTTTTGTAATATATAAAAAATTCTATTTGTGTAACCTTTTGCTTTTGTTACTAAGTATTGCATTTGAACAATGACATCTCTTTGAAGAATATCCTTTTTTGCTGCATAGTTTAGTATTTGGATTTCGAACTCCGTAAGCTTCATTAGTAAGGTTGGATTGGCATTGATTAAAGTCACTGCTTCCATGTATAATACAGGACTTGTACAATTCTCCAAAAATTGATTTTCTAGGAATATCCATTTTCTAGAAGGGCTTTTACTAAATTCTTCTCTAAGATATAATAACAACCATGCTATTCTCCAATTTCCGGGATTTCTCACATAAATACTTTCTACTTCTTCAGTTATCTCGTTAACATATCCTTCTTCCCGATTATAAAGTGTCGTAAGATACAAATAATAACACCAAATTACAGGTGCGACTTTTTCACAGTTAATTTCATTTTCAATATTATTTAACAACCACTTTGCCTCATTATATCGCTCTTCGGTAATCAGTAGTTGCGCTCTAAACAATCGTGCTGTTACGCTATATTCATCTATGGTATTCATTCTATCAACAATTTTTTTCGTTTCCGTTAACCATGTGCTCGTGGATATTTTCTTGGTTCGAAATGCCCCATAATATTCCATTAATTGTACTGTTAAATGGCGCATCTCTTTTTTTATTCCTAATGAAAGGCTTTTTGATTGAGGATTAATGACTATTATTTTTACGTCTGTTTTAAAATGGGAATTAGACAATCGAACATACCCATAATTATTTCCGCAATGAGTCTTTGAGCTATCAATACAATAGCTAAAGCTACAAATATTTCCTAAAAAATCATCATCCGATAATACATTTTTTTCAACTGTTAAAAAGTCTCCATCTGTTTCTATTTCTAAGAAGGTATATCCCCAACCATTTCTAGTAATCGCAATCTTACCTTCTGTAATTCCAATGGGAGAGTCTATGGGAATTATTTCTTCCATTGGAATATATTCTGTTTTTTGTTTTTTACTAATTTCAATAAGAAACTCATCTACATTTTGCTCGTTTCCCCTAAACTTTGAAAGACCAAGATAAGCATTATAAAATTGTCGATCATTTCCCGTTAATATTTTTTCAAACTGATAAGAATAAAAGATTCTTACTGCTTCTCCCCAATTTGTCTTAGCTAAATTGGCAAAGTGAAACAGATTTTTAATTTTTCCTATAGATGATTCCATGACTGCATGGTCTATGGTTACAACAAAAGGTAAGTAATACTCACCCTTATTAGAAACAATATTGAAATCTCCTCTAAATATCTCGCCTTCTTCCATTCCCTTACTACTAAAGGAATAAAAAATGGTTATTTCCTCTCCTTGAAAAGATGGTGTCAAACAACTCATCCTAAGATGAGAAGATTCAACTTTACCTTCTGCTTTTGTATCTGAAGCGGAGGTTATGGTAAAGTTACCCTGTTGTACTTCTCCTTGTTTCATTGTCAGTTCGATTTTCTGACAGGAAAAGTCCAACGAACCGGATTCATATTCAAAATCTCCTTGTATAAAACGGTTCATAATGGAGTTCACTTTTTTCCCTCACTTTTCTTCGTAATTACTATTGATTATAACATTAAACGACTTGTTTTAGCAACTAACCGAAATTAAAAACTTATGGAACGTTTCTAGAAAGATATCAAAAAGATGCCATAAGGAATTATCCTATGGCATCTTTTTTCTGTAACACATTGTGCTTTTAATTATTTTTTAATCAAGATCCTCATTTTGCAAGTAACATCATGATTTTATTGCTTCTTGCAATAAACTTTGACATTGCTTCGCCATCCAAAGGTGTGTGTTGTAAAAGAGCTAAATCGTATAATTGTTCACATATAACAGAAATGTTTTCCGAATCTTTACTTTCTAAAATATATTTAACTAATGTATTATTGGCATTTAGAATTAGTGTTACACCATCTTTTCCAAACCCTCCCATATCCATTCCTGGCATAGAATACATCTTCATCATATCTTGCATACGTCTACTTTCTTCCGACAACGTAATCATGGATGATATATCTTTATTCTTTAATTTTTCGACTTTAACAATAATATTGTCTTTTTTAATCGTCTTCTTAAATAATTTTGATAACTCTTCCGTTTGTTTTTCTAACTCTTGTGCAGCCTTTTTAGAGGTTTTGGCTTTAAATACATCCGTTAAATCGGTATCAATTCTTTGGAATTTTACCCCTTCATTTTTTGATTCTAACTGAGATACAAATGGTTGATCAATATTATCAGTAAGTATAACCGCATCCATTCCTGCTTTTTTAAACATATTGATATATTGACTTTGTTGTTTTTCATCTGTGACATAATAGATGACTTTTTTAATTGCTTCATTTTCATCATCATTTTCATCATCAATATCCTTATTATCATCCACGATTTCTGTTTCAACAGTCTCACCAGTCGTTGCATCGCATGCTTTACCTTCTTCAAGACCAGAGACTTCTTCTGGGTCTATCTTTTTCACTTCTAAACATTCTGGGAGTGTCATGTAATTTCCATCTAAATTTTTAAACAGAATATAATCCGTCATCTTTTCACAAAACTTGTCATCTTTTAAACAACCAAATTTAATAAATGGACTAATGTCATTCCAATACTTTTCATATTCCTCTTTTTCTGTTTTACAAAGACCAGATAATTTATCTGCTACTTTCTTACTGATGTATTCTGAAATCTTTTTAACAAATCCATCATTTTGAAGGGCACTTCTAGAAACATTCAGTGGCAAATCAGGACAATCAATAACACCTTTTAGTAACAATAAAAATTCAGGGATAACTTCTTTTATATTATCTGCAATAAAGACTTGATTGTTATATAACTTGATTGTTCCTTCCATGGATTCATATTCCATATTAACTTTTGGGAAATAAAGAATTCCTTTTAAGTTAAAAGGATAATCCATGTTAAGGTGAATCCAAAACAAAGGTTCCTTATAATCATTGAATACTTTACGATAAAATGCTATATATTGTTCTTTTGTACATTCACTTGGGCTCTTTGTCCACAAAGGTTCTATATCACTTAAGGAAACTGGTCGTTTCACTATTTTGAGTTTTTCTTTATCCTCTTCTTTTATAGTTTCAACAACCGTATCTGTATCTAACTGATCCTCAATTTCAATTGTTTCATACGCCGTTTCTTCATTTGATTTGGATAAATAAATTTTTATTGGCATAAAGGAACAATATTTTGAAATCACTTCCCTTGCTTTGTATTCATTACAGAATTCCAAACAATCTTCATTTAAGAAAAGGGTAACTTCTGTACCAACCTCACTCTTTTCCCCATCTTCCATGGTGAATTCAGTACCTCCATCACATTGCCAATGAATTGGTTTTGAACCTTCTTTGTAAGATAGAGTATCTATATGAACATCATCTGCAACCATAAATGCAGAATAAAATCCTAGTCCAAAATGCCCAATAATCTGATCATCATTTGTTTTGTCTTTGTACTTTTCAATAAAATCTGTTGCTCCTGAAAATGCGATTTGATTAATATATTCTTCCACTTCATCGCCAGTCATTCCAAGTCCATTGTCAATAAATTTCAAAGTTTTTTCTTCCGGGTTTACAATGATTTGAATTTTGTGTTCATGACCATCTTCAAACGTATATTCCCCCATCATCTCTAATTTTTTTAGCTTAGTAATAGCATCACAACCATTAGAAATTAACTCTCTGAAAAAAATATCATGGTCTGAATATAACCATTTCTTAATAATTGGAAAAAGGTTGTCACTATTAATCGATAAATTACCATGTTTTACTGCCATAAAATTCACTTTCCTTTCCTATTAACTTTACTTTTTTTCAAGGCAAAAGTAAGTTTCACTTGTCAGACCAAGTTTAATTCGCCCACAAAAAAAAGTCAAGTCAAAATTAGCACTCTTTTATTAAGAGTGCTAATTATCCTTTGAAAAGCTCGACTTTAAGCCATTCTGCCAATTATAAAATTTTCCTAAACTATTCAAAATACTCTTCATAAACTTCAAAAAAACTGTTTGTAATAACTTCCGGGTTATGTATCAGTGTTACATCACTCCACAAATTTTCATTCAACTTTTTTGTTAGCTTTGCAACAAATTGTTCATATTCTTCATTAAATACTTCTTTTCTTTTTTTTTCAACTATTTTAACTTTATTTGCATCCGTCTCTTCTCGGTTAAAAGTATTAATACATTTGATAATTTCATAGCCATATGCTGTTTCAATAATATCGCTTATTTCATCTGTTCCAAGATTAAATGAAACTTTTTCAATATCTACTTCTACTTCTCCTATTCCAAATGAATACGTACTTTTTTTATCCTCGTTAAATTCATTCATTAGGTTTTCAAAGTTCTCACCATTTTTTGCCCTGTTTAAAGCGCTATTGATTTTTAAAAGAGCATCTGACTTCCCTTTTTTGGAATATGGAATCATCTCTCCATTTGCATCTATCGTATATGTTTTAACTAAAATATGTTGAATAGTAATCGTTCTTGCTTCGTCATCACTAATCTCTGGATTAATATCTTTAATAATATAATTATATACTTTATTTGCTAGTGCATACTCAGAATACATTTCAATAATAATATTTACATTTAAATTCATGGTATTAACTTCTGTCTTATTTAAGGAGTCGTAATATTCTTGTGCTGCTATCAAAACACGATCTGTTTCGTTTTTTGATAATGTAATATCTTTCTGCTTTGCTAAAAGATTCATTGTCTTAATTCGAGCGATTCTAGCAAGTACTGTTTCTTTCACATTTTCTTCTAGGGTAATGCCATCCAGATTTGTTTTCCATATTTCATCTCCATACACTCTTTCATATTGATTTTGTGTATTTGTTAAGTAAACCATCATTTCTGGTAACGAACATGATATTGTTTCAATACGAAAAATTTCATTTTTCGAAAAACCTGTTGTTAATATTACTTTCGTTTCATTTCCTTTTTTTCCACAACCCTGTAACAAAGAAACAAAAACTAAAATAGTAATAAACAATGCTACTATTCTCTTTCTGTTTTTCATAGTGCTTTTCATGCGATTCAATCCTTTCGTCACCTATTTTTCTGTTAATATATCCATCTACATTACCCATTTACCTGAATAAAACTTCCTATACTTGTCTTATTTACAACAATTTTATTATCGATTCGTTCTCTTAACTCTCCAACATGAGAAATAATTCCTATCATGCGTTCTTTATCTACTAATGAATTGAGTGTTTCACATGCTTGATCAAGAGATTCTGCATCTAAAGATCCAAATCCTTCGTCAATAAAAAGTGCCTCTACACGTATCCCACCACTACTTGATTGAATCACATCGCTTAGCCCTAGCGCTAATGCTAAACTAGCTTTAAATAACTCACCACCTGATAGCGTCTTTACCAAGCGATATTTGCCTGTATAGTTATCTAGTACTTGAATTTCCAGGTTGTCTTTGCTTCGTCCATCAATAACCCCTTCTACCCTAGATAATTCATACCTCATTGCTGTCATTTTTGTAAATCGTAAATTTGCTGCCAACAAAATATCTTCAAAATAACTTGCAAGAACATATTGTTCAAAGACAAGTCTTTTTGTATTATTTCCACTTGTTAAATGATCCAAATCTTTAACAATTCCGTATTCATCCAACCTATCATTCATTTTACCAAGCTTGCTTATTATGGAGTCTCTTGCAATCTTAATTTGAGAAATATGAACATGAAATTGTTTTTGCTGCTCTTGCAATACTTTTTTTTGATGCAAAAAACCATCCATCTCTAATTGTAACGGTTCAAAATCAACTTCTACTATATTCTTTACATTTTCCTGATTTTTAGCAATTAAATCTTTCAATGAACAGACAGCCTGGTTATAATTTTGAACATCTTTTTCTAAATTAATAATGACTTCAAATCTTCTCTTGCTTGCTTGATAGTCTTCTTCATTGGAAAATTCATATTTTATTAAAAGTTCTATAAACTCACTTTGTTTTTCTTTTTCTTTCTTTTTTCCTTGGACGATATCTATATCAAGCTTCCGTATTGCATCCTCTTTTTCAACAATTAATCCATTTATATTTAAGTAACGTTCTATCTTTTTTTGCAATTCTAATGAAACCTTTTTAACAATTGTTTGTAGGTTTTCTTTTTCTAGGAAGATGCACTCTTCAAGTTTACGTTCTATTAATAAATAAAATAAATCCATTTCTTCATTCGTTGTTTGGCTAACTGCCTGTAGCAATAGATCTTTATTATCCACAACGACTTTTTTTGCCAAACTATTCATTTCCTTTTCTCTGTCCGTATCCCCTTTCCATATGGAAGTTTTTCCAAACAGATCAAGACGTCTTTTTTCTGCCTCTTCATATCTACCTTTTAATTTTTGTAATTGTTCTTCATTTGGTATTTCTTCTAACACCTTTTTTACATGTGGATGTTCAACAGAGCCACATACCGGACAAGGCTCCCCATCTCGAAGCATTTGAATAACAATTCCAACGGTTGCCCTTTTATATAAACGGTCAGCCATCTCATATTCCTGTTTTTTTTCTTTTGATTCTTCTTCAACTACTAAATATTGTTCTTGCAGTTTATGAAGTTCTCTTTGTTTAACTGTTAATAACTGTTTGGATAATTCCAGTTGATCCATGCTTTTTATATAATCATTGATCTGCGTCACATATCGTTCCACCGTTTCCTTGCCTAAAAAGAAAGGTCTTAACTGTGTCAATTCTATTTTCAGATCTTTAAATTCGACTTTTAGTTCTTCCATTTTCGTTTGACTTTTTATAATGTCATTCTTCAGATTCTTATAGTTTAATTCGGCAACTTCAACTGCTTGCGCACGTTTAGATGCACTTAATTCCCCCTTCTTTTTTTCATAACTTTCCCCTTGTAACTCTAAGGAAGCAAGCTTTTCTTTTGATGATTTTAATTGTTCTAGCACTTCACGATCTCTTTTTCTATTGGCAATCGTTTTCGTAATTGTAGATATGGAATGTTCCGTTTTTATGATGTTATTGTTCACGAACTCTTCCTGACTAATCATCGTTTGTTCCAATATATTAAGATATGAAACTATTTTTGCATAATCATGAGATTCCGTACAAGTAAGAATTTCCCATTCCTCTTCCTCTATGGAAAGATTAGAAATACTTTCTTCCATCTTATGCTTAAACTCCATAATTTCATTATAAAGTGCGGATGATTTTTTACGTAAGATATTTGCAAATCTATCATAAATACCCGTACCAAAAATATCTCTAAATATTTGGATTTTCTCTTTTGGAGATGCTGTTAATAGTTTTACAAACTCCCCCTGTGCTATCATAGAAATTTGTTTAAATTGTGCGAAATCTAGTACTAATATCTCTTGTATCTTTTTAGTAACATCATTACTTCCCTGAATTATTTTTCCATCTGGAAGAATTAATTTTGCATCTTCTTTTTCTTCCGTATATCCTGCATTTCCCGATTTTCTTTTTTTTGGTCTTAAATATTTAGGGTTTCTTAAAATGGAGTATTCTTCTCCCTTATGAGTCATAATTAGATGAACATAGGTTGCCGTCTCTGGTGATGCAAAATCACTTCTTACACTGTCCTTTTCTCTCATATTACCACTTACATTTCCATATAATGCATAGGCAATAGCATCGAAAATAGTGGTTTTTCCTGCTCCTGTTGCTCCTGTCACTAGAAAAAGACCTCGTCCCTCAAACAAACGAAAATCCACTGTTTCCTTTTCCCGATAAGGACCCCAACCACATAATGTTAATAGAATTGGCTTCATTCTTCTACCTCTCCTCTGCTTCTTTCATAGCTTCCATTACCTGACTTCTTCTTTTATCATCCATTGGCTTGTCTCTCACAATCTCATAAAAATCTTCAAATAACTCGTAAGGTGATTTACTCCTTTTTAAAATCTTGTTCTGGTAATCACCCTCTAATACACTTTCATTTTTCGCCAATAAAAGCTGCATCACATTAGGATATTCATTCCTTAAAACCCCGATTGGATCAAGTAATTCTTCCTCATTGATCAGTGTAATTTGTAAATAATCATTACAGTTCTGAGAAAGTGTTATTTCTGGTTTTATTAAATCATCTAATAAACCTTTTATTTTTCTCATCTCATGAAGGGGGATTAACTCCCTCTTTTTAACTATTACTTCCCCTTTCTTTCTTAATTCTACTATATTAACTGATTTACATTGATTCACTTCCGAAAACGAAAATTTCAAAGGGGATCCGGCATAATAAATAGGTCCTTCCCCTATCTGCTGTGGCTTATGTATATGTCCTAAGGCAACATAATCAAAATCTTTAAAATTACTTGCTTCTACATTATCTAAACCGCCTACATGAATAGTAGTTTCTGAATCAGATAATTCCGGTTCTTTCCCATTATTTGTAACAAAAAAATGAGAGATCAGAACTTTTCTAATATCCGTTTCCCTAGTCGTACAATTATGTTCTAAAATAAACTTAATCATTTCATCGCTAGTCTTACAATTTAAAACTGCTGGTTTAACAAAAGGCATAAAGAAAAAAGAAACTTGTCCAAATTCATCTTTACAAATAACCTCATTCATAATTGCGGGTTCTTCATAAATCCCTTGAATAAATAATCCTTGTTTTTCTAAAATCTTCTTTCCAAAGGATATTCTTTCTGGGGAATCATGATTACCGCTTATCATAAATACTTTTATATCTTCTTTTTGCAAGGTAGACAAAAACTCGTCTAGCAAAACAACCGCTTCCGCACTTGGAATGGATCGATCATAGATATCTCCCGCTATTACAAAGGCATCTACTTTTTCTTCTTTGGCTATTTTTATCATCTGATCCAAGATAAACTTTTGATCCTTCAACAAATTAAAATCATTAATTGTTTTTCCGATATGTAAGTCTCCTGTATGAATAAATTTCATATTTGCTCCCATTCGTTGCTTTAGCAACACAACTCTTATAAAGATTCATTTCCATCAAGCAAGATGTAATTTTCTCTATCTAAAATGGCCTTTATAAAGTCATTACTATCAACTAATTTTCTTGAAAACGCCATTCCACCACATAATAAATCTGTATCATGTATATCTGACCCAGCCGTCATAGGTAAGTGATATTTTTTAGCATATTCTTTCGCCAGCTCATCAAAAAGGGGATTGTTATGACTCAGGCTCGTGATACAGGAGTGTTTTGAATTCACGCCCTCAACTCCATCAACATATTTTGGAAAAAGCCTTATCTCTGGAATATATGATTCTTCCCTGAATGGATGAGCATGAATAACAATTCCACCACCTTCATGAACTAATGAAAATTGCTCCTCTACAGAGGCATCTTTTATTTCTGGGTGATTGATTAACCACTCTTTGTTTAATCCATAAATGAGGAATTCCGTTCCATTATAGCCTGCTTCCCATCCGAAAAAAACTTGCAATCCAATTTTATCCCCTTGTTTTTTAGCATCCTCATATCCTTTACAAAATTCTTCAACCCAAATCTTCCATGGCAATTTTCTATTTATGTTACAATTTCCATAAAAAAAGTGATCCGTCACAATTATTCCAGTATATCCCGCCTTTTTACAAGCGTTTGCCATTTCTTTTCCATCGCTATAGGCACATGCACTCCCCTGGCTTGTATGAAGATGCGTTTCATAAACATAAGGGTGTGTTTTATCTTTCCTTAATTTTTTCATTTTACTTTACCTTTTCTCTTTTAAAAAAGAGATGGATATTGAACTATCCATCTCTAAACTTCTTGATTCATAATTACCTATCTATTTCACTTCTACAATCCATCCTTCAGGTGCTTTTATTTTACCCAACTGAATTCCAGTAATTGTATCATATAATTTTTGACTTAATTCTCCGATTCCACCATCTTTAATTTTTATGTCCGTTTCACCCTCTCTTAAATGTCCAACAGGGCTAATAACTGCTGCTGTTCCAGTCCCCCAGACCTCTTCTAACGTTCCATCCATTGCTGCCAAAAACAACTCGGCGGACGAAATCTTTCGTTCTTCAACGTCATATCCCCATAGCTTACAAAGCTCAATACAACTGCTTCTAGTTACTCCTGGCAAAATACTTCCGTTTAGCATAGGTGTAATAATCTTCCCATTTATTTTAAAGAAAATATTCATTGCTCCAACTTCTTCTATGTACTTTCTTTCTACGCCATCAAGCCACAATACTTGGGAATAACCTGCCTCATGTGCTTTCACCTGAGCCTTAAGGCTAGCTACATAGTTAGCACCCGTCTTTGCCTCTCCCAGCCCACCACGAACTGCTCGAACAAATTCGTCTTCAATCCAAATCTTTACCGGATTTAGACCTTCTGGATAATATGCCCCAACAGGAGATAGTATAATCATAAATTTATAGGTGCTAGATGGTCTAACTCCCAAAAAAGGATCTGTAGCAATAATAAAGGGCCTAATATATAGGGAAGTACCCGGTTGTGTCGGAATCCAATCTTGATCCATTTTAACAATCTCATTTAATGCAAGCATAAAATCCTCCTCCGGAATCCGTGGAATACAGATTCTATCGTTGGTATTATTAGCTCTTTCTATGTTTTTATCAGGGCGAAATAAAAGTATGTTACCCTCATCTGTTTTATATGCTTTTAATCCTTCAAACATTTCTTGTCCATAGTGAAAAACCATAGATGATGGATCCATAGAAAGTGGTCCATAGGGAATAATTCGAGGATCAATCCACCCCAATCCTTCCACATAATCCATAATAAACATATGATCCGTAAATATATTACCAAAATTTAATTGCGTCTCAGGACCTGGTATTAATTTGGGATTTGTTGTTTTCTCATATCTGATATTTATCATCACAAAGCACTCCTTATCATCTAAGCATTATTATTGTTTTTTACCATCAAATTTTCTTTTAATTATTATCCTTTTATAAATAAAAGTCAAGTAATAGGTTTCTAATTTACTAGCATTTTTTGTATTAAAATGATATACTCATTGTTAATAATGTAAGTGTAAAGCAATTTAATTGCTGAAATAAAAAGCACTAGAAGGGACCTTTTTATTATGTTTTCAAACTTTAAAAGAAGCTTTATAAAATTTTTAACACAAGATGTAAGGAGCGAATCTGAAACAAAAGAGCTAGCTATTCTATTACGCTCTTTAAATATTATCTTTTGTTTGTATTTTATTATTATTTCTTTTTTAGTTGTTTTTTTAGAACACTATATTCTAAGCTTATTACTAGTTTTTGTTATTGGGCTCTTAGCTGGTTCTTTTATTTGCACTTACGAGAATAAAACCCAACTTGGTTTACAAATATTTAATCTAGTTATTATTTTTTCAACTACAATTCTTACCTTGAAGGTTGGTTGGAGCAAAAATTACCATTGGCTTATTTATGTAACTATACTTGTTGTATTTTTTGATTTACAAAAATCACTACGTTATAAATTACTATACTCAAGCATAATCACAACTTTTATTATTATAGTTTCTTTTTTTGCTGAAGAATATCCGGTTTTAAGAACTACTTCTATTTATTTCAATCATACTATTGAAATAATGAATATTTCAGTATTTGCATTAAGTCTTACGGTTTCTGTTTATTTCTTCTGTGCAACATTTATGAAATCGGAAGAAAAAATTATGCAATATAATAAAAAATTAATACGTATGGCTTCGGTTGACGCATTAACCAATCTTTCAAATCGTCGATGTATGAATGATCAGTTAAAAGATTTAGTATACAACTATAATAGAACAGGAAAAAGATTTTGTTTGGCCATTGGTGATGTGGATCTATTTAAAAGTGTAAATGATACCTATGGTCATGATACAGGTGATTATGTATTGGTTACATTAGCAACTATGTTTTCTGAATATATGGATGGAAAAGGAAGCATTGCTAGATGGGGCGGAGAAGAATTTTTATTTGTTTTTGAAACTGATAATATTGATATTTCTTGTTCGCAATTAGAGCAACTCCGAGGTGAAATTGCACTATATGAATTTCATTTTAAAGAACATAGCTTTCATATTACAATGACCTTTGGGTTAGTGGAATTCGATGAACATTTAGGCATCGAAGCTGTCATTTCTTATGCAGATAACAAATTGTATATTGGTAAGGAAAATGGACGCGATCAAGTGGTTTGTTAAAAAAACCCCTTATCTACTACCTATTTTTTCATATTTTAAAAAATGGTATTCTAAATCAAAATACGTTTGTTCCTCGCTATCTGCCGTAATACTCCATTCATCCATTTCATCTAAATTAGGAAAAAAAGAATCAGCTTCATAGGAACGATCTATTTTAGTCACATGTACAATATCGCAATAAGGAAGCATTTGTTTGTAAATACTATCTCCTCCGGCAATATATACATCTTCCGATTTATATTTTTTTAATTCCTCCAATAACTCCTCTATAGAATTAACGACAATCGCACCTTTTACCTGGTACCTTTTGTCTTTAGAGAGAATGATATTTGTTCTACTTATTAATGGTTTCCCACCAGGAAATGTTTCCATCGTCTTTCGTCCCAGGACTACAACCTTACCTATTGTTTCGTTACGAAAAAACTTCTGATCATTAGGGATGGAAACTAATAACCTATTCTTACTTCCAATTCCCCAATTCTGATCTACTGCTACAATTGCATTCATATTATCCCCTTATTAAATTGCTATTGGTATATTCGTAATTTGCATCCCTGTCATATAATTGTCAACCTTTACGTCATTTCTTGTAAATTTATAGAAGTTATCGATTTCCGAATTTAATGAAAATATGGGTGCATCAAAAGTCTTTCTACTAATCAATTCTTTAATAATAGGTATATGCCTATCATATATATGCGCATCTGCAATTACATGTACTAACTCTCCCACATTCATATTACATATTTGGGCTAACATATGTAATAAAACAGAGTATTGAACTACATTCCAGTTATTTGCTGCAAGTACATCCTGTGACCTTTGATTTAGTATCGCATTTAGCGTTAACTTATCTTCAGCTTTTTTTTGAGTTACATTAAAAGTCATACTATATGCACATGGATATAAGTTCATTTCATGTAAATCTTGGTGTACATAAATATTAGTCATAATTCTTCGGCTAAAAGGATTGTTTTTCAAATCATAAATAACCCGATCCACTTGATCCATCATGCCTTCTTTATACTGATGTTTCACTGCTAGTTGATATCCATATGCCTTGCCAATGGACCCGTTTTGATCAGCCCACTCATCCCAAATATGACTGTTTAAATCATTTACATTGTGAGATTTTTGTTGCCAGATCCAAAGCATTTCATCAGTACAACTTTTTAATGCCGTCTTTCTTAATGTAATAAGTGGAAACTCTTTTGATAAGTCATAACGATTAACCACTCCAAATTTCTTTATCGTGTAGGCTGGAGTTCCATCCTCCCAGTGGGGCCTTACTTTTTCACCTTCCGTACTCGTCCCATTATCAAGGATATCATTACACATATTAATAAATATATTGTCTGCCAAACTCATAATAACTAATTTCTCCTCACCTCATGTTTTTACTATTTTTATTTCTAATATTTTTATTACACAAACTATTTATCCCATTTATCACATAGGGAGTTTATTTGGTCTGCAAACCTTCCTAATTCCTTATTCGGAATTCCTTCACTTTTATGAATAACTGCAAGCAAACGTTGTCCAGCTGCCATAAGTCTTCCAAATACATCAAATGCGACTTTCCCCTTCTTTTTAATAACAATTGGCTCGGCTTCGTATAGAATGGTATTGGTAAGCAAATCTACGGAAGTTCCACTATATGGCGCATATGCCTCATATCCATGCTCTTCATGCAAACAGTTTACAAATGAATTACATACACTGTCTTCTCCATGAACAACAAATATTCGTTCTGGTTTCTCTTTAAAACCACTTACCCAATCAAGTAATCCGTTTTTATCTGCATGGCCACTTATATTAACCAATTTTTGAATATTTGCCCTTACTTCAATTACTTCACCAAAAAGCTTAACTTCTTTAGCTCCTTCTAAAATGGTCCTACCCATAGTACCTATCGCCTGATATCCAGCAAAAAGTATGGTACACTCTGGCCGCCATAAATTGTGTTTAAGATGATGGCGTATTCTGCCCGCTTCACACATTCCAGATGCCGAAATAATTACTTTAGGTGTATCCTCAAAGTTGATTGCTTTTGATTCGTCACTTGTGATTGATAAACGAAGTCCTGGAAAAGAAATTGGATTTATCCCTTTGTTAACAAGTTCCATTGTTTCATCGTCAAAACAATTATATACATTCTTTTGAAAAATACCAGTAGCCTCTACCGCCAATGGACTATCCAAGTATACTAAAAAATCAGGGTGTCCCTTTACTAATTTTTCTCCTCGTATCTGTCTTAAAAAATAAAGCATCTCTTGAGCACGACCTACTGCAAAAGAAGGAATAATTACATTACCCCCTTTGTCAAAAGTTTCTTTTAAAACCTTTGTTATCTCTCCTATATAATCTGGTTTTTCGCTAGAATGAATCCGATCCCCATAGGTGGATTCCATAACTACATAATCCGCTTGTTCTGTTTTAATGGGATCCTTTATAATAGGTTGATCATAATTTCCAATATCACCTGAGAAAACAATCTTTTTTGTGTGGTTATCTTCCGTAAGCCAAACTTCAATACTAGCAGAACCAAGTAAATGTCCAATATCGGTGAAACGTATTTTCACACCTTCACATATGTTTATATTTTCCCCGTAATGACAAGGCACAATTCTTTTTATGGCACCATCTGCATCTTCCATCTTATAAATAGGTTCAATAAGGGGTGCCCCTGGTGTTCGTTTTGCCTTTCTATTTTTCCAGTCCGCTTCTTGCATCTGAATATGAGCACAATCACGTAACATAATACTACATAGGTCTGCAGTTGCATCCGTGGTGAAAATCTTACCACGAAATCCCCTAGCATATAAATAAGGTAACATTCCCGAATGATCCACATGAGCATGTGTTAGAAATACATAATCAATAAGTGCTTCATCAACTGGAATATCGCAATTTTCAAAATAATTAATTCCCTGTTCCATGCCGCAATCTACTAAAATATTTTTACCGCACGCATTTAAGTAATGACAGCTTCCTGTAACTTCATGGGTTGCCCTAATAAACGTAAGTTTCATGTTAATCCTCCAATTACATTTTTAAAAACAATAAAAAACCTGCATTGATTATATCATTTATTCTCAATGCAGGCAAACTTTTATTCTATTTTTTTATGTCCCATCCACCTTGATTGTATTCGATATACGTTTGAATAAGTGCACCATCAATATTGATAATTTGACAATTTATAAAATCACTTCTTTTTTTACATAAGAATAAAATTGTATGATCAATATCCTGCTTCTCCTCTTGACACATTCTATTTTCATCATACCCGTTAGTTACACAATTTATTCTTATTTTTCCTTCTAGCAATATTGTAATTGCACTCATGAAAGATTCCATTGTCCCACGTAAGGGAAAATCATCGGCTAAAAGACGTTCATTATCATGATCAGTACTTGTTATTATGTTTACTATGGACGCATCCTCTCTAAAATTATCTTTACACAGTTGTGTAAATAAAAAAGGAACTGTGACACCCAAATGAAACACTTTTTTCATTTTTTCAAAGCAGCAGTTTTCCGAATTGTTACTAGCATAAATAATTGCATTATTAATAAAAAAATCCACCATTCCAAATTGCCCTATAATACCTCCTACAAAAAACTCCAAATCTTCTTGTGATTCAGGATCACCATGAAAGAAAAAACACTTTACATCATATTGATGTTCAATTTCATTTTTAATCTCTTTGCCCACTTGTTTATTAGAATCCATAAATGCAATATTACATTTATCAATTGCAAAGGTTTTTGCAATTGATATGCAGGTATCATTCATACCACCTAGCACTACGCATAATTTTTCCATAAGCATATCTCACCTTACCTCTTTCGTTAGTTATATCTTTTAGTTATTTAAGTAAATTCATTATAATCAAGTTATATGCAAAATTCAAGCATTCTAGTGCCCAGCGCGACGGATTACAAATTAGGTCAGGAATACTTATCTTATTCTAATTTTACTTACTTGCTAACAAAACAGTTCCAATATACCACAAGATTAATAAATGAGCAGGATAAAATAGATAGAATAAATACTTTAATTTAATTCCTCGTTTTCCATTATAAAACTGTGTCAATAAAAATCCCGGAAAACACATTGTATCAATTTTAAACATTACAAAATAGCCTGCCAATGCAGAAAACCCACGTTCTTTTCTAAAGATATATAAAACGATAATTACCAAAACCCCATACATATTATAATCTGTATTTAAATAAAGTGCACAAGCCATGCCTGCAAATGCTATGATTACCTGTATCATAACTAAAAGAAAATCTTTAAATCTAATTTTTTTATCTGAAAAAAATTTATTTTTTGAAAGTGAATCCATTCCCCATATGCAGATTAATCCAATAAATAGTGTGAAAAATACATTTTGATGCTTGTAGGTCCATTGTTGAAAAAAAGCCATATCAAAAGGCCATTCGGAAATCAGCCCAAATACACCAAGTCTTACTATATATTTTTTAGGGCTTCTTGTATGCAAAAAACCCTCCACCAATAAAAAACAAAAAATAGGAAATGCGATTCTACCAATCGTCCTTAATATCTCATAATAATTTTTAAAGCGAGTATAATCTAAGTCCGAAAAATACCCTCCATTTAATAAACGAGCTATAACAGACGCGCCTATATGGTCGATTAGCATAATAATAATCGCAATTATTTTAAGTGCCCCACCACTAAGAAATTGGTATTTCTTAGGTTCCATTACTACTACTTCTTCATTCATTTTCATTTCCTGCTCTACAATTTTTTATTTTTATTTTTTACTTGAGATGGGGTAACTCCAAATCTTTTTTTAAATAACTTACTAAAATGATAAGCGTCCTCATATCCAACGCTATCAGCTGCTGTTTGAATATTGTCGACTTTTCCAAGTTCCAACATTTCTTTTGCCTTATCCAGTCGAATATCAATCAAGTGTCGAATTGGTGTGTCACCAGTTTCACTCTTGAATATTTTGGAAATATAGAAGGGACTTAGGTACATATTTTCTGCAATTTGATCCAATGATATCTTTTCTTCAAAATGTTCTTCAAAATAGTTGATAATTTGTTCAACTACATATTTTTTACCAAAAGACTCAAATGCATATCCTTTTCTTCTTTCTAGAGGTTCCGATTGCTCCCTTATAATAAGAAGTAACATTTGTACCAAATAGGTTTTCATCATAAAATACCTGCCGAGTCTAAGGACTTCATTTTCCGCAAGCATCGAGGTACAAAGTTTAAATAGCTTATAACGCAATTCTGATTTAGTATGTAAAATCGGAGTCCCATTTTTGAAATTTAAGTGATTTACTTGCATATCCTTAAAATTAATTTCTGTAAACCCCACAAAAAACTCTACAATAGGTTTGTTCTTATCTAATACAATTGCTTGATGATGAGTCCCTGGATTAAAAATGAGAACATCCCCTTCTTCTACTTCATACATTTTATTCTCAATATAATACTTTCCTTTCCCAGAAAGTATGATATCCATTTCTATAAAATCATGGCAATGATAATTCTTTTCATCTTCAATCCTAGCGCCCTTACATATAAATAGAAAAGTAGGATTCAAATCTTCTCTTGTTATATCATATTGTTCTTTAGACATTTAATAAACTCCTTTACATATCTATCTATTTTAATAGATATTTGTTAAAATGTAAACAAATCTATACAAAATGATACATGAAACTTGCAAGATACTACATTTCATTTTAATCATAACAAGATATAATTGCAATGTATAAGTGGTTCTTTGGTAAAATAAACGCAAATAATCACGGGAAAGGAATATTCTTTATGACACCAATGAAATGGTTCCTATCATTTTTAAAAAAATATCAGGGAAAAATGATTCTTGGACTTTTTTTAACCACACTGATTTCATTACTAGCTATCATTAACCCGATCATATCAGGTTCTATTGTGGATGAAGTAATTCAAAACAAAAATACAAAACTACTTACTGTTCTAATTACCTGTTTAGTCTTAGTAGCTACTGTAAGAGGTATTCTTCGTTATAGCTACCAACTTTTATTTGAAAGTTGCTCCCAAGGTCTACTATATGAAATGCGAGACAAAGTATATCGCAAACTTTTATTTCAAGACTTTGCTTTTTATAACAAAAAAAGAACTGGTGATTTAATGTCCCGACAAACTGGTGATATGGATGCCATTCGCCACTTTGTGGCTTTTACCATTTATGCAATCTATGAGAACTTACTATTATTTATTTTTGCCTTATTCATGATATTTACGGTTAATGTAAAATTGGCTTTGTGTATGCTACTAGTATTACCCTTTACAGCATTAAATACATATAAGCAATCAAAAGCTGTAAAACCTGCTTTTACAAAAACAAGACAGCAATTTTCTGTGCTCAATACTTGTGTACAGGAAAATATAAGTGGAAACCGTGTGGTCCGCGCTTTTGCAAAAGAAGATTACGAAATCGAAAAATTCAATAAGGAAAATGATGCCTTTAAAGAAGCTGAGTTAGGTGCTGCTAAAATATGGGTGAAATTCGTTCCAACCTTTGAGCTATTATCCAATGCACTTACTATTGTATTAATGATTTATGGAAGCTACTTAGTAATTCAAGGAGAAATGACCTTAGGCAATCTAGTTACCGTCAGCGGTTATCTTTGGATGCTCACCGTCCCACTTCGTTTTTGTGGTTGGTGGATTAACGATATCCAACGTTTTATTACTTCCGTGGAAAAAATATATGCAACTTTTAGTGAAGAACCTAATGTAAAAGCACCTATTTCACCTATTGTTAGAAAGCAGATGGATGGAAATGTGGAATTTAAAGATGTTTCCTATCGAGCATATGATGAGGACATTGTAAATCACATAAGCTTTACTGTAAAAAAAGGACAAACCGTTGGTATTATTGGTTCTACCGGAGCCGGAAAATCTACTATTATGAATTTACTTTGCCGATTCTATGATACAACCTCTGGAGAAGTACTTGTAGATGGAATCAATATAAAAGATTTGGATCTTTATGACTTACGAGATAATATCGGAATGGCAATGCAAGATGTGTTTCTTTTTTCAGATACGATTGAAGGGAACATCGCATATGGAAAGCCTAATTGTCCTTTTGAAGATGTGAAAAAAGCGGCTAAAATGGCAGATGCTAATTTATTTATTCAAAATATGCCAGATGGATATGATACCATTGTTGGCGAGCGTGGTGTTGGATTATCTGGAGGGCAAAAACAACGTATCTCTCTTGCCAGAGCATTATTGAAAGATCCTTCCATATTAATATTGGATGATACAACCTCTGCCGTTGATATGGAAACGGAAAGCTATATCCAAAAACAATTAGAGAAATTAGATAAGACCTGCACTATCTTTGTGATTGCTTACCGTATTTCATCTATTATTGATGCTGATTTAATCCTAGTTATGGATAATGGACGAATCATTGAACAAGGCACTCATAAAGATTTACTTTTAAAAAATGGATACTATGCAACTGCATTTCATCACCAATATGGTGATTTTGATGCAAAAGCTCGATAGGGGGGAAACAACGTGGCACGCAACAAATATGATGTAGATGAATCTTTGGAAGATAGTTTTGATATCAATCAATTAAAACGCTTGGGTCGATATATGTCTCCTTATAAAAAACAATTATTAATGGCTTTACTACTTATGTTATCTTCTTCTTTTCTTGCCATGCTAATCCCCATCTTCTTCCAAAAGATAATGGATATTTGCATTCCAGAAAAAGATATGAGGGGAATCTTAATTTATAGCGGATTAACAGCTCTTGTTACAATTTATGCAGTCATTAGCCTAAGAATTAAAATACGTATTACTACAAATATTGGTCAAAGCATTATTCACGACTTACGCTCTGATTTATTTAAACATCTTCAAAAACTTCCTTTTTCTTATTACGATGATAGACCGCATGGCAAGATTCAAGTTCGTGTTGTTAATTATGTGAATAATTTAAGTGACTTGTTATCAAATGGTATTATTAACACTATTACTGATTTGAGTAATTTATTCTTTATTTTGTTTTTTATGCTATTTCTTAATGTTCGCTTAACTTTGATTACTCTTTGTGGTCTTCCAATCCTAATTTCTGTTGTTGTATTTATTAAAAAGAAACAACGAAGTGCTTGGCAAATACAAAGTAATAAACAGTCTAATTTAAATGCCTATATTGCAGAAAGCATCAATGGAATTCGTGTCACACAATCTTTTGTTAGAGAGGAAGAAAACAGTGGCATCTTTAATAACTTAAGTGAAAGTTATCGAAGTGCTTGGATGAAAGCTGTAAAATACAACTTTGTTATGGGGCCTTCCATTGATTTAATTTCAACAATTACGGTTTCCTTTATTTACATGCTTGGAATCAACTGGATGATGGGAGGAAGCTCTTTTATAACTGCAGGTATCCTTGTGGCTTTCACTTCTTATGTATATCGTTTCTGGCAACCCATTAACACACTTGCTTCTTTCTATAACTCATTATTAACTGCTATCTCCTATTTAGAAAGAATTTTTGAAACAATTGACGAGCCTGTTTTAGTGAAAGATAGTTTAAATGCAACAGACCTTCCTTCAATAAGTGGTAAAGTTGAATTTCGCGACGTAACCTTTAGCTATGAAGAAGGACATCCCATCCTTAAAAATGTTAATTTCATCGCTAATAAAGGCGATTCCTTCGCCTTTGTAGGTCCAACAGGTGCTGGAAAAACAACCATTGTAAACTTAATAAGTCGTTTTTATAATGTTGACTCAGGGAAGATTCTAATTGATGATATGGATATCTCCACCAAAACTATCCATTCCCTACGATCTCAAATGGGTGTAATGATGCAAGATAGCTTTATCTTTTCCGGAACAATTATGGATAATATACGATATGGTAATAAAGTAGCTTCTGATGAAGACGTCATACGCGCTGCCAAAACTGTTTGCGCCCATGATTTTATAATGGAAATGGATGATGGATATGAAACTCAAGTAAATGAACGAGGGAGCCGTTTATCAGCAGGACAACGACAATTAATTTCTTTTGCAAGAGCACTCCTTGCCGATCCTAAAATACTTATTTTAGATGAGGCAACTTCCAGTATTGATACGGAAACGGAAATAATACTACAACTTGGTTTAAATAAATTGTTAGAAGGAAGAACGTCCTTTATTATAGCTCATCGGTTATCAACCATTAAAAATGCTACTTGTATTATGTATGTTGATAAAGGAGATATCATAGAACGGGGAAGCCATCATGAACTCGTCTCTTTAGGTGGCGAATATAGTAAGCTATATCATTCACAATATGATTTCTTAAATAAATAACATACATCTCTTTTTTTTCATCCTCTCTTCAAGGGAATACATACTAAAAATGTACTCCCTTTTCCTATTTGACTATCTAACGTAATAGAACCATTGTAAAATTCAACAATGTGTTTCACAATAGATAAACCTAGTCCTGTACCTCCCATTTTCTTACTACGTCCTTTGTCTACTCGGTAAAATCTTTGGAACACTCGCTCTTGTACCTCTGGTGAAATACCCATTCCATCATCTGACACCTTTATAACCAAATTCTCTTTTTCCTGAAAGATACAAACTTCCACTTTACCCCCCGGATGATTATACATAATTCCATTATAAATTAAATTCATTAATAATTCTCGTAGTTGTTTTGCACCCATTTCAATTGTAATTGACTCACATTCTTTTTCCAAAGAAATTTGATATTCTGCTGCGATTGGTTCTAGTGATTCAAATATTTCATCTACTAGTGGATTGATACAAACCATCGATAATGTCACATGTGCTTCCTTTGTTTCAAGTCTTGAAATCATCAAAATATCATTGATGAGATTTGTCATATTGTCTGTTTCTTTTAATATACGTTCAATAAAATCTCTTCTTGTAGCTTCATCTTTTACAAACCCTTGATCCAATAATTCTGCATACCCCTTTATGGAAGTAATCGGTGTTTTTAATTCATGGGATGCATTTGAAAAAAACTCTTGCCGTACTTTCTTTTCGAATTCAATTTTTTCTAAATGTTCTCGAACTTCTTGATATAATTTTGTTGTGGAATCTGATATTATATTTAATTCTTCATATTGATATTGTTTGAAATTAACATCCAAGTTATTTCCATTGACCTTTATAAGTTCCATGGAAATTTCATTTAACGGCTGCGTTATGGTTCCAGCAAATCTCACCGCTATTACAATTGCGATCAACCCTGCAATAGAAACACCTAGCAATAGCATAGGGAAAAGTATCTTCATATAATCAAATATTCCAGTATAAGGCACTGCCATTCGAATTACATAATCTGAACTTTTTGACATGAAAGCAACATACAACATATTCTCCTTTAGCGTATCGGAATATCTTGTTGAGTATCCACTTCCATCTCTTCGTGCAATCAAAACTTCTTTTCTGGAATTATGATTTTCAAAAGTACTGATGTCTTTTGTTGTATCCGCTAGTACAGTTCCATCTATACCAATAATCGTAATCCTTGCATTATCAGCTAATGTATTCTTATGTAATCTTCTTAGTTCCCCCTGCAAATCATCCGCATTATTCAATGAATAATCCACTACCTGAATCGTATCAATCATATTTGTAATATTATTTTCCAACATTTTCTTTCCTACAAAATAATAAGAAATAGCGCTACTTATTGCTAGCGCTAAAAGTAAGATGCCTATGAATCGCATTAGGATTGCTCTCTTCATCTGTTATAAACTCCCTCCATCTATTATAATAAAACGATAACCTACACTTCTCATTGTTTTAATGTAAGAACTCACTTCTTCTCCTAATTTCTGTCGCAATGTTCCAATATGAATATCTAGTGTTCTTGTCTCTATATCAGAATTATAGTCCCATAACCTATCTAATAACTCTTCCCTTGTAACCACTCGTGATTTGTGTTGAATCAAATATACAAGTAACTCATATTCCTTATAAGTCAACAGCACTAGCTCTTTATCCACATAGACTTCACGCGTTTGAAGGTTAAGTGATAAATGCGCATATTCCTGCCATTCAACATTTGAGTCCATATTTGGTTCCATAGATCTACGAAGTAGTGAACGAATTCTTGCAGCTAATTCTAATACACCAAAAGGTTTTGTAATATAATCATCTGCCCCTCCATCTAATCCTACAACCTTATCATATTCTTTGTCCTTTGCAGTAAGAATGATAACCGGAGTCTCTTTCACTAATTCTTTATTACGAATCTTTCTAATAGCTTCCAATCCATCCATGCCAGGAAGCATTAAATCAAAAACGGCTAAATCCGGTCTTTCCAATTCTATACAAGCAATCGCTGGTTCCGCCGCTTCAAATGTATGCACGTTATATCCATAGCCCTCTAGGGCAATTTTTACCAAATTACGAATATTTTCATCATCCTCTATCACAAATATCTTTTGCATACGTAAACTCCATTCATCCCTTATTATTAGGAATTATAGTTACTCTAGCATAATATATCCTGCTATATTATTTGCATGATCCGAAATACGTTCTAGATTGCTTAACATTTCTAAGAATAGAACACCACTTTCTGGTGCACATTTTCCCTTTGAAAGACGCTGAATATGCTTTTCACGAAACTCTTCTTCTAATTCATCTACTCTATTTTCACATTCTCCTACTAAACCTGCAATCTTTTTATCATCTTTTTCTCTTGCTTCAATGGCCATGGATACAGCTTCCATGGTTTCAATAGAAATAACATTAATATCCTTGATTCCTTTTTTAGAAAATACTATTCCATCCTTGCGCATTATTTCAGCAATTTCTGCAATATTTTCACTATGATCACCCATTCTTTCAATATCACTAATGGTATAGAATAAATTTTTCACTAAAAGATGCTGCTCTTCTGTAAGTGACAAATTATCCACTTCAACTAAAAACGTTGTTAGTATTCTTTCTAATTGATTAATATCCGCTTCCGTGGCATATACTTCTTTTATTTTACCTTTATTAAGCGTTTCCACTGCTTCAACGGATACATTTATGTTTTTTAAGGTTAATTTACTCATAAATCCTACTTCTTTTTTAGCAGCCTCCAGTGCGAATGATGGGTTTGCAAGAATTCTTCTATCCAATCTTCGAACCACTTCGGTAACAACTGTTTCTGCTTCTACTTCACCCACTTTATCCTTAATAATTATTTCAGACAACTTGACAAGCCTTGATGCAAATGGGAATAAAATAATCGTATTTGAAATATTGAATATCGTATGGAAAATAGATATCTCCACGCTATTGATAGAACTTGATGCCCAACTATCATTAAATAAAAATAGGAAATACATGATGAGCCCAAAAATGATAGCACCTATGAGATTAAATAATAAATGAATTACAGATGCTCTTTTTCCGTTTTTGCTTGCACCCGCACTAGAAAGCAATGCCGTAACACAGGTTCCAATATTTTGTCCCAATGTAATAAAAACAGCAGAACGCCAATTAACAACACCATTTAATGCAAGCGTCTGTAAAATACCTACGGAAGCGGAAGAACTTTGTAAGATACCAGTAACAACGGCACCAGCTAAAATAGCTAACACTGGATTTCTTCCTAATGTAGCAAAGACATCAAAAAAAACTGTTGAACCACTATATGGCTTAATTGCATCAGACATAAAAGAAAGACCAATAAATAATACACCAACACCAATTAATATTTCTCCAATTTTATTTTTCTTTTCTGATTTTGCAAATAATAAATTAAATGCGCCTATACCAACTAAAACGGGTGCATAGAACTCTGGTTTAAGGAAACTTCCAAATTCACTTAATGAAATAATCCAAGCGGTTACTGTGGTCCCTATATTGGCACCCATAATAACACCTACCGCCTGCGTTAAAGAAAGCATTCCTGCATTTACAAATCCAACTACCATAACTGTTGTTGCGGAACTGCTTTGAATAATTGCAGTAATACCAGTACCAACTAGCACTGCAATAAATCGGTTTTTCGTTAAAAAGCTCATTAGCTTTTTCAATCTACCACCAGCCGATTTTTGCAAACCGTCTGCCATAATATGCATACCATATAAAAACATCCCAAGTCCACCAATAAATTTAAAGATCATCCCAAGATCATCTAATGTCATCTTTCATTTCCTCCAATAAAGAATCTTCACATTTGTATAAACTAAATAAAATTACACGTTATTATATCAAATTCACGTAAGGTTTGTCTTGTTTTTATGTAAAATCCATGTAAAATCTTTATTAGTATGACTTATTATTGTAAAATAAATCCTACAATCCATTAAAAAATAACCTAGTAATACTTAACTTAAGTATTACTAGGTTATTTTCAGCAAACTATAATCTATTTATTGAAATAAACTCTTTAACCATGTTAGTGCCATTGCAAACCATGTTTCACATTGTGGATTTATTTCCCACTCATTATTAGCTGTAATTTCATTTGCTAATGCTAGACCATGTCCGCCTTTACCAAATATATGTAATTCATATGGAATGTGATTAGAATTAAGTGCACTGGCAAACTTCAGTGAGTTACTTGGAAGAATCAAATCATCCTGGGAGGTATGCCATATAAAAGTTGGTGGTGTATATTCCGATACTTGGTTTTGCAAACTATAAAACTCTTCCTCGTTTTTCGAATAATACCCTCCAAAAATATAAGCATTCATGGCAACTTCAAAATCTATATACGTTTTTCCATTTTCGCGAACAAAAATATCTTCCCGCTTTATATTTGGATGAATCTGACCAAAATCAATCATATCAAATTCTGGTTGACCTTGAATTCCAATATCCAATCGTTTCGTTGAACTTGCCAAGTCAAGTACTGGATAACCAAGTATCAACCCATTAGGTTTAATAATGCTAAAATCCTCACCATAGTCAGGTAATATCTCCTTATTATTCCAAAACACCCCCAATGAAGCTGCTAAATGAGCCCCTGCAGAGAATCCCGTAACAATTATTTTGTCAGTATCTATAAACCACTCTTTACTATGCATTCTAATGTAGGAAACTGTTTGTGCTAGTTCCTGCAAAGGTTTTGGGAATTTGGCTGGTTCTCCTACGGAATAACGAAGGACAAAGGTTTGATAACCCTTTGCAGCAAATGCTAGGGCAATTGGTTCTGCCTCCCTATCAGATGTAAAAGAATAACCTCCCCCAGGACAAATAACAATAGCCGGTCTTAATACACCTTGTTTCAATTCAATAGAGTTTTCGATTAAATAAGAACTAAAATATACTTTCTTGTCCTCCGATAAATAAGTCTTTTCACAAATCATTCTTCTATTCCTCAACTTCTTTTCATAGTCAATGGATAACTCATAAATCTAAATAAAAATCCCTCAACCCTTTTATCCAAAAGAATTCAGAGATTTTCTATAAGCGCGAGACGGGGTTCGAACCCGCGACCCCGTCCTTGGCAAGGACGTGCTCTACCACTGAGCCACTCGCGCATCTTATTGCCCACTGTTTAGCAGGCAATAACAAATATACTATAGCTTTCGTGCTTTGTCAATGCTGATTAATGATCTTTTTATCAATTTATGATTCCATATTAATTATTCGATGGGTTCAATAGTAAGCACCATTTCACTTTCACATTTCACTCTATAAATTCTACGAATAGACTCGTTTATTCTTTCTTCTGTAATCGTTCCGTCCTTTACTGCATCTAACAAACCTTGATAGGCTTCTTTAAAATTCTCTGGCATTAATATCATATCAGCCCCAGCATTAATTGCCTTAATAGAGGCTTCTTTTGAAGTGTAATAATCAGTAATAGCAGCCATACTCATGGAATCCGTAATAACAATTCCTTGGAATCCCAATTCGTTTCTTAAAACATTTGTAATCATTGTATAGGATAAAGATGCAGGACTATTATCTCCTATCACATTTGGTGCTGAAATTTGACCTACCATTACAAAATTAGCACCTGCTGAAATTCCCGCAGTAAATGGTAAAAACTCATTACTTCTCATTTCATCTATTGTTCTATTTGTAATAGATATTCCTTCATGAGAATCCCCTTCTGTGCTTCCATGTCCTGGAAAATGTTTTAGACATGCATTAATGCCTTGTTCATGAAGTCCATTCATACTTGCTACAATCATTGTTGATACTAACGTAGCATCTGATCCAAAAGCACGTTTTTTAAACATTTCATTATTCGTTGTAGCAATATCTGCAACTGGTGCAAAATCAACATTAAGATTATATTCCTTCAAATAGCTACCTATTGTTGAATATGCTTCATACGCTTCATTATCATCTTGTGTTGCACCAATTTCTACTGGCTCCGCTACTTTTGTTACTGAAATAGAGCTATTAGCAATCCGGCTAACGGAACCACCTTCTTCATCAATCCCTAAAAAAATAGGATATTTACTAAAGTCTTTTGTGTTTGTTACCATTTTCTTAAACTGATCTACTGATTGAATATTCTTGGAAAAATAAATAATCCCACCAACTGCATAGGTATTTAATGCCTCTTGCGTTCCTTTTCCTGCGATAACAGCTTTATCAACCCCTGTAATTGACTCAGGAGTCACCATGAACAATCCTGCTACCTTTTCTTCCAGAGTCATCTGTGACAAATAGGAATCCACTAGTTCCATCAACATCTGCTCCTGTTCGTCAACTTCTTCTACAATTTCTGGTTCCGAAACCACCGGTGGTTCTACCACATCTTCTACTATGTTTTCTGCTGGTATTGTATTTTTCTCCATTGCTTTTTTTGCAACATAGTTATTTCCTAAAAATCCAACACCCACAAGTCCCACCATTATAACTAATAAAGATATATAGGATATAACTTGATTCCGTATCCTTCTTTTTCTTCTATATTGTCTTCTTGACAAATCTAACATACGATTTTCATCTTTCATTCTACATCTACCTCTTTGTCCAATCTACTTGCGCCACTCATTCAATCTCTATCATACCTTATTACTAGTGAGATTTCCATACAAATATCTATTAATTAGGACTTCTATAATTTTACATATTAAAAGAGAGCACCGATATCTACTTCATCAATGCTCTCTTCTAAAATATACTATCTTCCGTAATCACTGGACCATACCTCCGTTAATTATTTTATCTTTCGTACTTCTTCGATGTAATACATCTACTTTTATCATCTGTCTTTTAAAAAACTTCTCATGTACTTAAACAACTCTTTTGTATTACCATCTTTTGTATTACCATCTTTTGTATTTTTACTTTTCAGTCTTTCTCAGTTCGTACCTCTCTTTCATTTGAATTTTCTAAATGAATTTCTTTTGTTTATATGTTGATTATAAGTTAATCTTGTCTAATTGTCAATACATTATTTGATTTTTCTTGTTATATTGTATTAGTATATGGAATAATATGTGATTTAACTAATTATTTGGTAATATTTCCTTTATTTATTACTTTTGCTATCATTCTCCATATACTTCCATCAACAATTAAGGGATAATCCAATGTTAACTATTTATTGCCAGGAGAAATACAAGTTAAAAGCCGAAGTTTGACTTTTATATCAAACTTCGGCCTAAGATTTTATTTGTATTATATATATTTTATTTCAAAAATTAATTGAATTTATAAATCTTTTGACAAATCTTATATCCTTCTACCGATATTTTTCGTCCTCCACGGCCTGGCAAATTCATAGAGCCACCTAGTATACAATAACGGAGTTTAGAGTAAATATATTTATCTTTGTTTTTAATATACTCCCAAAGCTCTTTTTTCTTTTCTAAATTTTCCTCAGTTCCTGAACGAATTAACATAATTGAGGAAACCGTTGTTACTATAATTAAATAATTGAACATATAATTTCTTATTTTTTTATTCATAAACTTTGGATTCTTTTGAGCAAAAAAATCAATCATAAGTTTGTTTACTTTGATTTGCTGATCAATTCTTCCAATCATAACTGACTCATTCACGGATTGATCATCTCTTCCAATAAAATAACGATAAAAATTTACATCTAAATAATACATATTTTTAACAGATGGAAGTGGCTGAAAAACATATAAATTGTCTACATAAAAAGTATGCTCCGGCAATTTTAATCCACAGTCTCTTAGCAATTTAGTACGGAAAATAACAGAATGCATTAAAATATATTGACCCTTGTTGAAATGTTTCACTTCGTTCCAAGAAAAAACCTCATCTACAGGTAGTGCATGACGGTAAGACATTACTTTATGTCTTTTTTCACCTACTTTTTCATATACAAAGTTACTTACAAACATATCAATAACTTTTTCTCCACCTACAAGATCGCTTAACTTTTCTAAAATAGCTAAAAATGCACTTTCCTTCACCCAATCGTCACTATCAACAATTTTAAGATAAACCCCTTTTGCATTCTCTATCCCTACGTTAACTGCTGAACCATGTCCACCATTTTCTTTATTTATTAGTCTTACAATAGATGGATAATTTGCAACATATTCTTCGCCTATTTTCTGTGTTTCGTCTATTGAGCCATCATTAACTATAATGATTTCAACATCTTCTCCGCCTACTAATAAAGAGTCAATACATTTTTTCATATACTCTGCAGAATTATAGCAAGGTACGGTAACCGTCAACAATTTCATTTTTCATCAATCTCCTTTTCGCGAAACTTTGTATTCCCTAATTTAATATTCAAATAATTTGTATATGCTAAAAAGGCTGAAGGTATGGGATACTTATCTTCTGTTTCCTTTGGATCTACAAATAGAAAATGATTTTTTTCGTGCTCAAATGATTTTTCTTGCAATTCATCTACTCTGATAGAATACCCTATCATATGCCATTCTTTGTGGCTAAATATATGTTTGGAAGCATTCAATTTCTGTACTCTTATAGGTTCTAATCCCAATTGCTTTACATAAGCAATTACCGCTTTCGTATTTTTTATTCCCTCTAGTGTAGGAAATTCATACATTCCTGCTAAAAGACCCTTGTTCGGGCGTTTTCGAATGGCAGTTTTGTTTTCATCTCTAATAATTAGGATTGTCTTTTCTTCTATGGTTCTTGCTTTTTTACTAATCTTTTTAGGATAATCAAGGATATTCCCTTGTTCTTTTGCAATACAGAATGCTTGCCAAGGACACTCCACACATTTGGGCGTTCCATTAGGCACACATATCATTGCACCAAGTTCCATGAGTGCTTGATTAAATGCGCCAGCTCTATCTAATGGAATAATTTCTTCTATTCTTTTTTCTAATGACTTTTTTACTAGAGAGTTTAAAACATTACTATCATCTGCATTTACCCTGGCAAAAACACGCAATACATTACCATCCACTGCAGCATGTCCCTTTCCAAAAGCAATTGACGATACCGCGCCAGCCGTATAGCTTCCAATCCCTGGAAGTTTTAAAAGATCGTCATATTCATCAGGCACACAACCATTGTATTCTGTCATTATTTTCTTAGCGGCTTTTTGTAAGTTTCTGGCACGATTGTAGTATCCAAGCCCCTCCCACAACTTTAAAAGTTCATCTTCTGAAATATTAGATAATTCCTCCACTGTAGGCAAAGCTTTTATAAACCTTTCAAAGTAAGGTTTTACTGCTTCCACTCTCGTTTGTTGAAGCATAATTTCAGAAACCCACACTCGATAGGGCGTCGGTTCTTCACGCCAGGGCAAAACCCTTGCGTGATTATCATACCAACTTAATAAAGGTTGAACAAGTTTTTTCATGATTTTCTATTTCCTATTCCTTATCTATATATACCAAACCTAGGTATGATTTACAACCTTATTTCATTAAAAGTTATTAATTCTTTCTTAATCAAAAAACGATTGGAACAGGAACTCCAACCATAATACCCTTTTCCCAAACAACACTATCGTACGCTATTACATGTACTCCTGCATCCTTTGCTTTACGAAGAGTATCCCCAAATAGCTTGTGAGTTATATCATTTGGTTCAAAGAAGTTCACATCTTTCATTTGAATAAGAAAAAAAACATATGCCTCAAATCCTTGTTTCATACATTGAATTAGTTCCTCCAAATGTTTTACTGCACGTAATGATGGTGCGTCTGGAAATTTAACAATCCCTTTGTCCTCCAGTGTAACTCCCTTAACTTCAAGAAATATCTTTCTATTTTTCGTTTCAATATAAAAATCAAATCTGGAATTACCAAACTTCGTCTCTGGTTTTATAATAAGAGGATCTTTTATATAAATGCCTTGTTTAAGCCACTCACCTACCGCTTTATTGGGTGCCTGAGAATCCATATTAATAAAGCGTATTTGGTTGGAATCAGAACACCATTTTTCAACCATAATCAAATCATACTTTGTTTTTCTATTTGGATTATCGCTTAGTTCTAAATAGACGGTTGCCCCTTTTATTAATAATTCTTTACATCTTCCAGTATTTTTAACGTGCACAATTTCTTCTTGATTATTTATAATTACATGAGCTATAAAACGATTAGGGCGAGATAAAAACTCGCCCTTTATGACATCTTTATATTCCATCTTTTACATCCTTTATGATTCCCTGTGATTCCATTGATTTTTTATATGGAACTCTTGCAGATGGGACCACTTCCGAGGCAGCTATTGTATGTACTGCTTGATCATCAAAAAAAATGTTTGCTCCAAAAGCCTCTAATACTTCCTTTTTAGATATTCCACCTAGAAAAAATGCCTCATCAATTCTCACATCCCAAGCTCTTAAAGTACGAATAACTCTCTGGTGGGCCGGTGCCCCTCTTGATGTAACTAGTGCTGTTCGAATAGGTACTTGTTCCACCGAAAATTCCTTCTGCAAATCTGATATAGTTTTTAAAAATTTAGCAAAAGGACCCCTAGACAACGGATTCTTTGCATTGATCTTTTCATTCATTTCAAATGCTTCTAATCCTTGTTCTTGGAAGATCTTCTCAGAATCATCTGTAAACAATACTGCGTCTCCATCAAAAGCTATTTTTATACATGTAATCTCTTTGTTAAAATGATAAGTATGAATTCCATCACTACAAATAATACCTGCCGCTATATTTGAATTAATAGCACTCTGAACATCATCTTCATATGCCGATAAAAATAAATCCGTCTTAAATGCATTTAAATACGGTGCTAAGGACGCACCACTTGCAAGAACAGCTCTAGAAATGTTCAATCCATAGTGTTCAATTGCATTGAATACTCTTAAAGAAGAATCTGCACTATTTCTAGACATTACAATTACTTCTACTCTACCTTCTTGTTGTGGTAATTTATTGATATTTAATAAAGCCTTAATTAATGAAAATCCTGGTCCCGGATTCAAAATATCAGTTTCATGTTCTACTTGATACCTGCAATAAGAATCTAAACCTTCACTTTCAAATATTTCATTTTCCTTGGTAAGATCAAAAAGAGCCCTGGAAGAAACTCCTATTACCAATTTATTATCTAAACTATAAGGCATAAATATTCCTCCTAGTAGATACTCATTAAGAAAAAAACTCTAATTTTACATTCTAATTACGTCGATTTATTTCATATTTTTGAAAAGTTACCAGACAATTTTTAATCGCTTCAAATCTTGTCTCAATATCGCCGTCATTTATTTCAATGTCAAGGGCCATTGCAATTGTATTAATCATATCCTGATTAATTCTGCTATGGAGCGCTACTAGAATATTTATTTTTTCTTCATACGTATCTGAATCTAAAAACTCCATTAATAAAGGATCAATTGTATCATTATCTAAATCATCAATATTGTTATCCAATACTTTCTTTGGAACTTCAAACTCTTTTGATGGCGTTTTAGTTGTTATAAAAGAATTCAAGCAATCTTCGTTTTGTATTTGAAATCGATATTCTTGTTCTACATTAGGGTATTTTTCTTTATCCACTTTACTTGTAAATACTTCAAGGGATCGAACGTATACTTTGAAAGGACTGTATAATGCTTGATAAACAACTTGCATGGAACCATCCTCACAATCTTCTGCAAGTGTTAATACTTGATATATATTTCCTTTAAAATGCCTATAAACTTCATATGGTCTTGGGCTATTATTCATAAAAGCCTCCCTTTTTTCGTTTACTAATATTATAATCCCAAAATCAAATCAAGTCACGCTTTTCTTACTGATTAAAATCCAGAAACTCATGTTGAAAAATACTATTGGAATCTCCAAAAACAATACTTCTCAATTTCCCCGTTAATATCTCTTGATTATTCTTAGACAATTTTAATATATTTTTGTTATGAATCACCACTTTATATTTCCTATAATTTATATCATCTATTACCTTTGTCATAGTTATTCCACTATTATAATATCCATTTTCAACAAGAATTAATTTTAAACTTTTCATATATTCTATTTCAAGCATATCAAAATATCTTTCTTCATCTTTGTTGTTACTGTCCTGACTCTTAACCGTTTTTGTTATTGAGAATGCAATTATAAAGACTAAAAAAATGGTAGTAAGTAAAAATATCTTATGATTTTTCATTGTTTTTTCTCCTCTATTAATATATAAGTATTTTCCATAAAGCTTTTATAAAGTTCTATCAACCCCTATGAACTTTATGGAACTGGATCGTAAACACATCATAACAAAATCATTGTACAATAAACGGGACAGAACTTCTTTCCTGTAAGAAAAAATCCAGTGCCCATTGCAAGTATTACACATGCACGGTTACTGGATTTTTTAGTAAATATTTTTTTAAATGTCTTCTCTGCAAAAATAGCACTTGTAGTTATTTGACGCATTATAAGGAAGAAGATTTTCCGCTCCACAATAATGACAGATAACAAGCTCTTTGTTTTTCGGAACTGGATCGCCATAAATTAGACGCCCTGCCGAGATTCTACTACTTTGAAACTTTTCATTTTTAATGCTTTGTTTTCTTGTATCACTATCTGTTTGTAATTGACCATTTTTAGCCTTATTCGCTAAATAATCTACAACAGATTCATTTTTCTTAATTGTTGTGGAAGGTTTTGCCACTTCTAAGTTAGATGTACTTTTAGCAGATGTGTATGCCGGTCGAATTGTACTTGCTGGTGCACTTACGCTTGACTTTGAACTAGCATTTGTCGTTACCGTCTGCCTAGTCACTTCCCCCATATAAGAGCCTGGGTAAGAAACTTTTTTAGTGGAATTACTTTGACCAAAGGGTGGCATTGCCTGATTCTGGTTCCTTTGAGTTTCATTATTTGACTTTACTCTTGAAATTTTTGCAACGAATGAAATAATAATAAATATAATAACTAATATTTCCATATGATAATATCCCCTTTATTTTAATAACATGTTATTGAAGTAGCTTCGTAACTAGGGACTCTTGATCCATTTGTTTGTTCTGCATCATAATCTTATAGTCCTCAAGCACTTCATTTTTCTTCTTATCGGAAATCGCCTGTGGAATATCCAAATCCTCAATCTTACTTTGAGACCCTATTTGTTGTAACGCAGCATTACTATTAGATGAATATGTATAGGACAACCCATTACTTGAGGCACCTAACCCACTCCTAGATGAACTGATCTTATTCAGTGCATCATCGATTTTACTGATATCAAAATCTCCTGTTACATTATAGCCATCAATACCTAATGCTTCCAAGGTAGAGTTTGCCATTTGAATTTTCATACCTGTTCCATCAGGGTTAGAAGCAACATTCATATTTGCCATGCTTCCATCTAAAATTTTCATGGTATTAAATTCCGTTCCTTTTGCAATATCCTGAATCCCCGATAATGCACCATCAATTTCTTTTTGTATACTTTTTAGATCATTTGGTGTGTTCAATCCATTCATCGCTTTAACACTAAGTTCTTTCATTCTTTGCAGATAGTCTTGAACTCCTGATAATGCGCCATCAGCGATATTCGTTACCCCAATACTGCTATTTGCATTTTCAGCACCTGCAGTAAGAGATTTTGACTGACTTTCTAATTTTTTTGCTATGGTAAGCCCCGACGCATCATCTGATGCAGAATTTATTCTTTTTCCACTTGCAATTTTTCCGTAATCCATATTGGATCCCATTCCTGATATATTCATATGTATCCTCCTTATCTATGCTTTTGTATCTACCAACATTCCTGTCAATGTATGAATGTGTTCTAACATTCTTTGCGTATCTTCTGATGGAATTTCTTTAATAATTTCATTGTTACTTTTATCCGTAATCGTAATAACAATTCTATTTATTTTCTCATTAAACTTAAATTTAGCATCCGTACCCATACTCCTAGCACGGTTATTGGCATTTCCAACTGCTTTTTCTGTCATAACTTGCGAATATTTCTCATCTTTAGCATTGGTTTCATGTTCCTTTGCTAATTGTTTTTGCTGTGCCTTCTCACTATGGTAAGTAGCTTTTCTTTCTGTAGACTTATTGCTTATCGTTTCAACAGTTTCTGCTGCTGAAGAAAAAAAAGATATATTTTGCACTGCATCCATTTCCCCACCTCCATGTCATAAATAGGGGTTAATTATTCAACTTAATTATATGCTTATTTCCAATCACTTACAAGTGATTTCATTACTTATACATCTATAGCCCAGCATTTTCTCAAATTTTACTGACTATAAGAAATAATAATCAATTCTACACACATCACATCATTCATTTTACCTGTTTTAATTAATTCCTCTCCATTAACACAAGCTTCTAGAGCTTCTCTTAAAGCTTCTTTTCTGAATTGATTGGATTGTGTTGCGTATTTTGTTACAACAAAATCTCGAAGTCCCATTTTTGACGCAATCGTATTGTTGTTTAGTCCATTCTCTTTTAGTTCCTTAACCTGCATTAGTAAGTTAAACTGACGAGCTATTAAAAATAAGATACGCATGGGTGGTTCTTTTAAGGATAATAAATCGTAGTACATTTTCAATGCATCCTTTTGACGTTTCTTTGCAATTGCATCTACCATATCAAATATTTTATTGCTTATTTTAGTAGTGCAAATGGTCTCTATATCTTCACTTGTAATGGTATCTTTTAATAATGTATAGCAAAGAAGTTTTTCCAATTCCTTGCTAATATTACTCATATCTGTACCTGTCTTTTCTAAAAAAAGATCATAAGATTCCTTTGAAATACTTTTATGATCTTTTTTCAAAATACTCAAAATCCATTTTTTCATAATATCTGGACTCGGTGTTTCAAAGTCAATTACTTTACCAATATTATTTACCGTTTTAAAAAGTCTGCTTCTTTTATCCACTATTTCCTCAACAAAAATGAAAACAGTGTAATCAGAAGGAGCCGCAAGATACTCCGCTAGCGTTTCCCCCTCCGAAGAAAAGAGCCCACTATTTTCAATTAGAATTGTTCTCCTATCTGCAAAAAACGGTAATGTCTCTGCTAGATCTATGACCTCTCCCGTTGGAATGTTTTTTCCTTCAAAGTGAGCAACATTCATAGTGTCATCTATTTCAACTAATGCTTTCTTCAATTTATCTTTATACTGATTACGTAGATATGATTCCGCACCATATAAAAGATAAACTTTTTTATATTTTTTATTTTTGATATCTTCATCTATTGTTCTCATACTTTCATCCATTCCCATGCATTTCCATATTTTAAAATCATCCTTTTAATTATACCATATAGAAATAAAAAAAAGCTATTCCCTACTGATAAATCCTTTCACTACCATTTTTCCTTTTTTTAATAAGATCGAAATTGCACCCTGATCTTTTGTCATATAAATATGACTAGTCACTTGATTGAGATTCTCTAGGGTTTCTTTATTTGGATGACCATAACGGTTTCCCTTCCCACAAGAAATAATGGCAATCTTTGGAACTGTTTTTTCTAAAAAATTCATGGTGCTAGAAGTTTTTGAACCATGATGTGCTACCTTTAGAAAATCATATTTTGTCATCTCGCTGATTTGTTTTATTACCAACTGCTCTCCTTCTGCTTCTAAATCTCCTGTAAATATCCCATGAAAGTCATCGCAATCTAGTTGTAATACTAATGATGCTGCATTTCTGTCTTTTCCAACATAATCAGCGGTTGGATGCAAGCAAGTAAGTGTAATAAACTTTTCATTTAATGTATCTCCTGTTTTCATAAATTCTACCGTAATACCATTTGTCTTACAGACTTCCATTAAACTGAGGTATGCATCATCCTTAACTGCCGCATTTGGTAAAACAATCTTTCCAATCATCAATCCTTCTATTCTTCCGCTTTCTATCAACTCTAAAATACCATTATAATGATCACTATCTAAATGGGTAATGAAAATATATTCTATTTTTTTGATTCCATTAAATTTTAAGAATGGAATTATTTGATAAGTTCCTACTTTGGTTTTACTTGTGCTACCTCCATCTATGAGATAGGTGTGTCCACTCTCTGATTGGATACAAATACTATCCCCTTGTCCTACATCTAACATTGTGATCATAGTTCCTTGATTGAATCGATTCACTAATACTATAAATGCGCCCATGATAATTAGTATTTGAAACCATTTTTTATTATTCTTAATAAAAAATACCACACTAATTAACAACACATAATAAATAAATATTTGCCACTCTTTTGGTTGACCTATTATCCAAGTACTTCCAGGCAATTTTAAAGATGCGTAACATACTCCTTCATAGATTTTTAGGAAAACAGAACAAGGAATGGATGCAATTTTTCCAAGTGTTATCCAGATACTACCAGACAATACAAGAACCACTCCCGAAAAAACCACAATTACCATGGTAGGAATTACAATTAAATTAAGTAAAATAGAATACAGCGGAAATTCATAATAAGAATATAAAATAACAGGAAGTGTAAAAAGAGAAATAGATAAGCTTGCCTGGAAGGATTGTAAGATTTTGTTTTTACAAGGAATCCACTTAGATAAAAGGGGATACAATAGGGCGACTCCCATGACCGCGCCAAAAGATAGCAAAAAACCAGTATGATATATATAGAGAGGTTGTTCCACTAAAATTAGTAAAGAGGCCAGTGCCAGCGCGGTTAAAGTATCGTAGGTACGTTTCACTACTTTTGCACTAACTTGTAAAACAAACATAACAATTGCCCGATAGGAAGATGCACTAAGTCCTATCATAATTCCATAATTAATCATAATAAATATAGCGATGCCAGTGGCAACTAGTATGGGTACATGGATACGTCTAAGCAATTGATAAAGTCCTACTCCAATTAAGGAAATATGTAATCCCGAAATTGCTAGTATATGTGCAATTCCACTTCTCTGATATAAGTCTTTGACAGTAATATCCAATTCCTTTTTATTTCCAAGGAGCATAGCTTTCATTATGGAAGCATTCACTTCTGGTAATATCTGATCAATGATCCTTTCAAAATGCTTTTTCACTTTATTCAAGCTTTCATACCATTTATTGTATTCTTTACTACCTCCTACTAATGATACATTCATCAGTTTTGCATCTATTCCTAGTACTTTATAATATTTCCTTAAGTTAAATTCGCCTGGATTTGTTCCACTAGAAAAAGACTGCAGCTTTCCCTTTAGAAGTACGGTTTGCCCCAGGTACGTTACGTATTCACTTTTCATATAGCACATTACAGTTGAGATGTCGGCAGAATGATCGCCAATTGAAATTTTTTTTACATAAATGACAAGACTGTCATTCTTGTATTCTTTTTGATACACTTGACCCTGTAGAAGAACAACTTGCCCCTCCAAATCTCCAATATCTTGGAGGGGAATGGGTCGAAGTTTATAAAACAACATAATTGTTATCACAAATGCCAAGCATACCACACATAAGGGTCGCCTCATTTAATGTACTCCCGAAATTACGATATCTAGATTCCTTTCAAAGACT
The DNA here is from genome assembly GCA_035270785.1 of Lachnospiraceae bacterium. Lineage (GTDB taxonomy): Bacteria > Bacillota > Clostridia > Lachnospirales > Lachnospiraceae > DATESN01. The sequence continues at coordinate 8,382 of DATESN010000025.1, read as the reverse complement.
GTATCAAGACTTATCTTTTCACGATATAAAATATCCGTCTCACCATTGATTGAAATTTGTACCTTATTTATATTGCTTAATTCTACCAGTGAATTTGTTATGGAGTACAACGTTATATCCGAAGTTACATCGTATATTTGCGTCAAAAAGCTTTCATCCAGATTTACATAGCAAACACCATCTTTTACTGTTACACTAATTACTTTTGTTTCAGGATTAATAGTTGGAGAAGATTCCTCATTATTAGGACCGAGAATTAATTGCTCAAGTACTAGCTTTTCCATTGATATATTACTATTAAATACTACTTGCCTAACGACTTCAATTAATCCTTCTCCTGATTCATCTGCAAAGAACAATCTTAACGAGGCTTTTTCATAGGTACTAATTTCATTACCTGCATTATCGATAAACTGTTCCGCTGTCATAATACCAACTGGATTACCGTTTGTATCTGTTAAAGGAACACCCTTTACTAGAAAATTAACATATTTAACACCTGGTAGTTGCGTAAAGGTTCTAACTAATGCTGCTCTTATAAGCACCTCTGTTGTAGAAGAAAGTTCTTTGTAATGTTCATCAAAGTTAAGATACAATTGTTCTCCATCAACATTACAACTAATTAAAGATGCGTTCCCTGAAAGTGGAGCTTTTAAATCTGTCTTTTCTGGAACCGTTTGTAATATCTTTACTATATCTTCAATAACTTTAACATTTTCCCCCATTGCAATATCATAATTTTCAATGGTTACTTTCGTTTCATTCTTATTTATAAAATATATTTGATATTCCGTCGTATCCTCTTGCTTTACAGTAGCTTTTCCACAACCTGACAAGGCAAGAACAACTAGAAATAATACAAGATAGTGCAATCTATTTTTCATGTTTCTTACCTCCTAAGAAATATAAATCAATGGTATCTTTACCGTAAATGTTGTTCCTTCATCTAATACACTATCAATCTTAACAGATCCCCTATGCATTAACACTGCATTCCTTGTAATGGCAAGTCCTAGTCCGGTTCCACCTATTTCCCTGGAATGTGATTTATCAACTCTATAAAAACGTTCAAATACTTGTTCCATAGATTCTTCTGGAATACCAATTCCCGAATCCGACACTTCCACCGTGAAAAATTGATGATCCGCATTCAGTACCACTTTTACCCAACCGTGTTCTTTATTATATTTAACCGCATTCTCAACTAAGTTAGATAATGCAAGAGTTAACTTCACTTCATCAATTTCTGCTGTAATTTTACGAATGCTTTCAAACACTAACTCAATATCACGTTTTTTTGCAATAGGACGCAACCTTTTCAAAATTAATTCCAATAAGCTATTAATATCTACGGATTCTATGTTTAAATCTGCTGAAGTTTTATCCAATTTAACTAATGATAATAAATCATTGATAATCTTGCTTTCTCTATCGATTTCATCCGCAATATCAATCATAAATTCTTTGTATAATTCATTTGGCACTTCATCTTGCATTAAAAGAGAATCTGCCAAAACCTTCATAGAGGTAATGGGAGTTTTTAATTCATGGGATACATTTGATACAAACTCTTGCCTCGAATCATCTAACACTTTCATCCTTAACAACAATTTATTAAATGCATCTACAATGTGTTCTGTCTCCAAATAGTCCGGTACAGAAATCTCTTCTTCTGTAAAACCTGCTTTGACCTCTTGAATAGCCTGCGTAATATGATTAAAAGGCCTTATTAGTACATTGGAAAGGCCAACAGCAATGCCCACAATAAGTATTAGCATCGTAAATTCAACAATCAGTGCCTTACGATTTAAAATATTCAGTGTTGTTGCAATGCTATCTGCTGAAACACTAATCAACATAACTCCTTGTACCGTCTTTGATAAGGATTTTCCTCCGATACTATCATCGGAATTGTTAAAATAGGTGGCTGCGGAATTAACAATGGGAACCGTCATTTCAATATATAAATATTTTTCCACATAATTTACTGTATTCACACCTTTGAAGCATTTTATTACTTCTTCAGAAATGACAGTCTTCCCCTCACTAATCCCATACGTATCCTTGATAACATTAAAGTTCTGGTCCATAATTAAAACTCGTCCATCATATAAATCCGATAATTGATTTAATTCCGCATTTATTATTTCCGAAGAAGGATCTTGCAAATAGTTATAGGTCAGTAAATGATTTGCTATAATCTTTACTTGATTTCTTACATCCGAAGTTTTCACTTCTATCGCCCTATCAATATAGTTTTCCATAATTGCATAGCGCATAAACACACTAGGAATTGTACCAGCCAAAAGAATGATTATAAAAATCCTTAGTTTTAAACTTCTTAATAATTTAATCTTAATAAGTCTATTTTTCAATCTAATTAACATCAAAGAAGTACTCCATTATCCTTTGTAGAAATATCCCGTACTCTATTTCTACCTAGTTATTTTCTCTTATTTTCTGCTACTGTTTGTTACTGTTACACACAAGAGAAATATAACTTTATTATTGTTTAACACTTTTACTTATTTTTATTCAATCTCTAATTTGGTAGTTTTTTTGGTAGTTTTTTAATTTTAAACTACCATATTTTTACGAAATCAGAACTACAATATTTATTTAAAAAAGGAAGGCATAAAACCCTCCTCTTTTTTTTGAATTACGCCACATTTCCATCATACCAGTTAAAAAATGAATTTGAGAAGATGATCCACTTTTTAGGTCCTATTTTCTCAACTCGAAAAGGGATTTCTTTGCTGTTTATCCAACTATAAATCAAACTAGAACTAGATTCTGTTAATTGAATAAGATCATCAACCGTTAAAAACATTTTCTTTCGATATTCACTGGGATTTAAATGTAGAGTAGTATTATTATCATTCATAATAATACCTCCTTTCTCTTTTTAAATCCCAATCTTCATAACTTTTCACATTATGAAATTGGCGGCCCTGGTTTCGTGAAGGCACACGATCATATTTCTTAAAGAATTCGCTTGGATTTCAAACCATTAAAACAATTTATTAATCTATGATGTTTTCATATTATCATAAAAATAGTAGTTATTCAATTCAAAACTTTATATATAGAAGAAACAAGAAAAACTTTATAGTTAATTAATTTACTTTAAAGATTTTTATTGACTTATAGTAAATATTATGATATAATACATATATAAGAAACAAGCGATGTTCCTTATAAAACTCCTTTCTCTTTTAGATTTAAGAAGTAATATGATGCAAGGGCTCAAAACAGGTGGACACTTTAACGAGTGTCCATAATGTTAAAAAAATGAAAATATGGAGGTGATGCTTATTTGAGAAATTTAGAAACAATAAAGATTTCAGAAGAATTTAGGAAATTTCATTATTATATAAACAATGAAGAGATGATACAAGAACTGGAGATGGTAATAGATTGTATATTTGACTATGTTAATAACAATAATTGCAGCATAGTTGTATTTTTAAATACTAATAACAACGAATTTAAGCTAAAATTTAATTTTAACTACGAAAATACACAATTATTTAATAAAAATGAATGTTTTTCTTATTGTTACTGTATAAGAAGAAATTCTAGAAAAGGTTTTGTAAAGGAGGATAAATTATTAAGAGATTTACTAGATTTTAAAACTAGGATAGAAAGAACTGTAGAATCATTATTATTTAAAGAAAATGAAGAAATGAAATATTGTTTAGATCGTAATAATAAAGTAAAAGATCTAGATTTACGAGATGATGATGTGATTTCCTTAAATGATTCAAATTTCTTTTGATGATTTCTAATTAAATTCGGTCGTCAGAACATGTATATGTTTTTCACGACACTACGCTCTCGTTCTTCCTCTCCCAGGCGTAGAAATTTGACTGAAATGTTGTTGAAAGTATTGATTTTACTGTAAAAGGAGGTGTTTATTAGTTGTGCTTTTTTAAAACCTAAAAAACATTAAAAAACACATGTAATTAAATGAAAAAAAGACAAAAAAAAAGAGAGCTCAACGGCCCTCTTTTTTTATTTAATCTAAATTTAACTATTTAGTTATTTTTCTATCTTTTCCATAGACAAATTTATAAAAATTATCATTAGTATCAAGTTTTTCTCTTAATTCGATTAGAGCTTCATTGATTAATTTATCAATTATTGTTTCTAATTTTGCAATAGTAGTTATTTTTGTTAATATAGGAAACTTTTCAAATATAATATTAGAAACTTCAGATTTTTTTATTGATCCAGTACCATTTTTAAAATTTATTTCTGCTTTTGTTACTAAATCAAGCATAATAAGTCTTATTTTTTCTAAAGTCATGTTTTTTACTCTGTTATATATTCCAAAAACTAATAAAGCTGCTGTTGCTATCAATATGTAATTTTCATATACGAAATTTAATACATTAATTACTGATTTCATTATTTTCTATCTCACTTTCTTGTATCATATTATTTATTTGGTTAACATCTTTGTTTAAATTTAATTAAATATTATTAAAAAAATTGTTGCATTTTAAAAAAATATATGTTATAAATATATGTTATAATATATTTATAACAAAAACAAAAGGAGGATATTAAATGAAAAAAACATTATTAAAATTTATTTCAAAGGCTTTAGTTTTAGCATTAATCACATCTTCGGTAGTATTATCTTATGAAGGAATTAATGTTTATGCAAAAACTAATGTCGAAACACAAAGCGACGGAGAAACAGTTTCAGTTAATACTATTGTAGAAAAAGTAACCAGAACGGTTAAAACGCAAAGGGAATTATATGCGGCATTAAAAGATGAAACAATAGATATTATTGTTGTTAAACCTACTAGAACAACTCAATTCTATATCCCATCTCAAACTTATGATAAGGATTTAGTAGTATATCAGGCATACACAAATATCAATAATAAAGGAAATTTTGATAAAACCATGGTATATGTTAGTACTCAATATCAATTAAATAAATGTATAAGAATTAAAAATATTGATACTATTGTTTTACAAACAGAAAGAAAAACTAATTTTGTATTGTCTAAAGGTAATACAGAAGCAGCATTAGTTATTGAAGCTCCTAATAGTAATATAACTAATAAGGTTACTTGGAAAAATGTCGTAATTAATAATATGATTAATTCTACTTGGAATGAAAAAGGTACAAATAATGATATTTTAATTTCTGGCGATACTTTACAAATAGTAGTTGATAAAAATTCAACAGTAAATTCATTAACAGTTAATCAAACAGTTTTTAATGAAATTGCAACAGTTCCTGTTCAAAAAAATGGTCTTATTCAAACAGGTGCTACTACTGCTCCAGTAAATCAAGTACTTAGCAGAGCTCTAAATATTAAAGCAGACGGTATCGTTACTAATGTAGTTTTACAGACTGATTCAGCAATTCAATTAACAGGTAGAAGCACTGATACTTTTATGAATAATGTTTTAAATGAGTCAAAAAAAGCAATTACTATTAATGTTAATGCTAAACCTATTGAAGTAGCTACTATAATTACACCAGAGGTTCCAAAAGTTAAAGAAATAAAAGCAACTCCTGCTCCTGTAGTATCGTATCCATCGAGCTCAGGTTCAAGTACACCATCAACTCCAGTACATTCACATACTTATACAAGTAAAATAATTACAGATTCTACTTGTACTGAAACTGGAATTAGAAAATATACTTGTTCTAGTTGCGGAAACACATATACAAGTGTTATTCAAACAAAAGATCACGTTTTAGGTGATTGGGAAGTAACTACCTTGCCAACTTACACTGCAACTGGACTTAAAATTCAAAAATGTACAGTATGTGATGAAATAATTAATACAGAAGCAATTGCAAAACTTACTCATACACATGATTATATAAGTTCATTAACAACTCCTGCAACATGTGAAGATGACGGTTTGTTAACATATACATGTAGCGTATGTGGTGATACTTATACAGAAATTATTCCAGCAACTGGCCACGAATATACTAGCGAAATTACAACACCTGCAACATGTACTGAAACTGGTTTAATAACATATACATGCAGCGTATGTGGTGATACTTATACAGAAATTATTCCTACAATTGCCCATAATCATATTAGTGAAATTACTACACCTGCAACATGTACTTCAGTTGGTTTAATAACATACACTTGTAGTGAATGTGGTGATAGTTATACCGAAGAAATTCCAATGATTGCCCATAATTATATTAGTGAAATTACTACACCTGCAACATATACTTTAGAAGGTTTAATAACATACACTTGTAGTGAATGTGGTGATATTTATACAGAAGTTATTCCAGTGATTGCCCATACTCACGATTATGTGAGTGAATTAACTAATCCTGCAACATGTATTACAGATGGATTTATGACATATACATGTAGTGTATGTGGTGATATTTATACTGAACTTATTCCTTTAACTGGCCATACTTTAGGCGACTGGGAAATTATAAGCCCTGCAATAGAAGGATCAGATGGTCTTCAAGTTCAAAAATGTACAATTTGTAATGAAGTACAAAATACAGAAGTTATTCCAATGCTTGTTCATATGCATGATTATATGGGAGAAGTTACAACTCCTACAACATGTACTGAAAATGGAGTTATGACATACACTTGTTTAACATGTAGTGATACTTTTACGGAAGTTATTCTTACAACTGGCCATACTTTAGGCGAATGGGAAGTAACAGCTGAAGCCAATGTTGTATCAGATGGAACTAGAGTTCAAAAATGTACAATTTGTAATGAAGTAATTAATACAGAAGTTATTCCTAATTTATCAAACACTGTAAGTGAAATTAAGACAGTAGATCTTGAAGTTGTCGAAGGTTCTTTAGAATGGTTTGATCCAGTAAATGATACAGCTACAGGTAGAGATAATTATTCTTTAGCATATGAAGTATTTTTAGCTGTTAATGCAGAAAGAACTTCTTTAGGACTTAACACATTAACATGGGATACTACTATGGATGATTACACTCAATTAAGAGCAGCTGAAATAACACAGAAATTTAGTCATGAAAGACCAAATCTTGAAAGAGGTTATGAGATGAATGATACTATTTCATCTGAAAACGTTGCACACGGTTTTGCAACTTCTCAACAAGTAATGGATGCATGGAAAGCATCTCCTGGACATTATGCAGCAATAGTTAATCCAGATAATGTAAGTGTTGCTGTAGGTTGTTTTGAAGAAGAAGTTTCCCCTGGTGAATATCATACAGGTTGGGTTCAATTCTTTCATATAGATAACTTAATTATTGAATAGTTAAAAATAAAAAAAACAGAGTGAATAAAATCACTCTGTTTTTTTATGAGTTTTAATATGTTTTATTACTGTTTTAAATCGATTTCAAAGGCTTTTAAATATTAGTATAATAAAACATCCAAAAGCTAATTAAATACCCCTAAATTAATCTCAAGGGCTTTCAAATAGCTTTTTTATTGATATAATATAATTTATTTAATTATTAGTAATTATAGAATAAACAGTTTCTTTGGATTGAGTTATATCCTGGCCATCCATTACACCATCTATATTAAGCATATCTTCTATGGTAGAAGCTGTAGAATCAACAGAATCTACATCTACATTAGCAGAAATATTAAAATTAAATAAACCATTCCAGCTACCTGCTGATATATTATCCATAGTTATGGACCCAATAGCAGTAGTTCCATTTGAGATATTATCATCATATGTAAATATTTGTTTTTGCTGATCTACTAAAGCTTGAATATCTGGTTTACCAGCTTGTTTCATTAAAAATGACGCATCAGGTATAACTGATATATTATCGGTTCCACCGATATTACCAGTTACTTTGATAGAATAATCACCTTTAGCTGTTTGACCATCTAATATAAGTGTTTTAGTACAAAAATTGTTTTTTTAATTGTTTTTTTCATTTTTTAATCTCCTTTTTTATTTTAGTTTTCATTTTTTTGTTTTTTTATAGGATACTAACCTTTTTTGGTTTTCTTCACCTCCTTTACTTTTTTTACAGTTTAAATAGAAAAAAGTAGAGTTTTTTAAGAGACAGATGTTTCCTGCTTCTTTTTACACTCTACTTTTTTGAATACATTTATTTGTATTACTTCTTTACTGTTAATATAATTATATCATTTCTTTTTTGTTAATACAAGAGACCGAACATCTTTTTTTGTAAATATTACATGTAAAAAGTAACAAAGTTTTAAGTTATTTATTGTATATATTGTACATATTGTGTGATAAAATTGCCTTTATTTGTTTTGACTGGTATTAAAGTTGATTTATACATTAAATTCTCAATTTATTAATGTAATAGTTCGAGAATGATTGTTAATTATTATTTATCTGTAATTAACTAAAAACAATAAGTAATTACTGATATTATTA
>DATESN010000024.1:0-2787 GCA_035270785.1 Lachnospiraceae bacterium | reverse complement strand
CTTCCCTGTGCCTTATTAATATCTTTCTTACCCTGCTCATAATACTGTATCATTCTGATGGATTCCCCACTCAATAATGATAATTGACCTTGTGATAAGCCTCTTTGCTTTCTAATTTCTGCTAACATGATTCCTCCATTGACCGTATACTCGTTATCCCATGTGAATTGACTACATATTCATTGCTTTTTCAACGATTGCTCTTTCCTCTTGGTATCTTTTTTCTGATGCTATCATGTAGTTAACTTTTTCCTCTGCTTCGGCTGCTTCTGTAGCGTGGAAGTCTGCTATTATTTCTTTTGGTACGGCTACAAGTATCGGTTGGTTTCCTTGCATTCCGACTTTAACGTCATATGCTAAGTTTGTGAATTCTCCGTTGTAGCTTTTCCCTGCTACGGTTATGGATGATACTTTATATTCGTATCTGCTAACGGTGTTGATAACGTTGTGGTCTGCTAAGTTTCCCTCTTTTGTAATATGGATAACTTCAACTTCCAATTTAACTTCGGCACCTCTTTGTGTTGTGTAAGTGTAAGATTTTTTCATTTTGCTACCTCCTATTTTTTTATCTATTACCTCTTCCTTATGATATAAGTATACACCCATAGGTGTACAATGTCAACACAAGAATGAGATTAAATATAGTACAATATTGCCAAGAAATAGCATAATTTTAAACAAAAGAATACCCCACACATCTCTCCAGGTGCGCAGGGCTCTTATTCGAGGTATCATATATTACAAGTTTTGTAAACGGCAAAAATACGGCAGAAATATATTATTAATATAGAAGAAAATAGATTAATAAATAATTACAGTATTAGCTATTAAGTAGTCTAAATGCGTCATTTATTCAAAAATGCTTATTTTTTACAAGCATAAAACACACCCACAATATACAATACTATGTATATCCTTTTTGCCCTCAAGTGCCGATAAACGGGGCATTTCAGAAAATACGGCAATAAATACGGCAAAAATAATTATAGAATATTATCTATGCGAGTTTTCGCACTATCAAACATATCTTTTGTAAAGTGGGAATACGTCTTGATAATGGTCTGCACATTGTCACCCATGAACTCGGCCACGGTCTTATAGTCAAGCCCATTAGCTAATAAGGTGGTGGCATATGTATGCCGACAATCATGGATAGACGCATTAAGTCCTAGTTTAATCATTTTATTTCTTATTCGATTAACAGTGGTTCCAGTTGTGGCATCAAGGAATATTCTTCTATCGGTTCCAATCACGCACCCCTGGACGTACTTTTTCAGAGCAGAGACATAGCTTGACGGAATAGGGATATCTCTATAGGAATTAATTGACTTAGGTTTGCCGAAGCCATGCTTTTTATCATTTAACTTTTTCCATTGTTTATCTATGGTTATGGTTCCCACTTTAAAATTAAAAGACAAGTCTGTAAGCCCGATTATCTCCCCAACACGAAGCCCGCACTTTAAGGCGATAAGGCATATATAATAATCATTTCCCCTTAAGCTGCTGAGCAGGTAATCGGATTCATCTTTATTCAATGCGTTTATTTTCTTCTTTTTTGTTTGCTCGAACCTATAATCTTTATCTCTGATGGGATTGACTACTAATATCTCATACTTGTAAATAGCATGGTTTAGAACCACCCTCAACCTAAGGATATAATCCTTGATGGTAGAGGGTTTAAGTCCTGCATCAATCATAGTGTCAACGCAAGGCTTTATATTTATATAGGCTAGATCTATTAGTGGAGTTCGATTTAGATTTTCAAACTTTTTAAAGGCATTCTTATAGACTAGCAGAGCATTGTAACTATAGGATCTCTTTTTGTCTTTCAAAAATACTTCTTTAAATTCCTCCAGTGTTATCCCTCTAAATTCCTCGGTGGTTTTGATTGTCTTTTCCAGTTCGCCGATAACTACACTTACCCAAGATTTGCTATCCTTTTGAGTTTTAAAACCTTGTTTAGTCTTTTGCTTCCACTTTCCATCATTATCCTTATAGCTGACCACGCACTGCACAGACTTATTTTTTGTTCTATAACTAACATTGTACTCCATAGTTCCCCCTTTCTATTTCCTCAACATCAAACTTTTCAAAGTCATTATTATATATGTGCCTTAATTCGTGTAAATAAGCTTCCTTCTGTGCTTCATAGCATAGTTTTGCGTTTATACATATGGTATAGCTACCGTCTGGATTACAGTTACAGTGTCCACAGATGTCACAAGGCATGTCAACTAAGTAAGTAAAGATGTCGGTCAATACATCATCCCCTATAAGTTATTTTCTTTGTCGTATATTTCTTGCAGATATCTAGCATAATCCATAAGTCGGTCAGACTGTGTACTTTTCTTTAAACTAAATAATAATTTCATATCGCTATCGTTAAATATCTCTTGTGCAATCTTTTTTGTTTCATCATCAACGTAGTAGTCAGATTTCCCTGATTGTCTTTCTTCTATCAAACCGGACTTTTCTATCCCAAAGTAGTTAGCCATCTTTTCAATTTTGTCTATTCGTGGATAAGTGTTGCCATTTATCCAGTCGGTAAATGTTGAGTATTTAAGGTCAAGGGCGCTGCATATTTCTTGCCTAGTTTTTCTGTTTAGGTCTAAATAGTATTGTATATTCTTCCCCATCGTTTCCTTATTGCCTAAGTTGCTCATAAAAGTACCTCCTTTGTTGGTGTAATTACATTATATGACTAATCCGTAAAAAACACAATAAATATTTTAATATTTTACGAATTAACCGTTGACAAAACGGATTAACCGTTATACAATAATGGTG
>DATESN010000023.1:0-15165 GCA_035270785.1 Lachnospiraceae bacterium | reverse complement strand
TTTGAACAATTACTTATTGGTAGGTGAGGCTACCATAGGGATACGGGTTGCTACCGCAAAATAGTGGAGACACTATGAGTTGGTTAACAGTCTATGTCGAAAACAAGGCATAGAATAACGTGATTTCATCGCCCTATGAAGCTGAAGCTTGAACGATGGAGAAATATGATTATATAACCTTGCCATCGTTATTATTTTGGCAAGGTTTTTTTTAGACAAAAGGGGGAATACTCATGGACGGTAGTGATAGTCGAAGTTATACGATTAACAGAATAAAGCGATTGGGTAGTCCTATTCTATTCATTACAGCAAGCAGATCTTTGTGAAAACAATGACTTTGCTTATTTGATGATGTTATGCAAATTACTCTAACCGCTTAGGGAACGATGTTTCTGCTAGTGGTTTTTTTATGTCCATTTTTAGATTCTCACCCTTTATGGAAGGTTACTTATAACTATTTGAAAAATAAATTAAGCGAAACTATTATGTGGAGGTAAAAAAAATATGAATAAAATAAATAATAAAAAATTGGCTAGTGATGTAGCAAACCGCAACCTTGTGATTGAAAGAATTACATTTGCAGCCAGTCACGAAATTAGTAGTATTCTAAATTCTCTTAACACTTCAGAAAATGGACTTTTGGAACTTGAAGTTGAATCTTCAAGAGAAGAGTATGGTTCCAATATAGTAACTCATGGTAAAAAACAAAGTCTATTTGAAAGAATTGTAAAAGCCTTTATCAATCCATTTACAGCTATCTTAATTGCACTTGCAATTGTTTCCTTTTTCACAGATATTATTTTAGTAGCTACAAAAGATAAAAGTTACGTTACCGTTGTTATTATCACATTAATGGTTCTTATCTCTGGTATGCTACGCTTTATCCAAGAAACAAGAAGCGGAAATGCAGCCGCAAAGCTATCTGATATGATTCGTACAACAACCTGTGTGGAACGAATAGAAACAGGAAAAAATGAAATTATACTAGAAGAGGTTGTTGTTGGTGATATTATTCATTTTTCAGCTGGGGATATGATTCCTGCTGACATGCGCATTATTTTTGCAAAAGATTTATTTATTAGTCAATCTTCTTTAACTGGGGAAAGTGAGCCTGTTGAAAAATATTCTAATGTTTTTGCCTCCGCACAATCATTAACTGAATATTCTAATATTGCATTTTTAGGAAGTACCGTCATTAGTGGTAGCGCTAAAGGAGTTGTGTTAGCAGTAGGGGATGATACCTTGCTTGGTGAAATGGCAAAAACTCTTTCTGAAAAGCCACCAATTACAAGTTTTGAAAAGGGAGTCAACTCTGTTTCATGGGTACTGATACGTTTTATGCTTGTTATGGTTCCTATCGTTTTATTTATTAACGGATTTACAAAAGGCGATTGGATGAGTGCTTCTCTTTTTGCAATTTCTGTAGCAGTAGGATTAACACCTGAAATGCTACCTATGATTGTAACTACCTGTCTGGCAAAAGGTGCTGTTTCTATGTCAAAAGAAAAAGTCATCATTGAAAATCTTAACTCCATTCAAAATCTGGGTTCTATGGATATTCTTTGTACCGACAAGACAGGAACTCTTACCCAAGATAAGGTCGTCCTGCAATATCATCTATCCATTTATGGAAAAGAAGATGTTCGTGTATTACGTCATGGATTCTTAAATAGCTATTATCAAACCGGATTAAAAAACCTGATGGATGTTGCTATCATTGAATACGCAAAAAAAGTGCAGTTTAAGGAAGAATCACTGAAAGATATTCAAGACAACTATACCAAAATTGATGAAATACCTTTTGATTTTGAACGCCGGCGCATGAGTGTTGTGGTTACTGATAAAACAGGTAAAACACAGATGATAACAAAAGGCGCTGTTGAAGAGATGTTAAAGATTTCTTCCCTTGTTGAATATGAAGGCGAAATTAAACCTCTTACAGAGATTATGAGAAAGATTATTTTAGACAAAGTTTATGAGCTAAATGACAAAGGAATGCGTGTAATCGCAGTCGCTCAAAAAACGAATCCTTCTCTTGTTGGCTCTTTTTCCGTTTCAGATGAATCAGAAATGGTACTCATCGGCTATCTTGCATTTCTTGACCCACCAAAAGAAACGACTGCCAATGCAATCAAAGCGCTTCATGAACATGGCGTTACCGTTAAGATCCTTACTGGCGATAACGAAAAAGTAACTTGTAGTATTTGTCATCAGGTTGGCTTACACGTGGGAAAACCATTGCTTGGAGAACAAATTGAAACTATGACAGACATGGAACTTTCTGAAATCGCTGAAACAACAACGATTTTTGCAAAGCTTTCCCCATCCCAAAAAGCTAGAATTGTTCGCCTGTTACGTGAAAACGGACATTCCGTTGGATACATGGGGGATGGAATCAACGATGCTGCAGCAATGCAAGCTTCTGATGTGGGTATCTCAGTAGATACTGCTGTTGATATCGCTAAAGAATCTGCCGATGTTATATTATTAGAAAAAGACTTGATGGTTCTAGAAAAAGGCATACTAGAAGGCAGAAAAACTTATGCAAATATGATAAAATATATCAAAATGACGGCAAGTTCTAACTTTGGAAATATGTTTTCTGTTCTTGTTGCTAGCGCATTTTTACCTTTTTTACCTATGGCATCCATTCATATTATCTTGTTGAACTTAATTTATGATGTTTCCTGCTCAGCAATACCTTGGGACAATGTGGATAAGGAATTTTTATTAAAACCAAGGAAATGGGATGCTTCAAGCGTAAGTAGGTTTATGCTTTGGATTGGTCCTGCAAGTTCTGTGTTTGATATTGCAACCTATTTGTTAATGTATTTTGTTATATGCCCTGCTATGTGCGGAGGACAGCTATTTCACAATATTAGTAATCCTGCAACACAAGTACTGTACATTGCTATTTTCCAAGCTGGTTGGTTTGTGGAATCCATGTGGAGCCAAACACTTGTTATTCACATGATTAGGACACCTAAGATTCCCTTTATTCAAAGCCGCGCTTCTTTACCTGTAACTCTTTTAACGTTCCTTGGAATAACTGTATTAACCATGATTCCTTTTACACCTCTTAGTGCACCACTGGGTCTTGCTGCCTTACCTGCTATCTACTTTGCATGGCTTGCAGGTATTATCTTCTGCTATATGATTTTAGCTACTGTACTGAAAAAATTATATGTACGTCGATATGGTGAATTGCTGTAATCTTTTATAATAACATGTAAATGCAATACGTTCGGCTTATCTAGCATCTTAATTCACCTGCCAGATAAGCCGAACGTATATCAAAAGACTTTAATATAAAATTACTCATTTACCTATTAAGTATTTTATGAACTTCTTTTTGTATCTTAATCATTCTTTCTTCTGCAAATTGAGGATGATCTCTAAACCACTTCATATTCAAAGGTGATGGATGAGGCAATATATAGGTTGGTTTTCCATTTATTTGTCTATCTTCAAATGCTAAAGATGTGATCTTCTCCTTGGGGAAAAAAAATTCCGAGGCAATTCCACCAATTATAATATAAATTTCATTATTGACTAGTTCCATTTCCTTCAAAAGCCATTGTTTTGAACAAATCTTTGGAGGGTGACGATCTCCTCCATTTGGTGCTTTCCCCGGGTAACAATGTGCCATTGAGACAATATAAAAATTGTCAGGATTATAAAAATCCTCGTCTGATATGCGGTACCATTCCCTTCGAAGCTTTTTTCCACTTGCATCATTAAATGGCTTTCTGGTTTCATGTACCTTTTTAGATGGAGCCTGACTTATTTGCATGATTTTTGCATTATAATTACCCTGCACAATAGGATGTGGCTCAAACCCGAATGTTTCTTCACAGGATCGGCATTGTTCTATTTGATTCTGTAACTGAATTAACCTTTTTCTTCCATCACTTAAACTCTCATCTTTTACCTGCATATTTTATCCCAAACTTTCACCATGCTTTTATTTTAATATTTATCTAAATTTTCATCCTTATTCTAGTTCTTATTCTTATTCTTATTCTTGTTCTTATCTATTTTCAGTTCTCATTCTATTTACAACCATTCCAGCAAGGGAAGGGGAAGCTTTTTGTAAATTTCTTAATACGCTTGCCTGGGTATTTGGCTTCGCATCCACAAGACTAGATGCAATATTATCCACCAAACTTTTCTTCTCCTGAACAGAAAAACTCTCGTATTTTTGCCCAGCTTGTGTAAAGTCATCTGGATCAGAAATCTCAGAGCGCATGATTTCTCCTTCTATATATCGTCCATTTCCACTGGATACCATTGACCCAGGCGTCCAGTTATATTGTTTATTGATAGGTATCTCTCGGTAATTAGGTCCCAATCTATGACGCTGTGCGTCAGAATATATAAAAGATCGTCCCTGTAGCATCTTATCATCTGAAAGTTCCACCCCTGTAACTAAATTAGCGGGTGAAAAAGCCAACTTTTCCACCTGCTCTGCATAATTATCAGGATTGCAGTTCAAAACCATTCTTCCAACGGGCAGTAATGGATATTTTATTTCATCCCAGACCTTAGTATCATCTAAGGGATCAAAGGGAAGTATTTTTACATCCTCAGGATTCATAATCTGTACACACAGCTGGTATTCAAAAGGTTTTCCCTTTGCAATACCAGCATAGAGATCATGCCCTGATATATCAGGATCTTTGCATGCTAATTCTTTAGCTTCTTCACTATCTATAGACTGTTCCCCGGCTAAAGGTAGCCAGTGATATTTTACGTATCTTCTGCATCCTGCTTCATTTATCCAAACATAAGTGCTTACACTAGATGCCCTTATATGACGAAAACTTTTAACCGTTCCTAGATCTGAAAAAAGCCATATCAATATATTTGTTGCCTCAGGGTATTTCGCAAATAAGCTCCAAAATTGATCTGGATCTGCCATATTATTGATTGGAGATGGTGCCAGGCAGCTAATTGCATCTGGTACGCGAATGGCATCTCGCACAAAAAATACAGGAATATGATTACAAAGTAAATCATATTGTCCCTCTTTAGTATAAAACCTGGTTGTAAATCCGCGTATATTTCTTGATGTATCTGGCGTTCCTAAATTACTTGCCGCTAAAGAAAATCGTACAGCAACCGGCACCTGCTGATCAGGTACTTGAAGAAAAGGCGCTTTGGTATATTCCCTCATTGAATTTGTCGTACAAAAATAACCAAATGCTCCGTATCCCTTTGCATGTACTACTCGTGTTAACGTTGTAGAGAACGCAAATGTTTCTAGCGTTTCATGAAGTACCGTGTCCTGTACAAGCCCAGGGCCTCTATCACCAACTGTCTGAGAATGTGATACATTACTGCTATTTGGAGATGTTTGTGCTACGTTTTGATGGGGTTGATACATATCCATTGAGCGATTTCGCCTATTGGTATCCTGATAAAATGATTGATATGGAACGTATTCGTTATCGTTATGCAAAGATAATATCTCCTTCCATGCTTTCTAACCATAGGAAAGCTTGGTAATATTATATTACTATATTCACGATTTTATCAAACGTTCAATATAATGTATTAGGGTAACGTTTTAAGCTTTACTTCTACTGCAAACTTTTTTTCTTCCTTTATAACTTTTTTCTTCCTCATATAAACAGTTGTTCCACCAATTTCTATCACCGCGATAATTAAAAAAAGAATCCAAATTATTACGCTATTTTTTGGAATTTCATTAATGACTTTTATATCCGCTATGGGTGTTTCTGTACTATTCTGTGTCTGAGTGATCTCAACCGTAGAATATGTGGATTCCATAATTTTCTCTTTTGATTCGTTATTCTTTACGATGGTATAAGGCGATTCCTCGGCCCTGACAGTCGGATATTCACTATGGTCTATCGCAAAGGCTATCATTAATATCAACAATAATGCTACCACAATCATTCTTCTTATTCTTCTGTAAGTGATATAAAACCTTTTGTCTTCTCTATTTCCTTTTTTCATAGATTCCCCTTCTATAAAAACATATACTTCCTTAGATCATCTTTCTTTTTCTTGCCTCGTTAATAGCTGCTGTTTTGGTATTTACACCTAACTTTTTATAATTTTGCTTATTATGATATTTGACATTTTCTATTTTTAGGCCCAATTCCTCTGCAATTACTGCAGTGGAAAATCCTTCCGCTTGAAGTCTTAAAATTTTCAAAGCATTTTCACTTAATGTTGACTCTTCGGTTATAATCTTTAGATATCCAGGGTAAGCAAGTGCCATCTTTTCTGTTTCCATGAGTACCGACTGAACGTATTCTGGATTTTTACTATTCCATTTTACTTCCTTCAACATGCGATTTACTGCCACCCCTTCTCTAGATATAAGTCTTACAAAGTGATAGCTTTCCGCCTGGGTTAACGTCTTTTGAAGGTTTTCTTCCCATTTTAAATCTCCCATTCGATACTGGATAATGGCAAGCAAAAGCTGCGCTTCCATTCCTACATAAGTACGTTTCATAACTTCTGCATAATAACAAAGGCGCTGTAATAAACTAATTGCTTTTTCATACTTTCCAATTATCAGATAAATACGTACCTTGGTTAGATAGCGAAAACGTTCCATCGTGGAGAACTCAACTTCTTCCATTGGTGCCTGTTCCATCCATTCTAGTGCCTCTGCCGTTTTTCCTTGATAGAGACCCACACGAATCTGTAGGGCAACAAGATTAGATAATAGCCTTTTTGATCCATCCTTTTCTACTTTCTTCTGAAAACTTAGTAGTAGCTCTCTCGCATCCTCTACATGGTCATTTAAGATATGTAACCATGATAAGATTCCTGCTGCCACAAAGCATTGCTCCATTTTTCCGCCTGCCTGTGCCTGCATCATACCTTTATTAGATAAATTGGCAATCTCATAACTGTCCCCACCTTTTTCTAGATAGCTTTCAGCAAGGGCAAGGTTTAGTAAGCCCCTTCCATATCTTCCAAGGGTAAATTCTATGACTTTTCCGATACCCTTTGCCAGCTCCGTATCCTTTTTACTCCATTCGCAAAAATCTTTTCCCCCATTCATCTGTGATGGAAGGTTACTTGTAACCGAAAACTCTGGTAGACTGATATTACGATTCATTAAAAGGGTTCCAGCATTTTTCATAATATCCAAAAGTGACCTACTACCCCTGTGAGGAAGAGCAATTTCTAGATAGACGAGCCAGCTTTTTGCGGCCCTCTTTTCACTTCCAGTAAATGTTCCTTCCAAACTTTTCAATTCCTCATACCAACGCTCACTCTCTTCTACATCCAATAATATTGACTGTAGCATGCTCATGCCTGCCATTAGTTCCATGTTTTCTCTGATCTTTTCTTCTGGAAGTGCTAGGTAATATTCTCGTAGTTCATAATAATAACCGCTTGCGGGATTTTTTCTAGCATTGGCAATTAATACCCCCGCAATTCGCTCCATGTCGTGGCATTCTTCATACATTTTTAGAGCATTAGGAGTGTCACCTGTTAGCTCGTAATAAAGACCTGCATTCGTATAAAGTCGTTTCCATTTTTCCTTATGATATTTTTGAATAATCCTTCGTCTCATAGACAGCCTCATAGCAAGTCTTATTTCATAGACAGTCTTTCCCCCTGGAATCTCTTTCCTAAACAAAAAATTGTCTAATTGTTCGGCTATGCTTATCATCTGTTCCACGTCATTTCTTCCGGTAATCATGGCTGCTAATTGAATATCAAATTTCTCCACAATACATACTTGCATAAGAAACTCCTGAATATCAACATCCCACTGGTCATATACGTGACTACCTAGATAATCCCAGAAATCATTTTTCATCCGTTCAATATAAGTTGCATCAAAGGGTCTTCCAGATGCAATCTCCATGGCAATTAACTTTGCTGCAATTCCTATCCCTAAGGAAAGTTCCATTATTTTTTTATGAACTTCTTCCGTAGGTATTAATCCCCATAAATTTAGATATTTCCACATATCACCTTCAGATAGTAACAAATCTTCTTCCTCGATCACTATAAATGCACTTCTAAAATAAAGTGAACTAAGCCATGAAGGTATTCTGCTTCTTCCTGCCAAGATAAGCCAGATATCCTCTCTTCTTGCTAATATCTCTATCTTTTTAATGATTGCTGTCCTTGATTCATCCGTTCTTAACAGGTGCAAATCATCAATAACTACAACAATCTGTTTTTCGATACGTGGAAAATCGAGTTCTTGCTCCCTTAGGTGTTCTGCGGAGTAATAGTAATAATTCTTTTTTCCAATATAATCACTAATAAAAATTGTTTTACCACAGCCAGATATTCCATATATGTATACAGTCTGTAGTATATTCTGGGCTACTTTCATCTTTTTATTTGCTGTTTCTGGTCGTATGTAAAAGGTTTCTTCGATCTGTAACCTAGGTTCTAAACATTTTATCTTTTTTTCTTCCATGTTCTTCCTCATTCTTAACATATATCCATCGGTTTCTTATACGACTGTCATTTTAATAAATACATTTTAAATTATCCAAATCTTACCACACGCATCTTTAAATAGCCACTACTCAAACGGGTAGTTTGGGGTGTTTTTACATATTTTGTAATGTTTTTTTCATTGAATTTACATTTTTTTAATTTTTTTTCTTATTTTCATAGAGCCGTTGGTATCATAAAAAACAGTCAGGTAAATAATGAAATCTACCTGACTGTTAGAATTTATTTATGCAATTACTTTTCTGTTCTTTCCATGACTAACCTATTTGATTCTTTTCCCAATTACTACAAATCTACCATCTTCTACCTGATAAGAGCAACAAGATAACGTAATAAATTCATCCCCAAACTTAGCCTTAATGCCTGTATCATACAAAGACATTTGTTTGATATTCTCATACCAGTCATCAAATTCCTCTTGCGTATCTGCATTAAAAAATTTGTAATATTTAAATACTTCATCTGTATTCATATAAACCTGAGAATAAAATACAGCAATTAGTTCATATTCCCGTTTTTCATATAAGCTGTCAAAGGAAATAATAGGATGTTCTCTTCCATATTCTTCATTCTTATATAGCTTTAAATTACCAAACATTTGCCCTGATTTCATCGTATGTCCGTGGATAATGAGATTGGTTGTAGGAAGTATTCCATTCTTATAATTTGTTTCATTTGTTCCCACACCAGCAATGGAATCTGTATCTAGTATCAGACTACCATTACTATTTCTTTTTCCATCAAAGCCATAATCCAAATAATAGCCTTCATCTCCTATGGTCTGCATCACGGGATAATCTATGACCGTATCATCAATTCGAAGCCATCCTATGATGTCCGGATTTTCCTTATAAAGAGTGTTATATTCAGGGAGCATCTTTTGTTTCCTAGCGCCAATATCTGGTTCATCGGATAACCAATCGATTTCTTCAAGGACAGAAGCAACACCAGCCATAGGCATTTTAAAAGATTTTACAATGTTCTCTTTTTGATTTACTAGATCCCTTTGTAACTGTTTAGAATTTTGATTGTCTATATTTCTCTTTATCGTGTATATTGTCGTCAGAACAATCGCTATCAGAAATACACCGAAAAATATTTTTTCTAACATCTGATTCCGACAATCGTGTTTTCCCCTTGCATCCTTTAATCTGTTCTTCTGCTTCATTCAGTCTCCCCTTTATAACTTATCTTACTATAAATAATGACATTATCCAAGCAGTAATTACTTTCTTATTATTATTAAACTGATGTACGTTATCCCATGAATAAAGGACACATATTTATTGCTAATGGAATTAAATATCCCGCTTCTGTTTGGACAAAAAAACCATATATTCTTTTAGCATATGAAAACTTATGAAAACGTATGAATATTTGTATTTACAAATGAAATGTTATGTATTATACTTTGAACTATGGAGGTGTAATATGGAAAAGTTAGAGAAAATGTATACCATTGAGGAAATTGCAGAAATGACATCTGTTACAAGTAGAACGATACGAAATTATTTAAAAAAGGGATTATTTAAAGGAAGAAAAGTAGGAGGGGTATGGAGGTTTACAAAAAATGATATAGAAGATTTATTTAATAACAGCACTTTTATTAATAAGGCTTCTGATATTCATAAACAATATGTCTATGATTTTTTAGATACTAGAAAAAAAGATACTGACTTTAATACTAGTGTATGTACCGTTTTAGATTTTTATTGTGACAGCAAACAAATTTCCTTAACCTTATTTAATGAGACAATTGAATGTCTTGGGGAAAGCTTTATGAATGCTAAGATATATTATGAGTATTTAGAAAGCAGATCAACTGCGAGGTTTACCATCTTTTGTGATATTATGCTTATGACAAAAATAATAAATATAATAAACTTACAAATCGATCATTTGTAAAAGCAGAAAACTTTATACGAGGAGGATTAGAATGTTAAAACTTTATAAAAGGGAACTATCAAAAAGTTCTTACAAGTTGGTATCTTTTATTACAATTATTTCCTTATTAGTTGCATTATTTGAATTCGTAAGTCCACTTTTAATAAAGTATTTTATAGACAATTTTAAAACAAGTCATTTACTAATACCATTATTAATTATCGTAATTTCATATTTATTGTATTATATCTTTAAAATAATATTATCTAAAGTTACTAATTTTTATTCTGTTATATTTAAAACAAAAGAACATAATAGATTATTCAATTTAATGTTTCATATGAAGTATGATAAATTAAATTCATTAGAGCCTACCTACTTAGTTGAAAGAATAACTAATAGCGTAAATACTTTGTTTTCATTATATTCCGAGGCTATACCTTCTTTTGTCATCTCATCTTTTAGTATTTCTTTAAGTATTTTACTTATATTGTTTGTAGATAAACTTTTAGCTCTATTATTAATTGTGATGGTACCATTAAATATATTATCATATAAATCACTGAATAAAAAATTATCAAATATGTGTGTTAATTTGCAACGTGTTTGTGCCAATAACTTTATGAAAATAATTTCTGTTACATCACAAGTGGATTATATCAAACAATCATCTGATACCTCATTAATTTCAAATATTCTTGAACCTTTTATAACAAAAATACATAAAGAAAATGCTAAAGTAAATAAGTTTTCCAAGTTTGTAAGTATATCAATATCTGATATAATTAACATTATACATAATGGAGTTTATGTATATGCAGCTACTGCATTACTACTTAAAAATATTTCATTATCAGATTTTATATTTATTAATTTAATAATATCAATATACTTTCCAGCCCTAAATAAAATTGTACAATCTAATATTAATCTCCGTGATTTGAAAGGTATCTATGCATTTATATCTTCTGAAATTATAGATAACATGGAAGAGGATGGAAACCTGAAATTAGAAAAAATTATGAAAATAGAATATAAAATAGAAAACTTAGCATATGGCAATAATATTTTGATTAAAAATGGAAACTTTATAGTAGAACCAGGTGATATAGTTAAAGTTAATGGAGAATCAGGCTCTGGTAAAACAACGTTAATGAAGGGTTTAGTTAAATTTATGAGCATGAATATTAGTATTAATGATATTCCAATAAGTAACTATACGAATGAATCAATCAGAAATAAGATTTCGTTCTTTTCTCAAAACATCCCAATTATCTCCGGCACAATAAAAGATAATATATTAATGGGTAAAACCATGAATGAGGATATATTAGAGTTATTGAATGACAAGCCATTTCTAAAAAAGTTCTTTACTTTAAACAAGGGATTAGAAACAGAGGTATTAGAAAATGGAAGTAATCTATCGGGTGGTGATAAACAAAAAATAGCTTTGGCGCGATTATATATTGAATATCCAGAGGTTATTATTTTAGATGAAATGACAAATTCTATTGATGAAATAACTTCTTGTAATATTATTAATTCCATAATCAAGGAATATAAAGATAAAATTATATTTATTATCTCACATGATAATAATACAACAAAGTTTTGCAACAAAATACTCAACATTGAAGAAAAAAAGTTGCAATATAGTACAAAGAACACATTAAATATATTGTAAAGATGTATTATTTGTGTGACTTAATTACAGAATTATAGAAACGAGCTGTTATAATTATTATAATGAAAGGCGGATAAAATGAATACGAAAAAAAGTAAAGCAATTTTCACATTAATACTAACCATGTTAGGACTCAGTGCGGGGTATTTATATTATGAGCTTTTTGGTTGTAAAACAGGATGTTCGATAACATCTTCACCGGGGCGCACGATGATATATTTTGCTATTATGTTTGCTCTTATTTCCACTATATTTTGGAAGGATAATAAGAAAGATGAAAGATCGTAAATAATATATCTATGTTTTTTGTGCAAGACTTTATTCCAGTACGATTTATGATTAACGTAGATTAATTATTAGAAGAATTTGCACAGTTCAGGCAAGAAAATTTAATAAGAAAAACACCATCCTTCGTCTTTGATTTTGTCTTCGCAAACTCAATCTTAACACAAGGTGGTGTTTTCTTATTGTCTATATATATTCCCTACAAAAACTTTAGGCTAGCCTAGATCTGATTAACCCTTTACACTTCCCATTGCAATTCCTTGTACGATATATTTTGATAAAAATAAATAAACAACTACAACTGGAAAAATAGAAAATGCGATCATCATATAAACTTGACCCATATCAAACTTCAACCAATCTGCACTTCTAAGTTGCGCTATTAATATAGGAAGTGTTTTCTTTTTCACATCACTAATAAGCAACGCTGGCATAAAATAATTATTCCAAGTTCCAACAAATGTAAATATTGCTTGTACTGCGATGGCTGGCTTCATCATTGGAACAACAATTGTATTAAATGTTTTTACTTCTCCTGATCCGTCAATTCTAGCAGCCTCTATTATTTCCATTGGTAATGCACTTTGCATATATTGTTTTAAATAGAAAAATGTAATTGGTGCAGCAATAGAAGGTACAATTAATGGAATAAATGAATTTTTTAAGTTCATATCATTAATTAATCTTAAAAATCCTAATGCGGTTACTTGAGCTGGTATCATCATTATCATTAAAATAAAAGTAAACATGAATTTTTTGAATTTAAAATCATACGCATAAATAGCATATGCTGTCATAGTCGAAAAGTAAGTGCTCAACACAACACATCCTGTTGATACAAAAAAACTATTTAACAGCCCCGATACCAGCGGTAATGTTCCTGCTAATAAATTCTTCCAGTTATTGATAAAATTGGTGCCTGGCAATGCCGAAAAACCAATCTGAATTTCATTATGAGTTTTTGTTGTATTTATAAATAAAAGGTAGAACCATATTAAACACATGATCGTTACAAATGCTAAACTCACATAGCAAATTATTCTTCGTAATTTCAATCCAAATCCATTCTCTTCTTTTAGCTTTAATTGTCTCATTTTGTTTTTCTCCTAGTCTTCCTTTTTACTTGTCAATCTGAAAACTATCAGACTCAAAATACAGGTAATTATAAATAAGATAACAGATAAGGCTCCAGCCATACCATAATTCTTGCTATATAAGTTTTGATTTAAGTACATAATTAACGTCATAGTTGAATTTACTGGTGCTCCTGAACCACTTGTTAAAATTTGTGGAACATCAAACATCTGAATTCCACCAATCATAGATGTAATAATAACGAAAATAAGAATTGGCTTTAAAAGAGGCATTGTAATCATTTTGAAAACTTGAGAGCTTTTTGCTCCATCTACTTCTGCCGCCTCAAATAGACTTACGTCAATTCCCATAATTCCCGCCATCAAAAGAATCGTGGTATTTCCAAACCACATAACAAAATTCATAAAAGATACTAATCCCCTGGCACTCCATATATTAGACATAAATCGATATGGTTCTGTTGTTACACCTGTACTCATTAAAATTGAATTTATTGGACCTTTGTCTGAAAATAATGCAAAAAACAGCATTGAAAAAGCTGATGCCATAATTAAGTTTGGTAAATAAATAACTGTTTTAAAAAACCTAAGTCCTTTTAATTTTAGCCTCATATTCGAAAACCAAGTAGCAAGAAGAAGGGATAGCGCAATTTGAGGAATAAAACCCATAATCCACATGATAAATGTATTTAATTCTGTTTTGCTACCTATTAGGTAACTACAATTACTACAATTATTGATACTCAGTATAGTTTTGAGCAGAGCATAAATTTTGCACATCTTGATTGAATTTTTACATTCAGTATGAATTATAAAAAGATTACGTATTAAATATTGTTATTTTATAATGCTTCCACCCCATTCAACTAATGTAAACCCTGTTCTTTCAAATTCAGTTAATGGTTGTTCTTCTACTTCAACAAATTCATTTAAGGGCTGAAACACCATATATATTCTAAGAATACTATCAGGTTCAGGATATACTGTTAATTTTGCATTGTCTGTATAAGCTGTTGTTTGAAAAGAAATCTTATTATATGGATTTTTCTTCATAAATGGTATCCAGAAGCCAATAAAGTCTTCTAATTCTTTCTGATTTAAACCCATAAAATCAAGCTTGGTTCGTAAGAATTGTTCTGTTTGATGGCCTAGAACACAGAATCCTTTGGATAAATCATATTCTATATCACTTTCACCTTCCCAGAAAAGGTAAGGATACTCTTTACCTTTATTATCAATAAGTGATCCATTGGGATAAGCTGTTACATTCCAACCATTGGAGTAAGTAGGATCTGTGTGAGTTAATGTTCCATTATAATCTAAAGATACAAAAACTTTTGTTTCTTCGGTAGGATAAAGGTAAATAACTGGTTTATAGGCAACGTTTGGTTCTAATTTGAAATCGCTAGGCTCTACTAATTTCGCGGAAATTTCATAGGACTGCTCACTTATTTCAATCATTTCATCAAAATAAACATCGACATAATCACCAACACATAGCTCTTTATTCAACGATGCAAATACCTTATACTTTCGTGGAGAAGCCCAGGGGTGCATTCCAAGAAAGTATTCGTCTTCAATTTCCTCAATTAAGAGTATAATACTTTCTAAGTTATCTGTATTTACTTTTGGATTGTCATTATTTTCATTTTTCTTCGTGCAAGATATTAATAAGCACATAACTACTATTATGGATATTATTTTAACTATTCTTTTCACAGATTACAACTCCTTCCAAATGAGAGCTTT
>DATESN010000022.1:0-2479 GCA_035270785.1 Lachnospiraceae bacterium | reverse complement strand
TCCAGCAGCGGCGAGGCCAAAATTTACTTGCCATGCGGTACGGTGGGGAGTACTCCTACTACACAGGCTCCAATCAATTAGAGAAAGTCATGGGTTCCATGAGCATTGACGATTCAGGAAACAAAAGAGACATGTCCGCAGGCAATAACTTCCTCTATGACCGTGATGGCAATATGGTTGAGGACAAGTCAAAACAAATGACCATCTCCTATGATCATCGCGGATTACCTGTGGAGTTCAAACGAGAAGTACCTTCTATTTCAGGTGTTGCAGGTGAAAAGGACTCTGTACAGTTGACTCTCGCTTACGACGGTGCAGGCTCACGCATCACCAAGAAACGTGAACGAAAAGTAAGTGGCGGAGAGTGGACCACAGAACTAGCGACACACTACACAGGCATCGGTTCCGAGATCCGTGAAGACGCCATAAATAACGCCACAAAGGTGGTCGTCAATTTACCACAGGGATTAGGAAGATATGACATTGAAGATGCTTCGAATCAATACGTTGGCATAGACCCGGAACATCTTGCAGGCTATATTCCAAGTGCAAAGTTCGAATGGTACCTTAAAAACCATTTAGGAAGTACCATGCTCGTGTATGGAACGCAAAGTTACGACGACCTAATGAAACCAAACTTTGTCGGACTCAAATCCGCATATGATTACCGTGCTTTTGGCGAACAAGTGGACTTAACAATATTGTTTAACGACAAAGTCACAGAAACCTTCACTGGCAAAGAACTCGATGACGAAACGGAGTTGAGCTACTTTGGAGCCCGTTACCTTGACCAAATGCTCGGCATGTGGGTAAGCGTAGATGCCAAGAGGCAACATTATTCACCTTACGTATATGGAAGTAATAATCCTATTGTAAGGATTGATCCTGATGGTAATACAGATATGTTAGGTGTTGCAAATGATATCGGTTTAGAAACTTTTTTTAAGCATGTAAAACATGATATAAATACAGTAAATGAAACTGCTTGGAAGGGAACAATTGCATATTTAGATGGAATTGCAAAAATTGGAGAAATAGGGTTAAAAGCAACTTCGGTATTTGTTCCAGATCCAAGAATAAGAAACGCAGCAAATCTTGTTTTAATAGGCTCAGATATTTTAGATGGATATGCTAAAAATGGTGCAAAGGGTGTAGGAATCGCCTTAGGTGTGGATATTACTGTTACTGTTTTAAGCAAGAGATTACCAGATAACTTAGTATCAAGATTTAGTCAGGCTATTGCTTTTGATTTTGTTTTAGAAGCAGGACAAGAAATGCTTTCAAATAATAATATTAATATAAATACAACAGAATCAGAATTAATAATAAAAAATCCTCAAGTACCAGCAGATAATACTTCTGTGAAAGGAAATTAAATGGAATATTTTCTTTTTCTTATTAGTCTTGTAGCATTAATAGACAGCTTTATAACAAAAAAAGCAGGAATTCGCAATAGCTATGTTAGTCTAGATGAGCACCCAAAAATTTTTATTTTAATGATTATAATTTATTGTTGTAGTTTAATTTTTTCTTTCTTGGGAATCATTAAAGTTATAGAGATGTAATAAATTATTAGTGTTGTTTCACTTATTTTATATAGCTGGAATAACATTACTCACCTCATTTTTTTTCTTTGAGACAATCGTCTTTTCTTGCCCCGTCCGTAGTCCTTTTTGGAAAGCATCTCTTCGCAGCATCATTTTTGGTGCTGATATTTTCTAAAAAAGTAGTTTTTTCATTGGCTAAAGTCAAAAAAGTAGCGACAAAAAGAATCTTATCTGACCCAGCGAAGTTTTTTTTCATGCCGAATCAAGCGTCATTTGTTTGGAAAACAAATAGCGCTGATTCAAATGAAAAAACAACACAATACATATAACAAATACTATTAAAATAGCAGACGAAAATGGTTGTTATTAATGAGCTCGTTTGTCCCGCAAGGGGATCATTCTCGCTAAGTACTAAAGTACTAAGCGTTCATGTTACTGGAAATCAACCCGAGCGAAGAGATAATACCATTTCCGTCAACAATAGTAATTTAGATGCTTTTACTTAGTAAAGCTTGATTCTAATGCAGTAAGAAGTTATTTTAACGAAGTGAATAATCTAGCTTATCAATACCATATCAGCGGTGCCGTGAAAAGTGCCGTAGCTTATGTTTTAGATAATGCAACGAGTGGCTCAAATGGCGGTTCTTCTGGTGGGGGTTTAAATGAATCTACAACTGCCGCAAGTTCTGTGCCAAAAGTCCTTTATAGTGAAACCCTCTACTACGAAGACTGCGATAGTGAAGGCTGTACACCGCAATACAACGGCAATATCAGCCGTATGGTGCATCGATTGGCTCATGGAAGTCCAAATTACAGTGAATCTCGCGACGTGGCCTACGCCTATGACATGCTGAACCGCTTAACGAAAGTGGAAGATGATGTGGAGGATTACTTTGATGAAATCTTTAACTACGATGCACAAGGTCGAATAG
>DATESN010000021.1:0-2294 GCA_035270785.1 Lachnospiraceae bacterium | reverse complement strand
TTTTGCTTATGATGCTTCACAACTAATGTATTGGAATTTTCTTCAATGCAACCTGCTATTTTTTCTAAATACTTTGTATTATTATGTTTATCTGAAAACATTGACTCCTCAAGATATCCGAGTGTCCCATATTTATGTGCTATATAATATGCAATTTGTGTTCTAAAATAAACTTCAATATCTTCGATAATTCCAAATATTAAAGCTCTCAGTTGACTATCAAATTCATAAATTCTTTGAATTCTGGAGAATTTAATATTAGGAAAAAATGTTCCATCTTTTTTTCTAAACGGCAAAAAATATGCAGATAACCGGTAATAATTTGTTTTCTGCAAAAACTCAATACACTCTTGTTCTTTTCCTTCAGGAATAATAAATCCTTTTCCCTTAATCAAGGTAAGCTGTTCCTCAAAAATCTTTGGTTCTTTCAATATCAAGTTCACCCTTTTCCGTATAAAAAAATGTCTCCCCATGGGACACATCACTTGCGTGAGAGGTGTGGGGAGTCCTGTTACTAATATAGTATGCCATGGGTGGGGAAATGTCAATCTAGTTTTTAACAAGTTTACGCATAATATTTACTTATTTATTTTTTTCTTTTCAACGGATGATAAAAATAAAATAATTCCAGCGCACACTAAACTTAGTCCTTTTATAAAAATAATTTTTTTCTTATTGAAATCAACAATCCTAATAGCATATTTAGCTGATACAATTTTATTTATCTCGGAATTATCTTCAATTCCAGTTACCTCAGAAATTTCATCATAAGGCAGCTCACTTTTTAGTTTTTCGAATTTACCTGTAATATGGTAACTACTTGACCTATCTTTGATATACTCTTCAATTTCACTATAATACTCATATGGTACAATTAATGAAATATAATAGGCCGACCAATCATTGAGTGAAATAATATACATACGTTCCTTTTTTATAACATCTTCACCACATATTGGGTAAAATGTATTACTCCACTTGGATTAGTTGGTATAGCCCCCATAACCCTGCTACTCAATATATCCGTCTCAATAAATAGTCCTTGCTTAAAATCTGAAGTATCATAAGATTCTTGAATATTTCGTACTTTTATTCTATAAAAAGGCCTATTTGTTTTTGTCACACCCCAAACAATTATCTTGGTTTCAGCCTTTTGCTAAATACAAATAATTTGCCGGCTCTTCTCTTGCCAGTCTTACTAGATAGCCTTCATCTTCTGGCTCATCAAATATAACCTGTGCATTTGCTTTGACACATTCAATTACTAGTTCCTTATAATCTTTATCTTTCATAACTACTGCATCCAGCTCATCCAAGTCCAAATCAACCTCAATTCAATCACTCGGTTTTTATTGGGACAAAAGAACAACCGTCTCAACAGTACTTTCATTGTCCCAATCAAGTTCCCTTGTCTCTGTTCCATTAAAAAACACAGGGAATTTGAACTTGATATGCTTTAAAAATCTGCCATCTTCCTGCTCTTTCTCATAAAGATGCACTTCCTCCACAAAGCTCTTTACAAATTCCTTTTTTTCTCCATCGGTCATCTTATCATAAAGTTTATCAAAATACAGAAGGAATTGATAGACGTTATCGCCAGAAATTTTCTGCTGTTTTATGTTAAACAAACGATTTTCAACTTCCTCTATGGATAATTCCATTGCATCCATTTCATCATACAGTCCGTCCATACGTTCCTGCATATCCTGATATTTTTTATCATAATGTTTGTCCGATACAGATAAATGATCCATCTGAGTTGCCAGCTTATTCTTGGCTCCTTGCAACTGTTTCAGCTGCTCTTTCAAATTGGTATGTTCCTTTTCCAAATCTTTTGTATCGAGACTATTTCCAATTTTCGTCCTAATTTCATTCTCAAACTTTGGATTATTTACTAGCTTTCCTATAATCTCAGCAACCGCATCATTTACCTTATCTTCATTCCATTGCTTTCTATAAGTACAGTGATGACCATCAATGAATGTTCTATGTTTACAGGCATAATAAAAATAATCCTTGTATAAGGTTCCATCCTTACGTTTCTTACGATTGACATTTCCATACATACCACTTCCACAGATTGGACATTTTACAATACTAGACAAAATATGCTCATGTTCAAGGCTATGCACCTTCTCATTGCCAACTCCAGTTTCCTGACGTTTTTTCTGTGCCAAATTCCAGTCTTCCTCTGAAATAATTTCATTATGGATTCCATCGCTAATCAAATAAGAATCCTGCTTTACCACATGATATTCATTTCTGGTTCCTGCTATTTTTTCATTCTTTCGTCT
>DATESN010000020.1:0-23956 GCA_035270785.1 Lachnospiraceae bacterium | reverse complement strand
ACATTGGCATTTTCCTCATTTATTGGATCCATTATCTGGAAATAGCGTTGCAATTCCATATGCGTCCAATGATATAGTGGATTACCTATGGCTCCTCGAACCGTTTTTACAAATGATATGTATTTATCATAATCAGGCGCACTCCCTGTAATTAGTTGTTCCTCTATTCCAAAAGCACGCATGGCACGCCATTTATAATGGTCATGTCCTAACCAGGCCTGGGCCAAATTTTCATAACAAGCATCTTCCCATATTTCTTTTGCACTAAGATGGTTATGAAAGTCAAAAATAGGCATTTTCTTTGCTACATTATGAAACAGTTTTTTTGCTGTTCTAGTATGTAGCAAAAAATCTTTATCCAAAAACTTCTTCATTCTATTTCTCCATTTATTCATTTTACATGTTTTTCAAGTGTTTTCATGACGGCACCTTTACCTGTTATCATTTCCTCAAAATAAGCTTCCACTCGTTCTCCTAGATTATCTTCATAAAGATTAACTCCAAAAATGTCTTTTCTTTCAAGAATCGGTTTCACTGCCTTGTGTACATCATTGCAACCACCAAGTTTGATGTCCTCAATATATGGGCACACATATGTAAGAAGAGGGTCCGGGCTTAGTTTAAAATCATTTCCCTGATCATCCACTGCCATGAGATAACGAAGCCATCCTGCAAATACCAATGGTATCATTTTTAATGAATTCGTATTAAGCTTATTTGATTTTCGGTATGCTGCTATCGTTTCACCAAACCGAATTCCCAACTTCTGTGATGTATCAGAAGCAATTCTCTGGGGGGTATCTCCCAAAAATGGATTTGAAAGTCTCTTTTGTATCACTTCATCTAAAAATGTTTCTGGATTAATTATTCCTGGATCAGTAACTACTGGCAGCCCCTCTTGATAGCCAATTCTTTCCACCATTTTTCTAAGGATTAAATGATTGGTTTCCTCTGAAATCGAGGTAAAGCCTAACAAACAGCCAAATATGGCTAGTGTGGTATGTAATGGATTTAAGCAGGTGCATACCTTCATTCTTTCCACTTCTTCAACCTTTTTCCTCGTAGTAAAAATTACACCACCTGCTTCTAGTTTTGGATGTCCATTTGGAAAGCAATCTTCTATTACTAGATACTGACACTCCTCTGCATTTACAAAAGGTGCCACATATGAATTTTTTTCTGTAATCATAGAATTCATATGTTCAATCCCATCCCCCTCTAGTAACACTTTAATTTTATCATCTGGTCTTGGCGTTATCTTATCTATCATCGTCCATGGAAATCCAACAAGCTTTTCATTTTCAATATAAGTTAAAAAACCTTCTTGAACGAGCCCGTTCTTTTCCCATCCTTTAGTAATTTCAACTATCCCATTAAATAACTTTTCTCCGTTACGAGCGCAGTTATCCATACTCACCATTGCAATTGGATATGCTCCTGCTTGATATCTTTCATATAGTAAGGATACTATTTTCCCCATATAGCTTTCCGGCATCTTGGGACCATTTTGGATATCATTGGCTACGCTTTTCATTAAAACGCCTGTGCCATCGATCAAACTATATCCCTTTTCTGTTATTGTAAAACTTACCATCTGTAAGCTTTCTTTTCCGAAAATCTCTTTTAATCTACCAAAATCCTTGTCTTCACAGTCTGCTTTGAGGGTTTCTACAATACTTCCCACTACCGTTTTTTCAATGGCTCCATTTGATCGAAGTGTAACAAGGATAGAAAGATTATCATGTGGACGATACATACTATCAATAATTTCATAATCATAACCTTCCGCTACAATGATACCTTCTTTCAACACTTTTTTATTTAGTAGATCTTGCACTACATTTGCCTGATATGCTCGTAAAATATTACCTGCACCAAAATGAATCCAAGTGGGATTGGCACAAGTCCTTTTTATTACTTCTTCCCTATTAAATTCTGGAAGTGAAAATTCTTTCTTTTTCCATTCTTTTACCTGTTTAATTCCCTCATCTGTTAATTTCATACGGAATCTCCTCCAGTAACAGATTTCTCAATAGCTTCCCACAAACCATTAATATATGCAGCTCCCAACGCCCGATCATAAAGTCCATATCCGGGCATTGCCTTTTCTCCCCATATCATACGGCCATGGTCTGGACGGATGGGTCCGTTAAAACCAATTTCGTAAAGCGCTTTGACAATTTCATACATATCAAAACTGCCATCTGTAGACAAATGTGCTGCCTCTTCAAAATCTGTAGGAGAATTGAATTTTAAATTTCTAACATGAGCAAAATGAATCCTACCTTTTAAGGAACGAATCATGTCTGGTAAATCGTTATCCATATTAGTTCCATATGAACCACTACAGAACGTGACTCCGTTATGTGGATCATCTACCATTTTTATCATATGCAAAATATTCTCCTTGTTAGTGATAATTCTAGGAAGATTAAAGACACTCCATGCCGGATCATCAGGATGAATAGCCATACGAATATCATACTTGTTACAGACCGGCATGATACGTTCTAAAAAATACTTGAGATTATTAAAAAGTTTTTCCTCAGTAATGTTTTTATATTTTTCAAACAATTCCATAACCTTCTTCATACGTTTAGGTTCCCAACCAGGCAAAGAAAATCCCTGACTATCCATATCAATCTTTTTAAACATTTCTTCTGGATTAACAGAATCAATGGCTGACTGCGTATAAGCAAGAACCGTTGAACCATCAGGCCTTTTTCTTGCGAGCTCCGTTCTTGTCCAATCAAATACTGGCATAAAGTTATAGCATACAAGGTGAATATCAGCCTGTCCCAAATACTCTAGCGTTGTAATATAATTATCTATGTATTGTTCTCTATCGGGAGTTCCTATTTTAATAGAATCATGTATGTTTACGCTTTCTATACCCGCTATCTTAAGCCCTGCTGCTTCCACTTCCTCTTTCAATTGTTGAATATCTTCCATCTTCCAGGCTTCTCCCGGCTCTGAATCATACAAAGTCGTAATTACCCCTGTGACTCCAGGCACTTGTCTTATTTGTTCTAATGTCACAGAATCAAAGCCTTTTCCAAACCATCTTAATGTCATTTCCATATTTGATGTATCTCCATTCTTTTCACTTATACTAATATAAAAATCTTTTACTACCTATTTTATATATTCATTTTACTATTTTTCACTATTAAATTCATTGAAAAAGTTGTTGTTCACATTGCATTTCTTGCTGTTGTGTGATATCGTATTTTAATAGGAGTAAGATTATGAAAAAAAATAAATTACAAACTGCTTTTAGCACGCGGCAATACATGTTATCTAAGGATTTCGAAGTTTACTACTATTGTGACCAGCCGATTTCATCTGTTGGTCCCCACACACATGATTATTTCGAATTTTATTTTTTTATAGAGGGCAATATTTCCATTTATGTAGAAGATAAGGAATATCCCATTAAACCCGGTGACTTTGTCTTAATACCCCCTGGTATCTCCCATTATCCAAAATTTCATGATAAAACAACATCATATCATCGCTTTATACTTTGGTTAAGTAATGACTATTGCCTTCGATTACAAGATGCTTCATCAGATTACTTATACCTTATGCACCATGTGGCGGCAACAAAGAACTACCTCTTTACCATCGATTCGATTAATTTTAATCAAATTCAATCACAACTTTTTCTACTGATCGAAGAAGTTAAGGGAAATCGTTTTGGCCGTGTTTCTCAGATTTCCCTTCAGGTTAACTCTTTGCTTTTGTTCTTGAATCGCATCATACACGAAAAAGAGAAAAATACCCTTGCTACAAACGCACCCTCACTATTAATCTCTATTTGCGATTATATTAACACTCACCTAATTGATGATTTATCTTTAGACTGTTTAGCAAAGGAATTTTTCCTTAGCAAATTTTATCTTTCCCATTCCTTCAAATCAGAAATGGGTATTTCTATTCATCAATATATTCTAAAAAAAAGACTGCATACTTGTAAGGATGCAATCTTAAGCGGTATGTCTATTAGTAAAACATACGAATTATACGGTTTTCACGATTATTCTACTTTTTTTCGTTCCTTTAAAAAGGAATATGGTGTTTCACCAAAGGAATATAGGGATTTAAATTCATAATAAAGTTTATTCTTCCTCTTCCGTTTGATCCCATATTTCGAGCATTTCCTTTGTCATATACTTCCTTAAAATACGTTCCATTATAATGCAATATAAATAGATACAAATACCTGGCATGAATAACACCCCTGCTGGAAAAACCACCATACCATACAGAGTTATAATAAATATAGTTAACATTAATAATGTGGAAGGCATATGACAGAACATTACCTGAACTGCATAACGAACTAACTGAAAACGTTTCATTGCGAAACGCGATAAAGCTGGATATGTATAGATCATTACACCAAATAGAAGCATAAGTATAACCACATAAAAAAACAAAAGATAAAATTTTTCTACCATGTATTCTACTTCCAATGATAAATACGTCAAATAAATATTATAAATAAGAATTCCGCCTATCAATTCATATATTATGGTCAAAATTGTGGCATCCTTAAAGTTCATTTTAAAAGATCTCCAAAACTCTTTATGCAAATACCCTGTTTTTCTATGTACAACTTTAATGAATGCATAATATGCTGCAGTGGAAGAAGCGCCCACTGTTACCACAGGAATGCAACCTATTAGCCACATCATGCTTATAATACATATGTCTGAAATAACACCAAGAAAACGCATAATACCACCGTCTAAATTAAATGCACCACCCATAATATCCTCTTTTTCTTCTTTTATATGCTTATTATCATTTAATGTACAAACTGCCATGTATCCCACGTATATTCTTCACCATAAAAGATAAAAAACATATCATGGATACCCGTCACTTTATGAAGAAGCTGAGCCGTTGTTTCATAATAATCATCATGTTCCTCTGGTTTTATTTCTATATAACCGATTACGTCTCCATATAGTCCATCAACCCTGATCTGTATCATACCATACTGTTCTTTAGAAGCACAAATATTTGCTTTCACCCCCTGTGCTCCTATGTCACCAAAGTCTACTCCCTTCAATGCCATCCAGTCTCCTGTCTGTATATCCGAAACAACCATATTACCTGATCCATGATTTTTACTTTCTGTTCCATATAGTATTGTACTAATTCCGGCCATTGTTGCCATTGTTTCCGCTTCTGTTATTACATATGGATCCATATATTCTGCCTGCTTTACTCCCGCTTTTGTTCCTATCTGCATTCCAATCGTGCCATTATCATTAATAATTATACTATCAATATGAGTACTCCGATAACCGTACCCTTCATAACCCATCATTTTTTCTAAAAGCTGCGTATGATAGGCAATATACCAGTTGTTACGGAATTCAAAAATGCAATGATGATTATTTCCCCATACTTGAAAATAATCGCCAGGATTTTTAAAAATTGCACCTTGCAATTTAAATGGACCCATTGGGTTGTCACCTGTCATATAACATATTTGCGCACTTGCTATTCCCAGTTCTTCCTTTGCTTCCTTTGAAACATTCCAATTAGAACAATAAGAATAATAATATATGCCTTCCATCTTATTCATACCAGAATCTTCAAAAACATAAGGTACATCAATAACAATAGGTTCACCATCAAGGCTTATCATGTCTTCTCCAAGTTTAACCACGCGAATCGTACTTGTTTCGTCTTTTTCTTCTGGTATTCCTCCCCCAAAATATAGGTATGCAATACCATCATCATCTATAAAAACGGCTGGATCAAAGAGCCATGTCACATTACTGCAATTTGGTGTTCTCTTTGTTATCAAAGCTCTACCTATCGGATCCGTAAAGGGACCTATTGGGGTCTCTGCCTCTAAAACGCCAATACCTCCCCCGGAATTAGCAAAATATAAGAAGAATTTTATTTTTCCATCTATCTCTTTGTAAGTCACAGATGGAGCCCAAGACATAGAAGCCCACTTTGCAGCATCGGTATGTTCTGTGGCATTGATGGAACCATAATCTGTCCAATTAACCAAATCCTTAGAACCAATTATTGAAATGGCTTGAATATTTCCATAATCATTAGTCTTTATGGTTTCATCTTTATCATAGGCAAAGTTATCTCCCGTCATATACACATAAACCGTATCTTCATAAACTATCACACATGGATCTGCACCAAACCGCTGTGTCATTAAAGGATTATTACAGGCAAGTTCCTTGTCATACTATTACTGCTCACTTCTAAATCCATGGAATTTCTTTTTCCACATCCCACTAGACATATGCTAAGTAGTAATATAACAATTTCATTCCAAATACCCCTCTTCATCAACCAACCTCACTTTGCATTAAATAACGCAATATTATAAAAATCTAAATATGCAAAACAACTGCTTTTTCACCTGTTAAAGACTCAGTCCTCTCATCAGGTTGACCAAAACCAATACTCAAAGATGCATTTGATCCATCACATACTGAATTACCATATTCATCAATCAGCATGAACGCCTTTTGAGGTATATTTAATTCAATTACCTGTGTTTCTCCCGCTTTTAAGAAAACACGTTTAAATGCACACAAGCGTTGATTTAATACTTCATTTTTGCTTCCTAAAACTTTCACATATACTTGTACAACTTCACCTATATCCACTTTGGATATATTATGTAATGTTGCTATAAGCTGTAGCCCATTTTGAGTAGCTCCACTGTAGTTAACCGCACTATCTTTTGCGTACTCCACACTAGCTACCTTTGCTTTTCCATATGTAAGTCCATACCCAAACGGATATAATGGTGCCTTTTCAAGATAACGGTAAGTTCTTCCTTTCATTGCATAATCTGTAAATTCAGGGAAGCCTTCCAAATCATAATACAAAGTAATTGGCAGTTTACCAGAAGGTGAAAACACGCCAAATAATGCTTCTGCAACACATTTACCGCCTCTTGCGCCTGGATACCATGCCTGAATAATCGCATTTGCCTTTTCATCTGCAAGCTGTAAATCCATTGCACTTCCTGACATCATGCATACTACAAACGGCTTTCCTGTACTTATAATTGCATCCAAAAGATTTCTTTGGGACAAAGGTAATCTTAAATCTTTCTTATCCCCAGAAGCATCCGCATTCCCCGTATCACCCTGTTCACCTTCTAAAGTTTCATCAAGTCCAAGACATAACACAACTAAATCCGAATGATTAGCAACCGTTACTGCCTCTGAAAGTCTGTGATTTGATTTTGACAAGAAATCGCCCTTTTCCAGGTACAAATGACTTCCTTCACTATAGAGTACATTCATATCATCACCTGCAATATCTTGAATCCCTTCTAGTACAGTAATGTATCTTGAAGAAGTTCCATGATAGTTACCAATCAAAGAATTTCTGCTATTAGCATTTGGACCAATCACACCGATGGTTTGTATTTTACTTTTATTAATTGGCAATATACCATCGTTTTTTAACAATACAAGACTTTCTTTAGAAGCTTTATCAGCTACCTCCAAATGTTTCTTACATTCAACCACTTCATATGGAATATCATCATATGGTGTGCTTTCAAACATACCAAGTAAATACCTTGTGGTAAATAAACGAATTGCCGAAGTCTTAATCATATCTATTGAAACATATCCTTTTTTGAGTGCTTTTGAAATATGCTGATAAGTACATCCGCAGTTTAGGTCACAACCCATTTTAAGTGCAAGTGCCGCCGATTGTTCTGGTGTTTTTGTTATCATATGATACTCATGGAAATCCCTAATTGCCCAACAATCGGAAACATAATGACCTTCAAAAGACCATTTTCCACGAAGAATATCATTCATAAGCACTTCATGTGCACAACATGCTTCTCCATTTGTTCTATTATAAGCACCCATAACTGCTTCAACTTTGCCATCTATTACACAAGTTTCAAAAGCAGGCAAATATGTTTCCCATAAGTCTTTCAGACTTACCTTTGCATCAAAGTAATGCCTCATTCCTTCAGGACCAGAATGCACTGCAAAATGTTTCGCGCATGCTGCCAGTTTCATGTAAGGAATTCCATCCTCTTCACCTTGTAGTCCTTTGATAAATGAAGTACCCAAAACGCCTGTTAAATATGGATCCTCACCATAGGTTTCATGGCCTCTACCCCATCGTGGATCTCTGAAAATATTAACATTTGGTGACCAGTAAGTAAGCCCTTTATAAATATCCCGATCCCCCATTTTAGAGCTTTCGTTATATTTTGCCCTTCCCTCTGTTGCAATCACCTTTGCTATGTCATTTAACAGTTCTACATCAAAGGTAGCTCCCAACCCGATTGCTTGTGGAAAAACCGTAGCTGTACCTGCTCTTGCTACTCCATGAAGTCCCTCATTCCACCAATTA
Organism: Lachnospiraceae bacterium; assembly: GCA_035270785.1. GTDB lineage: Bacteria > Bacillota > Clostridia > Lachnospirales > Lachnospiraceae > DATESN01. The sequence continues at coordinate 15,571 of DATESN010000020.1, read as the reverse complement.
TATTCGGGTATATTAAGTCTATCAATTGCTGGTGAATCGTATTTAAGTTGTGAAGCCATTTCTTCTATTGACATTTTATTTATAAGTTCTACTGATTTTTGTTTAGCTTCTTCTCTAGTCATATTTTTTCATCCTATTTGTCATTTCAATTTATTCTTTCCTATAATTATCAATTAGCCTTTTATTATAAAAATAGGGATAACACCCGGAAAATGTCATCCCCTTTATAAACTACTTATTTTACTTTATTACTATTTGTTAATTAGTTTAATCCGTTCGCAGTATCAAGATATGATTGCCACGTATTACGAATAGTTTCAGCTTGTTGTGCTGGTGTGTTATCATCATTTATTGCCCACCAGAATTCTGGTCCCATATCAAGTCCAGTAATGAAACTAGAATATGTAATTGTACCATTTGTCATTAATCTAGCAATGGTTAAATCAACAGACTCTGTATCTCTGAAACTTTTGTAGTAATTTGTTTTCCAATCAGCATAACCTTCAAATCCTGGAATTGGATTTGTGTAAAGGTCGTAAGCAAATGCAATATTCCAAGCTCTGTCATGATCGTAGCATGCTGGTATTACATATACATTATCCTCATAGCAATTTACGTAATCAGTAGCCATTGGTCCCTTAGGGAAACATACGAAACCAAAATCATCTTCCATTTCACCTAACTGACCTGCAACATATGCCTGATCTGGACGGAAAGCGTATTCGCCATTTGTAAATGCAGATGCAAAGTAATCCCATGCAGCATCTTCTGGATAAGTCATTTCATACTTTTTAAGAATTTCACGTGCCCAAGTTAATGCTCCCATTGTGTTGTCTGATTCAAGTTTATTGATATACTTACCATTTTCATCTTTTCCAATGATTTCTCCACCATTTGAGAAGATAGCTTCGTTGTTAAATGAATTATTTGCTCCAGAAAGTGCAAATCTATCAATTTTACCATCATTATCTGTATCATCATTAATCATTGCGCATAGTTCTTCAAATTTATCCCATGTCCACTCACCAGATTCCTGTAATGTATAAAGAGACTCAGGATCAATGCCCGCTTCTGTTAAGATTCTCTTATTAAAATACATTCCACCTCTTGGTTCAACAGCAATGCCTCTCATACCATATACAGCGCTACCATCTGACATTAATTCACAAATCCTACTAGCTTTCCATTTATCCATAGAAAGATCAAGGCAATCAAGTGTAGATAGATCGTACATTAAGCCACTTTGCATAGCTGATGCAAGTTCACTTCCCTGACGTAATGTGAAAACATAATTTTCATCTCCACCTGTTGTAGCAAAGTTAACGAAATCTTGTGGCATATCTCCCCATGTGGAAATAGCTGCTGTCTTAATTTTAAAGTTATATGTTTCTTGAATCCAATCAATATATGCATCTCTAGCTTCTTCAAAATCGTTGGTTGCTTCTGTTTCTACATCTTCAGTCCACCAGTCACCAACTATAATTTCCATACCACCAAGGTCATATACATTACCATCTGCATCTGTTAATAAAGTATAAGCACTTTCTTCCTCTTGAGGATCATCTGCAGGTATATCAGCAACAACGTCTGCTGGTTTATCCGTATCTGATGCAGGGGTTTTTTCACTTCCACATGCAGCTAAGCTTAATGACATAACTAATGCTAATCCAATTGCTAAAAATCTTTTTTCTTTTTTCAATTTAATATCCTCCCTTAATATGATTTTGGTTAAATTGTTCCTCTATATAGATTTCAATGCCTAACTAAAAAATAATTTTTCCGGTATTTCATTATTTTATTATGATTATGCATCAAAATTATAGACAACTAAAACTTACATTTTAATACCACTACTGCTTAAACTTTCGATAAATCCTTTTTGAGCAAATAAATACAGAATCAATAATGGAACAATAACCATTAAGGTGCCCGTTGCTATAATACATTGTGTATACCCTACAGATGCACCACTAGCATCATGAAGTGTCATAATAATATAGGCACCTAATTTTTCACTGATCTGTTGCAATTTGATAGATAAAAGATTTACATTACCAAGAAACATTTTGGAATAAAACCCATCTGTCCACTGCCATACAAAGGCGAATAAAAAGCAAGAGGTTAAAATTGGAGTTGCATCAGGTAACATAATCCTTAGAAATGTTTTTAATGTTCCACATCCATCCACATAAGCTGCTTCTTCTAATTCCTTAGGAATATTTCGGAAAAACTGTCTAATCATAAAAATATACAAACCATTTTTTAAACCCATACAACTTGCACTCATTAAGTAATATGGAACTATTGATCCCCTTAAATTAATGGAGTTTCCCGTCAGCAATTTTAAGATTCCAAAAAAATCAAAATAACGAAAATGTAAAAATAAGGAGGTAGAAATCGTCTGTGGTGGAATCACGATTACAAGCATAACACACGCAAACCAAATATTTTTTAAAGGAAAATGAAATCTTGCAAAACCATATCCAACAAGTGTACATATCGCAATCTGTAAAATTGAAATGGTTAATGAAATTGCAAACGTACTTTTTAAAGTTTGAAAATAATTCATGAATTTCGCTGCCAACATATAATTATTGGAAGTAACATGTTCTGGTATTGAAATAACCATAGAATTATATAAATCTTCCTCTGCCATAAAGCTCAATGAAATCTTATTGAGAATAGGTTGCAATATCATGAAACAAATGCCGAATAGGAGTAATGATCGAAGAAATACAACACACATATTTGTAATTGTGCTTTTCAACAAATAACCATTTGACTTTCTATTTCTTTCCCAAAATCCTATTTCATTGATTGTTTTTGTTTTAATCATAGTAGTAAACCGCCTTTGAAATAATAAGTGAACTGATACCAATAATTGCTATTACAATTAGAAAATATATCCATGCCATAGAAGATGCAAACCCATAATTCAGATCAACAATCATGGTATCGCTTATCTTTTCCATAACTTCATTGTCAGATCTCATAAAGAAATCAACAATAGTATATACCCAATTTACTAAAATCAACGGGCTTATCATTGGAAATGTAATCTTCCATAATTTCTCCCAACTTGTACAGCCTTCAATAGCTGCTGCCTCGTATACACTGGCTGAGATAGTTTGTAATCCAGACAAAAATATGATAATTTGAATGCCTGAAGAAATTGCAATGTCATATACAGCATCCACAAGATCATACACAATTACAAATGCACCATGACCCATGCCACTAGCATCCAAAATATCCTCTAGCACCTGACTCATACCACCGCCTGTTGATTTTTCGATAGCAGACTGCACGCTAGCAAGTAATGTATTATCAAATTCAATGCCAAGAATAACACCAGACGAAAGAATAACTGGTAGGAAAAAAACGGCTCTGATAAACGCGCGTCCCTTAAACTTTTGATTAAGGACAAGTGCCACAAAAAAACTAAAAATCATAATTGCAATTGATTTAACTGCCATCTCTTGAATTGCCGTTACTAGTTTCCTGTTGAATTCCAAATCAATTGTGAACGCTCTCATATAATTCACAATTCCATCAAATGACATTGTAAATCCACCTGGTCCAATTTTAACATTACAAAAACTCATATAAAAAGATTGGAAGAGTGGTTGTACCATAAAAAACAGAAATCCTAAAATAAAAGGAGAAATAAATAAATAACCCGATATCGCTTTTCTTCTTTCAAGCCCCTTTAATTTTCCATGTTTCTTCATAACAATAGCCCTTCCTTGAATGACTTATCCCATTCATTGTGTTTTTTCATATATTATTTTATTACCACATAATCTCTTGCTGGAATGGTAATTCCATCCTCTACAGAATCACTATATCTGTAATTCACATATACCTTTGTTCCATCCTCATATGTAGTCAACTTAACATTTTTTGAAATCTCTTTATTACTTGTAATCTTTTGATTGAATGTATGCCCCAACTCTTTTTCGTATCTATTATAAATCTCCAACATCTTGTCATGCCAATCTGAGAATGTGGATCCAAAGTACTCTGTATACATCGTCTTTTGAAGTACTGTGGATTCAGATTGCATAAAGTTAAAATACAAGCCGGCACCATACTCTGCTGAAAGAAGAAGCTCTTCCTTGTAATTCTTTGTTATATTCAAAGCTTCACCCGTATAGTTAATATAACCATGTAATGCTATTTGATAAAATGGAATGATATGATCAATAATGGCATATTTGCTTCCACCTAAATCCATATTTGTTATAAAATCAGAGTAAGCAATGGCATAATCATTACCACCATTTATCATCACCGAATTACCAGACTTTTTGATTTCACTTAGTTTTTCGGTCTGCTGATTTAAAACCTTTTGCCTTGATACAAACTTTTTCTTAGAATAATCTGCTGATAGCTCGTAACCAATATCCTTGAATGAAACAGCTTTTGAATCAAACTTAACTGCCGCATTTGTTAAATTCTGCATCATTGTTAAAACAAGAGATGGCTTTAAAAGATAATAACTATCCTCTAATTCATCTTGTCCATACCATATCGTTGAAAATTCCTTTAATACTACTTTTTCATTTGTTACTAGTCGTGCAGTATCCCTATAAATCAAAAACCCATCAAAAACATCGCTATCTATTGAATAATTGGTAATACCATCAAGGTACATGGTGAAACCATTATTATTTGCATATGATATTAATTTTTTCAGATCTTTTTTACTTCCAAGAGATGGTACTGGTTTAACCTTATTTAATACCTTCTGATTAATTCCACCATTCATCCATCCGGATAATTTTACCGACAAATTTGTCATTCCATCTTTCGATAGTTCTTTTAATATTGCTTCTGCTTCCTTATATGTTGTTAGTTTTAAAGGTCTTGAAACCGGGATTCCCAAAACTTGCTCTATCTTGTCAACTGCACCAACTATTTCAATTGCAACTGGCACTTTTGTATCATCATTCATAGTGAACCCTACGCTATATTTGTCACATAGATAATTCTGATATTCTTTAGACATATCAACATAATCTCCAGAATCAACAAATCGAAAACGTTGTATAATGTCCTCATCTTTTGTACCCTTTTCGTATACAAACATTTTTCCATTATATTTTTCGGCCACATCATATTGCTCTCTATGATCAATAGTATACACTGAATTTACGTAATTGTAATTATTGTTTTTGCCGCTAATATCCGCTTGAATTGAAGCATATGGCGACCCATCTTCCAAAATACAAATAAAAGAATTATTATTCTTTGCAATTCCAAACACACCAAACATTACCCTTGTATCATGAACTAATGAAGTTCTTCCCTGTGCCATATCCCATCCATACAAATTGGCAAAATAACTGCTTTGTGATATCTTGCCATTGTTGAAATCAATAATGGCTCCTCCACCCTCTGGTACGAACATATATCCATCTTCATCTGCAGCTCCAGCTCCAAAATATGGTAATACGCTCAAATTAATAATTGGTGAACTATCTTTATATTCAATTTCACTCATGGGTACATCTACAATAAGGTCGCTACCATCCAACTTATAAATAACATTTACATTGAATATTGGCTTGTCAGATGTTAATGCTGATAAATCATTTTCTTTATCCTCAAGGAATTCTTCATAGGTATAACCTATTTCCTCAAAATAAGTTTGAAATTTTGTTTTCAAGTTATCTTTTGTTGTACTACGTAATACATATATGATTTCATTTTCCAACATTGGATATAAAGCAAGTAATCCTTCTCTGTCATCTTTTGCTCCAAGTTTATTAATATCATATTTTTTGTAATAATCCTTTATAAGACTCCTCTGCGTTTCATCCATTTTGGAAAGATATGCATCCATCCTATCTTCAGAAAGCACTGTTGGAATGACGTATTCTGCATTGACATCACCAATAGAATAACATACTTTAATCGAGTCCTCTGATGCTTCAATAGAGTATATTTTATTTAATATACTGTATGTATAATTATCAAACAGCGTATCAACACCATTTTTTGTACTATATGTAAGTAATATCGTAGATTTCAATCTTGATTTTTCAACAGGAAGCGCAATGGAATCATTGTCTACCTCTAACGGATTGGAATACCAAATTTCACCTGTGGCTTTTACGGTCAATGAAAATTGTGTCGTCTCAGATTCCATAACTAGCTTTAGTGCATCATTTTCTAACACGATATTTTCTGTACCACCATCATATGTATTGACTTTAACGACTTCTTCTTCATCAGATTTTGTCTTTGTAAACAGAATGACCAACACACCAAAAGCAATGACGAGTAAAATAATAAATGGAACAACTAAACTCTTTAATTGCTTTTTTGCTTTCTCTTTCCATTCTACGTTTAAGAATGATTTTTCTTTTTTCATGACCCTTTTCTCCTTTTAACAGTTACATTCGGAACATTATTTCTTTAGCAATAGATACAAAATAAGCTATTCCCATACTAATCATATTAAAAAACAGAAGTAAAATGAAAACCATTACTAAAATTGCAAGAATAGAAAATATTGTGAATAAAATCGTTTTACTTAGTGTATATTCGTGAATTTGCACCATTGCACATATAATCAAACATACAATCCAAAAAATTGAAAAGAATGAAATAACTTCAAATATAGCACCTTCTTCTAACGTCACCACGTTAGTAATTACAATTATTGGAAATTGGATTAAACAATACGGCGTTAACGCATATGCGGTTGCCATATATATTTGTTTCAATCTTCCCTTTCCATCAAATAGGGTGGTCAATCCCCAATTTCCCAAACACCACAATATCAAAGGAAATAAAATACTTGCTAAATACAGAAAAATATTAATACCTTCCCAATAAACCTGATTAAACATAAAGTTTGTATATTGTAATTTCATAATTTTAGCAAGTAGGGTAAATATCAGAATTGTATTGGCTGCTGCTATTGATCCTCTTTTTTCATGTGTCAAATCCCAAAACCCGTCTAACGGATGTGATATTACATAAAGCGAATATCTTAATGTTTTAAAATAATGGCTATATGTTTCTTTCCTTTTTAATAAAGCTAACATGTTATCCTCCGCTCAAACCTATTCTTTGAAGATTTCTGCATTATCAATTTCGATCTTGATTTTTTTCAACCTACCAAATGCTAATGGTAATGAAATAATTACAAAAAACCCTATAAAAATCCATACTATATGTTCTTCTATCCAAATCTTTCTAAACTGTTTGAAAGATTTGGAATAATTATCGCTATCATATTTCAGCTTGAAATATTTCATTGCTTTTAAATATTCTCCCTGCCTTAACAACGATTTACCGATACCTTTATATGCCAAATCATAATTTCCATCCAGCATAAGAACCCTTTTCCAGGTTTCACCAGCTGCGTCATACTCACCTGCTGTATATTCGTCAATTGCCTTATAGATCAAGTCACCAAATTCGGTTGGTGTGAAAACAGTAAAGCTGTTGTCCTGTGAATCCAATACTATAATATCAAGACCCATGTGTTCAATTGCTCTGGCATCTTTAAAAAATCCATCCATATTACCGCTTCCACCAAAGGCATAAAGCAAATTTCCCTGATTATCATATGCAAATAAACGTCCTCTAACATTATCAAGTCCAAAATACACACCATTATCTAATGAAGTAATATCTTTAATAAGAGATGGTCCTTTATAACCACCAGCTTCCCCCCAATACAAATCCCCGTAAACCGGATAATTACCATTTTCAATTAGAATGTTTTTCCCTAGCATATTAAGTTTTCTAATTGGCTTTGCATCCCCCGAACGCAATTCGTTCTTATTAATATTAGTGGTACAAGCATATATAAAACCTTCATGATCAATATATATATTGTCGTATTCAGTTGGTACGAAGGAATTGGATGCAGCTCTTTGAGCCGTCGTTGACAACTTCTTCCAAATATAATCATACCAATCATAAATTACATCATTTGCTCCAGTAAATCCTTTGAAGCTTCCATCTGATTCATACTTAATTAGACCTTTGTTAATATTATCTGCGATACAATAAACGCGCCCTATGGAATCAACCACTATTTTATTAGGTAAGAAAGATAGGCTTCCATTATAACTCTCATCTACTGGTTCGCTAAACTCCATAATATAATTCAAATTTATATCCAGTTTTAATATTCTTCCGTTTCCTTTATCGCTAATATACATATATCCATCATCAGACACGCTAATATCCGTAGGACTTGACAACGTTGATACATCCACATCCCCATAAATTTTATCTATGGTTCTCACTAGCTTGAACGAATCGACATCGTCTCTTTCAATTTCTAAAATTCTATTATTGCCAGTGTCACATAAGTAAATAGTCTTTCCATGAACGAATAGACCAGCTGGATTGTTTAAATTTTTATTTAACCCTAAATCTTTGAAATTATATACTCCCACAACATCATATGCATCAGGTGAATGTTGAATATCTCCCCACCAGTCATAATTATATGTATATCCTTCAGCTGCATATGTTTCAAGCGACGTACCGTCGATGATGCAAAAGGCTGCTATTAAAATAATTATTTTACTGAATGTCCTTTTCATACCTTACCCCATTCTTCATATCGCTCACTTTTTTGCTTACTACTATTTTTATGCATTAATCTTTTAATCCTGAACTTGCCATTGTCTCAAGTATCTGGCTTTCAGATAAAATAAATATCGTGATCGGTACAACCATAATAATTACTGCAACAGCTGCTGCTTGACCAGTTCTAGCAATACCTCCGCTTTGTACTTGTTGGAGTGCATAAACCAAAGTCTTTTTCTCCTCTGAATAAATATATGTTGCCGCTTTATTATTCCATAAACCTTGTACGGAGAAAATAATCAATGTCAACCAAGCTGGTTTTACATTTGGCATTACTATAACCGAAAATACTTTCCATTCGTTAGCGCCATCAATCTTAGCAGCTTCCACTAATGACATGGGTAGCCCTTCCATAAATTGCTTCATTAAGAATAGTCCCATTGGTGCTGCAAAGGACGGAATAATAATAGACCAGTAAGTATCTATCCATCCTAATTTACTGATAATTAAATAGTTTGGAATGGAAGTAACATATCCATTAAACATCAAAGCAACAACAACAATATTAAAGAATAATTTTCCACCTGGGAAATCATACTTCGCCAGTACATACGCACCCATAGATGCAATAATCAAATGTCCAAAGGTACCCGCTGCTGTAATGAATACGGTATTGAAAACATATCTTGAAAAAGATACCCACGATTTTGACATCGTGACAAACAAATCTTGAAAATTATCCATTGTAGGATGTTGTGCGAACAGCTTGGGTGGAACCTTAAATAATTCATCTAATGGTTTTAATGAACTATTAATTGCAAACACAAGCGGAAATACCATGGCAAGTGCTATTATTAATAGAAATAAATATACGAAGAAATCACCAACTCTTGAACGATTAGGCTGTCTCTTTTTGAAAATTCCTATTTTTTTATGTTGTTGTTTTGTTTCTCTCATTTTTTTACCCATGTCACGTTCCCACTCTTCTTAATAAACTCTGAATTGCTTTATTACATAAAAACATAATCAGAAAAAGTAACGTTGCTATCGCAGCTGCATAACCCATTTCAAATCTTGAAGAACCATAATCAAATAAATGAGTTACTACTGTACGTGCCGCATAATCTGTACTTGGATATCCGCAAAGTGCCATTGTAACATCAGCTACACCAAACGCCTGCGTAATAGCCATAACAGCGCCAAACATTAACATTGGTTTCATGTTTGGAAGTGTGATAAACCAAAGTTCTTGCCATCTGTTTTTCACGCCGTCCATATATCCTGCTTCATACTGTGAAGCATCAATTCCCTGTAGTCCTGCCACAAAGCCCAAGAAACCTGTTCCTAAACTCATCCACAAAATAACAATCATACAAATTGGCAACATATACTCTGGATTCGTTAGCCATAATATCGGAGCATTGATAAAACCAAGCCTTATCAATATCGCATTTACATATCCGTATGCATCACCCCTGAAGAAAATTGCGAAGATCACGAACATATTTCCAGCTATAGACGGTGCGTAAAAAACGATAACTGCAAATGTTCTAATCCACCGTGGTAACTCATTAATCAACCACGCGAATAAAAAAGAAGCTATATAACCTACCGGTCCTGTAATAATTGCTATCATAAACGTATTCTTAATTGCAACCAAAAAAATATCATCCTGCAGAATTAGATTTATATAATTTGTTAATCCTATAAATCTTGGTGTTTCCAAAATATTATAATAGGTAAAACTCAAGAAAATTGATATACAAACGGGAAATATGAAAAACATTGTAAACAAAATAGCGTATGGTGCTAAAAACAAGTAATAGGTTTTACTTTTCTTAGCTTTTTTCATTGCGATTTTATAGTTGCTACGTCGCAATATGAAATATTTACTTATATATTCTTTCACTTCTACCTCCTATTTGGGTAATTTCTTCACCTTCATTATATAAACTACTCAATGGTAAGCCCAAATTCTTTTTGTTTCTTAATCAATTCTTCATCGATTGTAATTGCGTAATCAATGATTACCTCGCGCGGATCTATATTCTTATTAATAACCTTACGAACAGCATTAACAATATGTCTTCCTGTGTAATAACCTCCGGCAATCTCTCGGAAACCAACTGCACTAGCGCGTTGTTCTTTTAATACAGCTGCATTTTCTGCACTCCAAGACAGCTGTGAAAATGCTTCTAGGTTAGCTGCTGGATATCTTGCTGACGAACCAAGTAAAGCCTCCTGTTCACGGCCAAACCTTACCTGGGCATCTGCACTTGCCCACCATTTCATGAATTCCCAAGTATTCTTTTTTCTTAATTCATTATCACTTTTAAGCATCATTGTACATGTTCCATTAGTAAACACTGATCTATCAAGATATTCTTTTCCATCCTCATCAATCCTGTTTGTTCCCGGGATTAGTGTGAATTTCCACAGGCTTCTTATTTCGGGAGCCGAAACAACAAGGGTATTGTAAATAGTGAAATTAGCGATTCCTATTGGCATCTGCCCCGAACGGAAACGACTAACAAAATCGTAGTTAGTTGGTGTGCCATAGTCTGTATAAAATTTTGTATACATCGCAAATGCCTCAGCACCTATTTCGTTATCTACAATTGTAGAAGTTCCTTTTTCGTTATAAACATCACCACCATTTTGATATAAAATGGAATAAAATATTGATAAATCGGGTAGTAATGCTGCTGTGGGATCCGGAACACCAATTTCCATATTGTTTCCCTGAAGCGTTGGCAACATGCTAATCACGTCCTCCCAAGTCTGTGGAACGTCAAGACCTAGTTCTTCCATGATATCCGTTCTATAGAACAAAGCATTGAACGTCTGTGATTCAGGAACCGCATAAATACCATCGTTATATTCATAAGATTTATATGCGCTTTCATAATATTCATCAAATACATCCCGCCAATCATCAAACTGTGTCAAATCTTCCGCCGCACCACGCAATGCATAATTAACTGGTTGATCTGATCCTATTGAAAGTACCACGTCTGGTCCGCGTCCCGCAACTACAGCGCTAAGCAGTGCCGCGGCGTCAACAATTTCAACGTTAATATTAATTCCAGACATAGGTGAAAAAGTATCATCTATCATTGTTTTTAAGATTGTCCCTTGATCACGTCCTGTAACAATCCAAACTTTCACAACACCTTCCTCATTTTTGCCATACACATTTCCTACTGAATTATAATCAACAAGGAAAGAGGCTATGAAGGATTTAATCTCGTGAAACGCTTTTTGTGCAATGTTTGCTTTATCAGGCGTTATTTTTGCATCCACACCACTAACTACGATGTAATCCACATCAAGTTTTGTTTCACTCATTGTAAGAATTGCTGTACCCAGTGCCGTTATATTATCTTTAAACGAAGTGAAACCTATCGATAATTTGTAAGGTTTATCTACAAACTTTTCAAGTTGTTGCGCAAGTGTTTGTGCAGTTGCTATCTTATCCGACTTTTGTCCTGTATAAGTAACCGTATCATCTACAATCTTATATAATCTCTTTGACTCTAACGACATGGCTTCTAATACTTCTGGATATATCAAATCTAGATTGTAATCCCTATTTTGATCAGGTGTTGCCCCCGTATAAACAAGTATTTTCCTATACATTTGATTCAATCGATAACTTGAATCTTCCATGGTTTCTAAAATAGCTCCCGTGGCACCCAATGTTACTTCTAGTCTAACTGAATGAGTTCCTGCCTTTAGATAAAATTGGTATGCACTACCCTTTTCATCAGCAAGCGTCATCAGTCTCCAATCGCTATCATATATAAATTCCACGGAATTCATTTCATCAAAAGGAACTTCACCATCAATGTAGACTCGTCTGCAAGAAACGCTTCCTCTTTCATAGTTTTGGCGGCCTTTTACTGTTATATTATAGTAACCATCCTCTGGTACTTCAAAATCCCATTCTATCCATTGACCAGCACTTTTCCATGCATCTCCACCAGAATAATTTAACACTGTTTTTGTCACACTATATGGTTGTGTAGATGCGGATGATTTATCGTACTTAGCATAAAGAGAAGAATCGGAACGAACAACAGCATCCTCTCCCTGTATCTTTTGTATATAATTAAGTGCTATTTGATTAGGCTCCACTGTTGGTTGTTCCACTATGTATTCACTATATTTTGTTTTTTCATTTATTGCTTTTAATGTTAATTTTCGAAGTATAAATGGTTCGTTAATTGCTTCTAATGAAATAGTGTTAGTTCCTTTATCAAAATAAAACTGATATGGTTCCGTTATATATCCCATATCATCTCTACAATAAGCATTTTGCCATCCATAGGTTTCAACTTGTGAAGGACGAATTTCATTTCCTTGATTGTCCTTTATCTTTTCTCCACCATCAGTCCACATCCTAGAAAATGTCATGCTTCTTGCGCCTTCAAATGGAAGCTCCCCATTAATGTACAGTGCCCGCTCAATCCTAACACCCTTAGATTCTACTGTTGCATACTCCATATATATATTGTAGAAACCAGATTTTGGAATTTCTATCTCCCATGTTACTTTTGATTCATCACCAGTATATAATGCTTCTGTTTCGCCTTCGTAATCCTTATATATTTCACTATCTCCGCTTGTAGAACAAGAACTTAGATCTACTGTTATATCCTCTTTTGGAAATGTTGCATCTGCGTGTTGCTCCAAATACCCTGTATATGTACCTTCCCTATTAACACCTTCTATATCTGTTGCAAGGTCATATCCGTCATATTTGTCATGATAATTTTCAACCTTTGTCAGGTTCATAATTGAAAAAGCCGCAACCATCACCACTATTACCGCTATTGCTATTAACATCTTCCTAATAGAATCTTTCATAATTGCCTCCACGAACTGATAAATGTTGTCATTCTTAAATCTATTTTACACTATTGAAGTAATATTATCATCATTTATTTTAATAAGCTTATTACTTTTTGCTAATTATTGTTCATATATTGCCCATTTCAAAAAAATATTACTGTTTCTTTGTGCAATATTATTTCTTTTCAAAGTACCAAATATATGGCAAGAGTTTTTTTTTGTGTTTTGTATACAAATATTAACTCTCCCATACATCTATCTAGCATTATTACTTTTTTCAATTAGCAAAGTTTGACAACCTCCTTTTCCCAATTTATTTGAGACGTTCCTAACTTTCTGTTTTTATTAATCAGATAATAATATTATATCATACTTTGTTATGTTGTGACTATATTTTGCTATTTCTTTTCATTAAATTGTACAAGATTAAAAAGATTATTCAATTCTATTGTGCATTATTTACATTTCGTTTTAATTATGATAGTATAAATGCAGAAACATATTTATATTTTGTACATTTTAATTTCATTTAGAATATTTACTGTTCAAATAACCTGAAACGAAACTAGCAATAATTGGGAGTGAAAATGTTAACATTACATAAAAATAATAATAATATCAATTTATATTCTCCAAATGATGATTGGAGCGGAAAAAGATCTGTTGAAATTGAACATGAAATTGTGGAGTTTAAAAAAGATTCTTTTATCAGAATATGGTATAATGAGCAAAATGAATGCTATCCTGTTCATTGGCATACAGCCCTTGAAATAATACTACCTATAGAAAATTATTATGATGTAAATATAACAAATTCCAAATATCACATTATGCCAGGGGAATTTTTACTAATTACACCAGGTGAAAACCATCAATTAATTGCTCCCGAGAGCGGAAATCGTTATATTTTTTTATTAGACCTTTCTGCCATTTCTAAACTGAGTGGGTTTTCAACTATTCAATCTCTAATGAGTGAGCCGCTTTTGATCACAAAAGAATCCTACGCCCATGTATATGAGGAATTGTATCAACTTCTAGCCCATATTCGTTATGAATATTTTAGTCAAAGTGATTTTTGCGTTTTAAATATTTATTCTTTGTTAATTAGTTTTTTTGTTATTCTTGGAAGAAATCGAATCAGCACCTCCGATATATTTCCCAATGTACGTGTTTATAAACAGAAGGAATACGTACAAAAGTTTAGCGATGCATTGGATTACATAGGTGCACATTATATGGAAGAATTAACACTAGACGATATAGCAGATGAAGTAGGTTTTTCAAAATATCATTTCACAAGATTATTTAAGCAATATACCAATTCCACCTTCTCAAACTATCTAAGTCATAAGCGAATAAATGCAGCTGAGGAATTATTGGCAGAACCCGATTTATCAATTACAGAGATTGCCCTTCAATCAGGATTTTCAAGCATCTCCACCTTTAATCGTATTTTTAAGCAGCAAAAAGATTGCACTCCAAGTGAATATCGTGCTCTTTATTCCAAAATACATTACACTCTTTAAATTATCTTTTCTATTTAAAAAGACACAGATTAAAAGTTTAAATTTTGTTCTGTGTCTTTTTATATGGGACAATGTCTGAATAATCTTTATTGTTTTTAAGTCCTGTTTATTTATCTTTTGAATTTATTGATTTCTTTAAAAATCCAGACCATATGTATAGTAGGAAAGCATTTCCGATGCCATTGCCATACCCCGAAAAGCCGGCTTCTCAGATAAATCCTCATTAAATAATAATGCGTAAGCATTAAATCCCTTATCATTTCTTCTCCAGGAGTTATCATCTGATATTCCCCATACAGATATGGACGTAATATGATAGCCTTCATCTACCAATCCCATCATACTCTCCATTATATATTTGTATTTTTCACCTTGTTTTTTAAGTTCTTTGTCCGACGCAACTTCTCCAACTAAAACTTTTGGAATACCCATATCTAACTCTGTTAGTTGTATTTCATATCCTTCATCACCAAATTGTCTAACTACTTTGGCAAACGACTTCATAGATGTATCTGTATCAAGATGTGCCTGTAGTCCAATCACGTCTACAAATTGATGGACATCTGCGTCATGTTCCTGGAAAATCCCCTCTAGACCTTTTGTTACAGTATCATATTTATACAACATTG
>DATESN010000019.1:0-9144 GCA_035270785.1 Lachnospiraceae bacterium | reverse complement strand
CATTTCTTTGTAATTGCCTCGCCTTCTACAACCGTTCTACCCGCAAACTCTTCTGCTATTTTCTGGCTTGCTATGAGCTGTCTATTATGGTTAATATAATGGTTCGTAGGATAAAGAACTTCCACCATCTTTCCAGACTTTTCAACACTAATTGTTTTTTTATACCTATCTGGCACCTTCATTTCAACATCATTTTGCATTTGTTCTCACCCCGCGTATTCTTGACATCTCATAACCCCTATCATTTTGCTTTTCCACCTTCTGAATTTCAAAATAGCAAACTGCATTTGAAGATAACAATATCTCTAACTCCATTTTTTGATTGAAAATCTCTTTTTGTTCTGTCCTTATCTGAGGCAATGCACTTTCTTGAAGCATAATTACCTGCTTCTGTGATGGATTGCTTGGTGCACCCATATTGATCCAATCCTGTAGTGGATTACAGGTCTCCTCATCCACCAACTTTGTTACCACCAAATAAACACCATTTTCTATTTCCAGTTCATAATTTAATACAAAATCTGAACTCACCTCTTCTGCTATGTTCCATGCAATTCCCACATATTTGTTTTGTTCATCTTTTGTCAAAACAAAATGTTCTCCCCTTGCTACTGCTTTCTCGGCCAATTGGCTATAAAAAGAAAATGTCCAATAGGTAGGTTTCGGAATCATGCCGTTTGCCAACAAACCAAAACAACCAGAAAATGGGGTAAATGAAACTCCATTTTCTTCAAACACATCACCAAATGTCCAATATGAATAGGATGCGCATACATCTCCCATTTCGCTAAGTAATCTAGCGATATATGCCCCGTTAAGATTTGTGTCATGTAATGGACATCGCGGTGTATAGGATGTATTAAATTCTGTTATATGCATTTCCATTCCGATATATTCTGGAAAACTATCAATAATACGGCGGCTCTCTCTTAGTTCGTCCATAAAAAACTGTGGATCCCTTAATTTTTGATAATCATAATGTCCTTTCCTATCTGCTTCTTCTACCGCATATGCATGTCTTGTCACAAAATCAAGGGGAGCCTTCTGTTTCTGACAAAAAGATAGAAAACTGCATAACCAACGCTCATCGTCCACGCCACAAATTGCAGGACCACCTACACGTAAACGAGTGTCACATTTTTTTACTGCTTTGCTTGTAACTTCATATAATTTGAAATATTCTTCCATATCTGCACCTTTCCAAAATCCTGCAAGATTGGGTTCATTCCAAACCTCAAATGGCCAGCTAATTACTTCTTCTAGTCCATATCTAGAAATTAAATGCTTAATTGTTACTATCACCAGGTCTTCCCATTTTTTATAATCTGATGGTGGTGTCACATTACCCTTCCAATAGAAAACCGTCTGGTCGCCTGATGCAAGATCTCCTGGCATAAATCCTAGTTCTATAAATGGCTTTAGACTATTCTCCATATAGGTATCAAATACCTTGTCCAAATAGGAAAAATTATATTCTTCCTTTTGTATTCCCTCTTCTTCATAGGTATGATAGATTCCCATGTCATCACTAAATAATCCATGTCCACGAATATAGGAAAAACCAATCTCATCTTGAACTTTTTTTAGCTGATTACAATATTCATGTCGAAGTGCAAGGCCCATCCGACCCGTTCCAATACAAAATGTTGCATGATTTTGAAAGGATATTTTATCATCTTTCTTAATTTGATAATATTCTTTTATTTTTTTATTCTGTGTCATATTTAACTCCTTTTATCGTGATTCTTCTAACATAATCTTATATAGATAACCCGTAAAAAACAATGATTTATTATCGCAAAATACTAACCTATCTTCATATCTATATAAATAATAACTATTGCAATATAGCAAATACACCATTATAATATGATATATCCTATTTTAAATAAAACGGAGGGATATTATGAATCAGATTAAATACATAGGACTAAGTAGCATGCATAATGCTGATTTTATATTTGACATTCCTGAGGGACATGATTGCTGGCTTTTTCTTCTCCTACACACGCCATCTATCTTTATGATAGAGAATAAGTTTCAGGAATATCCTGCTGGCTCAGCAGTCCTTTTTTCTCCTAATCAGAAAATTTATTATCGCGCCAGCGGAAGTTCCTATTCCGATGATTGGATACGCTTTGCGTCCGATGAAATTTATGTTTCCTCTTTTCCTGTTTGTGGTATTCCTTTTATACTAAAAGATTCCCAATACTGTCATACTCTAGTTAAGATGATAGCCTGGGAATCTTCTAGTGATAATTCTGATTATAGTACAACTCAGAATCTACTACTAAGTATTCTATTTTCAAAATTACATGATTCTGTATCTTGTACTAACGTTTTACCATATATTAATAATCTGCAACTACTTCGCAAGCAGATACATAATCAACCACAATTTCCTTGGAGTGTTACAATTATGGCCAAACAAGTTCAACTTAGTGCGGGGTATTTGGAATTAATATATAAGAATCAGTTTGGTATATCCTGTATGGATGATGTGATTTCTAGTCGTATTTTATTAGCACAGGATCAATTAAAATATACTACTTACCCCATTTCCTTAATTGCCGAACACTGTGGTTATCGCAATATTGAACATTTTTATAGACAATTTAAAAAGTTCACGGGTTCTACACCTTCCGCTTTTCGTCATTCTAATTCAATTGGCTATGTAGACAGTTCTTCTCCATGATTTATGACCAATCCTTTTTATTTTGTATAAAAGGTTTCTACTGGTCCCAAATAAGAATACGGCATTTTAACATTTTCTCTTACCAATACTAATTTTTCAATAACAAGTCCCGGGTCCTTTGCAATTAATTTCAGTACATTCTCACCTTTTTTAAGCAAAAATTGTTCTGAGGTAATCTGTATCTGGTTTAGTGCTTTTTGACTCCATTCTCCACAACTAGATTCTCCTGCCACATAATCCTTTGTAAGTACCGGTAATATCTTCTCAACTTCTTCGTTGAACTTTACTCCAATTTCTATTTTACCATTCATCACACGTGGGTTAACTGGGGCACTATATATGTTGAGCAAATAATTGCCAGCTTGTTCTACGTATACATGATAACTTAATGAAATTTCATTTTCACATGTTCTACAATCTAACGTGGTTGGTAAAATCTTTAATCCTGAATATGTTTTCCCATAATCAGTAAGTACCTGGTAACCGCCCTCATTGCAGTCCGTTTTATCTTTAAAATGCTCTGCTTCTATTGAGATATATCCATCATTCTCAAGAAATGTCATAGAGCTTACCGGTGGAAGGTCCTTATACTCCGAACAAACTTTCACCCTCACTCTTCCACCTTCTGACTTCACAAAAAAGGTTGCCTCCTCTACCAATTGTTTATCTATCCTCACCTCAATAAATTCTTCATCACATACAATACCTTCCGTTTTCGAAAAGCAAACTCCTTGACAGTCACATTGGATGGTATAAGCAATATCGCCAGTTCCTGCATTTAATAAGTGAAGAATACCTTCTGAAACATTTGCCTGCATGAATTGTCTCATACTTACGGTTTTTCCTGTCCAATCACCACCGCTTGTATACATATCTTCTCCCAACGAACCCACAAGTAAACGTGGTTTGTTGGCCACCTCCACTGTCATACATATTGGATACTGACAATTTTCATCGTTCCAGTTTGTAAATCCAATATGTTCTGAATCTGCTAGATGACTCCACTTACCCCCCAATAATTCATTAAATTCTTTTGTAAGCAGACGATCTTTTTCAATGCAAGCTTTTATATTGTCTCCATATTTATTAGCAATTTTGGCTCCCAATCTTGCGTAGTAATGATTCCAACCTGCTTGAATTTGCATCTGTAAGACATTCATAGACGCTACAGAGGGATAATAAACCAATTCTACAAAGGAAGCTTTTATTTCTTCCGATATATCTTCTTTCTTCCATAAGGACTCACGTAAGAACTCTACCTTGCTACATATTGCTTGGCTTTCCGTCCATACCCGCTTCCCTTCTGAAAATTGAACCGGATGATAGGTTTCACTGTTTAATGCTTCTGGTTTTCTATTATGGTTTAATCTTGTATATCCTTTGAATACCTGAAGTAACATTTCTTGCTCTTCTTTATTAAATATTTCATAAAATTCACGTTGTATCCACCCTCTTGTGTAGTCATCGGTTTTATTCACCGCAGACTGTCCATAGCGGTCATAATCATATGCTAGATCCATAAAATAACTTAATGGGAATTCCTGAAACTTTAAATCGCCCACATTTACAATCCATATATCGCGAATTCCTGTTTCGTATGCTGTTGTCATTTGATCCCAAATCTTAGGCAAGTAAGAGCTGTTTACCCATTCATAAGAAATTGGACCGCCATGATAGTCCATGTGATAATACATTCCCCAACCGCCTTCACGATTACAGTTTTGTATTGTGGGAAGAGTTCTCATATTACCAAAGTTATCCTCACAGAGCATGCAAGTAACGCCATTCAATCCCTCCCAGGTACATAATCCTTCTGTATTTTCATCTCCATAAAAGTATGGTTCAACTTCTTTATAGAGTGCTAGCATCTGAGGAACCTTTTTCACATCTGGGTCAACGTATTCCGCTATCAGTTTCCGTTGTTCTGTGATAACATCTTTTAACAAATCAATATTTTGTTTTAGTGTTGCATCTGGTCCAAGCATTGAGGAGTCTCGTTCCCCACGCATTCCAATTGTAATCACATTTTCATATTTGCCACTTCTTTTTAATCCATCACGCCAATAGTTCAACAAACCTTCTTTATTGGTATAATAATTCCACTCGTTTCCATACTCCGTATTTTCCCCACGAAGTTTATCCCATTCTTCACTATGTCTTAGGCAAGGTTCATGATGAGAATTGCCCATGACAATACCATATTCATCTGCAAGCTCCGCATTCTTAAGCCCCGGTCCGTCTAGACTAAAAGAAGATGTCCACATAGCCGGCCACATATAATTTCCTTTTAATCGAAGTAATACCTCGAAAATCATATCGTACATTTCTGCAGTAAATCCATTAAAATGCTTAAATGTCCAATTTCCAAACGCTGGCCACTCATCATTTATAAAAAATCCTCGGTATTTAACGGATGGCTCCTTGGAAATAAAATGATCCTTCTCCGTAAATATGATTTCATCTTTCCTTTGAGGTAATACATCTGCATATTGAACCCATGGGGAAACATGCAATAATTCTGAGATATGAAATAACCCATAGATTGTTCCCCTTTTATCGCTTCCAGCAATCACTATAGCCTTTGCAACATTAGGTAAGGGATTTTCAACCAATGTAAAGGAGTAACATTCACGTTTTTCACGAAGATTAGAATAATTCACTTTCTTTTCTTCTTCTAACTTCTTTAATATGGTGCTCCGACCTATGGTTCCCACAATAATAAGCATGTTTTCTGTATTCATGTAAGATTTAATCAAAGGTTTTTTTCCTGTAACAAGAAAGATGTCTTCACACACCTTTTGAGCAATCTTAAACACTCCGCTATATGCTTCCTGTTCTACATAAAAATCTGTTACTTTGCCATTCTTATACAATTCAAATATCATACCTATCTCCCTTGCCACTTTTTATTTTTTGATAGAAATTATTAATTAAATAATAACATTTCTTTTTTAGATTATCTTACTAGATATTGCTATTTACTAGTTAAAAAAATCATTTACTCTTAACAATGATTTTTACATACTAGTTTATCGAACACCGTTAGTATTCCTGGTAAAACGAAAACTATTAGTATCAGTGCACAAGATGCCCCCATGGAAATTGTATAGCAGATCTGCCCTATTGTTGGATCATCAAATGCATATCCCAAAATACCAGTTACGACAACCATGATCAACCCAGATGTGAGAATCGTATGAATAGAACCATTATATGCACCGATTAGAGAGTCTTTTATTTTCATTGACTTACGTTTTTCACGATAATAACTGGTAAATAAAATGCCGTAATCTATGGTTGCTCCCATTAAAATACTTTGAACAATCAAAAGCGCTATATAATTAATACTAAATCCCTGTAATCCAATAATAACAACGGTTGCATACACTGCTGCCTGGATAGTCAAAACTAGTATCAAAGGAATAACGAATGATTGAAAGGTAATTAAAATAACTATAAAAATAGCAACTGCGGTGAAAATCGTGATCTTATTCATTTCATCATGAAAGGTTAATGATATTTCATATTGGAATGGAGAATCACCAATTAAATAATAGTCGGAACTAAAGTCTTTATCACATTTAGCCATTATATCCTCAATAAAATCATTTGTCTCCTTTGATTCAACAGGAAGGGTAGTTGAAATAATAAGTAGAGAATGTTGTTCTCCTTTTAACATTTTAATTGCTTTGTCTATTTCACCCTTTGCATTATTTAATTCTTCTATTGTATCTTTATCAAAAAATCTAGCATATTGCTCATTTAATGCCATATTATTTACTGTGTAATCAAATAGTTCTTTCATTGACATCGTCCACGAACTATCTGAATGATAGCTACTAAAATATAAGGTATATAATAACTTCATGGTAGATTCATTCATTGCCTCTGAGGTTTTTCCAAATAATTCTGCTAGCTCTGTCGTACTATATGTTTTTTCTTGCATTACATCAGTAATAATCATCTGTAATTGTTGCATTTGCAGTGCGGCTTCTTGATTTGTTGATGCTATGGAAGAAGCAATCGCTGGATTGGTAGAAATCATCTGTAAAAATTGCTGAATGCTCATCGTTGACATTCCACTCATGGCAAGCATGGAATCAATCATGGTGCTGTCCATATTAAATATCTGCCCAAGTTCAGCGCTACTACGACTTTTATTTAATTCTTCTACACTTGAAAATAATGAAAACATCTTTAACTGTGCTTTGCTATTTTCATCAAACTCGGTGGAAAACATTTCATTCGACATAATATCATTCTGAACAAACTGAATAAAATCATGGAGTGAAATATTTCCAATTTCTCCTTTTTTATTATACTCATAATAGATTAAATCAAACATATTCGAATCCAGTTCTATCTTTGAATCCATCAAAGTCTCCGAACCCATATTCTCTATGACATTTTTCATTTCATCTGCAGTATATTGTTTTCCTATGGAGTTTGCATATGTAACAATGCCTTCCATACCATCATTTGTTTTAAGTTCAGTGATTAATTGATCTATGGCTGCTTCGTCACTATTATCATAGAGCATTATAATTTTATTTTCTTTATGGAAAACATCATAGATTTTATTTTCTTTTGCCATGGTATATACAATTTTTGTATTTCCCTTAGTAAATATCATACCCACAAAAAACACAGCAAATATACCTAATATAACATATCTAAATTTGAAACTAAATCTTCCAATGATATCCATCTTAATAGGGAGCTCTTTTTTTGAAGTCTTTTGAATCAATTTATCAAAGCTAAGTATCAATGTTGGTAGAATCGTAAAGATACAAATCATACTGATCAAAACACCTTTTGCTAAAACGATACCCATGTCTGCGCCTATTTTAAAACTCATAAATAATAAAGTAAGCAATCCTACTATGGTAGTAACCGCACTGCTTGTAATGGAGGAAAAAGCACCCATAATTGCTTTTTTCATAGCCTCGTAGTGATTATCATTTAACTTTAACTCCTGGCGATAACGATTCATTAAGATGATGGAGTAATCCATGGATAACACCAATTGCAATATGGATGCAACGGAATATGTCTTTTCCGATACTCCACTTAAAAATGCATTGGTACCCATATTAATCACTACCGCAATACCAATTGTTACTATAAAAAGAAACGGCTCTACCCATGAATTACTCATAATAAATAAAATTACCATCAGTAGTACAAGCGCAAGCCCAATAATCCATAATGGTAACTCCGCACCATTTACATCATCTACGCTGTAAATCATATCATATTGATTACTATAACTATCTTTTACAGCACTTTCGACACTGTCCATTTCTTTTGTAGCATAGTCATATGGGATATTTAATACATACAATGTTTTATTATCTTTATTATAATGTGTGTCTTCTACATCATAACTAACTGTCTCAACATATTTTAAATTGCCTAATTCTAACTTTAATGATTCCTTCTTATCATCTGGAATCCCTGTAAACATGACACTAATGGTATTGTCTAAAGATGTCTCTGGAAATTCTTCTTCCATAATGTCAAGACCTGTCTTCATTACCGAATCATCTGGTAGAAATTTAGTCATATCTGTAATAATATTTACCTTGCTCATCATAATTCCACTAAAAATTGTAATCATTAAAACGATTAGAAATATAATATACCGCCTTTTTACTAAAAACTTTGCAACTTTTTCCATTTTGTACTCCTTTATTATTTGACAAATTCTATTTATTATTTATAATATACATGTGTTGCCTTTTCAACCAACTGTTTTGGTTTTTTGGCTATTAAAGCAACACAATAGTCTAATGTGTTGCTTTAATATACTTATTTAATAAATATTTAAGATATGAATGTAAGGAAAACTAAGGAAATAGATAGAAAGTGGGCGGTAAAAAATGAATAAAAAAGATAATCGAAGATTGCAAATTACGAAGCAACTGCTACGGGAAAGCCTTTTGGAATTATTACAAACAGAAGACATTCACAAAATATCTATACGCGCCCTATGTGAGCATGCTAATGTAAACCGTTCCACCTTTTATAAACACTATGGTTCCCAGTATGACTTATTGCATGATATGGAAGAACTCCTAATTTTACAGGTTGAACAGCAGTTAACTTCTAACGGAGAAGTTGTAGCGGAAGAAGAAATCTTAATTAATATACTCACTTTTTTTAAAAATAATCTCGATTTATGCAAAATGCTTATTAACTCTAATATTGATCCAGACTTTCCAAAACGAATATTATACCTTCCCTCTATTTTAGAAAAAATCAAGTTGAAGATTACAGACGAGCATATTGCTAATAGTTTATACTTTCATGATTATATTCTGTATGGAGAATTTCAAATGATCAAACGCTGGATCAATAATGGATGTATCGAGTCCCCTGTTGAAATGGCTCAAATATTAAATTATGCCTTTCAAAAATTATCATTTTGAAAGGCATAATTTATTAAC
>DATESN010000018.1:0-7387 GCA_035270785.1 Lachnospiraceae bacterium | reverse complement strand
CAATATCTATGGTTATTACGACAATTTGGATTGTAAACAAATATTTGAGAGTTTTTTTGGGAGACGAAAGAAGATGTATTCTTTCTATAATCCCGTGGTTTATTTTCTTCTTATTTCAGATGGTTGTTAATTATTACAGTGGATGTGCATCAATTGTGACTACATTTATTAATATGATTTTAGTATTTCTGATAGCCACGCTCAGTTACCATAAAGGAACTAAAAATGAAATATTTTTAGTTATCTTTCTATATGTAATCTGGGCATTAGATGAAATGATAGTATTTTATTTTATGGATTTTTTAAAAATCCCAAAACAAGAAGCAAATATTATTGGTGGCGTAATTTCTAAAATCGGTATGATTATATTTATATACTTATTTTCGCATATAATGGATAAGAAAAATAGTACTTTTGTTCCTGTAAACTATTATTTGATTTTGTTATTTATTCCTATTGGAAGTATATATATAGCCATACAAGAATTTTTTGGATCAAAAACAAAACCGGTATCTTCTATGATGGTTTTTAGTATTTTATTATTAATCAATGTACTGATTTTTGAAATATATTCTAAGCTAGCCGCATATTTCCTATATGAGAAAGAAAATGCAGTATATGCACAGCAAGTAGATATTATGTTAAGAAATACACAAGAGCAAAAAAAAATGTTGGAAGATTTCCATGAGAAAAGACATAATCTTGTAAATGAGTTAATTATTTTAAAATATTATGTAGATAATAGTGATTTTACAACAGTAAAAGATTGTTTAGGCAATATTATACAAGGATACGAAAGTATTAATGAGAGAATATCAAATTGTGGAAACGTTATAATTGACGCTATAATAAACTTTAAATATATTTTGGCAAAAGAAAAACAAATAGATTTTCAGGTAAAAATATTTATTCCGGATGAATTGCCAATGGAACAATGTGACTTAGGTGTTGTTATAGGAAATGCAATAGATAATGCGATTGAAGCAGTAGAGAAATGTGAAAAGAAAAAAATAGAAATTACAATGGGAATAAAAAAAGAGTCTTTAATTATTGTAATTAGAAATCCTTATATTCATAAAATTAAGATGGACAAGGAGGGCAGATTAATTTCTACTAAAAAGGATAATGAAATGCATGGGTATGGGATGACTTCAATTAGACGTGTGGTAGAAAAATATAATGGAGATTTAGTAATTGAAACTAATGACAATTATTTTACATTAACTATAAGTATGAATTTGGAGTAATTATGACAGCAAAAAGCGTTTTTTTGACAGCAATATTAAAACATAATATTAGTTATTGTACTATACATATGTAGCAGTTCATTCAAATCAATAGACCAGGAGGATAGCAATAATGAAAAAGACAAAAGAAACCCTAGTTTTCGCAAAAGCATTGGAGAGAGTAGCTAATACAATGATCGTAGCTTCGGCAAATAGTAGATGTGCATTTGTTTACCATCAACCTAAATCACCAACAGAACTAAAGAAATTTAGAAAATTCTAATATGGAAAAAATTGCGGTTTTTTTAACAGAATATGTTGAAAAAAAGGGCATGATAACTAAAGATGAATATAGCATATATGTATACGGATTTCAGGTAACCTTAGAAATAATTTTATGTATATTTATTAGTTCAATCATAGCTGGATTATTTGATATGTTAATAGAAGAAATTCTATTTTTTGTTATATTTATTCCTCTTAGATCATATGCGGGTGGTTTGCATCTGAAAAATTATTGGTCTTGTCTTTTGCTATCATGCCTCACATTTTCTGTTGTGTTATTTATGTGCAAGACATCGTATATAGAATCCAGTATATCTTTCGTAGCGCTAATAGTCCTTATACTTAGTGTCTGGGTGATGTATCCAGTGGAAAATGGCAATAGATCAGTGGATAAAGAAGAAAATGATTACTTTAGAAAACGATTAAAGAAATATTTATTAATCGATGTATTGATTGCATTGATTTGCTTAGTAATAAATAATGAACAATATTTATTATTGTGCACAATTACTTTTTTCATGGTTGCTGTTACGATGTTAATTGGAAAATTTAAAAGTACAGTATACAGTAAAAAATAAAGGTTTCCATAAAATAATTGAATGAATACTGAGACACACTACATAGAGAGAGAGATAATCCCCCCATAGACTGTGTTTCTGCATTCATTAACAGTTACATATGTTATAGAAATGAAAAGTCAAGTCCGAGTATAATAGTCGGATTTGGCTTTTTTGTGTTTTTTTATTCGACAAGACACTTTTTCAATTGTCGAGCCCCTCCAGTCAGAGTTCAGAACAGATTAATCAGAACAAAGACTGGAGAAAAAGAATGAGAGAGAATACAACGGATTCTGTACAGAATCGTTTTACGGCATATCTGGTAACAGCAGTGACAAATAAAAGAGCAAAGTATATGGCACATAAAAATAAGATACAGGAAGCAGAGTACGTCCATATGGATTTACTGGAGAAGAATTATACAGGGTTTGAGGCACAGTTTCAGGCATACATAAATGAAGAAGCAGCGGTAAATTATGAGGATTGGGAGAAGTTACAGGAGATGTTGTCGATGATTGAAAGTGACAAGTTGCTAAAGGCCATCCGTAAGTTAAAGGACAGGGTGATTATTCTTGCCGATTTGGTACAAGCATCCTGTAACTCTCGGACGGCAGTTCCTGTATTATCCGGACGGTAGTTCCTATAACATCCGGACAGGATTCCTGTACCAAGTGGACAAGATGACATCTAGTGATTAGTATACTCTGTTGCTTCCGGGTTGTCATCCCCGGCGTCGGCCGCCTGATGTTCTACGGTTGGTCTTCGTGACGGTCCTTTCAAGTCAAAGCGATAGGCATTTCGTACGATGCGATCCAGTACTGCATCTGCGATTGTTGGATCCTTGAAAACTGAAATCCATTCCTTGACAGGCAATTGTGCAGAAATTGCAATGGATCTTTGATGGTGATATCTTTCCTCAACAACTTCAAGAAAATCTTGAGTGAGTCCGATATCCAACTGCTTCATCCCGAAGTCGTCTAGGATTAACAAATCGGGTTTGATAAGATCCTTCATCAGCTTATTGTATGAGCCATCACCTCTTCCGATAGCAAGGTCAGTAAGAAGTCTGGTCACACGAAAACTCTTAACTGTATATCCCCTGATACATGCCTCTCTTCCGAATGCTGACAGAAGATATGTTTTGCCGACACCGGTTGCTCCCGTGATGATGAGATTGCTTCCATTTTTAATCCATTCGCAGTCCGACAGACTAGCAATACCGGCTTTCTTTAGTTTTCGTACCGGATCAAAATCAATGGATGAAAGGGTCGCTGTTGGTTCTCGAAGCCCTGCTGCATTCATCAGCCGCTTAGTTTTGGCCTTTAATCTGGCATTATACTGGGCATTGACAATCATTCCGAGACGATCATCAAAGGACAGGTCCTCTGATGCCGGTAATTCCTGTTGTCGTGCGTACTCAAGACGCATTGCATGCAGCTTCATTTCAGAAAGCTGTTCTGCTGTTTGATAGTTCATGATGAGATCCTCCTTTACTTCCATTCTCCGATACGGAGATTTTCATGGTATGGAGTTGGAGTATCCGCATCGGATGGTGTTTGATTAACGGGTTGCTTATCCTGTCCATTCTTCAGGATATTTCGTAGTGTTGTATAATTAACCGAATGCAAAGAGATTGCTTTTTCACAAGCTCTGTTGATTCGTTCACTACCGTAACTGCGGCTGAAGTTGATTACAGCCATACAGGACTTATAGGCCTGTTCCTCAAAGTCCACACCGGTAAGTAGCAAATCCACAAATCGAGAGGCTGCTGTCCCAATTTTGGAAGCCTTATATCTGTAATAGGCACCGTTATAACTGTTAAACTCTACAACTGCTTTATGATTATCCGGCATATGTTCCAGTTCGGTGACATAGCGTTTACCTGAAAAGTGGCGCGTGTGAAACGCAATACGATTTCCTATAGTATCGTAGACTTCAATCTTTTTGGCAAAGGCATGAATCATCACACTTTGGTTATAGAATGAATATGGAACTGAATAGTAAAACCCATCATAGACCACATGATAATTGTTAATCACCTTGGATACCGGAACTGTTTCAAAGGATTCAAACACATCCTTAGGCAACGGTCTGAGTGCCGGCTTATCCAATGCTTCAAAAACACTTTTGCGAGATCCGGGGCGGTGCTTAAAGTTTTTCTGTACCAGTTCCAAAACCCTTTCTCTGATATCATGATTGAGTGCTTCGAAACTATAATAGATTTTGTTTTTCAACCACTCAAGCAGCCATGTTTCCAGCCAGCCGACACTGGATTCCACCGAGGGTTTATCCTTTGGTTTACGTACACGTGCAGGTATGATAGCCACCTGATAATGTCTCGCCAGTGCTCTGTATGCATGATTAAGTTGTGGATTGTAAAGGTGTGTATGTATCACGGCTGTTTTGCAGTTATCAGGAACCAGTATACGCGGTAATCCGCCATACCATTCGAAAGCATCTATGTGTGCCTGATTCCAGTTCATCTGTGTTTCATCAGGAAATGCTTCAACAAATGGATATGAGCTATCTCCAAGCGTTGTGACAAAGAAATGGGCTTCATGGATTTCACCTGTGGCATAG
The DNA here is from genome assembly GCA_035270785.1 of Lachnospiraceae bacterium. Lineage (GTDB taxonomy): Bacteria > Bacillota > Clostridia > Lachnospirales > Lachnospiraceae > DATESN01. Next base: position 2,739 of record DATESN010000018.1, on the reverse strand, counting down.
TCCACTACGCAAGGAAGTTTATCACCTATCCAGTCGATAAACAACTCCTTACCGGGTTCTCGCTCCTGCGGGAGTATGACGTTTTTACCGGATTTATCCTTCCAGTCATTGTACTTTGCACAGAAACGACTGTAACTGTAACCATCAGGGTTTTCTTTCCTGTATTCTTCCTGCCAGATATACTGGAGATTGATACGTCGGCTGGAGAGTAATCTTTTATGAATGACTTCAAAATCAGGTTCATCCTTGACCTGTTTTCGCCCAAAAGAATCAGGATAGATAAGTTCGTTTATTCTTTCAGGTGAGAGTCTAACAGCCTCTTCGTATGTAAGACCGCATTCTTTGCATCGTGAGAGAATTTCACCGGCAGTTGTTTTTGAACATCCGGTGGCTTCGCCAATTTCACGAAGCGTGAATTGCATTTCCTTCATTCGAAGGATTTCAGTAATAATCATTGATTCCAGACACCTCATTTCGGTACCTCCTTAGAATGTATTTACATACATTCTAAGGAATAAGATTTAAGATGTCACTTGTCCGGATAATTCAGGAATGAATGTCCGAATGTTATAAGAATGTTTGTCCGGATGTTGTAGGAATACTTGTCCGAGTATTACAGGAATGCTGTCCGGGTGTTGCAAGAATCATCATTATTAGGCGTTTGTAAAACGCCATAAGCCTTAATTTTACTGGCTTTTTTTACTGTTTAAATTAGAATATCTCCTCACAGGTATGTTATAATTGAATTGATGAGAAACAATTAAACACCACCCTGAAAGGAGTTATTCTATGGCTATTATACCATGTAATCAGCTTTCATTGTCAGATGTTTTTTCAGATTGTCAGGATATTTATGACTCTGATAAACCTGAGTTTCTATCTCTTCTTCAATCAAACATTGATCTTGATGAAATTATTCCTGATTCCTTCCGGAATCACTTTATGCATCAACGGGTCGTTCCCGTAAATACCCTTTACATGCCCTTTTATGAGCGCTTATTATCCAGCGGATTTTTTCAATTCCTACTGACTCATTACTTCTAGCATTCCTTAAATATTCTAGACATCTTCGTGAATTCTGCGGTTTTACAAAGGTTCCTGATGCTTCAAAAATCACTCGCTTCAAACAGGACTTTCTTTTGGACTTACAATTAGTTTTTGATAACCTCGTCGATGTTACCGAACCAATCTGCCAGGCGATCGACTCTGCAAAGGCAGATATGACAATCTTTAATTCCTCTGGTATTGAGGCCTGGGTTACAGAAAACATCCCTAAGTTTGCCAACTGAATCATAAAACAGCTAAAAACTTATGCCAAAGCAAATCATTTCAATAAAAACTATGGTCCATACAAGGCAGCTTATGGTTATATGCCTTCCCACGCTTCTGCGAATGACCAGATCAAGCAGTTGTACGTCGATGGTCATTTCTGCTATGTTTATAAAATCGGCATTGTTACAAATAGTCTGGTGATCCCATTGGACAGTCACACTTGCCACAAGCATGTGGACATAGATGTTTTATTATCCCGTTATCATTGCCACCATACACATAGGTATAATTCATGGGGCAGACCAGCTGACCTTTCATGTTGATTCCTTCTGGTGGAATCTTTGTGTTTCTCCAGTTAATGGGAACAATTGCCTGACCATGAAATTTACTGTAAACACTGGCATACAGCTCAGGTTTGTCATAGCCGGTATCCATCATGTAATATTTTGGCGTAAGTCCGTTTTCGTAGTCATCCATCATCTTTTGGATCAGCTTTTCAGCAACATCCATATCAGCTATGTTTGCTGGTGTGATGATATATGATATTGGAAGACCGCTGTAAGTGTCTACCAGAACATGCATTTTCCAGCCAACCATTTGATAAAGTTGCCATTGGTATCAAGTTTTCCTCCCCTGTATGGGAAAGTTGAATCATCTGCTGGAATCTTTGATTTTGTAACTGCATGTTCGTAAGCTGTAAGCTTACTTGCATCAATGGCAACATTGGTGCCGTCTATAAGACCAAGATTTCTGGCTTTGCAGACCATTCTACGGAATGTTCTCTCCAGAATATCCGAGGCAAATAGCGTCTTGATAAAACGATTTAAATGGCTTCGCTTGGTGTTGAACCAAAATATTCAAAACCTAAGCTGCGTTAAAGTACCAGATCAGATTTTAATCTCTGGACAAGGTATTTCAAATCTGCAGTTGTTCAACCTGCATTGCAATGAGTTTAGTAAATAACTGCTTTTTGAGATATCCCTTTGGACCACTTTAAAATAATCATATCAGAAAAAAGCATCAAAAAGTGAATGATCAATAAAGCTTAAAACAGCTTCATGTTTAGAAAGAGGTTTCCATTCGTAGAATTGGTCTAAAGTGATTAATATTGTTGACGATACATATTTTGCAACTTATCTCCTTTCGATGTGGATATTATTTGACAAAATATGGATCGCATTGGGGTAAGTTGTTTTTTGTATATGTTCTGCAAACCTTGTAAAATCAAGCTCTACGAATTATGAAATTTCTTCATATAGGTATCATACTTAAGGAGGATTTCATTATGGCAAGTATGTTTACTGATAAAAGCATTCCTACCAGAATCCTCCTTATGGGATTTCTCTGTATGCATATTTATTATAGTACCATATATTTCTATATAATCTCTTTTATGGTTATTATCTATTAGTTCACATAAAAATTGTAAAACTAATATTTTATGTATAATAATTCAGTATTATAAGC
>DATESN010000017.1:0-29057 GCA_035270785.1 Lachnospiraceae bacterium | reverse complement strand
AAAACAAACATATAGCTTTAATAGATGAAATTTCCGGCGGAAACATGAGAGCCTATATGAATGGACAGTATATAGAACCCCTTAAGTTAGAAAAATTGATGTTAGAATAAGAAATAAAAATTATAGTTTGCTTTCATTATCAGGTGCGTTAATCACTTTTAGAAGGCAACTATTAGTAGCAAGCAAGACACACTAAGCAATCATTTTGTAGTGTGCCTTGCTTGTTCTTTACCCTTATTCATTAATATCCACCTTACTTTTACATTTATTGTAGAAACATATTAATTTGAAAAAGGCTCAATAGACAAGAAAGAGGAAATGGGTGTTTAACGTCTAAGTGTTGGGTCAGGTCCGGCGCGTAGTACTTATCATCACGTTATAAAGATGGCGAATGATTTAATGAAGGGAAAAACGGAATTAATTTTAAATCATAAATTGTCTTATCGTATCGCTAATGAATATTTTACAAAATAGAAAATCAAATTCTCTTTAGCATACGAGCAATTCTCGAGTTATAGATACGAGTAATTCTCGAGTTATCATTGTATTTTACATCAAGGTGGAATATAATTATTTATGTGTTTATTGCCAATTAGAGTTAATAAATAAAAGTTGAATATATAAAAACTCTTCATGAAAATATAACAAGGCATACTACGTTGTAAAAGAGTAGGATGCCTCGTTTATTGTTCAGTCCTAATGATATAGCTCTTTTTATTTTACCAAATGGTGTTTATAATAAAAGAATAAAAAACAATTTACAAAAAGAACATTCCGAAAGGATCGGGGGATTGAGGTATCTGTATGAAATTTATTACAAAGCTTATTGGCAGTCATATAACATTGTTTTTGATAGCAATGTTTTTTCTGACCATTGAAACGCTTGCTGATCTGATGCAACCAGCATTTATGGCCCGTGTTGTGGATGATGGTGTTAAGGGTCAGGATATACAACAAATATTGCATTATGGGGTTATTATGTTAGGTATTGCCGCACTAGGTGCAGTGGGAGCTGTGATGAGAAACATATTTGCCAGTCGCACTTCTCAACTTATTGGCAAAGAGCTTCGTGGAAATTTGTACAAAAAGGTGCAAACCCTTTCCTTTGAAAATATTGACCACCTTCAGCCCGCCTCCATTATTACGCGCATTACAAATGATGTCACACAAATTCAAAACTTTATAAATGGAAGTATGCGCATTATGATGAAGGCGCCTATCACTTGTATTGGAGCAATTGTTCTTATCATCATACAAACACCAAAACAGTTCCCCGTCATGGCAGTGATTCTATGCATTTCAGCCATACTAATAGGAGCCAATATGAAGTTGGGATATCACCGCTTTGGGAGACTTCAACAAAAACTTGATAAACTAAACACGGTTAGTCGTGAATTTTTATCTTCTATTCGTGTCGTTAAAGCGTTTAACGCCGAGGAACAGGAAAGTATAAGATTTGCCGGAGCAGCTGGAGAATTTGCTGATGCAGGTATTTCAGCCATGAGGGTACTAGCCGTTTTTTCACCTCTGATCAATCTCACAGTTAATATGGGTATTGTTTTACTGATTTGGCTTTCGCAGTCTCAGGATGCAGGCCAAATTGGTAGACTAATGGCATCGGTAAATTATATGACGCAAGTGCTTTTTGCTTTGGGTATGGTGTCTAATATTTTAAACAGTGCAGTTCGTGCAACAGCCTCATCTGAGCGAGTGCAGGAAATCTTAAACGAACAGTCTAATCAGCAAATTCCCATTAATCCATTATCACTTGATGTCAAAGGAGAAATTACCTTTAAAGATGTCACCTTTCATTATATCCATTCATTAAAATCAGCAGTCGAACATTTGAATTTCACGGCTTATCGTGGAGAGACGATTGGAATCATCGGTCCAACGGGATCAGGCAAGACCACCTTAATCAATTTGGTACCTCGATTTTATGATGCAACTGAAGGTCAGGTTCTAATAGATGGACTTGATGTGACGCAAATAGACACAAATGTTTTGCGCAATGCCATTGCTGTGGTGCCACAAAAGGCGCTTTTATTTTCAGGGACAATTATGGAAAATATCCGCTGGGGCAATGAAAAAGCAACGGAAGAGGAAATCATTTCTGCCTCAAAGATTGCATGGGCGGATGAATTTGTAAAAGGCTTTAGTAAGGGATACCTAACCGAGCTAGGTCAAGGTGGTGTGAACATATCAGGTGGACAAAAGCAGCGTTTATCTATAGCCCGTGCCTTGCTAAGGAAACCATGCATTCTTATATTAGACGATTGCACTAGTTCATTAGATGCTTCAACGGAATCAGAGGTGCTAAAAGGGATACGAAAGCAAGCATCTAGTATGACGGTATTACTAATTAGTCAACGAATATCTACAGTAATGCGTGCAGATAGAATATTGTGTCTTGAGGATGGTAAACTACTTGGATTTGGGACACACAAAGAACTAATGGAAAATTGCTCGACTTATCAAGCAATCTATTCATCACAGATTGGAGGCGAGACGGTTGGACAATAAAAACATGGCGTTATCACCACAGAAACAGATGGGTCCCATGCGACGTGGGATACCAACAGTGAAACCAAAAGATATGCGGGGGACCTTGCTCAGACTTTGGGAACTTACTAAGGGGCAGAAAAAAGGTTTAAACTGGATTCTCCTGCTTTCTGCTATTGCTTCAGTATCCTCTATACTTTCACCATTGCTTATTGGCAATGCTGTCAATAAGATTAATATTGGCAGTTCCGCAGTTTGGATTATTGCACTTCTTGCGGGACTTTATTTTACCGACTGGCTCGTTCGTTTTCTTCAGCAATTTTTCATGGTATCCATTGCTCAGAAAATTATTTTACATATACGTAAAAAGCTTTTTTCTGCCATGAAGGACTTGCCAATTTCTTTCTTCGACAGTAGGCAACACGGCGAACTTATGAGTCGGCTCACAAATGATGTGGACAATATAAGCACCACCATATCAGATTCAATTTCCCAGCTTATGGTATACGGATTCACGATATTTGGAATATTAGGTATCATGATGTATTTGAATGTGTTTCTGACCTGTGTATCATTCGTATCGGTTATTCTTATTTTTTTCCTTACAAAAACCGTTACCAAACGAACACGTAAGCTCTTTTCCCAGCAACAGTCCATACTCGGAAAGCTAAATGGCCAGGTTGAAGAAAGCATATCCGGACTTAGTATGGTGAAAGCGTACTGTCGCGAGCAACATATGATTGATCAATTCGAGGATAGCAATGAACAATTTTGCGCTGTTGCAACACGCGCTCTGATCTGGTCAGGACTATTGATGCCAATTATGAATGTCATCAATAACCTTAGCTTTGTGGCAATTGCCGTTCTAAGCGGAATCATGGCCGCGAAGGGAATCATAACCATTGGTTTGATTTCAAGTTTCCTTTTATATTCAAGGCAATTCGCACGGCCGTTTGTTGATATCGCTAATATCTATAATAACTTTCAAACCGCAGTGGCAGGAGCAGAAAGGATTTTTCAAATTCTTGACGAGGAACCAGAGCCTGCCGACCTACCAGGCGCCCTTCCACTAGAAAACCCACAGGGTGATATTGAAATTGTAAAAGTTACATTTGGCTATGTTGCAGATAAACCGATTTTAAAAGAAATCAATTTGACTGTTCCTGCTGGCACACGTGTAGCAATTGTTGGTACAACAGGTGCAGGAAAGACTACAATAATTAACCTGTTAACTCGTTTTTATGATGTTAATAGTGGCAACATCCTATTGGATGGACAAGATATACGTGATTATAGGATGCAAGATCTTCGTCGTTCCTTTGGTGTTGTGCTGCAAGATACATCACTTTTTGGAATGAGCGTGAGGGATAACATCAGTTATGGTAGGAAAGATATTTCCTTTGAAAAGATACAGGCGGCTTCCATTACAGCGGGCGCCGACACCTTCATTCAAAGATTACCAGAGGGATACGATACAATTCTTACCCAGGATGGTGCAACATTGAGCCAGGGGGAGAGACAACTTTTAACGATTGCGCGTGCGGTTTTGGTGGATGCACCCATCTTAATTTTGGATGAAGCCACTAGCTCGGTTGATACCGTTACGGAGCAGAAAATTCGTAGTGCCATGCTTGCAATAACAAGGGGGCGAAGCTCCTTTATTATTGCACACCGCTTGTCCACCATCCGAGATTCTGATATAATTGTCCTGATTGAGGATGGTCGTATCGCCGAACAGGGAACACATGACAATCTTATGGATTTAAATGGTCAATATGCATCCATGTATCGCACGCAAATTGGTCTTTCGTAGAACAACATAGCATTGATTTAGCATAAATGAGTGAAAGCGGCCTCAGGTATAGGGACTGCTTTTTAAAAATAGGAGTGAATACATGAAGATAAAACATCAACTATTACTGACACATGGCTTATTAGTTGTTCTTTCTCTAATTATTGTCTTAATCAATATAATTGCATATAGGGGTATGGATAGTGATGCATCCATTGTGAATCAGTCTGGAAAATTACGGGCGTTAAGCTATAATATGACCCAGATGGCTAATCAAATCAATAATCAAGAGGATGGCGTTTATAATGTAACATTAAGTGAAAATTTACAAAAAAGAATCGACGAATTTGATCTTACATTAAAAATGCTAAGTGATAAAAAAGATAATCCCAGTACTGGGATCAATCATAATCAGACTATTGAAAGATTGCAAAAGATAATAAAAAGATGGAATGAAGAATTCAAACCATCCTATCAAAAGATAGTTCAAAATGAATCGGTAAAGATTTTGTGTATACAAATTAATAGTGATATTGATTCCTATGTAAATGAAATTAATGAAATGGTGACGCTTTATGCAGAATTCGCAAGGGGAAAAGTAACGAAGGCACTTGTTATAAATGGAGGCTTGGTGTTACTAATCATGATAGTAACCTTTTATTCATCGTTGTCCACCAATAGACGAATTCGTAAACCGATGCAAATATTGATGGAAGAACTAAAAGAGCTTTCACTGATTGATGACGAAGTTTCTAAAAAAATGAAAAGTATAAATTCTAATGAGATAGCTAAGATGACACAGTATTTCAACGAAATGATGTTTGATCCATTGACAAAGACTTTTAATAGAAGGTCAGGGCTTACTAAATTAAATAAAACACTTGAATACAATCATCGTGGACGTATGGAAATTAGTATTTGCTTTATTGATATTAATGGATTAAAGATGGTTAATGATCAGTTGGGACATAAATATGGAGATGAACTTATTGTGAGTGTTATCGAAAATGTGAAACAAGAAACCCGTAATGAAGACTTTATTATAAGAATGGGCGGAGATGAATTCCTAATCATATTTAATGGTATAAATGTAGCTGCTTCGGAAAAGGTTTGGGAAAGAATTAATCATCGTAATCAAGTTGTGAATGAGAACGAAGATAGGCCATATATAATAAGTGTCAGTCACGGCATTGTGGGATATGATAATATTAATAAAACAGAAGTTGAATTGTTAATTAAGAATGCGGATGATAAAATGTATCTAGAAAAAAGATATATTAAAGAAGAGTTAGGAATACAAATTATAAAGACCACCCAACATTCTACAAATAGGGGTTAAATATATAATATGATATTCTATACACCGTTTACTATATTTGATATAATGAGATTTTATAAGCAAAAGATAGAGTGGATAATAGTTGAAAATGACAGATGTTACGAAAATTGGAAAGTTATATAGAAGATATTTCAGCAAGTGGATACCAGAATATAGTTTATTTTCATTAATAATATGCTTTTTAGTAAATAGTTTCGTGTATTCGGGTTCGGTACTGATTATGAAAAATGCATATCATTACGATTTTACATCTGGTGTGGATAAAAAGATACCTTTTGTTAAAGAATGGATTAGTATATATGTTGTATGTTACATATTTTGGCTCATTAATTATGTTCTGATATGTCGTGAAGGAAAAGAAAAGTGGTATCGGTTTGCAACGGCCGATTTACTATCAAGATTTATATGTGCTATTTTTTTTATTGCACTCCCCACTACAAATATTCGTCCTTTAGTATTAGGAGATGATATATTTAGCGGATTAGTACGGCTAGTGTATCGGTTGGATCAACCGACGAACCTTTTCCCATCTATTCACTGTCTTGTTAGCTGGTATTGCTTTATTGGTATACGAAAAAGTAAAAAGATTCCCTTATGGTATAAAGTATTTTCCTGTGTCTTTGCCATACTAGTGTGTGTATCTACCCAATTCACAAAACAACACTATCTTATTGATATAGCAGGTGGAATAATAATTGCAGAGCTTTGCTTTTTCATTACAACTCATACACAAATATATCGAAGAATAGAAAAAGCTTTTGATAGGGTAGGTCGAAGAGTTTTTGGAGTAACCTATAATAATGAATAAGCGAAAAAATATTATCAATAGTATCTTTATGCTGATCCTACTAGTAATTACACTTCACTATATTTTTCGTGGAGAAGATATGAATAGTATTCTACAATATATTCAAAATACGGATATGAGATACTGGTTACTAGCAATCATATTTGTAATCTTATTTATTGGTGGCGAATCAGTAATAATTTTTTATATGATGCATACAATCCAACAAAAGGTTCGTCTATGGCATTGTTTTCTATACTCTTTTGTAGGCTTTTTCTTTAGTTGCATTACTCCATCAGCAACCGGTGGACAACCGGCACAGATATACTATATGAAAAAAGATAAGATACCGATACCAGTAGCGACACTTGTTCTTATGATTGTTACAATCACATATAAAGTGGTCTTAGTAGCCCTTGGGATGGCTGTTTTAATCATCAGACCGACAGAAATCATGCAATATCTAAATCCGGTATTGGGTATTTGCTATTTTGGCCTTGTATTAAATACAATATGTGTGGGATTTATGGTTCTACTTGTATTTCATCCCACAATGGCACATAATATGCTCATTGTGTTGATAAAGATACTTAATAAGATTCATCTAATTAAGAATTCTCAAAAGCTCTTTATAAAGGTCGAAAATGCAATGAAGCAATATGAGGATGTTGCAAGATATTTTGGGACGCATAAAAAAGTTGTTTGGAATGTATTGGTAATTACGGTGATTCAAAGAATGCTTCTTTTTTTAATTACTTATTTGGCTTACCGATCATTTGGCCTTAGGGGAACAGGTATTGTTACCATTGTTATATTACAGGGAATGATTTCAGTTGCAGTTGATATGCTTCCTCTTCCAGGAGGAATGGGAATTAGTGAAAAAATGTTTTTGATTATTTTCACACCGGTGTTTGGTAGTGTTGTATTACCAGCAATGGTAGTAAGCAGGGGATTAAGCTTCTACACGGAACTAATTTTAAGTGCACTATTAACGATTGTTGCATATTTTGTCATAGGAAAAGTGCATGAAAGGAAAAATATAAAATGATAGGATTTTATGATTACACAGTGGTACTTACCTATATTAGTTTAATGGTTTCTGTATTTGGTATGACACAAGCGATAGATGGGAGATTTAGAACTGCTATTGTATGCCTTGCCTTATCGGGGCTTTGCGATATGTTCGATGGTAAGATTGCACGAACAAAAAAGGATCGCACCTGCGACGAAAAATTATTTGGTGTTCAGATTGATTCCCTTTGCGATGTAGTATGTTTTGGAGCTTTTCCAGTCATGATTTGTTATTTGCTGGGTGTGCGGGGTGTTTTAGGCGGTATTGCTATTGCATATTACAGTGTATGCTCTGTTATTCGACTTGGATTTTTCAATGTCCTTGAAACAAATCGACAAATGCAGGAAGATGGTGCTAATAAATATTACTTTGGACTACCCATCACAACGATAACAATTATACTTCCTTTAATCTTTTTGCTTAATTTCTTTATTTCTGCGTACATATTTAAGTGGGTGCTTCTCGCAACACTTTTTCTAGTAGGAACGTTATTTATTGTAAACTTCAAGTTGAAGAAGCCATCAAACGAGCAATTGACGTTTCTAATCATTATAGTAGCAATTGCTGTTACGGTAATATTTCTTTTTTCAAGATATCATATCATACATAAGCCTGTACATGAAAAACCATTAATAGACGAAATATCAGAAAATGGGGAATTGTTATATGAAATGCACGGATAGAGTTGGAAATGAGATAAAACAAGATGAAACACAAGGTAAAGTGTTGAAGTTTTTATATCAGACGATATTGGGAAGAATATTATTGACACAATTGGTGAAACCAAAAGTCACACATTGGGCAGGATATGTGCTAAATCATTCTATTTCAAGATTATTAATAACTCCTTTTGTTAAAAAGAATAAGATTAATCTTACAGAATATGAAGACCAGAAGTATTCTTCTTATAATGATTTTTTTACTAGAAAAAGGAAGGATTCTTATGATAAGATAGATTGTTTTCCGGAACATCTTATAGCCCCCTGTGATGGGAAGCTAAGTGTATATCCAATTAATAAGGAGGCTCATTTCACAATAAAGGATACCCCATATTCCATGGAAAGCCTAGTAAGAAGCAAGAAACTAGCAAAGCGATATGAAGATGGACAACTTCTATTATTTCGTCTCACAGTAGATGATTATCATAGGTTTTGCTATATTGATTGTGGTATAAAAACAAGGAATTATCATATACCGGGTTTCTTCCATACGGTGAATCCTTTAGCGAATGATGTGGTTCCAGTTTACAAAGAAAACACAAGGGAATTTTCTGTTTTAAAAAGTGAGAATTTTGGAAATATACTGATTATGGAGGTTGGAGCATTACTTGTTGGTAAGATTGTGAATTATCATGAAGAAACAACAGTAACCCGAGGTGAAGAAAAAGGCAGATTTGAATTTGGTGGTTCAACCATCCTTATTTGTTTGGAAAAAAATCAGATAATAGTTGATAAAGATATTCTGGATAATTCTATGAATGAAATTGAAACAGTCGTTAAAATGGGCGAAAAGATTGGGGAAAAATATGATTCGATTTGAATGTGATTATGCAGAGGGTGCACACATTAAAATTTTAGAAAAGCTTATGACAACAAATGAGGAACAAACACAAGGATACGGCGAGGATGAGTATAGTATCAATGCGAAAAGATATATCCAAAAGATGTGTAAAAACGATGATGTGGATGTTCATTTTTTAGTAGGTGGGACACAAACAAATCTTACCGTTATTTCTTCCATACTTCGTTCTCACCAGGGAGTTATAGCAGCTCAGTCAGGACATATTAATGTTCACGAAACTGGAGCAATTGAAGCAACTGGTCATAAAGTAATAACCTTAGAGAGTAAAGATGGAAAGATAACAGCAAAGCAAGTACAAGAAGTTTTTGATCTTCATTGGAACGATAGTAATCATGAACATATGGTTCAACCAGGAATGGTATATATTTCTCATCCCACAGAAAATGGGACCACCTATACAAAAAAAGAATTGCAAAAGTTAAGTGAAGTATGTCGCCAATGCCATTTGCCACTTTTCATGGATGGAGCAAGATTAGGATATGCCCTGGTGGCTGAAACAAATGATCTTACCTTAGAAGAGATTGCAAAGCTTTGTGACATCTTTTATATTGGCGGAACAAAAGTGGGGGCTTTATTTGGCGAGGCAGTTGTCATATCAAACGAATTATTAAAAAAAGACTTTCGTTATCATATGAAACAAAAGGGTGGAATGTTAGCAAAAGGAAGATTGTTAGGGATACAATTTGAAACATTGTTCGAAAATGGTCTTTATCTTGAAATTTCTGAAAATGCAGTTAAAAAGGCACTACAAATTCGGGATGCATTTAAAAAGAAGGGATATACTTTTTTATATGATTCGTTTACAAATCAGCAGTTCCCTATTTTATCCAATCAAATAATAAAAGATCTCAGTAAAAAGTATGCCTTTTTTGTATGGGAGCAAATAGATAAGGATTATTCTGCAGTGCGTTTTTGTACTAGTTGGGCAACAACAGAAAAACAAATTCAATCATTGCTAGAAGATATAAGTAAGTTAAAAAGTTATTCATTTTTGTGAAATACAAATGAATAACTTTTTGTTTGACTTTACTCTGGTGGAAAGAGGCTTATATGCTTCATATAAAATAAATTTATTAATTAAAATTAAAATTATAATACTAAAGATGGTGGCGTATATAATCTTGCAGCAAGTTCTTGATCTAGCAAGTATAAACCTTTTGAATCATTACCAAATAGTTCAGCTTTACGTATTAAATCAGTTGCATTTGTTTCTTCTTCGCCTTGCTCTTTAATAAACCAATCAAGAAATTGCATTGTTCTAAAATCTTTATTAGAGTAGGCAACATCATAAATATTATGGATTAGGCTAGTTACATATTCTTCATGTTCTAGTCCATAAGTGAGAACATCCATTGTAGAAGAGTACGTTTTATCAGGTTGTTCAATTGCTTGTAAAGATACTTTAAGACTGTTATTTTGCATATATTGCATAAATAACAGGGCATGATCTCTTTCCTCTTGAGCTTGTACGTTATACCAATTGGCAAATCCATTCAATCCTTGTTCCGTATAATAATTAGAAAAATCAAGATAAAGATAGGCGGAAAATAATTCTTTATTAATTTGATTATTTAATAGTTCTATTACTTTTTCATTAATCATGTGCACGACTCCTTTTCTTATAATTATACTTATTATAGCATTTTTAAATTGTTTTACAACAGCTTTTACAATAGGTTTGCAATAGGCATGCAATAGATTTGCAATAATAGGAAAACTTTTAGAAAGTGATTTGAATTACTTAATAGAAAAGACAAGAAAGGACAAAAACAAACAAAAACATGCTAATTACATTGCCCAAATGTTAATAAACATATATAATTGTTATAGGGTTAGCAAAATAAATTCTGGAGGATAAATATAACATATGTCAAAAAAATTATTTAATATCAAAAGAAATGAAAAAGTTAGATCAGGTGATTTGGATGTGGATCAAAATGTAAAATCTAAAAGGAATGTTATTACAAAAGTGAAAGTGAAAATCATGAGTGATTTAAAAAAGAAGGAAAACAGAAAAGAAGAGTCAGATCATACTGTTGAAAAGATATTAATTAATTCTAAGAAAAAGGGACTGGGGATAAGAGGAATTAAGTTTAAAATTATTGGATCATTTATGATTCCAGTAGCTCTGATTGTTATTCTAGGTGTTTTGTCTTATACAAAAGCGTCAAATGCCATTATTGATAATTATCGTTCGGCTATGAATAGTACAGTTATGCAATCAGGAAAATACTTTAATGTGGTGATTCAAAATATTGAACGTCAAACCTCACAGCTTGCGGGGGATGCATCCTTAATAAATTATTATTCAGGGACGTATAAAGGCGATCCAGTTGATGAACAAAATCAATACCTTCTTATAAAGAAAAGTGTTTTTGCCAATAGTTCTTCCCAGAAAGATATCAATAATATCGCAGTTATTAGTTCTTATGGTAAGGATGTTTTTTTTGCTGAAAAGATTAAGTCTGGAACATTTGACAAACTAATGGCATCAGAAGAGGGCGAAAAGATTAAAGAAGCAAAAACAAAAGGTTTATGGAGCGGTTATCATTTGGTATTAGATGAAACATTAAAATCAACGACAGAGGAGTACGCACTTTCTTATACGCGCTCCGTTATGAATACAAGTTTAAAACAAATAGCAATTGTCATTATGGATATCAAGATGACAACAGTAAAAGATGCACTTAATAGTATTGAGCTTCCTGAAGGAAGTATAAGTTCTTTTGTTACAAATGATGGAAGAGAAATTATGGTAGGAAGTGATAAAGAATCACTTTTTGTTGACTCCACTTTCTTTAAAAATGCGATTGCAAGTGAAGAGACAACAGGCTCAGAGGATGTAGTAATTAATGATGAAAAATATATGTACATATATTCTAAAATTGGGGAAACTGGTTGTGTTGTAAATGTTTTATTACCAGAAGATCAAATCACAAAACAGGCACAAAGTATTAGAACCCTTACCATTGCAATTGTTGTTGTGGCAACATTTATTGCAGCATTTGTTGGATTTATGATAGCAACGGGTTTTGGTAATGCAATTAAGAAAATTAACAAGATTGTTCAAAAAGCAGCAGATGGAGATTTGACTGTATTAGCGAAAACAAAAAGAAAAGACGAATTCCTATTATTATCAAAACATATTTCCGGAATGTTATCTGGAATGAAAAAGCTAATACAAGGTGCAGCAGATGTTTCTAATGCAGTTGCCGATTCAGCGGATTCGGTTGCATCCTCCTCAGAACAGTTAGTGGAAGCATCAAAGAGCATTTTAGAGGTCATCGAACAAATTGAAGCAGGCATTACACAACAAGCAGACGATGCAGTAATTTGTATTAGCAAAATGACGTATTTGGAAGAAAAGATTAACAATGTAAATATTGGAACCCAAAAGATTTCTAAGTTTTCACAGGATACAAAGGAAATAGTGAAAAATGGTATTATTTCCATTGAAGAATTAGATAGTAAAGCCAAAGCGACTACTAAGATAACCCATACTGTTATTGAAAGTATCGAGGAATTAGAAAGGGAATCCAATTCTATTGGAAGTATAACAGGTGCAATGAATGAAATAGCGGAACAAACAAGCTTGTTATCATTAAATGCCTCTATTGAAGCAGCGAGAGCGGGAAATGCAGGTAGAGGATTCGCAGTAGTGGCAGATGAAATTAGAAAGTTAGCAGATGCTTCTTTGGAATCATCAAAGAAAATAAATAAGATTATAGAAAGTATTCAAACAAAAACAAAAGAAACTGTTAAAAATGCGAAAGAAGCGGAAGAGATTGTTACCTCACAGGAAACAGCATTGAAAAAGACGGTACATGTATTTGACGATATTACGGAACATGTAGAGGGGCTAAACGAATATATTACAGCAATATCTTCTGGAGTTGAAGATATAGAGGAAGCAAAAAATGAGACAATGACGGCTATTGAAAGCATAAGTGCTATGTTAGAGGAAACTGCCGCTTCATCTGCAGAAGTGCAAGCAGCTGCGGAAGGACAATTAACTGCAGCTGAAAAATTGAATCAAGCAGCAGCAAAATTAGGAGAAGAATCTGGTCAGCTTCAAGAAACAATTAGCAGTTTTATAATTTAAGACATTATTAGGGGCACTGCCAATAGCGGTACCCCTATATTGTTGATTCCCTATATTGACATAGGATAAATTCACATGATATGATGCAAAGGTATTAACGAGTTAGCACGATAAATCAATAAAGGGATAGGAAAAGGGTGGAAAATAATGAAAAAGAAAATAATAATAATAGTTGCTATGGCAATGGCACTTACAACACTAGTGGGATGTGGTAAAAAGGAATCAGAGCAAAAGAAATTTACAGTAGGATTTGATTCGGAATTTGAACCATATGGTTTTGTAGATGAAAATGGAGAATATGTAGGATTTGATTTGGATTTGGCCAAAGAGGTTTGTAAACGTAATGACTGGGAACTAGTGAAACAACCAATAGATTGGGATGCAAAAGATATGGAGTTGTCATCAGGAACCATTGATTGTATTTGGAATGGTTTTTCTATTAATGGAAGAGAAACAAAATATACGTGGAGTTCTCCTTATGTTAATAATAGCCAAGTTTTTGTTGTTGAAAAATCATCAGAAATTGAAGATCAATCAGGATTATCAGGAAAAGTTCTTGCAGTCCAAAAGGATTCATCAGCACTATCTGCTATCAATGATGAAAAAAATGCTACCTTAAAAGCATCCTTATCTGAAGTTTTAGAATTTAATGATTACAATACCGCATTTATGGAATTAGAGATGGGTACAGTGGATGCAGTTGCTATGGATATAGGTGTAGCGAAGGCACAAATGTCTTCTAGAGATAAAGAAAAGTTTATCATTTTAGAGGATTATCTAGCTGCAGAACAATATGGCGTTGGGTTCTTATTGGGGAACGAAAAACTTAAAGATCAAGTAGAAACCACATTATACGATATGCTAAAAGATGGAACATTTTTAAAAATAGCAACAAAATGGGATTTACAAGATAGTGTTTGTCTAGGTGAATAAAAAATAAAATGCGTGAATAAAAACGAAAAGGGCAGATGCTTCTGCTCTTTTTGTTTCATATTATTATAAAGGCAGAAGTTTTCATGGAGGAATGTTTATGAGCTTAGGAATTGTTTTGTTGCAATTAGGAAAGGGACTAATTTACACAGTTGAAATATTTGCACTTACCCTTTTGCTTTCTTTACCACTTGGATTAGTGGTTTCTTTTGGTAGAATGTCAAAACATGTGGCAGTTCAGGTAATAGCAAAGTTTTATATTTCAGTAATGCGGGGAACACCATTAATGTTACAATTAATTGTGGTATATTTTTCACCGTTTTTCCTTTTTGGAATTCAATTTGGACGTTCCTATCGTTTTATTGCAGTGATTCTAGCCTTTGTTTTAAATTATGCAGCTTATTTTGCAGAGATTTATCGATCTGGAATTGAGTCTATGCCAGTAGGTCAATATGAAGCAGCAAAAGTACTTGGTTATTCCAAGGGACAAACTTTTTTTAAGATTATTTTACCACAGGTAATGAAGCGGATTTTACCACCCGTTACAAACGAAACAATTACATTGGTTAAAGATACCTCGCTATCTATGGTGTTGTCTATTGTAGAAATGTTTACTGCTGCAAAACAAATTGCTGCCTCCGAAACTTCCATAATGCCGTTGATGATTGCAGGTCTGTTCTATTATATATTTAATTTGGTAGTGGCACTAGGTATGGAACAAATTGAAAAAAAATTAAATTATTACAGATAATGTATGAAATGACGTGCATGGATAAAGCATGGGGATGGGGATGAATATGAAACTATTAGAAATAAATCATATGAAAAAAGCATTTGGTGATTTAGAAGTAATCAAAGATATTTCGTTATCTGTAAAAGAAGGCGAAGTATTATCTATTATTGGTCCATCAGGTTCTGGTAAATCAACAGTACTTCGATGCGCAACGATGCTTGAAAAGATGGATGGGGGAGACCTCCTATATCTTGGTGAATATGCTGCCAGGAATGATGTAAGTGGAAAAAGTATCTATGAATCAAAACAAACCCTAAAAAGAATTCATAAGCAATTCGGACTTGTATTTCAAAACTTTAATCTTTTCCCCCATTATAATGTAATGAAAAATATTATTGATGCACCTATAAATGTGGATAAGCTTAGTTATAAAGAAGCGGAAGAACGTGGAATGGTCCTCTTAAAGAAGTTAGGACTAGAAGACAAAAAAGATGCTTATCCATATCAATTGTCTGGCGGTCAACAACAACGTGTATCTATAGCTAGGGCACTGGCATTGCAACCAAAAATACTTTTTTTTGATGAGCCTACTTCTGCACTTGACCCAGAGTTAACAGGTGAAGTCTTAAAGGTAATTAAAGAATTAGCCATGGAAAAAATGACTATGATTATAGTCACTCATGAAATGCAGTTTGCAAAAGAATTATCCGACAGGATTATATTTATGGAAGAGGGTTTGATTCAAGCAGAAGGAACACCAGAAGAAATTTTCACAACAAAAAATGAACGTATCAAAGAGTTTATTGGAAAATTTGTAGGATGATGTATGGGATGGCATGAAAGTAATGAAAAAAGTATGATGTATATAGGTTGTTATACTACGGGTATGGGGGAAGGAATCTATTGCTATGATTATAGTAGGAAAAGTGGAAGGTGTAGCGAAAAAAGAGTAGTTGCTAAGATAGAAAACCCATCCTATCTTACCTTTTCTAAGGAAGGAGACCTAGCTGTTGCAGTTTCTGAATTACAAAACTTCCAAGGAAGAAATGGAGGAGCGGTAGCTTTTTATTCTAGGGATCAGATAACGGGAATGCTCCTATTAAATAGTTTAGAAGGAACATTGGGTAAAGACCCATGTCATGTATTCATTGATGAAGATGCTTGTTTTTTGTTTGTATCAAATTATAGCGAAGGAACATTTAATTCATTTGCATTACCTGGAAAAAAGAAAGAGACTGGCATTATTAATCAGCGATTAGTGCTTCTTGATACCATACAGCACAATGGGGTAGGGACTAATCCAGTAAGACAGGAGAAAGCTCATGTTCATTACACCAGCATTTCACCAGATCACAATTATTTATGGGTGGTAGATTTAGGAATTGATCAAGTTTTGTTATACCCTATCAAGGTTGATGCGGACAGTAATAATGAAAAAGCTTTGCTTTCTAGGGAACCCATTAGTTTTATCAAAATGGAAGATGGTTATGGTCCAAGGCATCTCGTATTTCATCCAACGCATCCAATTGTATATATCATACAGGAGTTAGCCTCAAGAATTGTAGGCGTATTACTAGATGAAAAAGGATTTCCCAAAGAAGTCTTACAAGATATTAGCATTTTATCAGAAGAAAAAATGAGCAAGGAAAATTCTAGCGCAGCAATAAAGATTGATAAAAAGGGAACGTATATTTATGCATCTAATCGAGGTGAAGACAATATTGTAGTTCTAAGGGTGTTAGAAGACGGAAGATTAAAGATCATCCAATGGGCACCTTGTGATGGGAAAAATCCTAGAGATATTACCTTGTCTCCTGATAACAATTTTTTGTTTTGTGCAAACCAAAGTTCAGATTGTATTACAGGCTTTGCAATTCAAGAAAACGGAACTCTTGTAAGGCAGGTTGGATTAGATTTACCAATTCCTAGTCCCACTTGTATTAAATTTGTATAAAAAGGATGATGAAATATGAAAGTACTTGTAATATTAACTGGTGGGACAATTGGAAGTGAAAGTGTAGATCATATCCTTAATATAAATAAGACTACTCATTTATCGCTTATTAACTTGTATGAGGCGAGGTTTGGAAAAGAAGCGGAATTTGAGATTCAAAACCCTTTTACCATATTAAGCGAGAATATATTGCCAAAGAATTGGGAAATGTTATGTAACGTGTTACATAATGTAAATCAAAAAGAATATGATGGTATTATTATCACTCATGGGTCAGATACATTGCCATATACATCTGCTTTGATTGGATTACTTTTTGGACATAGTTCCATTCCTATTCTATTAGTAGCCAGTAATTATGAATTGAATCATCCATTGAGTAACGGATTGGATAATTTTCATAATGCAATTTCTGTCATAAGAGAAGGAACGTTAAAAGGGGTTTTTACGATCTTTCAGAATCATAAGCAAGAAAATATTGTATATTTACCCACAAGAATTCAAGAAGCAGATTGTTATGGGGATCAATTCAGCAGCTTTGGAGGTATAGACTTTGGCCGTGTACAAAACGATAAATTTAGTTGGAATGACTGTGCGCTCAATCCAAGTATACAAGAACTTAATCATTCCAAAACCATAAAAATAAAAACGAATATAAATTTTATAAATCAAGTGCTTGTCATTACACCCTATCCAGGCTTTGACTATCATACTGTAAACCTAACAAAAGATATCAAGGTGATACTTCACAGCACTTATCACTCAGCCACAACATGTACAGAGGGTGAAAACACATCTGTTTTATTATTTATGAAAAAATGCAAGGAACAAAACATTGATCTTTATATGTCATCATGCAAGGAAAATGCAGTAGCAATGTATGATTCAAGTAGCAAAATAATTAAAAATGGTGGTATACCACTTGTGAATATATCTAGGGAAGCAGCATATGTTAAGTTACTTATTGCCTATAACCAAAAAAATATGAAGGCAAAAGATTACATGAAAGAAAATATTTATTATGAAAGTATTATTAATAAAAGTGTTAAATAAAAGATGATTTTACTTGTATGAAAGTCTATTGTTTCAAAAAGAAATATGATACAATAAAAAAGTATTTTTATTTACGGAAGAAAAAGGGAGGACTTATTTATGGAAGGTACGTTTTGGGCCTTAATACCGCCAATACTTGCGATTGCATTGGCGCTTATTACAAAAGAGGTATATTTTTCACTGTTAGCAGGAATTTGCGCAGGGGCACTTTTTTACACAAATTTCGCTATGGGAGAGGCAATATCAGTAACTGTTGATGTAATGAGTGATAAAGTAGGTGGAAATATTAGCATTATTATTTTCCTAATATTACTTGGTATGTTAGTAGCACTTATGTCAAAATCTGGAGCTTCAAGAGCGTATGGTGATTGGGCTTCAAAAAATATAAAAACAAGAAGAGGCGCATTACTTGCCACTACAGGGTAGGGTGTTTTGATTTTTGTAGATGACTATTTTAATTGTTTGACGGTTGGTACTATTATGAGTCCAATTACAGATAAACATAAAGTTTCAAGAGCAAAACTTGCTTATATCATTGATTCCACGGCAGCGCCTGTATGTATCCTTGCACCTGTGTCAAGTTGGGCTGCAGCAGTTAGTTCTTCTTTACCTAAAGATAGCACGATGGATGGTTTTATGTTATTTATCAGATCTATTCCATTTAATTATTATGCCATTTTCACTTTATTTATGGTTCTATTTATTGTAATAAAGGATTTTGATTTTGGAAAAATGAAGAAACTGGAAGAAAAAAATAGTGATTTGATTGTGGTTGAGACTACAACCATGGAGATTGAAAAAAAAGGAAATGGAAGAGTTTCTGATTTAATCATTCCGATTATTACCCTTATTGTTTTTTGTGTAGCAGCGATGTTATATACAGGTGGTATTCTAGAAGGCGCTAACTTTGTCACAGCGTTTGCAAATTGCGATTCCGCGTTTTCACTTGTCATGGGTTCTTTCTTTACGATGATAGCTATAGCAATTCTTTATCTGCCAAGAAAGATTATTACCTTTAAGCAATTTACAGATTCTTTATCAGAAGGCTTTATAGCTATGGTGCCAGCGATTTTAATTCTTACATTTGCTTGGACATTAAGTGGGATATGCGGTAGCGATCACCTAAAAATTGGTGAGTTTGTCAGTGGTATTATCAGAGAAAGTTCTATTTCTCATGGTGTAATACCGGCAATTTTCTTTTTAATAGCAATGGGACTTTCTTTTTCAACAGGTACTTCATGGGGAACATTTGGAATTTTACTTCCAATCGTATTTGCAATATTTAGTGGCGAAATGAGTCAACTACTTATTATATCCATGTCTGCAGTTATGGCTGGTGCAGTGTGTGGAGACCATGTTTCTCCAATTTCTGATACGACCATTTTGTCATCTACAGGAGCAGGATGTAACCATATTGACCATGTTAATACACAATTACCTTATGCTTTAGTTGCAGCAGGAGTGTCGTTTGTATGTTATATTGTTTCGGGATTTATGGGAAATGGATATGTCGGACTGGTTGTAGGTATAGTAGGAATGTTTACAATTTTATCTATTATAAATCATAGGCAAAAAAAACAACAATAACTATTCTTTATGACTAAAATAGCGTGGAAAAAATAAGTCTAAGTTTTTTAAATTACTTGACATTAATAAAAAAACAATATAATATAGTACAGAACGTAAAAATGGAAACCAACACTCCAAGTAATCGGATGTTGGTTTTTTATGTGTATTGAAAGAGAGAAAAGAGACAAGAATGGAACAATTTAGTGAGAAAAGTAGTAAAGTAGAGCCAATTAACAATAACGATGAAATAGAAATTTTAAGATATGAAGATTCTGATATTGATCCTAAAATTTTGCGTGCGGTAGCAGAAATGGGATTTGAACAAATGACTCCTATTCAGGCGCAAGCAATTCCTATTCTTCTAGAAGGTCGAGATGTTATAGGTCAAGCCCAAACAGGTACTGGTAAAACAGCAGCGTTTGGTATTCCTATCATTCAAAGGATAGACCCTGAAAATAGAAGATTACAAGCAATTATTTTATGCCCTACAAGAGAACTTGCAATTCAAGCGGCAGAAGAAATGAGACATTTTGCAAAGTTTTTACCGGGAGTTAAAATACTTCCTATTTATGGTGGTCAAGATATTACAAAACAAATAAGAAGTTTAAAAAGTGATGTTCAAATCGTAGTAGGAACACCAGGCCGTGTAATGGATCATATGCGTCGCCATACGATGAAATTAGATGATATAAAAACGGTTGTCTTGGATGAAGCAGATGAAATGCTTAACATGGGATTCAAAGAAGATATTGAAACAATCTTACAAGATATTCCAGCAGATCATCAAATGGCGCTTTTTTCAGCAACAATGCCAAAGGCAATTCTTGATATAACTAAGAATTATCAAAGAAATGCAGTACTTGTTAAAGTGACACATAAAGAATTAACAATTCCCCTTGTAAAACAATACTATTATGAAGTAAAGGGTAAAAACAAAGAAGAAGTTGTTAGTAGATTATTGGATTATTACAATCCAAAACTCACCCTTATTTTTGCTAATACCAAAAGAATGGTAGATGAACTTTCTGAAAACTTAAAGGGTCGTGGTTATTTTGCAGAAGGTCTTCATGGAGATATGTCTCAAAACCAAAGGGATATGGTAATGAATCGCTTTAGAAGTGGTAATGTTGAGATTCTTATTGCAACAGATGTTGCAGCAAGGGGCATCGATGTTGAAGACGTTGAAGCGGTATTTAACTATGATATTCCACAAGATATTGAATATTATGTTCATAGAATTGGACGTACCGGTCGTGCAGGTAGAAAAGGTCGTGCCTTTACTTTAGTAGTGGGCCGAGAAATATACAAGATTCGTGAAATCGAAAACATTTGTAAAACAAAGGTGAAAGCTCGTTCTATTCCATCAGCAGCAGATATTACAGCCGTAAAAGCTCAAAAGATATTAACACAAGTTATGGATATTTTAAGAGATAGTGACTTAAGTGCCATGACAAAATTGATTGAGCAAAAAATGAATGATGATGACTGTACCGCAATGGAAATGGCAGCAGCTTTTCTAAAACTTCATATGGGTGAAGCAATTCAAGATATTCCAGTAGAAGAATATACGCCAAGAAAAACTTATGGAGCATATGGACAAACTCGTGGCGGTGATGGCAGAGGAAGAAGTGGCGGAAGAAGCAGTTCAGGCGGACAAAGAAGAGACGGAAGAGGATCTCGTGAAGGTGGATATTCAAGAGATAGCCGTACTTCAAAAGAAGGAAGCTATTCTAGTGATAGAAAACCTTACGCAAGAGACAGCAAACCTTCTTTCCATAGAGAAGGCGAAAGGACACCTTACGCAAGAGACAGCAAACCTGCTTACAAAGATGGAGAAAGATCTTCCTACTCAAGAGACAGCAAACCTTCTTTTCATAAGGATGGGGAAAAAACCATATATCCAAGAGACAGCAAACCTGCTTACAAAGATGGAGAAAAATCATCTAAGAAAAAAAGTATTGTAAAAGATTCCGGCTACTTTAAAGGGAAAAAACCAAAAAGTAAGGAATCAGCACCACAAGATTAGAAGTTACGTCTTTGCATAATAATTGCAAAGACGTTTTTTTGAGATTTAACCATTGTCAATTATGTGATTATATAGTATAGTTTTTTGTGTATTTGTTAGTTACGAAATATTGAGAAATATTGCAAACTAACAAATCGGTTACATATAAACGGAAATGAAAATGAGGGATAAATAAAATGACAAAAATGAAAAAATTTGCAGCAATTGGGTTAGTTGTAGTATCAACAGTTACATTAATGGCATGTGGAAAAGGGATTCCAACCAATTCGGTATTTACGATAGATGATTTGCCGGGGAAAACAATTGGTGTTCAACTTGGAACAACAGGAGATATTTATTCTAGTGATTATGAGGATGAGGGCTCTACCATTAAACGTTTTAATAAAGGAAATGATGCTGTTCAATCTTTAAAAACGGGTAAAGTGGATTGTGTTATTATTGATAGCCAGCCTGCCATTGCATTTGTTAAAAAAAATAATGATTTAACAATTTTAGAAGAAGAATTTGCAGTGGAAGATTATGCTATCTGTATTTCAAAAGAAAAAAGTGAGTTAAAAGATAACATAAATGGTGCTCTAGCAGAACTAAAGGAAAATGGTACTTTGCAACAAATCAATGATAATTATATAGGAGATGATACAAAAGGAAAATCTCCTTATGTGTCTCCAGACAATATTGATCGATCAAATGGAACGTTAACAATGGCAACCAATGCAGCGTTTGAACCTTATGAATATTATGAAGGTGGAGTTATTGTTGGTATTGATGCGGACATGGCGCAAGCAGTATGTGATATTTTAGGAATGAAGCTTGTGATTTCAGATATGGAGTTTGACTCTATTCTAAATGCAGTTCAATCTGGAAAAGCAGATATGGGTGTTGCAGGAATGACAGTAACAGAAGATCGTCTAAAAAACATTGATTTTACAGACTCTTACACTACGGCGACACAAGTAATCATTGTAAGAAAAAAATAACACTATACTATTTAGGAATCGGAGATAACAAGTGGAACAGTTTAAAAACAGCTTATATGAAAACTTTATACAAGATAATCGCTATCGATATTTAATAGATGGTCTTGGAAAAACCTTTGTTATTACGATTTTTGCGGTTATGATTGGTGTAACATTAGGCTTCTTAGTGGCAATCATTCGATCAACAGCTGACAAAACAGGAAAGTTAAAAATTCTTGATAGGATATGTAAGTTATATCTAACCATTATTCGTGGAACACCGGTTATGATTCAGCTTTTAATTATGTTTTATGTAATCTTTGCTTATTCGGGATTATCAGAAATGATAGTGGCAGTTCTTGCATTTGGTATCAATTCTGGGGCGTATGTAGCAGAAATAATTCGTTCGGGAATTATGTCCATTGATAAAGGACAGTTTGAAGCCGGAAGAAGTTTGGGACTTAGTTATTCTCAAACGATGTGGTCTATTATTATGCCACAAGCTTTTAAAAATGTGTTACCAGCATTAGCCAATGAGTTTATTGTGTTATTAAAAGAAACATCTATTTGTGGATATGTTGGTATTATGGATTTAACAAAGGGCGGAGATATTATTAGAAGTCGTACCTTTGAGCCTCTGTTACCTTTGATAGCGGTTGCCTTGATTTATCTGGCGATTGTCATGATTTTAACTACATTTGTGAATCACTTGGAAAGGAAGTTACGTGTAAATGAACGATAATAAGACTTTATTTCAAGTAAATGAATTATGTAAGTGTTTTGGTGATCATATGGTACTTGATCGAATCTCAACAGAGATTAAGCAAGGAGAAGTGGTTGTTATTATTGGACCGTCGGGTTCTGGAAAATCGACATTTTTACGTTGCCTCAATTTATTAGAAGAGCCAACAGAGGGTCAGATCTTGTTTGAAGGGATTAATATAACAGAAAAATCCACGGATATTAATTTACATAGACAAAAAATCGGAATGGTATTCCAACACTTTAATTTGTTTCCAAATATGACGATTCTTGGGAATATGACTTTAGCACCTACTAAGCTTTTAAATCTTTCTAAAAAAGAAGCAGAAGAAAGGGCTATGGTCTTATTAAAAAGAGTTGGTTTAGAGGAAAAGGCAAATGCATATCCTCAGCAGCTTTCAGGTGGGCAAAAACAGCGTATTGCAATCGTTCGTTCCTTATGTATGAATCCAGAAGTGATTCTCTTCGATGAGCCGACAAGCGCTCTTGACCCAGAGATGGTAGGAGAAGTGTTAGAGGTAATTAGAGATTTAGCAAATGGTGGTATGACATTAGCTATTGTAACTCATGAAATGGGTTTTGCAAAAGAAGTGGCTTCAAGGGTCATGTTTATTGATGAAGGGAAGATTGTCGAAGAAAATACACCGGCAGAGTTGTTTTCCAATCCTAAGAGTCCACGTTTACAAAACTTTTTAGCAAAAGTACTGAATTAGCACTTAAGGATTTCATGAAAATAAATAAGAAAGGCCTTTCAAGTTTTAAACTTGAAGGGCCTTTTTAAAAAGATTTAAAAGGGATTGATTTGAAATACCGTAGGAAGGATCTAGTTTATCTGAATCTAAATAATTCATAAGGCTTTTTAATAACCATTTGGCTTCTATACGATCTTGCTTTATTAATGTAAGTAGAGGGCTTGTGCAGATTACAATGTTGCTTCCGGTATCGGTACTAGTTACTTCATAAATAAGTCCTAGACGATGATTACGTTCAAAATTATCGATTGTTTGGACAATGGGAATTATCGTTGTCTCATCTAATATGGTAGAGCGAGAACTCATAACAATATCAAACCATTGTGGCGTGGAGTAGAAATCGCTAGGGAAATAGGCAAGAGCTGGATGCTCATGACGAATGAGTAACCCCATTGTCCCCACGGGAGTTTCTTTTTTCATCCATTCTGAAATTCCTCGAAACATAGGATAACACCAAAAATCGGTACAGTATGTTCCTTGAATGGAATTAGGGTTCGTATCATCATCGAGAATTAATAGAATATTTTTGCCGTCTTTCCCCTTTTCCAAAGCTTCTTCTATCGATAAAGCCACATTTGTGTTGGAGTTGCTGGAATCGTAAAAATCATTTATAGAAAGGGTAGGGTATACCCACAAGTCATAACTATTTTGAATGGTAGTATTTAAAATTTCTATAGATAAAACAGCCTTTTTAGGGGAGGTAAGAAAAGGCAATGTAACATGAAAGGATCCAAGGTTAGTTAATCCATTATCGATAATGAGATTGGTAGGAAAAGTGTAGGTATCAATCTCGGAGCCATCACAGATTAGCTTATAGGTTACAATTGGATTAATTAAATGTTCCTTTCCATAATAACTAAGAGTTAATGTCATATCCAAATCGTCACCACTTTCGCATATATAGGATTGAAATTCTGCTTGGATAACAGCTTCAGAACAAAAGTTTCTCCATTTACGATCCGTAATAATTCCTTTGTTGTCCATAAAAGCATCCAACATGCCAATAAGGGCAGTTCCTTGACCTGAGAAATCCTGAATATCTAAAATTTGAAAACCAGCTAAGCTTTTCGTGCGGAGGGCAGTTTCTAGTTCATCTTTGTAACAAGCCGCGGCAAGGTGACCTGATGATTTGAAATAATCATTTGCCATAGCAAGCAGGCCTTTTTGATCCAGTGCCTCCCTAAACTTTTCAAAGTTACGTGCCCTTAGAACTCCGGTATATTTTTGTATCTCATGAAAGTCGGGATAAGTTTCAAATTGACCGATTTCATGGGAGATAACGGGGATATTAGGAATTAGTTCTTCTGAAACATCCGTTAGCTTTACTCGTTTTACACCTGTTCCATATTGGATTTCAATGGTGCCATCTTGGGATTCTTCGAAAGAATTGGGAAAAAAGGGTGGAAAGATCGCTTCCTCATAATTGAAGTTCGTGCATGGACGATTCATTTGAATATGTCCCAATGGTTTATCACACATAGCATAGGACCCGCGAATTTGTCGATCCAAGGCGAAACGAACACCACAAAAAAAATCGTCGTTTGATACAATGTTTGGAACCCACTGGAAGTTATTAGAGCCTTGGGTAAACAAAATATGAGGAGCATATTCTTTGTAACGTCCTAATAATAAATTAATGGATTCTTTACTTCCCCAAAGTTCGTTTCCCATAGACATCATAACAAAGGAAGGGTGAGATCCATATGCATCTAGTATTCTAAACCCTTCCATAATGAGATAGTTTTGTCCCCGCTCATCATGGCCTTCATCCTCAGGAGCGGTAAAGGTTCCCCAGAATGGTAATTCGGGTTCCATATAAATTCCCAGTAAATCAGCGGCCTCAAAAGCTGCATTTGGAGGACAGCAAGTATGGAAACGATAATGATTGATTCCAAAAGATTTTGCTGTGCTCATTACTTTTAACCAACCCATTACATTCATTGGTGCATATCCGGTAAGAGGAAAAATCATACCTTCATGCTTTCCACGTAGAAATGTTTTTCTTTCATTGATATAAAAATGAGTTGATTTTGCCTTGAATTCTTTCAAACCAAAATAGGTCGCTATCCTATCACCAACAATGTTTTGAAAAGATGGATGATCAGAAGTAACCTCTACCATTATTTCATAAATAGAGGGATCAAACTCATCCCATAATTTGGCATCGTCCCCCAGGGGATAGAAGATTGTTATCTTATGAGAACCTTGTGGTAAAAAAGTGGAATGGAAAAGAGGATTTGCCCCTTCTCCTTTTGAAAAAGATTCACTTCCTTCCGCTTTTAACGTATGGGAGAAAACATGTATATTTGTTGGAAGGGAAGAGATAGAACTATTGTTATGTAATGTAATATGTAACACAGCGGTTTTTCCATGATAATCACATTCGGTACGAATTTTTTCGATTTCGATTCCATCATAAATAGACAAAGAAATATTTCCCAAAATACCATTCCAATTAGTCTGGGTGTCAGGGGATGTCATATGACCGCCCTTTACAGGGTAATCTACATTACTTGTCATGATCGTTAGCTTGTGGGAAGTCTTTTTTACAAAACTAGTTAAATCGAAGATATGACTGGTACATAAACTATCAAAGGTACCAACAAATAAATTATCAATCCATAAATATGAAATTCTAGTACGTTCCAATGTGAAAAGTATTTTTTTACCCATATCTTCAGGTTGAAAGGTTAATTGCCTTTGATACCAGGCGTATCCCTCCGTCTCATGAATGTCGGTAAGATTTCCCAAAGGGTATTCCTGGCTAAGTTCTCCTTTTTTTGCTTCAGAGGTTGTTGTTGGAAGAGCTATGGTATCCGTGAAATCTTCTCTTTCAAAATGCTGAATGATTCCCATTTTTTTATTATCTAATCGAAAGAAATAGATTCCGCTTAAATCAACGATCTTTTTCATATTAACTCCTATCTGTAAGTGTTAATCATAATAACATACTTTTATTTTCATTAAATATAACGTATCCAGAAAAATATTACAACGGTGATAATTAGTTATAAGTCACATTAGAATATAGGATAATATATTGATGTCTAGGCATTTTATCAAAATCAGAGTATAATGTTGCTAGACTTTTAAAAATGATAGGTAGTGTAACAAAAATATTGTCGTTGGGGGAAGAAGTATGGGAAATATTAAAATTATTGCAGATAGTACATGTGATTTATCACAAAATTTAATCAAACAATATGATATTACGATAATTCCTTTATGTATTGTCTTAGATATGGAAAGTTACTACGATTTAGAGGAGATTGTACCTGAAAAAATATATGAATGGTCAGAGAATTGTCATAAAACTCCAAAGACTTCTGCACCATCTATTCAAAAAGTAGAGGATATTCTGCTACCATTTATAAAAGAGGGAAAAGATATTATTTTCATAGGGATCTCAGAGGAAATGTCCACTACTTGTAATGTAGTTCATCTTATTAAAAACGAATATCTCTATGAACGAATTTTTGTGATCAATTCCATGAACCTTTCTACTGGAATTGGACTGCAAGTATTAAGGGCAGCGAATATGGCTGGAGAAGGATATAGGGCGGAAGAAATAGTAGCCGTTATTGAAGGCGCTAGAAGTGACGTCCGAGCAAGCTTTGTGGTGGATACTTTAGAGTATTTGGCTATGGGGGGACGTTGCTCTTCTGTGACGGCTCTTTTAGCAAGCAAATTGAAGTTAAAACCTATGATTGAAGTAGCAAATGGTAAAATGGGTGTTACCAAAAAATATAGGGGTACTTTAGAGAGAAGCATTATGAAATATGTGGAAGATATGAAGGAAGATTTATGCAAAGCGGATAAATCTTATGTCTTTATTACACATTCTGGTTGTACGAACGAAATAATTGAAGAAGTTAAAAATTACCTTGCCAAATTAAATTATTTTGAAAATATAGAAATTACTAGAGCAGGTGGTGTTGTTTCGAGCCACTGTGGTCCTGGTACATTGGGTGTTCTTTTTTATGAAAAATAATCATTTATCCTATGAAAAGTCCATAGAGTATAAAAGTTTAAAAATTCCTTATACTTTGGTAAAAAGTCAGAGGAAATCTTATTCTATTAGTGTATCCGTAGAAAAGGGAGTGGAAGTACGAGTTCCCTTAATTTTTTCTGAGCATTTTTTACAAAAAATGTTTCGAGAAAGGGAAGAGTGGATCATACAAAAATATAGGGAAGTTCTGGAAATGCGTAAGAAAATAGAAACTTCTCCTTTTACAGATAAGGAAAAAGAGGAATTAAAAAAACGCTATACGAAAGCGGCAAGAGATTATTTTCAGAAAAGGGCATTGCACTATGTAAATGAAATACATTGGGAAAATAGTAAAATATACCCAGAAACAGGCTTACCCTTTGTGAATATAACCATACGAGAACAAAAAACACGATGGGGAAGTTGTAGTTCCAGGGGGACTCTATCTTTTAATTGGAAGCTTATGCTAGCACCTCCTAGAATTCTTGATTATGTAGTGGTACATGAATTGTGTCATTTCAAATATATGAATCATTCTAGAGATTTTTGGAATATGGTAGGAACTGTGTTGCCCGATTATAAGGAAAGTAGACGATGGTTGAAGGAGCATGGAAGCCAGTTGCATTTATAGTTGTGATATTAACTTATATTTTATGATAAGAAGAGGATGAAATACATGAATCAGTCATTTGCAAGAACAGAGATGCTCCTTGGGGAAGGATCAATTGATAAGCTGAAAACAAAGAAAGTGATTGTTTTTGGAATTGGTGGAGTTGGTGGACATGCCGCGGAAGCCCTAGCTAGATGTGGTATTGGATCCATCAGTTTGGTGGACCCGGATGTTGTGAATAGAAGCAATATCAATCGACAGGCGGTAGCTACAATCAAAACCATAGGCAGGAAGAAAATTGAAGTTATGAAAGAACGGATACTAGATATTAATCCGGATTGTGAAGTTGAAGTTTTTGATAGCTTTTATTTACCTGAAAAGGCAGAGGAATTTCATCTAGTACAATACGATTATATTATCGATGCTATTGATACAATCACCGGAAAAATTGATTTGGCTGTGATTGCAGATCAAATGGATATAGGCATTATAAGTGCCATGGGAGCAGGAAACAAGTTAGATCCCACACAGTTTGAAGTGACAGATATT
>DATESN010000016.1:0-3188 GCA_035270785.1 Lachnospiraceae bacterium | reverse complement strand
TGAGGATTCCATCAAAGAAAGAAAGTGCATTACTTACGGAACTAATTTTATAGGAATTTCTCACGGAGAGTTTAAAAAGAATAAGCCAAGCGATTTAAGAAGTCAATTTACAATACGTTTCCCAATGGAATTTGCACAATCAAAAGTTAGAGAAATACATTGCGGTCATTTACATACAGAGCAAGAAAAGGACGAATACGGGGTTATGTGTAGGCGATTGAGTACAAGTGGCAAAGAGGACGAATGGTCTGATGGCGAAGGATTTATAGGTGCAAATAAGAGATTCATGGTATTTCTGTGGTCGTTAGATAAATTAAATTCAATACATTATGTTTAGGAGGAATTAAATGGAAGAAATGGTTTACTGTACAGATTGCCGATATTTTGAGATTGTATTTGATATACCTCATTGCAGATTTCAAGATATGTGTGATATCTATGATTGTGAAGATTCAAAGCATATAAAAGATAGACCACATTTTGAAGAAAATCCTAAGTTAATCTATGTTTCTCACCCATATTCGGCTATAGAAGAAAACAAGCTAAAAGTTGAAGCAATAGTAAGAAAACTTGCAAAAGAACACCCTGAACATACATTTTTAAGTCCTGTCCATGCAGTAGGTTTCATGTATAACGACTTTGACTATGACACAGGATTGAATATGTGTTTAGAACTACT
Source organism: Lachnospiraceae bacterium (assembly GCA_035270785.1). Taxonomy (GTDB): domain Bacteria; phylum Bacillota; class Clostridia; order Lachnospirales; family Lachnospiraceae; genus DATESN01. The sequence continues at coordinate 2,509 of DATESN010000016.1, read as the reverse complement.
AAAGAGGTGCGATATTATGTATGTTTATGGAGATTATCAAAATTCAAGAGGTTGCAAAGCTGAAATTGAATTTTGTAAAGATAATGGAATACCTCATAAGATATTTTATGAGAATGGTAGGTGAAATTATGTGAAGCTTAAATTTATGTTCTATACAAAGTGGGAGGATAACAATTTAGTATGTTCCTGCTATATCAAAAACCCTCAATGTGATAATTATAAGTCATGCGAGGAATTAGAGTTTATATTAGATACTTACGACGGAATACAAGAATGTATGAACAACAGAAAGTATAAAAGGGAACATGGAGTGATAAAGCAAAGGTGATTTTATGGAAGATAAGAAAATTCTAACGCAGCAAGAAATAGCATTAGTAGCAAAAAGAGAATTAGCAAAAAGAATATTAGAAAAACGTAAAATACTTGCTGACGAGGTTTATTTCTTTGAAAATTATGTTTACATAGAAAATAAATCAGGTGATGTGTCTGAACGTTCAATACTGTTTGAAATGTTTGACGAACAGAAAAGGGCATTAAAAGAAATAAACGAAAACAAATTAAATATAGTTATTAAAGCGAGACAGCTTGGTATGACATGGATGGCAGTAGCACATTCATTACATAAAAGTTTAAAGATACAGCAATATACAACGGTTATATTGTCACAGACAGAAGATTATATGCAAGAAGCTATTAGCAGATTCGAGTACATAATAACAAGACTTCCTAAAACATGGCTAATAAAAGAGTACAACAAGGAAAACTTACAAGACAATACAGTGTATCTATACGAGAAAAAGTCTGACGAAATAACAATATATCACCCTACAAATGAAGAAGGTATGAGAGTAACATCATCAGTCAAAGGTTTAGTGTCTACACCAAAAGCAGGTCGTTCTATTACAGCCGACTTAATAATATTTGATGAGTGGGCGTACCATGAGAACGCAGAAGAAGTATTCGCAGCAGCATACCCTACAATAAACAGACCAGATGATAGTGGTTGTTTTATAGGGATAAGCACCAACAAAAGAGGTTCATTCTTTGAAAATATTATTACGGATTGCTTAGATGAAGGAAGCATGCAATTCCATATGATATTTTTAAGTGCATTTGCAGATACAAGACGTGATGAACGTTGGTACAATACTACAAAGGCGGCGTTGCCAAATACCTATCAAATTGAGTACCCTCTTACTGTTACAGACGCTTTGTCAGCTGGCATACTTACAGCATTCCCGGAGTTTGACCCTAAAGTCCATGTTTGCGATGATTTTACTATTCCTGAACATTGGATTAAATGGGGAAGTTGCGACAATGGTTATCGAGACCCTTTTGCATGGTACAAGTTTGCAATAGACGAAGATGGTACAACTTATATTTATTATGAATATACAAGAGATAAACTGAAAGACCCTATTATAAACTACAAAGACCAAGCGGAAAAGTTTATGCGAGATTGTACGATAGATATTACAAAGCAAGCAAAGGAAGAAATTGATGAATTACACTTAGGTTATGAAACAGATGGTATAGAAAAATACAAATTAGAGAATCTTCAATATGTTGTATTTGGGTTAGACGCTTTTAATCGTGATAGTTCAAGAGGCACAGGGAAGTCTTTAATGGATTTTTATAAATCGGGTGGGTTTAATTATCCTACAACAAGAGCAATAACGGATAGAAAGCTAAAGAAAGACGCAATGCACGAATATTTAAGACCGTACTATGACGAAACAAAAGAAAAGCAGACAGCTAAGTTACAAATATTCAGTAGTTGTAAACATCTAATTAAGTACATTCCTATGTTAGTTGTTGAAGATGATAACCCTAATGTAGTAGCTGATAATTCAAAAATTGATAACTGTTATGACGGAGCAATTTATGGGCTTCTTGGAAGTCCACGAAATGATTCAAAACCATTAGAAAAAAATGAAAGTATTTTAACTAAATTTAAAAAAGAAAAGATTAAACTTTTAGGCAAAAGAAGGAAGAACAACGGAATCATAAATTAAAAAGGAGTGGTGAAAATGGCAGAACAAAAATTTGGAATATGGGAAGTTAGAAACACACGGTATTGTAGTAGGCACAGTTGTAAAGGAATAGCAAAAGCATTTATAGGTGATAAGAACGCACCGCATTTAAGAACAAATATGTATCTATGTGATGGTGATTTGAGAGTAGTATTCAAAGCATTACTTAAAAAGTATGGCAGCGATATAGCTCCAGATAGTACCGAAGAAACAAAAACAAACATAGATAGTATAAAAGGTCAAGAAATCATTTATGACTTCATAAACAGGGCATACGAGAACGGTGGAGTGCTTAGTAAGACTTTATTGTTAGAAGTAAGCAAAGCAAACGGAGTTGAATTACCAGAAGATTTATCAGAACTTAATATGAAGAAATATATGAGATTAATGTTCCCTGATATTTTGAAGGAGGAGGTATGATAATTCCGGAAGTAATAAGAATAGGTAGTTGCGATTATCTTGTTGAATTTACAGAC
>DATESN010000015.1:0-207295 GCA_035270785.1 Lachnospiraceae bacterium | reverse complement strand
GTTGAGTAAGGATCTCCCAGAGAATCCAGAATTCCTTCATAAATACCGTTTTCTAATTGCGTATTCGTAACTTCCTTTAAATAGTACTGGTCAACTGCATCTTCTAATACCTTAATTTTTTCTAATGTCTTCTCGTTTACAATTGATTCCACTTCTTTGTTCCCGTTTGTAGAAGATCCATCTTTTGTTGTTACTTCTATATCCGCTTTATTGTCGCTATTAGAATGGTAAATACGTGTTCCTACATAAGCACAGCTAACAACTAAAAGCGCAAACAATAAACCACTAACTAAACCACTCCAATAATATTTTTTGTTTTCCATTGTATGCCCCGAGCTTTCCTAATTTGCTAGTTAGATATATAATTCCATGGACTTACGTAATCCCCGTTTAAGCGGACACTAAAATGTAAATGATTTCCTGTAGAACGTCCAGTAGTACCTACTGCTCCTATTGTTGATCCCTTTGATACAATATCTCCCTCAGATACATATAATGCAGATGCATGCATATAAACTGTATATAAACTATCTCCATGATCTATCATAATATAATTACCCATGACGCTTGTATAAGAAGCTGCTATGACAGTTCCATTATATGCCGCCAAAATAGGAGAACCTGCTGGTGATGCTAAATCCACGCCATTATGAAATAGCTGTACCCCAAGTATCGGATGCGTCCGATAACCAAAATCACTTGAAACGGAAGTATATTTTGGTGCAGGGAAGGCGAACACGCCCCCATCATAGGTTCTAACTAAACCATTTTGCTCGGCCAGTCTCCTCTTGTCCGCAGCTATTAATGCTTCTAAATCTTTTATTGATTGATTCTGTGCTTCTTCTTCTGCTTTTAATGCTGCGATTTGAGCTTCTCTACTATTAATATCCCCTTTTGTTTGATTTATTTGTTGTTCTTTTGCAGATAATAAGGTTTGTAGTGAATCCTGTTCGCTTTGCTGAGCAGCTCTTGCTTCTTCTAAGGTTACTTGTTCTGCTTCTAATTGTTCTTTGCAAAGTTGGATCAACTCTTTATTTGCCACATACTCATCAAGCATCTTTCTATCATATTCCGATAGACTGTTTATATATTCTGTTTTGTTTAAAAAATCTCCAAAACTGTCTGCAGATAAGATTAATTCAAGGTAAAAGTTGCTACCTCTTTCGTACATGAATTTAATTCTTTCTTTCATAGCCTCGTATTGCGCCTCTTCTACTAATCTTGCATCCTCAAGAGCCGCCAGGGTTGTATCAATTTGTTGTTCTTTTTCCGTTATCTTTTCTTCTAAATCATTAATCTTTTCTTGAACACTCATTAAACTTGCATCAACCTCAATAATATAATCTTCTAAATTATCTTTCGTATGTTCCAGACCCTTTAAGATATCTTTTACATTTGTGATTCCTGCTTGTATTGTTTCTTTTTCTTTTTTCGCCTTTTCAACTGCTGCCTCTTTTTCTTTAATACTATCGTTTGTCAAATTGGAATAAGAAGAAGCGGATACCTTTCCCGGCTGAAAAAGCGAAATGCATATTATAATTCCAAGTAATAATCTAAGCTGTTGTTTCCATTTTTTCATGGTGTTCTCCTTCTTATACTTTTAAATGTCTTCGCACAGTTGTAAAACTACCAATAAATCCAATCCCAACTCCAATAATAATAGATACCGGAACCAAAGTAGCAAACACAATATTCACGGGTAAAAATTTGAGTAAATCTGATAATATACCAAATCTATCCACTACATAGCTAACCACATTATTGTAAATAACATAAATAAGCATAAGTGGTAGTAAGGAACCAAACAAACCAATTACAACACCTTCTATAATAAATGGCGAACGGACAAAATAATCAGTCGCTCCAATATATTTCATAATCGAAATTTCTTCTTTTCTAACGGAAATACCAATGGTAACTGTATTACTAATTAAAAATATAGATACTGCTAAAAGTAAAGTGATAATTCCAATGGATACGTAACCTATTAACGCATTGACACCTGTTAATGTATTAGCAACTAACTCCGATTTATATACTGCCCTTACTCCATTAATAGACTCCACATAAGTGACTAATGCCCCTTGCATGGAAACATCACTTAAAAAAACTGAATAATTGGCGGAATCTGCAATTGGATTTTCTGTAAAACCATCTGAATATTCACCTAAATAATCATCTTTGAATGATTCCCAAGCCTCATCAGCGGATACAAATTCTACTCTAGAAACTTCAATACGACGGTTTATCATTTCACCTATTTCAGCCATTCGCTCGTCACTAATCCCTTTATCAAAAAATACAGATACCGATACACCTTCTTGTGCAGTTTTAACCATAAATTGAAAGTTAAACAATACCGCATAAAAAAGTCCAAACAAAAACAGGCAGGCACTTATTGTTGCGACAGATGCAAGAGAAAACCATTTATTACGAAAAATATTTCGAATACCTTGTTTCAAGGTATATGCTAATGTACTAATTCTCATTATGATACCCACCTTTTTCTTCGTCGCTAATAATAATACCCTTCTTCATGGTAACAACCCTTTTTTGCATTGTATTAACAATTTCACGATTATGAGTTACCACCAAAACGGTTGTCCCTTTACTATTTATCTCTTCTAGTAGTTTCATAATCTCCCAGGAATTCTTAGGATCCAAGTTACCTGTCGGCTCATCGGCCAGCAAAATAGGTGGATTATTAACTAAAGCTCTAGCTAGTGCTACCCTTTGTTGTTCTCCACCAGATAATTGTTTTGGCCTTGCTTTATATTTTCCAGCTAAGCCCACCGTTGATAATATGATTGGAACGTTTTTTCGAATGTCCTTTGTTGGAACTTGTATCACTCTTTGAGCAAATGCAACATTTTCATATACATTTCTATCTTTCAACAATCTAAAGTCTTGAAATACTACCCCCAAATTACGACGGAATTTAGGAATCTTTCTTCTATGAATTTTAATTAAATCCGTGCCATTTACTTTAATTTCACCTTCTGTTGGTGTTAATTCTTTTAATAATAGTTTGATTAAAGTAGATTTGCCCGATCCACTATCTCCCACTACAAATATGAACTCTCCCCTTTTAATGCGCAAGTTTATACCGTTTAATGCAGGAGCTCCCGTGGAATATGTTTTTACAATATTTTCTAAAACAATAATGTCATCTGTCTTTTCTTTCAATTATTTTCACCTTTCTAATATTCAAATGTTTCCATATACTTCATATATTTCACTACCATAAGTGCAATTTTAAAGGTAATGGCATCATCAAACACTCTCAAATCAAGACCCGTACCTTTTTGCAATTTGTCCAATCGATAAACAAGAGTATTTCGATGAATAAATAATTGCCTTGAAGTTTCTGATACATTCAAACTATTTTCAAAGAACTTATTAATAGTAGCAAGGGTCTCAGTATCAAATTCATCAGGACTCTTACCCTCAAAAATTTCTTTAATAAACATTTTACATAATGGTATTGGTAATTGATAAATTAAACGACCTATGCCTAATTCACTATATGCAATAACTTCTCTTTCAGCAAAGAAAATCTTACCTACATCTAATGCCATTTTTGCTTCTTTATAAGATCTACTTACTTCCTTAATTTCACTAATGACAGTTCCATACGCAATGCGTGCACCTGCTAATCCTTCTTTTATTAAGTGACTCTCCATTAATTTTGCAACCTTGTCGATATCTTTAATATTTTCAAAATCTTGCACTTCCTTTACAACAATTACATAGTTCTCATCTACTGCTGTAACGAATTCTTTTACATTATTACCAAAAAAGGTGCGTAAGGTTTCCAATGCATTATTATCTTTTCCTCTTACTGTTTCTACTATCATAACCACACGTTTTATATCTGTTTGTATATGAAGTTTTTTTGCACGACTATAAATATCCACTAATAATAAATTATCCAATAATAGATTTTTAATGAAATTATCTTTATCAAATCTTTCTTTGTAGGCAATGATTAAATTTTGCATTTGAAAAGCAGCCATTTTTCCAACCATATATAGGTTATCGCCAATTCCTGTAACAACTAAAATATACTCTAATTGCTGTTCATCAAATATCTTAAAAAATTGATAACTTTGAATTTCTTGACTATCTGCTGGAGATTTTACAAATTCTAAAACTGCACTTCTGCTGTCTTCTATACTATCCGATGTTGTTGCCACTGTTTTACCATCTGTGTCCAATACACACAGATCAACTCTAGCGATGTTTTTCATACCATCAATGGTATTTTGTAAGATTTGATTTGAGATCATTTACCTACTCCTTTTTATGCATCCTTCGTAAAATGTATACATATTTCACAATACGCATTTGAATCATTTTTATATAAATACTACACCCAAGTATCATTTTATTACAAAATGACAAAAAAATCTATAGTATATCTACAATTTCTTATGCAATTTTGTTGTATTTTCCATTTTTTTCTATTATATTTGTTTGTTCAACCTATACAATACAATATGTATAAACATTAAAAAAGCCTGATTTTCTTTAATCAGGCATTTCATCTTTATATTTGTTTATTCTATTTCCGAACATTCTTTTATCGAAATATAAGGAAATTTTACCAGACCCAAATTTCTTTTTCTTCTTACCTTTTCTATTTCCTGGTAGTGCAATCCATACTTCAGAATTGATTCTTATCTTATTTTCGTACATTAATTGTTCTTGGTAAGGGTATGGCATACAGGAAATAATTACAGTAGGAACAATATCATTTATTTCATTGATGAGAGAGTCTTGCCGCCCGCTTAATTCGTCTAATATGTAGGAACCAACAATTCGGATGTTTTCTTGATATTCCCGTATTTCATTTTGTAGATTCTCCAAATTTCCCTGTGAATCAGATAAAAGAAATATCGTTTTTCTATTTCGTACGATCTTTTTAAGAAATTCTTTCATGAATTCATCATTTTCCACTTCATGAAATCGATTTCTACTTGTAATTGCTGCTGCCCGTAAAATATCTAATTCACCAGATATGGTTAAATCCATACTTTCAATCCACTCCTGTTGTTCTGGGTTCTCCGCGGCTTCCACAAGTATTTGGGTGGAAATATAGGAAATCGTATTTAAGGCTCCATTATTTAAATAGCTATTTACTAACTTCATGGATTCTCTTAATGTATAATCTCGTAATGTAATCCCCAATAATTTTATTTGTTTCATACAACTCCATCCCTAGAATATAAAATTCTAACTATACTTTCAACCCATCAACATAAACGCTAAATAACCCATAAATGCTAAAACGAAGGGAATCGTAATCATGCCTTTTGTTCTAAGTTTTCGATTTACCCAAATTTCTTTCAATTGACTCCGATTACCCTCATGATTAGCAATCCAAATCAAAACGCATCCTGCTAATCCGCTTGATATAAGGGCTACTACCGCAATCAGGCTTACTCCAATCATCATTTCTTTGGTAGCGTAAAATTCTACACTCACTTGTTCTGATGCATTCAATGCACTTAAAGCATTTGACACATACATGAGAATAACAGAATTTCCATTGAATACAACATGGAAAAGAATCGGCCCCCACATACTTCCCGTTGCTTCTTTTAATAATACTAAAATAACACCTATTACAATTGCATATGACATTTGATTAAAGTTGCTATGGACAAAACCAAATGCAATTGCTGATAATAATAATGCACGAAACGGTGTTCCTGACTTTTTATAACTATGATAAAAAATCCCTCGAAATGTTATTTCTTCACAGATTGGGGCATAAATAGCTATTAAAAAGAAGACCAAAAAAAATGGTAATGTCATAAGCTGCGGGCTTACTTGTTCCACTACATTATCTGTGAAAAAAAGAGATATGGCATTAATCAACGTTGTAAGGGGCATGGAAAGATACGTAAATAGTATAATCATAAAAAAAGTTGCCGGTTTCATCTTTCGAAATGGTAATATTTCTTTTATATTCGTCTTAGAAAAAAATAAAAAAGATAAAGCTGGTACAACAAGTATTAATCCGCTAAGAAAAAGACTTAACGTTACATTAATCTCATGAAACATTCTGACATAAGAAAATAAAAATCCAATTGCTACATTAACTATTAATATGACTAAAAATAGCCAATTTACTTTTTTACTATTCATCTACATAACCTTTCATTAAAGTTTAAGTATCCCTGTTTCTGTAATTTTAATCTTACCACCTTTTAACAGATTTCCAACCGCTCTTTTGAACTCATTTTTACTCATACCTGTTTCTTGTTTTATAATATCAGGACTAGCTTTATCATTAAAAGATAATGTTCCATTATGGCTATCTATTAATTCCATAATTTTAATTGCATCTGCGCCTATTTGTAAATATGCTTTTTCCCTAATGCTAAGATCTAACTTACCATCCTCTTTTACTTCTGTGACTCTAGCGGTAATAACATCTCCAATATTAATGTCCCCATACATTTCTTTTTGTGGGATCAGGCCTGAATACTTATAATCTATCGCAACAAATGCTCCAAACTCACGACTTATTTCATATACTACACCGTTTACTTTATCATCTTTCTTATAGGGACTATCTTGATCTAAGTAAGGATATACATTCATGGTAGCACAGAGTCTACTACTTTTATCAATATAGAGTGCCACAAGAATCTCTTCTCCTTCTAGAACCTTTCTGGTTTGCTGTTTAAAGGGCAATAGCAAATCCTTCTCAAGTCCCCAGTCTAAAAAGGCACCAAATGTACCAACCTGTGATACTTTTAATATTCCAAAACTGCTCAAGGTTAATTTGGGTTCCTTTATAGTGGCAATGATTCTATCTTTTGAATCTCTATAAATAAAGACTTCTACTTCATCTCCGATTTGTGCATCCTCTTTAACCTGTTTAATAGGAAGTAAAACCCTATCCTCTGTATCTATCGCTTCTTTTTCCGCCAAATATACTCCGAATTCAACTTTTTTTACGATGACTAGAGTCTGATGTTTTCCTAATTCTATCATATTCTTTCGCTCCTTTTTTGTGTGTTAATAAGGGACATTTCTATTAAAAAAGCTCTACAATGGCATACGTTTCCATCTTTTTATTCTGTAAAGCAATTATATTCTTCTCATCAACTTTATAGATACTTGGAATTATAATATCTCCTAATACAGCAGATTTTTTATATTCTGCACGCAATTTCGTGACTTCCTCTTTTTTCTCCATATAATCCATTGCCATGCGTATATACTGACCATTGTTCACATGAAGGTTCGTATCTAGATGATGTGCCTTAATCATAATTTCTTCTTTTTCATTTGATAACCCTACAGGAATATCTATTTTCCTTGGTGCATATTCCATATTAAGTCTTTCTTCCAACGTATATCCTTCTACCATCTTTTCAGTAGCCCTAATCGGCCTATTTTTCTTTATATCCATCAATATCCAAATAGAATTAGCTTGGGCAAGTATTTCCCCTTCTTTTGTTTCTAAGAGAAAATTACGATAGCCCATAAAACCTTTAAAATCATATGGCGCCGTTCCTATACATATATTGTCACCCATTTGAGGATACCTGAACACTTCAATCTGCCAGGATGATAATACCCAAATCATATTTTGTTGTTCTAAATAGTGAATTCCTAATCCTATATCTTCTGAATGAAAGGTGGTGCAATCCTGAAAATAATCGATCATAGCCTCTAATGTTAAATTGCCTTTCTGATTAGTCTCTGAATATCGAACCCTACTATGAAACTTATACATTATATTCACCTTTTTCTAAGAAAAGAAAATGCTCTCGTTAACCGAGAGCACCTTTACTGGGCCACAAGGATTTGAACCTTGAAATGACGGAGTCAGAGTCCGTTGCCTTACCGTTTGGCGATGACCCAATTTATTAAATTACGCAAGTACATCAGCGTTTGCACTAAAATAGTATACATTATTAATGTTTGAATTGCAAGAAGAAAAGCCTGTATATACCTAGAGACTTTCTTATACTTATTTTTTCTTTTATTTTTTATTTGCTTCCTTTACATTTATATTATCTTCTTATGATTAAACTTCAAAAAGAAGGTCGCCATACGTTGGTATTGGCCATACCTTTTTATCAACCAGCATTTCCAATTGATCCGCTGGTGCCCGTAGTTCATCCATGGCAACTTTAACTACATCTTTATAAAAGAACGCCTGATTCTTGGCATTTGTCATGATGGTAGCTTTTGCCTCAACTTGTTCTAAATGAGCCAAAGCAGCATTCATTTTAACGAGTAATTCTGAGATGTTTTGCAATAACTCCGTTTGAACAGATGCATCCACTCCTGCTTCTTTTACAGCAATTACCGCATCCGCCAAAGACTTTGTATATTGAATAACCGCTGGAATAATTTGTTTTCTTGACATTTCCATCATTGTTAATGCTTCAATATTTAGGGTCTTAGCATATGTTTCATATAAAATTTCTTCCCGTGATTCTAATTCTGGCTTTGTAAAGATACAAAACTTTTCAAATAAAGCAATTGATTTTTCCGTTGTTAATGTGGCAGAAGATTCTACCATTGATTTAATGTTTGGCAGTCCTCTTCTTTCGGCTTCTGCAACCCATTCCTCTGAATATCCATTCCCATTAAAGATAATCCTACGATGTTTTGTCATAAGTTCTTTAATTAAATCATGAACTGCAACATCGAAATCTTCGGCCTTCTCTAGTATATCAGCAGCTTCACAAAATGCTTCTGCAACAATTGCGTTAATTGTAGTATTTGGACTAGCAATAGAATCTGAAGAACCAACCATTCGAAATTCAAATTTATTTCCTGTAAAAGCGAAAGGAGATGTTCTGTTTCTATCTGTAGCATCTTTAATGAAATCAGGAAGTGTAGAAACACCTGTTTCTAAAATCTGTCCACATTTACATGTTGCAGCAATTCCTGTTTCTACCAATTGTTTTACTACATCTTCTAACTGTTCTCCTAAGAAAATGGATATAATAGCAGGAGGAGCTTCATTGGCTCCAAGCCTATGATCATTTCCAACATCCGCAGCACTTTGGCGAAGTAGATCTGCATGAATATCAACTGCTTTCATAATACATGCAAGTACTAACAAGAATTGTATGTTTTCATTTGGTGTTTCACCTGGCTCCAATAGATTAAATCCATTGTCTGTGGTAATTGACCAATTATCATGTTTGCCTGATCCATTAACACCTGCAAATGGTTTTTCATGTAAAAGACAAATCAAATCATGGCGTATGGCTACTCTCTTCATTGTTTCCATTATGATTTGATTATGATCCACAGCAACATTTGCCGATTCATAAATAGGAGCTAATTCATGTTGTGCTGGCGCAACTTCATTGTGTTGAGTTTTGGCGGACACGCCCAGTTTCCATAGTTCTAAGTTTAAATCTTTCATATAAGCGCCGATGCGTTCTCTAATAACACCAAAATAATGGTCTTCTAACTCTTGACCCTTTGGAGCTGGAGCACCAAATAAGGTACGACCTGTAAATATTAAGTCTGGTCTTTGTAAATACTTTGTTCTATCCACAATAAAGTATTCTTGCTCCGGACCTACTGATGCAATTACTTTTTTTGCTTCTTTATTCCCAAATAATTTTACAATACGGAGTGCTTGTGTACTAATCGCTTCCATTGATCTTAATAAGGGAGTTTTTTTATCAAGTGCTTCTCCTTTGTATGAACAAAATGCTGTTGGAATGCAAAGAATCACTCCTGTGGAAGCTTCTTTTAGAAATGCTGGAGATGTAATATCCCAAGCTGTATATCCTCTTGCTTCAAAAGTAGCACGAAGTCCTCCCGAGGGAAAAGAAGATGCATCTGGCTCTCCTTTAATTAATTCTTTACCAGAAAATTCTAACAACATATTTCCATATTCATCTGCATGTGTTACAAAAGCATCATGCTTTTCAGCAGTAATTCCAGTAAGTGGTTGGAACCAATGAGTATAATGGGTAGCACCGTGTTCTACAGCCCAATCTTTCATCTCTTTTGCCACAACTTCAGCAGTTGATAAGGATAACTCTCCGCCTTGATTAATCACTGTTTTAACTTCATCAAAAACCCTTTTGGGTAAACGTTCCCTCATGGTGCCAAGTGTAAACACATTTTCAGCAAAGATTTCTTCCACATTTAACATTTCATTCATCCTAATACTCCCTTTCCATTTGGAAAACAAAAGATTCTTTAAAATTATACTGTGCATATTGTACAATATAGATTGCCTAATGGTCAATGAAAATACTTAATCTTTATGCATATTTTTAACTCTTAATAAGTCATATTGGTCTGGTTGTATTGATAAACTTAAATATAACACTTGTTTTGGATGAGGGGCACTCTCCACTGATTCACCATCTTCATTATAAATTCCAAGTACTTCAACGTATACATTTGTTCCATTGGGTTTCATAATCTCTATCGTATCATTCACACTGAATTTATTTCTCTGTTCTATCTTTGAATAACCCCTTTCATCAAAGGAATCTACAATACCAAGATACGTATATTCGCTCACATACGTATTACTATCATAAATCTGTGTATCTTCATCCGCTTTTCCAAAATAGAATCCTGTAGTAAACTGACGATAAGTACATTTTGCAATTTCACTTTTGTACCAAGGCATATTATTTTGATAGGTATCTTCAGAATCATAAAAATCATCAATTGCCTTTCGATAGGTTCTGGCAACGGTAGCAACATAGAGGGCTGTTTTCATTCTTCCCTCTACTTTGAGACTATTAATTCCAGCATCAATAATTTGTGGAATATATTCAACCATACACAAATCTTTAGAATTAAAGATATAAGTTCCTCTTTCATTTTCATAAACAGGAAGATATTCTCCTGGTCTGCTTTCTTCTACCACCGCATATTTCCATCGGCAAGGATGAGTGCAGGCCCCGCGATTAGCATCCCTTCCCGTAAAATAGTTACTAAGTAGGCATCTGCCTGAATAGGAAATACACATCGCTCCATGAATAAAGCTTTCGATTTCCATTTCATCTGGTATCTGTTTACGTATCTCTTTTATCTCTGCTAGTGATAACTCTCTAGCAGAAACAACGCGTTTTGCACCCAATTTCCACCAAAATAAATAGGTTTGATAGTTTGTATTATTTGCTTGGGTTGATATATGGAATTCAATTTCAGGGCATATTTCCTGTGCAATCGTATACATTCCTGGGTCAGCAATAATAAGAGCATCTGGTTTTAGCTTTTTTAATTCTAAGAAATATTCTCTTGCACCCTCTAAATCATCATTATGAGCTAAGATATTCGCAGTTACATATACTTTCACTCCGTGAAGATGTGCAAAAGCAATGCCTTCTTCCATATCTTCCCTTGTAAAGTTTTTTGCCTTTGCTCGAAGGCCATATGTCTCGCCTCCAATATATACAGCATCTGCTCCAAAAATGACTGCTGTTTTCAAAACTTCCAAACTACTAGCCGGAATTAATAATTCTGGTTTATTTATGATATCTTTCATTCTTACACCCATCTGCATGCAAAGGCATGCGATTCTATAATTTCTTATGTATTTATTTTTTAATACTAAGTGTGACACCGTCCCCAACTGGAAGAATCACTGTTTCTAATTGGTCATTATGTTTTAATTCAAATAAATAATCTCGCATTCTTGAGTGAATTGTTCGATTCCTTCTAGTGATTGCGTATCGTGATTCAATAATATCTCCATCCTGAAGTACATTATCTGAAACAAGTAAACCGCCATTTGATAACAATCTAATCATGTCGGGCATAAAGTGTATATACTGCCCTTTTGCCGCGTCCATGAAAATAAAATCATAGGTTCCCTCTAATTCTTTTAGTATCTCGGAAGCGTCTCCTTCTAACAGTGTAATATTTTCTTCTTTCCCTGCTTTTTTAAAGTTCTCCTTTGCAATAGGAATTCTTTTTTCATATTTTTCTATAGTTGTAATATGACAGTCAGAGGGTCCATATTCACTCATTAATAACGCAGAAAAACCAATGGCCGTTCCTACCTCCAAGATCTGCTTTGGTTGTTTAAACATAAGTAAAAACTTTAACAAACTTTGCATTTCAGGACGAACAATGGGGACATTGGTTTCTATTGCATATTTTTCAATTTCATGTAAAAAAGGTGTATTCCCTTTATCCAGTGAGTTAATAAAGGCAACCATTCTTTCATCTACTATCACTTTATTACTCCTCGCCGGCTACATTTGTTTCGTCTTCTATTATTTCTTTCTCTTCAGACATCACTTCCATCATTTCTTCTGGTGTCATTGCAGTATTTAGCTCATAGATACCAGGGTTCATTTTATTATGATAAGGGGAAAGTCTTTCCTGCACATAAAATAGTTTTGCACTACGAATCAATCCCTTCTCTTGCAATATCTTTCCGATTTCCATACTGCTTTTTCCTTCCACAATGGCAACTGAAATCACAGAGCCATTACTCTTAGATATTGGCTCTTCACCAAAAATACGGTAACCAAATCCGTATGCGGAAATCGTAAGTTTATAAATAGCCATAATAACCACAACTGCTACTACAACTTTTAAAATGACACCTAAAATTGTGCCCGTGATTTGTTTGCCATCCATCTATATTCCTCCTGTTAATTCCATGTCAAAATTTATGGCTTCTGTAATGTTCAAATAAACCTCTTGCATTAATCTGCAAATACTTAATTCTGCCTCTAAAAAATCTCTGACCAAAGGATTTTCACGAAAACCTTCATATTCTTTTTCAAATGCATCAACTCGTTCAAACATATCATCAACATTCTGAGAATTCTGTAATTCATAATTTTTCTTACGATACTGATCAATACCATTTTTTAATTCAGGAAAAAGTTGAAGTTTTTCTTTTTCAATAGAATATTGTATATATATATCTGTCATCTTTATAGCCGCCACTAAATCTTTTATTGCACGGTTTATCTCATCCATTTAGGAAACCTCCATAATAATTGGTAAAATCATAGGACGTCGCTTTGTCTTTTTCCAGACAAACTCCCCAAGTGCATCCCTTATTATCAATCTAATTTTGCCCCAATCCAAAATTTTTCTAACACAACATCTCTTAATTTGTTCCTCAATAATTATTTTTGCCTCATTCATTAATTGGTCAGATTCTTTAACATATACAAATCCTCTAGAAATAACATCTGGACCGGAAATTAGTTCATTACTATATCTATCCAAGGCCACAGTCACAATAAGAATACCATCTTCCGCAAGATGTTGTCTATCTCTTAATACAATATTTTCAACGTCGCCAACTCCAAGTCCGTCCACATAAATAGCTCCCGCTGGTACCTTTCCAGAGATCTTGGCTCCCTTATTGTCTAATGTCAGAACATCCCCGGAGGTAAGAATAAACACATGTTCCTTAGGTATACCAATCGCTACTGCTAGTTTGGAATGCGCTTTTAAATGTTTGTATTCTCCGTGGATTGGAATTGCGTATTTTGGTTGCGTTAATGTATAAATTAATTTAATTTCTTCTTGACAAGCATGACCAGACACATGGGCATCTTGAAAAATTACTTCAGCTCCCTTTATGGATAATTCATTGATTACTTTTGATACAGCCTTTTCATTCCCTGGAATTGGGCTTGAGGAAAAAATAACCGTATCATTTAGTTTGATAGAAACCTTTTTATGAGTGCCATTTGCCATCCTACTAAGGGCAGCCATACTTTCTCCTTGACTACCCGTTGTAATAATTACTGTTTTCTCATCGGGATAGTTCTTTAATTGCTCAACACTGATTAACGTTTGATCTGGGATATTTAAACATTCAAGCTTTGAAGCAGTTTCAATAATATTTATCATACTTCTTCCTTCAATGACAACTTTACGACCGAACTTATATGCTGAATTAATAATTTGCTGAACCCTATCTACATTAGATGCAAAGGTTGCTACAATAATTCTATTACTTGTATGATCTGTAAAAATAGTGTTGAATATTTTTCCAACAGTTCGCTCTGATTGGGTAAATCCAGGACGTTCTGCATTTGTGCTATCACACATAAGAGCAAGTACACCTTTTTTCCCAATTTCAGCAAATCTTTGTAAATCTATAGCATCCCCAAAAACGGGTGTATAATCCACTTTAAAATCTCCCGTATGAATTACGGTCCCAACTGGTGTATAAATTGCTAATGCAGCTGCATCAACGATACTATGGTTTGTTTTAATATATTCAATTCGAAAATGACCCACATTAATAGATTGACCAAATTTAACGACTTTTCTTTTAGTCGAACTTAGCAATTTATGTTCTTTTAATTTATTCTCTATAATTCCCATTGTTAATTTGGTGGCGTAGATTGGAATGTTTAAATCTTTCAAAACATAAGGTAGGGCACCTATATGATCTTCATGTCCGTGAGTAATCATAAAAGCTTTTACCTTTTCTTTATTATCCTTTAGATAAGAAATGTCTGGTATGACTAAATCAATACCTAGCATATCATCCGTTGGAAAGCTTAAACCGCAGTCAACCACAACAATACTGTCTTCATATTCGAAGGCAGTAATATTCATACCAATTTGTTCCAAACCTCCCAATGGGATTATCTTAAGTTTGGAATCGTTATTATTTTCCTCTTTCTTCAAACAATTTTCCCTCCACATTCTTTACAATACCCGTAGAGTTTAACTTCATGATCGACTACACAAAATCCCGTGGTAATTTGTATTCTACTTTCGAGATCTTCTAATAAATCATCTTCAAAAGCATCTACCTTTCCACACCTTTTGCATATCAAATGATGATGATGGTGTTTTCCCTCATCCGTTTCTCCGTCTCCAATTTCATATCGGACATGGCCATCATCCAAATTAATTCGATCAATTAAATGCATTTCTAACAGCAATTGTATTGTTCTATATACAGTAGCTAATCCAATCTCAGGATAGTCTGTTTTAACCAAATCGTAGATTTCTTCCGCCGTTAAGTGTCTATCCGGGCATGCAGAAAGCACCTCAAGAACAAGCATTCTTTGAGTCGTTACTTTTAAACTTTTATTTTTTAACCTTTGCTTAAACTCTTCTTTATTTACTGCCATATTAATCCTCAGAAAAACGAACCAAACTCTTAATCGTCTTCTCTTACAAGCTCTGTATCTTCTAATAAACTCTCAAACATACCCGCAACTGCATCAAGTTCTTCATCATTAGATACAATTTCATAAACGCTTTCAACATCTTCTGGTTTGGATAAATCCTTTAACACAAGGGCTTCTCCATCACCTTCTTCAAAATCAGTAACAAGTATATAATTAATTCCATTAATTTTCGTTTCTTCCACTACAAAAAACTCAACTGGTTCTTCACCAACTGGTCTAAAAACTATCTTTTCAGCCATAAATTCTCCTCGTTTTACCGCTATGAAATCATATTCTACCCTTTTATTATGTTCTACTCTTTAAATCCAAAAAGCCTTGTAGAATTAAAATAGCAGCAATCATATCCACATATTTGCCCCTGTTTTCTCTACGAATCTCCATCTCTATCATTGCCTTATCTGCTGCCACAGTTGTTAATCTCTCATCCCACATGGTAACGGTAAGACCTGTTCTTCTTTCTAACATTTCTTTAAACTCAAGGGTCTTTTCCGCTCTCTCCCCTTGGGTATTATTCATATTTTTAGGAAGGCCTAACACAATTTCTCCCACTTCGTGTTCCACTACTAATTCTTCTATTCTTGCCAAGGTCTGTCTCAATTTATTTTCAGTACTTCTATGAATGATTTCAATACCTTGGGCTGTTATGAATAAAGGATCACTAATAGCAACACCCACGGTTTTAGATCCAAAATCCAGTCCCATAATACGCATTCTATTTTCCTCATACAAAAACTTTTGTCTTCTATTTGTTATTTTTTATTTCCATCGGTTGTTTTTAATGTATTCTACCAACATTTCTTCCACTAACTCATCGCGTTCCACTTTCATAATTAAGCTTCTCGCATTTTTATGACTGGTTATATAGGTAGGATCGCCTGACATTATATATCCAACAATTTGATTGACTGGATTGTAACCTTTCTCTGTCAATGCTTCATACACTGCAGAAAGAACTACCTTTACCCCAGTTTCTTGTTCTGTTTCCACTTTAAAAAATTGTGTGTTCCCTATCTCTTGCATGTCATCACGTCCTTTTATTCATTGATTTCATTTATTTTCTATGATTTACTTTCATTTATCTTACCCTAAATCTAAAAAAAATACAACGTTATATTTGACCAAGTAATATGGTGTTGGTAAGAAATGAGGTGGGTACCACCTGAACAATTTGGTTCTCCAAATTTGCCGAACTTTCTACTGCCACTTTGATATATTGTTTTGAATAGCCTAGTTGATATATTTTCCCCTCAATTTCCTTGGTCTCTTCCATGAGCACGGATACACTTTGATTTATAAAGAGAGCCCGGAAAAGTTTTGATTGCTGTTCTTCCTTTTTTATTAATTCATCGCTTCTCGCAGCTTTTATCGTATCGGGCACTTGATGATCCATCACTGCAGCTTTTGTTCCTTGGCGTTTTGAATACTTGAAAATATGCATCTCATAAAAATGTATTCGGTCAATAAAGTTTTTTGTAATATCAAATTCTTCCTGCGTTTCACCTGGAAATCCCACAATAATATCTGTAGTAATTGCTACATCTGTAAAATGCTTTCTTAACAATTGCACTTTTTCGTAGTATTCACTTGCATTATATCGTCTATTCATTCTACCTAGGGTTTCATCACATCCGCTTTGAAGAGAAAGATGAAAATGAGGACATGTTTTTTCTAATTTTCTTAGTTCACTAATAAAATATTCCGTCAAAATTCTCGGTTCCAAAGAACCAAGTCGGATTCTTTTTAAGTATTCAATTTGGTGAATTTCCTTAATTAAGGATAAAAATGCTCCTTCATTATTTTCTTCCAAATAGTCCGCCGTTTTATTTTCTTGTACACTTTTTTTTATAAAATCATTGCCATAAGAACTAAGATGGATTCCTGTTAATACAATTTCCTTATAACCCTTTTCCACTAACCCTTTCACTTCTTTTATAATGTCTTCCTGTTTCCTACTTCTAACCCTTCCCCTTGCATAAGGAATAATACAATAGGTGCAAAACTGGTTACATCCATCTTGTATTTTAATATAAGCTCTTGTATTCCCTGCCGTTTTTACCAATTGCATTTCTTCATATTCATCTGTATGGTTAATATCAATCACAGGTTCTATACATTGATTATCCATGGTATCCAAAAACTCTTCCAAAATGGGAATTAGATCTTTTTTGCGATTATTTCCAATTGCCAAATCAATACACTCATCTTTTTCTACTGCTTCTTTTCCTGTTTGCACATAGCATCCTACTGCCACAACAAGTGCATTGGGATTATTTTTTTTTGCTCGATGAAGTATTTGTCTACTTTTTCTATCTGCTATATTCGTCACCGAACAAGTATTTACAATATAAATATCTGCACATGTATCAAATGCAACAATATTATAACCTTTTTCTTGTAACAAATGTTGCATTACATCCATTTCATATGCATTTACCTTACATCCAAGGTTGCGTAGCGCTACACTTTTCATATTATTCCTCACATTTTTTTGTATTGTTTTATGATTGACTTTTGCCCCTTTTACATTTAGTATAAGAAAGAAGGTATACAAGAAAAAAGGAGGTAATTTAAATGAAAACAATACAAATTTCTTTAAATTCTATTGACAAAGTAAAATCATTTGTAAATGATATTACTAAATTCGATTATGATTTTGATTTAGTATCTGGAAGATATGTTATCGATGCAAAATCTATTATGGGTATTTTTAGTTTAGACTTATCTAAGCCAATTGATTTAAACGTCCATGCAGAAGATAATGCAGAAGAAGTTTTAAATGTATTAAAACCATATACAATCTAATTGAACATTCATTATGGAAAAGCAAGACAAAAGTCTTGCTTTTTTTATTTCTCATATCCTATTCTGATTGTTTCCTATGTTTACTGAATTAAAATTACTTCATCTGTTGATAACGCAGTTGCAATCATCCCGTCAATCTTTTCTTCCAGATTTCTCTCATGAATTTTAATTACTTTTAAATTCGGTTTTGTAACCGGATGTTTTGCAACGAAAATTGTACAACAATCTTCAAATGGTAAAATTGATGTTTCATAAGTATTTATCTTTTCTGAAATGTTAACAATGTCCTGTTTGTCAAATGCAATCAAAGGGCGATAAACGGGAAGTGTACATACCTCATTGGTTGCAGCAAGCCCTTGTAATGTCTGGGATGCAACCTGGCCTATACTTTCCCCTGTAATAAGTCCGAGACAATCATTTTCCTTCGCAATATGCTCTGCTATCTTCATCATATAACGTCTCATGATAATGGTTAACTCTTCATGTGGACAATTTTCATAAATGTATAATTGTATCTCTGTGAAGTTAATCACATGTAAATGTATAGAACCGGTATAACGGGATATTAATTTTGCAAGATCGACTACTTTTTGTTTTGCTCTATCACTTGTGTATGGTGGTGCATGAAAATAAACAGCATCTATTTTAACGCCTCGCTTGGAAACCATATATCCTGCAACAGGGGAATCAATTCCTCCTGACAAAAGAAGCATAGCCTTCCCATTTGTACCAATGGGCATTCCTCCTAGTCCTGGAATCACTTTTGAATATACATAAATCTTTTCTCTAACTTCAATTGTTAATTCTACATCTGGATGATGAACATCTACTTTAAGCTCTGGAAAAGCTTCTAGTACAATACCACCCATTTTAGTGTTTATTTCCATGGAATCAAGTGGATAATTCTTGCGTGCTCTTCTAGCGGATACTTTAAACGTAAAATTCTTATCTGGATATACGGTGTCCATATAGTCAATGACTGTTTGTCCCAACTTATCAAAGCCCTCATCTTCTACATAAATGACTGGACAGATTCCCGAAATACCAAAAACTGTTTGTAAGTTGTCCACCGTTTCTTCAAAATCAAACTCGGTAAGTGCATCTACAAATATTCTTCCCTGGGTTTTATAAACTTTGAAGTTACCTTCACAGTTTTTAAGTGCATAGCGAATTTGATTCACTAATGCATCTTCAAATAGATATCTATTTTTCCCTTTAATTCCTATTTCGGCATACTTAATTAAAAATGCAGTAAACATTGCATGTCCTCTTCTTTCTATTTTGCCTATAAAGTTGTCTTTATGAAACCAACAATTTATAGACTAACGACTATTATACTTGAAATAAAAAAAGATGGCAACTAGTCAAAGTTACCATCTTACTATATTTTTTATTTTTTTATTTATATTTTCTTAATATTGGTAAAAGTTGTGTTAGAGCTTGGAGGGTATATTCAATTTCGTCCTTCGTGGTGAACAGCGAAAAACTAAATCGAATGGTTTGATCTAACAATTCCTTTTGAATCCCGATTGCTTGTAAGGTTACCGATAGAATCGGTTTCTTAGATGCACAAGCGCTTCCTGCCGAAACATAAATACCTCTATCCTCTAGTGCATGTAATAATACTTCACTTTTAACTCCTTTAAATGAAACACTTACAATGTGAGGACTGCTATCCTTACCTGTTAATCCGTTTATATGAGTTCCTTCCAAACCAGATATTCCCATTACAAATATCTGTTTTAAAGAATATAGTCTTTCCATATCTTCATCTAAATTTACATAGATTTCTTCTATCGCTTTTCCAATACCTGCTATACCTGGCACATTCTCTGTACCAGATCGTAAGCCTAATTGTTGTCCACCGCCAAATAGTATTGGTTTTATTTTTACTTTTTCATTCACATATAAGAATCCAATTCCTTTTGGACCATGAATCTTATGTCCACTTACTGACAATAAATCGATTCCCATCCGCTTAGGGAAAATTCTGTATTTACCATATCCTTGCACTGCATCTACATGAAAAAGGGTGTTGGGATTTAGCTTCTTTATTAATGCACCTGCCTGGGCTATCGGTTGAAGTGAACCAATCTCATTATTGGTATGCATAATGGATACTAGTATTGTCTCCCTCGTTATAGCGGCAGATAACTCTTCCAAACGAATTTGGCCATTACCATCTACTGGAAGGTAGGTAATATAGAAACCTTGTTCTTCTAAATATTGCATTGTCTTTATAATTGCAGGGTGCTCAATAACCGTTGTAATTAAATGCTTTCCCATTCTATAATTTGCCATTGCTGTTCCTATCAATGCTAGATTATCTGATTCCGTACCACCGGAAGTAAAAATGATTTCCTTTTCATTCACTCGCAAATTCTTAGCAATTATTTCTTTGGAATATCTAATATATCTTTCTGCCTCAAGACCTTTTCTATGCATGCTAGATGGATTGCCATACTGATATCGCATGGCATCATCCATAATATCGGTAACACTATCTAAACACCTTGTCGTTGCTGAATTATCGAAATATGCTTCCATATAATTTTGTAAGCTCCTATCTGCATGCCTTTGCACGCATTGTATCCTATTTTTCTTAACTATAATATATATATGCTTATTTCTCAAGTTGGTACATGATCCATGCTAACACCGTTAGTCCAGCTGTTTCTGTTCTAAGAATGCGCTTTCCTAATGTGATAGGTATTAATCCATAATATGTTGCCAGACTAATTTCTTCCTCTGAAAATCCTCCTTCAGGTCCAATAAAAATTGCAATTCTTTGACCTGGTTGAAGGGTGTTGAATATATCTTTTGTAACTTCCATACCTTCCGCTAACTCATAGGGAATCAATTTTATTTCCATCTCTTTCCCATATATTAATGCTTCATTTAGAGACATTACATTTGACACGGTTGGGACAATTCCTCTTTTGCTTTGTTTTGCCGCTGCTTCAGCTATATTTTGCCAGCGCAGAACTTTGCTTGTTGCCTTTTTTTCATCCAATTTAACAACGGCTCGTTTGGTTGCAACGGGAATAATCTCATAAACTCCAAGTTCTACTGCCTTTTGAATAATGAATTCCATTTTATCTGCCTTGGGAAGTCCCTGAAATAAATATATCTTAGAGGATAGTTCTAATTCGTCCTGCTTTACAAATCGCAAGGAACAACGGATAGAATCTTCCAATATCTCTTCAATACCACAACGATACTCTTTTTGATCAATACCATTACTTATCTTAACTTCTTCCCCTATTTTCATGCGAAGCACATTTTTAATATGATTTACATCATTCCCTAAAATTGTAATGGTTGTTTCTTTGATTTGATCTGGATTTACAAAAAACTGATACATAGTTCCCCCTACTCTAAATAATTTCTTTTTTTGCAGTAACGCTAACCCACTCACCTTGATAGGTAACCTCTAAGACAGTAAGTCCAGCTTCCTTTACTGCCTCCACAACGGTATTTTCCTTTTCATCAATAATTCCGGACGTAATATAGATCCCACCCGGCTTTAATTGATTGATAATCACAGGTGTTAACATTACAAGCACCTCAGCCAAAATATTAGCTACTACAATATCGTATTTCTCATACCCTATTTTATCCTGCACTTCTTTATCTGAAATGATGTTACCTATCATGATTTCCAATTTATCAGAATTTATGTTATTTACTTTCATATTTTCATAACTTGCATCAATGGCACAAGGGTCTAAATCAATTCCTATCGCACTTTTTCCCCCAAACATTAATCCCAATATGGATAGTATTCCACTTCCACAACCCACATCTAACATCACCGTTTCTGGGTTTACATGTTTTTTTATTTGACGGATACAAAGTTGGGTAGTCTCATGCATCCCTGTTCCAAACGCAGTGCCAGGATCAATATGCAAAATGATCTTATCCTTGTCCTCTTCTTTTACTTCTTCCCAAGATGGAATCACAAGGAGATCATCAATATAAAATTGGTGAAAATATTCCTTCCAATTATTAATCCAATCCACGTCTTCCGTTTCTGAAAGAGTGACAGACCCTTCTCCAATATCCATATATCTCCGTGTTTTTTCTAATTCTTGTTTTACGGCTTTTATGATGCCTTCTATATCTACGCCTTCTAATTCTTCCACAAAAAAGCTTAAATAAGCAATCCCATCATCTGTTTTGGTTTCAGGTAAAATATCTACAAACATCTGCTCTTTATCCGCTGCTGTTAAAGGAATATTGTCTTCTATTTGAGCTCCTTCTAAGCCAATGTCATAAAGGTTGCTTATAATGATATCTTCTGCTTCTGTGGTTGTTTTAATAGTTATTTTTTTCCACTTCATAATAATTTCTCCAAATCTTTATTTTTTAAAATTATACAATGTTTTTACTTATTTTGCCATCCATAGACGTAAATTAAGCGGATATTCTTGTTAGCTAAGAATAACCGCTTAATGATAAAGCTATTTATTTAAAAAAACCTTTTTTCTTTTTGTCCTTTGAATCCTTCGTTTCTTGATCTTCTTTTTCTGTTTCCACTCTTTTGGCTGCATTTAATGTATCGCCTGTTTCTAGGTCAAATTGTTTTAATATTTCTCTCGCTTCATGAGTTAATTTATCAGGTACTTGAACGACTAACGTTACGTAATGATCTCCGCGAATCTCTTTATTTCGTAAAGTCGGTACCCCTTTTCCTTTTAATCTCACCTTCGTATCTGTCTGGGTTCCTGCTTTTACATCATAAATAACACGACCATCCACGGTATCAATGATTACTTCTCCACCTATAGCTGCCACTGCAAAAGAAACTGGAACTGTTGAAAATATATTAAAATCTTGTCGTTGGAAGATAGGGTGTCTTTGAACCATGACCTCAACAAGTAAGTCCCCTCTTGGGCCACCGTTTGTTCCTGGTTCTCCCTTGTCTCGAATGCGAACACTTTGACCATTATCTATGCCGGCAGGGATCGAAATTTGTATTTTCTTTCTATTTGCAACATATCCATTCCCATGGCAATCCTGACATTTCTCTTTTACAATTTTACCACTACCACCACAATCAGGACAGGTTTGTACATTTCTTACTGTTCCAAAGAACGATTGTTGTGTAAAGACCACTTGCCCTTTACCACCACATTTACTACATGTCTCAGGTGAAGTACCCGGTTTTGCCCCACTTCCATGGCAAGTTGAACACTCATCCTTTAGGGAAAGTTCGATTTCTTTTTCAACTCCGAAGACTGCGTTTTCAAATGTAATCCTTACACTGGTACGAATATTTGCACCTTTCATCGGGCCTTTGCTTTGACCACCTGAACGGCGTCCACCACCGAAGAAATCTCCAAAAATATCTCCAAAGATATCCCCAAAATCAGCACCATTAAAATCAAATCCCCCTGGACCTCCTCCACCATTGTCAAACGCTGCATGACCGAATTGATCGTATTGTCGTTTTTTCTCTGGATCGCTTAAAACGGCATATGCTTCAGAAGCTTCTTTGAATTTCACTTCTGCCTGAGCATCTCCTGGATTCATATCTGGGTGATATTTTTTAGCTAAAGCTCTGTATGCCTTTTTAAATGCTGCTTCATCGGCATTTTTATCTACACCGAGAACCTCATAATAATCTCGTTTTTGTTCTGCCATATTCTATTCTACCTTTCAAACTAAGTTATGGGGACATAAATATGCCCCCTAACTTTTATTACTTCCTTATACTTCTCTATAATCTCCATCTACTACATCATCTGCCGGACCTTCATTAGCTGCTGATCCATCTTCACCCATACCACTCATATCTGGGCCTGCTCCTGCTTCCCCTTGCATACCTTCATACATTTTTGAGAAAAGGCTTTGTGCCGATGCCATTAATTTCTCTTGGGCTGCTTTCATTTCTCCCACTTGTTCTTCCGTCATGTCTGCATCTTTTGTTTTTTCAAGCAATTCTTTTAATGCATTTAGATCTGCTTCTACTGTGACTTTATCGTTTCCATCAATTTTATCACCAACTTCAGTGATTGCTTTTTCTGTTTGGAAAACAAAGGAATCAGCATCATTTCTTGTATCAATTGCATCTTTTCTCTTTTTATCTTCCGTTTCAAATTCTGCAGCTTCTTTTACTGCCTTATTAATATCATCATCTGACATATTAGAACCAGCTGTAATTGTAATGTGCTGCTCTTTTCCTGTTCCTTGATCTTTCGCTGATACATTAACAATACCATTTGCATCAATATCAAAGGTTACTTCGATTTGAGGCGTTCCACGTCTTGCAGATGGAATACCATCTAAACGGAATTGTCCAAGGGATTTATTATCTTTTGCAAACTGTCTTTCCCCTTGTA
The DNA here is from genome assembly GCA_035270785.1 of Lachnospiraceae bacterium. GTDB lineage: Bacteria > Bacillota > Clostridia > Lachnospirales > Lachnospiraceae > DATESN01. The sequence goes on along the minus strand of DATESN010000015.1, from coordinate 183,003 downwards.
CTACGTTGATATCAACTGCTGTTTGATTATCTGCCGCTGTTGAAAAGATTTGACTTTTCTTAGTAGGAATTGTTGTATTTCTTTCAATTAATCTTGTAGCCACACCACCCATAGTCTCGATCGATAATGATAAAGGAGTAACATCAAGAAGTAATATTTCACCAGCTCCCGCATCCCCAGCTAATTTTCCACCTTGAATAGAAGCGCCAAGTGCTACACATTCATCTGGATTTAATGCTTTACTTGGTTCTTTGCCTGTTAGTAATTTTACCTTATCTTGAACTGCTGGAATACGAGTAGATCCACCAACTAATAATACCTGACCCAATTCGCTTGCTGTAACTCCTGCATCCTTAAGAGCTGTTTGAACTGGTACTGTTGTTCTTTCAACTAGATCATGTGTTAATTCATCAAATTTTGCACGGGTTAAGTTCATGTCAAAATGTTTTGGACCTTCTGCTGTTGCCGTAATGAATGGAAGATTGATGTTTGTTGTTGTTGCAGATGATAACTCTCTTTTGGCTTTTTCAGCAGCTTCTTTTAATCTTTGAAGTGCCATTCTATCTTTTGATAAATCGACGCCATCTGTTTTTTTGAATTCAGCTAACATCCAATCAGTAACCTTTTGATCGAAATCATCTCCACCAAGTTTGTTATCTCCGCTTGTTGCAAGAACTTCAATAACTCCTTCTCCTATTTCAATAATAGATACATCAAAAGTACCACCACCTAAATCATATACCATAATCTTTTGTTCTTTTTCATTATCTAATCCATAAGCAAGTGCGGCTGCTGTTGGCTCATTGATAATACGTTTTACATCAAGACCAGCTATTTTACCGGCATCCTGTGTTGCTTGTTTTTGCGCATTGTTAAAATAAGCTGGAACTGTGATGACTGCCTCTGTAACTTTTTCTCCTAAGTAGCTTTCTGCATCCGCTTTTAATTTTTGAAGGATCATAGCAGAAATTTCTTGTGGAGAATATTTTTTATCATCAATTGCTGTTTTATGATTAGATCCCATTTCCCTTTTAATAGAAGAAATTGTTTTCTCTGAGTTTGTTACTGCTTGACGTTTTGCTGGTTCCCCTACTAATCTTTCACCTGTTTTCGTAAAAGCCACTACGGATGGTGTTGTTCTTGTACCTTCTGTATTAGAAATAACAGTTGGTTTACCACCTTCCATTACTGCTACACAACTATTTGTTGTTCCTAAATCGATTCCTATAATTTTACCCATTTTTTTATCCTCCTAAATTTTTTTAATGTGATTGACCTTATTTATTGTACTACTGCAACCATACTGTATCTTACTACAGTGTCACGGTAGGTATAACCTTTTTGTAATTCTTGTGCAATCATTCCTGTTTCCAACTCTTGGCTCTCTACTTGTATTACTGCATTATGAAATTCTGGATTAAACTCTTTCCCCAGGGCTTCAATCGGTTTTACATCTAGTTTCAAAAGTTCTTCCATCCATTGTTTATAAATCATATGAATGCCTTCTACAAAAGGGCTTTCTTTTTCCATTTCTGGTACACTTTGCAATCCTCTTTCAAAGTTGTCTACTAATGGAAGGATCTTTTCAATGATACTTCTTGCTCCCATTTCAAACATGGATGCCTTTTCTTTGTCCGTACGTTTCCGAAAGTTTTCAAATTCTGCAATTTGACGTTTTACCTTATCCTCAAGTTCTACAATCTTTTCTTGTTGTTTATCACTTTTTTTGTCAGCTTTTTTAAGTTTTTTATGTTCTTTCTCGTCTTTGACTGTTTGCCGTAATTCAGGCATTATAGTATCATATTCCCTCATTTCAACATCATCCACTATGGCATCATTTTCACCACAGGTTTTGGTTGTATCCACTTGATCTGTAATTTCTTCCACGTTTAAGTTTTCCATTTCCTCCACTAATCTTCATCTCCTTTATTCTTTTTTCTTATATAAAGTATCTAGCTGATTCATTAAATTCTTAAGTGTGCCAACTACCTTATCATAATCCATTCTTTTTGGTCCAATAATACCAATTGTACCCTTCATCCCATCTCCTAATTCATAGGTTGCTGTTACTACACTACAATCTTTCATAGACTGAATGGGAGTTTCATCCCCAATGTAAACTTGAATGCCACTATTATTCTCATTTTCCAAATTTTCAATTACTAATTGATTTAACAACTTCTTTTCTTCAAAGGTATTAATCAGCTGACTAGCACTTTCAATGTCAGAGAGCTCTGGATATTTCAATATATTATTGGTTCCACTTGTATATATCTCTAAATCTCCATCTGACTTTATAGATTCTGCAACAACATTCATCACTTCTTCTATAATAGTACAATGCACTCCTGCTTGCTTTTTTAATGCTGCTATCATTTCCAGATTAATTTCATCAATCGATAGTCCATTTAATTGCGTATTCAAGAGAATATTTAACTTTAATAATGTTTCATCATCCAAATACTCTTCCATCTGAAGGATATGATTTTTAATAACATTACCCTCTGCTACAATTACCGCAATAATTTGATTGGAGTCCACCCTGGAAAGCTGAATAAACTTTAATTTTGTACGCTTCATTCTTGGCGCTGAAATCATAGTCGCATAATTGGTATTTGATGCAAGTACTTTTACTACTTGCTTCAATAGATGATCCATCTTTCCTTCTTTTTCAAGAAGCATTCCCTTCATTTCTTCTACTTCACGCACTTTTTGTTCCATCATAGTATCTACATAAAGTCTATACCCTTTATCTGAAGGAATTCTTCCTGCTGAAGTATGAGGCTGAATAATATACCCTAGTTCTTCTAAATCTGCCATTTCATTTCGAATCGTTGCTGAACTTAAATTTAAATCTGTGTATCTAGAGATTGTTCTGCTTCCCACCGGTTCTCCTGTTTCAAGATAAGTTCGTATGATGGCCTGCAAAATTTTAATTTTTCTATCATCTAACTGCACGCAATCACATCCTTCCACAATGGTCTTTGAAGTAGCAACATGGCATTTCATTATTTTGTTAGCACTCTGTTCGTGTGAGTGCTAATGCCTTCTTAACATAAGGTATCACTATAACCACCTATTGTCAACATGTCAATTATAAATTTATTATAAAATAAATATCAAAAAATAAATTTTAACTGTATTATTAACTGTACTTTCTTCTAATTTGGCAATATGTGAATAAAAACTAGCAAATAGTAGTAGGTATACCTTATTAAATAGTGTTATTATATATTAGGACAAATTATAATAACCCCTTAGGAGAATAATAAATGCATATTAGAAAAAAAATTAGATATTTTACATTATTATTTATGATTTCTCTTTTGCAAATGGGATGTTCCTTATTTCCAATTGAGAAAAAACCCGACGATTTAGTTGTCGCAATAAGTGAGAAAGGAATCGAATATACAATGGATGTTGTTCGACGTGGAGATATTGCTCTAAATGGCAAAGTAAACTGCGTTTATGCACAAACAAAAGAAGCTCAGCTATCCTTTCCCGTAAGCGATAAAATTATTAGTAATGTTTATGTGAATAAGGGAGACTATGTCCTGGCCGGAACTTTGCTTGCTTCCTTGAATATTGACGGAATAGACGACAACATTGCAAATGAAGAATATGAAATCGCACGACTATCACTTCTTATTAGTCAAACCAAGGAACTGATGGAGTTTGACAAAATTGAAAGAGCTGAAAAAAGGAATCGCGAATATTATGTAACAATGGAATACAATCAGCTTCTTGCCTACGACGAAGCAACCGTAGAATTACTAAACAACTACCAATTGCAAATAGAAAATTATAAAGATAAACTTTCTATATTAAATCTAAGATTACATGCAGATCAGCAAAAAAAAGTGGAGAGCCTTGTTTATGCAAGCATGAATGGAACTATTTCCTTTGTCAGGCAAAACCTGGAAGGAAGTTTGTGTGTCTCCGAGGAAACTATAATAACAATTATTGATGATTCTGACTGCGCATTCACTACTGATAATTTGGAATACGCTAGTTATTTTAATGAAAATGAGCCCGTAACAATTACTACAGGGTATGGCGAAAAAGCCATCGGCTATGAAGCATATCCCGTATTCACGGATTCTTTGAATGGTAAGATGTCTTTTCAGCTTGTAGAACCGGATCTCCAACTAATTATTAATACGGCAGGTGTGATTCAACTGGTTTTGGATGAACGTAGTAACGTTCTTTATATTAATAAAGGTGTTTTACATATGGCTGATGAAAAATATTATGTCTATACTCTTGATAAAGACGGGGTGAGGACACAACAATTTGTTACAGTAGGACTATTAGGTAATGATTATGCTGAAATAATAGATGGATTAGCTGAAGGTGATCTTGTGATTCTAAGATAAGTAAGGAGGTGATTTCAGTGAAGAAGAAATTTTTGATTTTAATGTTAATTTTTTTAATAACTATTTTGACTGCTTGTAAAGCAGAAGAAGGTGCTACGAATAATATAGAAGAAACTATGTTAAAAGATCCAATCGGTATGGTTTTGCAAACGGTAGCCGTTTCAAAGCAAGATATATACAAATTGAAAGCTTATAACGGAGAAGTGAATCCTTCTACTACAGAACTTTATTTCCCTTTTGAGGGTACTTTTTTAGAATATTGTGTAAGTTTGGGATCTCATGTTTCTAAAGGTACCATTATCGCCAAAATAAATGATAAATCTTTACTAGATAAAATAGATGTTCTAGAAAAGAACTATGAATATTTTCTTACTAGCTATACCTACGAAAAAGCTAAAAAAGAAAATGACTTAGCTATCAGTAACTATGATTTAGATATTATGAATCTTTCCCTTGAAAATGCCTATAAAAATGACCATAGAAGCTATTTCGATATGGAATATTTGAGGCTACAAATAGATGATAAAAAAGCATCTATTGAAAGGAAAAAAATTCAATTAAATCAATATATTAAACTTTTTACAATAGATAATGCAAATCAACAACGAAATATTGAAACTCTTAAGAAGAAACTTGGTATCAACGTTATTGTTGCACCTTTTGATGGGACTGTTATATCTTTACAAACCTATAAAACAGGAGACTACATAGATGCTACAAAACCTGTTGTTGCATATGCTGATACCAATAATCTTGTTGTTCAATGTGAGTATATAAGCGAAACCATTGCTAACTCTAGCGATAGAATTTATGCTCGTATTGGTGATAAAGAATATAATCTCACCTATATTCCTTATGACCCAGCCGTTTTATCATCTATGAAAATGAAAGGCGAAACTCCTATATCCACTTTCACAATAGATAATATGGATGATCAAATTCAACTTGGTATGTTTGCAATTGTCATTGTTATTTCTGATGAAAAGACAAATGTTTTATCCGTTCCTGCTTCTGCTATTTACAGGGATAGCCTTGGTACTTACGTATCAAAAATAATTGATAACGTAAAAACAAAAGTGAATGTCGAAATTGGAATTAGTGATGGATATAATACTGAAATCCTAGATGGACTTCTGGAAGGGGATGTTGTATATGTGGGTAAATAAAAAGAAAACACTGTTCCTATTCGCTTTTCTTATATTAACAGTAACATCCCTTACTTCCTGTGGAAAAAAGGCATTGTTCAATTCTACTTCGAAAAGTAATGACAGTAAAGAGACGACTCTTCTTAATAATTCTACAAAAGATTCCCCAAATACCTATAAGACTTCAGAAGTCTTTATTGGCGATTTTACAAACACTATACAGCTAAAAGGTTCTTCTTACCTTACGATTCCGACAAATGTTTTTTGTAAGGTAGAACATGGAACAATGATTTTTGATGAATTTAAAGTAAAACGATGGGATTTTGTTAGCAAAGGTGACACTCTTGCTATTGTGCACATGGATGTAGATCTTATTGATATTGAGGAAAAAAAGCTTAATCTTAAACGAAAAAAGGAACATTTAGCGACATTAGAAGCTAAAACAGAAGCTTCTTTAAAAGAATATATCGAATTTCTTTACACACTTGAGTCAGGGCTTGAAAAGTCAAAAGATAAATTAATCTATGAGCAGATGTGTGCTGATTGGGACTATCAAAAATCTCAATTAACCAAGGAGTGTGAAGATTTATTTGACGATATACAAATTCTTCAAGCTGCATTGAATGTCACAACTATAATATCACCGGTTGATGGAATTGTTATGGAATTAACTGGAATAGCTAGCGGAAGCACATTAAATGATAATAGGATTCTCGTTTCCATTGCTTCTTATGATGATTTTGTGGTAAGCGTAGATAATACAGGGGGCCAATTTTTAACTGGTATGCCTGTCACCGTTGAAACATCTACCGATAAAGGTATTGTAACTTCTACTGGCACCGTAATTAGTTCCTCTAAAAATTGTGTTTCTAGTGAGTTTCCTACTGATATAGCCCAAATCAAATTAGATACCGATGATATCTCCTTTTATATGGGCAACAGCCTTACTGTTTATGCAGAAATTCGAGCCTTCCAGAATGTACTTCTTGTTGATCGAAATGCGGTTACTTTAGAGAATGAGAAGGCTTACTTAACAGTTCTTGATGAAAATGGTGCTTTTATTAAGAAATATTTTCGATTTGCAGCATCCAACTCATCCTACTACTTTATTTTAAAAGACATAGGGGAAGGTACTACTGTTATTACAGAGTAAATGGAAGAATAAATGATTAAATTAATGTTACAAAAACTACTACATAAAAAATGGATGGTTTTGTGCCTTCTTATTGGCAATACACTGTTGATTGCTATTGCGGCAAGCCACCCTATGTATCGAGATGCTTCTTTTCAAAAAATGTTAACCAACGAATTTGTGAATTTTGAAGATACTACTCAAACTTGGCCTGCACACTTTTCTATGTCTTTGGTAATACAAAAAGATAGAGGTTCCAGTCTTGAAACTGGACATAACCTTATATCCAATGTGGCAGCGAAGTTAGGCGTAGACACTTACGAAACTTTTGATCACTACAGTTTGGGTATGAACCATGCTTTATCTAACATGGTTCGTGATGATACGGAAGAAAAATCTGTGAAAATCGGTAGTATCACTAATTTACCAAATCATATAGACATTTCTGCTGGAGAACTATACCAGGATCAAATCACTAATGATGGATATATAGAAGCAATTATTAGTGAAGCTTGTATGGTGAAAATGAACCTTCTTGTAGGCGAAGTTATGGAATTCACAAGGCTAACAGACCCCGATGGTAATCCAATTGTAGTGAAAATTGTTGGTGTATTCAAGCAACATAACGCTAATGACTACTACTTTCAAGAAACTCCTGATTCCTTAGACAATGAATTTATTATTTCTGAAATTATTTTCTCCGATTTATTTTTAGGTGACTATGCATCCATTTACAACACTCGATGTAGCTGGAATGTTTTATTCGATTATAAATCCTTTACCCCCTCACAAGTTAACCATGTGATAGAACAAACAGACAACTTATTACATGATAAAACTTGGGGAAAAACTTTAACTGCTTCCAATTATGTTGAAATTCTTACTACTTATCTGGAGAAGGAAAACCGAATTGATGCAACTTTATTTATTTTACAAATTCCTGTTTTTGTACTTCTTTGTGCTTTTCTTTTCATGATATCCGGACAAATGTTATCCATGGAGCAAAATGAAATATCACTGATGAAAAGTCGTGGAGCCTCGAAGTTCCAAATTATACGTTTATATTTTTGGCAAAGTTTATTTTTATCTGGCATTAGTTTTTGCATTGGTCTTCCTTTAAGCATGCTCATTTGTAACATTCTCGGTTCATCCAATGCATTCCTTGAATTTGTACAGCGAAGTCCTTTAAAGACAGCTATAACAGCAGATGTTCTATTGTATAGTTTTGCTGCAGTAGCTGTATCCACTATAATTACAGTGATTCCTGTTATAAAATACAGCGATGTTTCTATTGTGAATTTGAAGCAGCGACGTTCAAGAAGCGAAAAACCTCTTTGGCAAAGGCTATTTATTGATCTCCTATTAATTATTGTTTCATTATATGGTTATTATAGTTTTTCTAAAAAGCTATCCTTTTTATCAGAAAATATAATGTCAGGTAATTCTCTAGACCCATTATTATATTTTAGTTCCTCCCTTTTTATATTAGGATTTGGACTTCTTTTTCTAAGAATTCAACCTTTTATTGTAAAATTAATTTATCTACCTGGTAAATCACATTGGAAACCTGCTAGTTATGCCTCTTTTTTACAAACATTTAGAACTGGTAAAAAGCAGCAATTCACTATGCTATTTATGGTATTAACAGTTGCTCTGGGTATCTTTCATGCCACTGTAGCCAGAACGATTATCGCAAATGGGGAAGCAAATATTAACTATATTAATAGCACTGACCTTATGGTTAAAGAGGTTTGGTATGATAATAAATCATTAGTTGCTATTGATCCGTCTGTAAGTTTTACATATATAGAGCCAGACTTTCGAAAATATAACGAATTGCCACAAGTTACAATGGCAACAAAAGTTATCATAAATAATGATTGCCACCTGCAAGCTAGTGGAAAAACAAAACCTCTGATTACCGTTATGGGCATTCATTCCAAAGAGTTTGGTGAAACCACTACTCTTTCTAATGATTTACTTAATTCTCCTTATTATGATTATTTAAATGCTTTAGCTAGTGATTCAAATGCCATTATTGTTTCAACTAACTTTAAAAATACGTATGACTATCGTTTAGGTGATAAACTTACTTTTACAAATGTTGATAACAAGGTTGTTACAGGAACTATTTATGGATTTGTGGATTATTGGCCCTCCTATATACCTTTGGAATCCGTATTATTAGCTGATGGAACTTACACAACTAAAGAAAACTATATTGTCATTTGTAACATAGCTACTTTACAAAATTCATGGGGTGTTTATCCTTATGAAGTTTGGATGAATGTTAACGGTTCTACAGATTTCTTTTATGATTGGATTGAAGAAAAAGGAATGAACATTAAATCCTATTCAGACCGAACTTCAAATTTAATAGAAATACGAAATGATACTTTATTCCAAGGGACCAACGGTATTTTAACAATGAGTTTTATCATTATACTCATCCTATGTGGTGTCGGATATTTAATCTATTGGATTATGTCTATTCGCTCTAGGGAATTATTGTTTGGAATCCTACGAGCAATGGGCATGCGCAAAAGTGAAATTATACATATGTTAATTAATGAACAAATATTTTCTGGGCTCTTTTCCATTTTTGCAGGGACTATAATTGGTTTTGTTTCTTCACGTTTATTTGTACCTATTATTCAAACGGCTTATGCTACTTCTAACCAAATATTACCTTTGATACTCAGAACAGATTCTTCTGATATGAAACGACTTTTCTCGATTATTGGTGCCGTCTTATTATTCTGTTTAGTGGTAATTGAGCAAATAATCCAAAGGATGAAAATTACCAATGCTCTTAAATTAGGCGAGGATTAATTATAAAAAGGAAGGTGTTCTTTCTATGACAACAAATATTATTTTAGCAGAGGGTGTTAATCGAAGTTTTCCCATTTCTGGTGGCAAACCTTTTCATGCCTTGAAGGATATAAAATTATCTGTTCCCGAAAATTCATTAACCATATTAAAAGGTCGTTCTGGCTCTGGTAAAACAACCTTGATTAATATTTTAGGTGCTCTTGATCTACCAAACTCAGGTAAAATCTCCATTTGTGGAAGTGAAATAACTTCCATATCTGAGAGAAAGCGAGAAAATATTCGTCGAAAAAATATAGGTTATGTATTTCAATCCGTTTCCTTAATTCCAATGATGAGTGCTTTTGAAAATGTTGAATTTGCACTACGTTTGGCTGGCATTAGAAAAGATCGAAAAAAACGAGTGGAAGAATGTTTGAAAATGGTAGGACTTGGGGGACGCATGCACCACATGCCTCAAGAACTTTCTGGAGGTGAACAACAGAGGGTTGCTATCGCTAGAGCCGTAGCTCACAATCCTAAAGTTGTTTTTGCTGACGAGCCTACCGCAGAATTAGATAGTGTTACATCTGTTGCAGTTGTTAATCTCTTTAAAGAGATGGTCAAAAATCAAGGAATCACCATTGTCATGACGACTCATGATGTTAGCCTAATGGATGCGGGTGATTTTGTTTATGAACTAGAGGATGGTGAATTAAAAGATGTCTGATTTTATGGTACAGGCTGATAACCTGGTTAAAATATATAAAACAAAAGAAATTGAAGTTATGGCATTGCAAGGACTTGATTTAACTGTTCCAAAAGGTTCTTTGATGGCTATTATCGGAAGTAGTGGTAGCGGTAAATCTACCTTTCTAAATATGATTGGAGGTTTGGATAAGCCAAGTGCAGGAAAGCTTTTTGTTGATGGCAAAAATCTTTTTACCATGTCAGAAAAGGAACTTGTCCTATACAAACGTTCTACCGTAGGATTTGTTTGGCAAAATAATGCTCGTAATCTTCTTCCCTACCTGACCGCTTTAGAAAATATTATGATGCCAATGCATCTAAATAACACAAACTTGAAAAAAGAAAAAGCTTTGGAATTACTTGATTTAATTGGGTTGTCTTCTAAAAAACATCATCGTCTCCAACAAATGTCTGGTGGCGAACAGCAACGAATTGCTATTGCTATTGCACTTTCCAATGATCCTAAAGTACTTCTTGCAGATGAACCTACTGGTTCTGTAGATCGTAAAACAAGTGATCATATCTTTGATATTTTCAAACATCTAAATGAAGATAAAGGGCAAACCATTATTATTGTCACACATGATGTTAGCATGTCAAAAAAAGTCCAACGGGTTGCTGCTATTCGAGATGGTAAAATAAGTAGTGAAAAGATTCTCAAGGAACATTACTCGGATAGAATGAGAGATTCTTCCCTTGACTGGCAAAATGAAGAGACACATGAAGAATACTCCATTATTGATAAAAAGGGTTGCGTTCAGATCCCTAAGGAAATATTGGATGACATTAATTTAACAGATAACAAATTAAAAGTGGAATATCGTAATGGACAAATTGTCTTAGAAAAACCGAAATCTTAAATAAAACAGAGCAAGTAAACTGAATAACAGATTACTTGCTCTTAGTTTATTTACTCATATTTTAAAGGAATGCAAAATATCCAAGTACTATAATTCCCAGAATAATTCGATACCATCCAAAAACTTTAAAGTCATGTTTCTTAATGTAATTCATTAAAAGCTTGATAACAAGCATAGATACTATAAAAGCCACAAGCATGGCTAGAACTAACATTAAAAACTCCGTTTGAGTAAAATTCAATCCTCCTTTTACAATCTTTAAAAGGCTTGCTCCAAACATGACCGGAATTGCCAAAAAGAATGTGAACTCTGCTGCTATCGTACGGGATACACCAATTAATAAAGCTCCTAATATGGTGGCTCCTGAACGAGATGTTCCAGGGAATATTGCAGATATTAATTGGAATAAACCAATGATGGCTGCCGTTTTATAAGTAATATCCGATAAGGAATTAATCCTTGGAAGCGTTCCTTTATTCCGTTCTTCAATGATAATAAATGCAATACCAAATACAATTAAAGAAATAGATACTGTTTGATAATTATAAAATAAAGCATCTAGTTCATCATCAAATCCCACTCCCACAATTGCTGCTGGGATGCAGGCAACAATAATTTTAAACCACATTGTAAGGATGTCTTTTTCTATCACGGGCTTGTTCTTTTCCTTAAATTGAAAAGGAAATATCTTCTTCCAGAATATTACAATGACTGCTAAGATAGCACCTAACTGAATCACCACTAAAAATATGTTAAAAAACTCCTTGGATACATTCAACGTTACAAACTCATTTAATAAAATCATATGACCGGTACTACTAATTGGTAACCACTCTGTAATTCCTTCTACAACACCAAATAAAATTACTTTTACTATATCTATTACATCCATCTAGTATACGCTCCTTTAATCTGTTCTTTTATGATTTCTTTTATGATTTCTTTTACTTATTCAAGAATACTAATAACCTTTCAAAACATTCTTTGGCGTCGTTATATCCTTCTTGATATAGTTCTTCTAATTTAGTGGGGTCTTTTTCAATTCTTTCTATATCATTGGCTAATTTGGGTCGAATCACAAATATCCTTCCTTCTGCTTCCTCTTTTTCCATAAACTTTAGAGTTTCATTGTATTGGAGATATCTTTTTTCCATACTTTCCATTAATTTGGGATATCTTCTATATTTGATTTTCATGATTCCCATATGTTTGGAGGGCTTACGAATATAGCCATACTCCTTTGTCAGGATGACGACATTCTTCTGGTTACCATCTTCTATAGACTTTCTTAATGGAATAGAATCAGCCATTCCACCATCAAGATATAATTTGTCTCCGATTTTCACATTACGTGAAACTAATGGCAAGGAGCAAGATGCACGTATGATCCTTATATCCCTATGCATATCCTTTAATTGTAAATATTCAGCTTCCCCTGTTTCTATATTCGTTACGACTGCATATGCCTTTCCTTTGTATTTGGAAAAGGTATCATAGTCATACGGATTGAGCTTATTTGGAATCTGGTTATAGCACATGTCAATTCCAAATAAATTACCTGTCGTTATAAGACTATATAAACTGCAATAATGTTTATCCCCTAAATAATCTGCAACTACATGGAAAGCTCTTCCCTTTTGTTTGGATAGATAACTACATAAATTAGAGGAACCTGCTGATACACCATAACAACTTGAAAACTCAAGTTCTTTCTCTAAAAAATACTCCAAAACGCCGGCTGTATAGATTCCTTTCATTCCACCGCCTTCAAGTACAAGACCTGCCTGATAATACATTGTACAAAACCTCTTTTCCATTAAAGTAATACTTTATGATCGATTGGGATATTCTGTTTCTACAAATTTACGCAAGGCACAAAGAGAACGAACCACCTTTCCTGTATCAATACAATATGCCATTCTGAAAAATCCCTTACAACCAAAGCTATCCCCTGGGACTAAAACCAGATCATATTTTAACGCCTTTTGACAAAATAAAACAGAGTCTTCTTCTAGGGTTTTAGGAAAAATATAGAATGTTCCACCAGGTTTTACACAAGTAAATCCTAAACTGATTAGTTCGTTATAAATGATATTCATATTCGTTTGATAAACATCTAAGTCAGATGTTACATCCAGAACATTTTCTACACCCAATTGTATGAGGGATGCTGGGCAGTTATGACCAATTCCTCTGGATATTTGACCACACATTTGGATGATTAGTTCTGCATCCTTACATGCAGGATTAATAGCCACATAACCGATTCTTTCCCCTGGAAGAGAAATGGATTTGGAAAAAGAATAGCATATGATTGTATTATCATAAAATTTTGAAACAAAGGGTGCATCTACTCCATCAAATACAATTTCTCGATAAGGTTCATCGGATATAATATAAATATCATGTCCATATTCTTTTTCTTTTGCTTTCAGTGTTTGAGCCAATCTTTGAATTGTTTCTGTTGTATAAACAATTCCTGATGGATTGTTTGGAGTATTGATAAGCACTGCCATAACATCTTTTGTAATCATTTGGTCAAATTCCTCAAAATTAATTTGAAAATCATTTGTATTTGGAGGAACCACCTGAAGGTTTGCCCCAGAAAGATTAATATAGGGGAAATATTCCGGAAAACATGGAGCAAAAGTCAAAATCTTATCACCTGGTACCGTTATCGCTCTTACGGCGTGAGCAATAGCACCTGCTGCTCCTGCAGTCATAAATACATGATCTAGCTTAAAATTCATGTCAAATCTTTTGTTTAAATTATTTGCCACCTTTAAACGCACTGAGGGAATACTCAAACTTGGACTATAGCCGTGTAGCTTCATAGGATTCTCATGTTGCAGTAAATCAATTAAATGATCTGTAAATTCCTGAGGAGCAGGTACCGATGGATTACCAAGGCTATAATCAAAAACATTGTCATACCCAATCTCTTCCCCTTTTTTATTCGCCCATGCAGACATTTCGCGAATCACTGACTTTCCACTTAACATTTCCTTATATTTTTCTGATATCACTTTTTATCCTCCTAATTCATTCCCAATCTTTACTTGTCTATATTGTAGAAGCAATCATTTGCATATTACCTTGTAACTCATAGTTTCCATATCCTTCTGGTAAAATAAAATGATCTCCTTTTTTAACAAAGTTTCCATCTATTAATCCGTCACCTTCTATTACACTCATAATTAAAAATGGATCATTTTGCACAAAAGATACTTTTTTCGTAATATCCATTTTCCATACTTTATAGTAGTCACATTGAATCAAAAGATTTTTTTGATTTCGACCTAATCCCGTAACTTGTTTCACACTTTCCTCTACTGGCCTTGCAGGAACTGTAATTACATCGATGCTTTTTTCTACATGAAGTTCTCTGGGTTTTCCATCTGTTAGTCGATTGTAATCATAGACACGATAGGTTACATCACTATTTTGCTGAGTTTCTAGTATCATGATTCCACCCTTGATTGCATGAACGGTGCCTGGGTTAATTTGAAGAAAATCACCTTTTTTAACTGGAATTTCGCGAATAAATGAATCCCACAGATTATTTTTAATCATGGTCGTTAATTCTTCCTTTGATGTTGCATTATGACCAATCACTAAGGTTGCATCTTCTGGACAGTCTAAAATATACCAGCACTCTGTTTTCCCAAGGGAACCATTTTCATGAATACCTGCATATTCATCATTGGGATGAACTTGGATGCTAAGATCGTCTTTTGCATCAATAATTTTAACTAATAGGGGAAATCTATCCAGGTCCATATTTCCAAAAAGTTCTGGTTGTTCTTTCCATAAGGAGGATAATGTTTTTCCTGCAAAGATACCTTCTTTTACGATACAGTCACCGCTTGGATGAGCACTAACTGCCCAACATTCTCCAGTATTATCACCAGGAATTGTATATGGGAAATCTTTTCCCAAACGATTTCCTCCCCATACCATTTGTTTAAAAACAGGATTTAAAAATAATATCTGTTTAATTTTTTTATTCACAGAGAGTTCCTTTCCATTAGATTCGATTATCTTTTGATACCAATATGCCGAATCCTTCGCTATTCTCTTTTGCGTAGTAAAATCCACATGCACTAAACCAAATCGCTCATTATATCCTTTATCCCATTCAAAGTTATCAAGAAATGTCCATAGAAAATAGCCTCGAAGATCAACTCCTTCTTCCACTGCTTTTTGCACTTGTCCCAAGTATGCATCTAAAAAATCTATGCGATTACTATCATGAACTTTTCCATCTGGAGAAATGTTATCATGACATGACATTCCATTTTCAGTAATATATATTGGCATTTGGTATCTTTCATAAATGAATTTTAATCCCCAATACAAACATTCTGGAGTAACTGGCCAATTAGCAGCCGTTTTAGGAAATCCTGGTGCTCTCTTTACAAATTCCGGTTCTCCATCTACTCCTTCTTTTACAGGGTAACCATTGTAAATATTTTGCCCCATAAAATCGATTGGTTCTGAAATCAACTTCATATGCTCCTTCGTTATAACCGGAAGATACTGGGCAAACTTTTTCATTCCCTCTTCTGGATATTTTCCTGAGAATACAGGATCCGAAAACCAAGCAACATTCCAAGTCCAATTATCCATGGGATTATAAAATCCGAAATATACTTTCTTGGCAGCTTCTATATCTTCCTTTTTGTTAGTTGCAGGATATGCTACCCCACAAGTAGGTGCGAATCCCACTTTAATTGGTCTTTTTGCAAATTTTCTCAGATTGATTACACCTTGACCATGAGAACGTAAAGCGTTGTGGGCAATTTGAAAAGTTTCCTCATAGGAAAGTTTTAATCCTGGGGCATGAACTCCATTCAAATACCCTAATCCCACAAAACATTGTGGTTCATTTAGCGTTATAAAATATTCTGATAAGTCTGAAAAATTCTCTGCAACAACTTTTGCATATTCTCCAAACCACCCTATTATTTCTTCATTTAGCCAACCGCCTCTTTCTTGAAGGGCTTGTGGAAGTTCCCAGTGGTATAATGTAATATAGGGAACAATATCATTCTTTATCATCTCATGAATCATATGGCGATATAAATCGATCGCTGCCTGATTCACTTTACCTGTCCCATTTGGCATGATTCTTGCCCAACTTAGTGAAAATCGATAGGCTTTTATTCCCAGACTACGCATAAGTGCAAAGTCATCTTGATAACGATGTATATGATCGCAGGATATATCTGCATTTTGTCCTTCGAAAATCTTACCCTGTTCTTCGAATACATTCCAAATATTCTTTCCCCTTCCATCGTTACTATCGGTTCCTTCTATTTGTATAGCACTACTTGCTACACCCCACGCAAAATCTTTGCAAAACATATTCTACCTCCACGTTAATAGGTGCCAATTATATTTTTGTATTGTTCGTAAAATTATCTATTTCCAATTTCTGTATCGCTAACGGTAAGAACACTGTATTCCTTAATGTAAGCAACAATTTCATCAAGCTTTGTAAAAGCAAGTCCTACATAACTATCTGCTGCTCCATAGTAAAGTGCAATCTTTCCACTTTCCGAATCATGGATGGTTGCACATGGGAAACATACGTTAGGTACAAATCCTTTCTCTTCATACCATTCTTCAGGTGTTAATAAGAAATTCTCACATCTATATTTGACAATGGATGGGTTTTCTAGATCTAATATGGCCCCTCCAATAGAATACACAAGACCATTACAGGTTCCACTCACACCATGATAAAATAAAAGCCATCCTTCCGTAGTTTCGATAGGAGCAGCACCGCCACCTATTTTAACTGATTGCCACCATTCATTTCCTTTTCCCATTACATGTCTGTGTTTGCCCCAATAAACCAGGTCAGGAGACTCACTTATAAAAATATCGCCAAACGGTGTGTGACCGCTATCACTAGGTCTACTTAACATTGCAAAATTACCATTTATTTTTCTTGGGAATAAGACAGCATTTCTATTATAAGGGATAAACGGATTCTCCACACGTACAAATTTCTTAAAATCTGTGGTTTTTGCCATTCCAATTGCTGCGCCATAAAAATCTTGACACCAAATAATATAGTACGTATCTTCTACCTTAACTAAACGTGGATCATAAGCATATAATGGCATAAATGGATTACCATTCTCATCTTCAAATGGTATCTTTTGTTCTTCAATGTCCCAATGTATTGCATCTTTACTTCTGCCCATATAAATATAAGGGATTCCATTTGTTTGTTCCCCACGGAATACACCAATAAATTCGTCTCCGTATGGCATTACTGCACTGTTGAAAATTCTTGCTACATTTTTAACAGGATTTCTACCTATAATTGGGTTATTACTGTATCTCCATATTGGTGCTCCAACAATGCCTTCTGGTTTTTCCTGCCATGGTACATTCTTCACCACTGGACTGATCATTTTAAGATTACTCATTATTTTTTTCCTCTTTCCTAAAATAGGACCTTTCTTATTCATTAATTATTATTTATTTTAGCAACGGAATCTCTAATAATTAGTTTTCCGCCAATAACCTTTCTTCCGTGAATATCTTTCTCACCATTAAAATGCTTAATCAATGTATCAACTGCCATTTCTGTCATTAAATCTATATTAACTTCAACAGTTGTTAATCTAGGTGTAGAATATCCTGCAAAGGTATAATTATCAAAACCTACCACTGAAATATCTTCAGGAATACGATACCCTAACGTTTTTAGCTTTTCCATCAAAATATAAGCTAGTTCATCACAATTACAAACAAATGCCGTGGGCATATCCTCTGGAAATTCAATATCTATAAACAGTCCATCTTTTCCCCTATCTGAAATCAAATACTCTGGTCTTACCTCCAAACCATTCACAAGTAATGACCTGTAATATCCAAGATATCTATCTAAAATACTTGCTGTAGAATGAATATTACCCACATAAGCTATTTTCTTATGGCCCATGGATGCTATATAATTGGTTAATAAATAGGCTCCATATACACTATCTGTAATCACAGAATCTACTTCCATTTGTTTATCATAAAAATCTAAATATACTGTTTTTAATGCTGTCTCTTGAATCTTTACCAAATAATCTGTTTTAAGCTGTCCTAAAATAATGATTCCATCCACTTTATTACTACTAATCAAGTTTGGTAATACCAATTCATCTTCCATCTCAAATGTGATTAATTCTAAGATACAAGCATAGTCCAACTTAGTTAAACACTTTGTAATGCCTTGATACATTCTTAAATAAAAGGTATCAAGTTCATCATATACATAATGAGATTCCATAATCACGCCTACATTATAACTTCTTCCTTCTTTCAAAGCTTTGGCATTGGCATTGTATCGATATCCCATTTCTTCGGAAGTTTTCTTGATTTGACCACGTAACTCCTCACTAACACCATCTTTTCCAGTAAGTGCCTTGGAAACTGTCACGGTACTAATATTTAATTTTTCTGCAACATCCTTCATCGTAACGTTTTTAATCATTTTTAACATCCTTACTTAAGTATATAACTTAATTGTATTAGATTTATTGATAGTACCATTTATCTTCTTCTTCACTTTCATCTGACTTAGCCATATATTTTAATAGAATTCTTTCAAGAAAGAAAGAATCTAAATAGCATGTGACACCCGGTAAAATAATAATCAAAACTGGTATGAGATAAATGCTAATGACAGTAGCCGCAAACATTACAACCAAGCAAATTGTTGTAGGTAAATGTTTTACTGACATGAAAAAAGATAACTTAAGAAGATCTTTTTTGCTCATTGTAAATCGAGACATATTTGGAAAAAGATACATGATTACACTAATACTAGCAATTAGCATGAAATTATATATGACAATAAGGATAGTCCCTTGGATTGATTCTAAACTATTCACATAAAGCCTATCTAACGTTAAAATCGCTGCTACTAATAACCATACTAACGTTAATAGGATTCCATTTTTCAAGTTCATCTTATATGCCCTGAAAAATTCCTTTGTAATGTATCCTGTTTCTTTTCTTGTCACTTTAACTGTTGCATAATACATAGCTGCCGTGGATGTCCCTATTGTTACAATGGGAATGCAACCTATGATCCATAAAATTGTGATAATGATCATATTCCCAATTTTATTCATAAACTGAAAAAATGGACTTTCTAAATTAAAAAATGTTCCCATTATGCTAATCCTTTCCTTTTACAGCATTATATCGGCTTTATCATTCATGTTATGGTTATATCCAGCGTAGACTTTATTTTGAGCCATAATTCTTAAGATCTGGTAATTCGTCAAGGGTTAAAACATGTTCTGATTGATATACCTTTTCCAACATATACTGTTCTGAATACTGCTGGGAATATTTGATTATCAATCCATTTTTTACAACAAACTCGCCTTCCCATGTCATATAAAAAAGCCATCTGTTATTGTCTCGATACACGAGATCAGGATCCATTAAACATCCGTTTTCCGTCATTGCTATTAATTTATTATTCTTTGTTACATTTCTGCATTTTATAAACTTTGCCATTTGGGATGTATAAACCTTTTCTCCGGGATAAACATCTTCTCCAATAATATCAACGTATTCATCTCCTGGATACCACCCTGGGTCTTGCCCATTCCAAACCCAAATCAGATTGTTAAGTCCATGGTAATTGGTTAATCGATCATACATAAGAACATATAATTTTTTATAAGCTTCTGCGCCTGCTGCTCCCCACCAAAACCATCCCCCACTTGCTTCATGCAATGGTCTCCATAAAATAGGAACTCCTGCTTCTTGAAGCCTTTTTAATTGTACCGCTATTTCGTCTATATCAGAAAGGAGCAAGGTATATCCTTCTTGATCTTTTCCATTCATAATATTCGCAAGATTAATGTTACTTCCTTCTACATAGAAGCCTTTCCACCATGGTTGCTTCTCTGAATTATATAAATATTTTTCTGGTGCATTCCAATGCCAGCAAAACGCAACAATCCCGCCTAATTCATCAAACTGAATCGCCTTTTCTATCGCCGTAGATGTGCTACCATTTGCCACTCTCGATGGAGAATATTCAATCATATCTAATCCTAATAACCCAGGTGACTTTTCTGTTATCTTTTTGATTGCCTGGAATTCGGCTCCATAAAAACCACCTTCAGAATGCTGACCGGCAATGGTATAGGTTCCATAAATATCAGTGAGGTACTGAAAAAGTCTCTTCGTATGATCATCTACATTGGGATTACTAAGTTTGGAAGAAACCTCATAAAGGTCATTCTCCATGGCACTCGATTCCCTTACTTTAAGAGAATCTAAATGAACCCATCCCCAGTTTTTTAAGAACTCTACTTTATGTATTCCAGCCGATACGTAAGTTTTTTCTAATGTATAATCTTCAAATGTTTCCTTATTTGCAGCAATGCTACCAATGAACTCACCGTCTAAGGTTACATTGTTTTCTTTGTATCCGTCCATAGAAGCTATTACAAAAAAAAGATCATAAAAACCGTCTTTTTGAACTTCAATGGTAAATTCCACACCATCTCCATCCTTTTCAAATCCAGTTACGTATCCAGTTCCTGTATATCCATTTTTATGATTGGAAATGGATACTCCCTTTTGTAAGGTGGCATCTTCTGCTTCGTAGAAATCTGACTCCTCATTATACACTATTTCCTTCCCTTTTTTCAAAGAAAATATAATGGAAATGATAACTATTATAGTAAAAAGAGTTATCACACAAGGGATGTATATTTTTTTATACTTTTTCATAAAGCCCTTACCACCTTCCTTAATAATATTGCAGGTAATACATCGCATTCTTTTATACATTTTTAATATCTATATACAATCTGCACTATTATTAACTTAGAACTTCGTTTATATAATTAGTATCTCCATACACCCTTGAAAGGTGTATGGATGATACTAAAAATAATCTTATTTCTTTATTATAATTTATTTTAAAGCGTCTAACTCATCCTGAAGAACTTGTTTGTTTGATTCAATTGCTTGGGCTACTGTATTTGTAGCATCTACAACAACACTGTAAAATACGTCCCCAATTGCGCCTTCTTTATCGATGTTGTTCCAAATATCAGCTTTTGCTTTTAAACCAAGTTCTGTAGCAAGTTTCGCTTGGTCAGAATCAACAAATGCAGATTCAAACCATTCTGGATCATCTCTCCACTCTGTATCATAGTAAAACCAATTCATCATTTCTTCAAATACGCAGTAAACACTTGTTGCATCCTTAACGCCCACTGGAATAAAGTAGTTATTGGTAATAGCAGGAGGAGTAATGGATCCGTCTCCACTAGGACCTGTTGGTGTTGGACAAATTCTCATATCGAAATCATGATTTGCAGTTTCTTGAACAAGAATCCAAGGTTGTGTAAAGGTAAATGCAACTTTTCCTGAAGAGAATGCTAATAAATCATCATTCCAGTCATTGGTATAAGGTCTTGCTGATTTATCTTCGTTGTATAATTTATTAATAAATTCAAATGCTTCTACTGTTGAAGGAGAACTTAATCCCTCTGTCATTGCTACTGCAATACCACCGTTATTGGAAGCTACTATTCCTTGCACTGTTAATGTCCAAGCTGTTCCATAACCATAAACATCTGGATTTCCATCACCATCTGTATCTTTTGTACATGCTTTTGCATATTCAGCAAATTTGTCCCATGTCCATTCTCCCTTAGCTGCTAATGCTTCTGGAGCTTCTAAGCCTAATTCATCAATCATTGCTGCATTGTAAGCCATGTACATAGCGCCAGCAGGAATGGTTGTAGATTCATGGAATAAATAATCATCATCGCCAAGTATATCAACTCTAGTTAAAACGATTTGGTCATTTAAAATATCAGAATCTGCTGGAGCAATTTCAGAAATCTTTTGAGCATAACCATTTAATACTGGTGCTAGACCAAATTGTAGATCTGTTAAGTATAAATCACATTCTGGTGTTCCAGCTGTTACAGAAGTATTAATACTTTCGATAATGCCATCCCAACCTAAGTTAACCCATTCAATTTTGCAGTTCCATTTTTCTTCTACTGCTCTAATTGCATCAAGTTTCATTTGCATTGTTTCAGCGTTGGAATATGCTCCACCTGCTGCATCAACTTCATCTAATGTTAAGTATCTGCTATCCCAGAACTCATCCCACCAAAGACCTATTTTAATAGTACGTCCCCCTAGATCAACAGCTTCATAACTTGATAGTTCTACCGATACTTCTTCATTGACTTCGTCCACGACTTCTGATTCGCCATCTGTTACTACTTTATCCGTTGCTGGATCTGCTTTTGTTTCTTTAGCACTGCCACATGCCACTAAAGAAAATGACATTGCTAAGGTAATTAATAATGCTACTACTTTGTTACTTGTCTTTTTCATGATAAAAGACCTCCTCTTTCCTCTTTGTTATACGTTAATAGAAACATCTATTTCATAAAGGAGTAAACTAGCCAACAATACCGCTTCGTTCCACGCCTTCAATAAAATACTTCTGTAATGCCACATAAATAATAAGAACTGGTAAAATGGTTAGTATTACACCTGCATATACATAAATCTGTGTTAATGAAGTATCTTTAATTAGATCTAAAAACCCTATTGCCGCACCTAGGGAAGATATCTTCAGGCTGATTAAATAATTGGAATTAATGGAAAATAATTTAGCATAAAACGTATCATTATATTGCCATACAATGGAAAAAACCGTTACTGTTAATACAGAAGGCATTGCATTTCTTAGCATAATTCTAAAATAGGTGTACCAAGGGCCTGCACCATCAACAAACGCCGCTTCCTCTATTTCTGTAGGAAGACCACGGAAGAACTGATTGAAAATATATATATATAGCCCTGATCTAAGTCCTACACCCAAAGCCGTCATAATATACATGGGAGTACGCGTAGCTAAAATATTAATTGGTGCGCCATGGATTAGACTGATAATTCCTAAAAAATCAAAATTACGGAAGGTCATGTATAAAGGCAGCATAATGGTATGTGTAGGAATCACTATGGTAAGAATAACGCATCCAAATAAAAGCTTCTTAAACGGAAACTTAAATCTTGCAAATCCGTATCCCGCCATGGAACATACAAAAAGTTGAATTACCGTTAGGGAAATAACATAAATCATTGTATTCCACATGGTTTTGGTATAATTCATTCGCGCAAAACTAGTAATATATTTATCCAACGTACCTTCCATTGGTATCATAATGACTACCGGATTATATAAATCATTCACCGTAAAGAAGGAATTTGTAATAACAATAATCAGTGGTGACAAAATAACATAGGAAATTCCAATAATAATAGAAAATTTAAGCAAACTTGTAATTTTTTTCTTTAATGTTGTTATTTTCATAAATTTGGTCATTTCTTTCCTCCTTACTAGTTATAGTAAAATGTTTTTTTGGATAACAGTTTTCCAACTACGAGTAGGATTCCACACACGATGGCGGAACTAATTAAACTCATTGCAACACTTGTTCCCCAATTAAAGCTTGTAAAGGCCATATCATATGCTTTATCAACAACTGCACTATCAACAAAGGAATCCACTATGGTATATACAACATTGGTAATAATAAGGGGCGAAACCATTGGAAATGTTATCTTCCAAAAGGTTTCATATGCCGTTGCGCCTTCTATTTTTGCAACCTCATATAAGGATCCACCAACCGATTGCAATGCGGCGATAAATATAATAATTTGTACACCTGAGGCTTGCACAATGTCATAAATCCTTGCTACCGACAAGGTAATATATTCAATAATTGAAACAGGAACACCCAAATCCATAAAAATTTCAAAAAAATAGTCTACATTAATGGCAGCTGTTGCAACAGATTCTGCTGATACCGCTGCTACACCGCCAGTTGCCGCTGCCCTTGCCAGGGTAAGTGCATCATTAATGGCACCTGCGTTTAAAATAATGGGAAGAAAGAAAATCGCCCTAATCAAGGTTCTTCCTTTAAACTTACTATTTAATATAATTGCCATAAATAAACTAAAGAAGATAATAAGCGGAACATCAATTACCATATCCCCTATAGAACGAAACAGAATCTGATTAAAGGTTGCATCTTCAAATATTGCATATTTAAAGTTACTAAGCCCTACAAAATCCAAGGTAAATCCACCTGTTTCTTTCATCTGCAATGTACTTAGGCTAAATTGTCCTGCCATAAATAAACTTCTTGCATAGAACCATATGAAACCGATGATCCATGGCATAATAAATAAATATCCTGTAATGGCTCTTCTTTGGGTTAGAGTTAGTCTTTTCTTACTAATCATAATATCACTCCTTCCTTCACAACATAGCCAGTAGCTTCCACCGTGACACCATCATCTGTAATGGGATTAGACGTTTTATTGACATAAATAACAATTCCATTATCATACCTGACCTTGATTAAATTTGACGGTAACACCTCATGACTAATCATGTTACTGTTTACTACAGGATTAAGTGCCCCGCTAAGTTCCGTGTAAATAGAAACAGCGTCTTCCATCCACACCTTATATTGAATAGAGTATTTTTCTGCACTAGATGTATATTTTATTTTGCTTGAATCTTCATAGGAAAATGTAAATCTTGGAGCAACACCATATTCTATATATTGTAAGACAATGTTATCTTTGTCATATGCATCACTTAAGTTAATGGGCTTCCCGGTATAGTCTATATTTCCGTGGATCACCATTTCATAGAATGGAATTTGTCTATCAATAATAAAAAAGGAACTATCTGTAATTGGTGCTGAAATAATATCTGACGTATACTGCAACGAATATAAATTACCTCCATCGACTAAAATCTGTTTCCCCGTTTTCTGTAACAGATCAACTTGTGCCTTTACAATTTCTTTAGCCATTTGTCGGTTAATGACTTCTGTACGCTTTTTATCAGAAGCTAGATAACTTCCCAGATCCCTTAGCCCCACTCCCGTAATGTTAATATCATTCACTTTATTAGAAAACTTTGTGACATATCGAGGTAAGAACTTAGGTGACATTACATCATATGCTAGTTCCCTGTAAAATCCCAGGGTACTAGTTTGCCTTAA
Source organism: Lachnospiraceae bacterium (assembly GCA_035270785.1). GTDB lineage: Bacteria > Bacillota > Clostridia > Lachnospirales > Lachnospiraceae > DATESN01. The sequence continues at coordinate 157,839 of DATESN010000015.1, read as the reverse complement.
ACTTGCAGGATTTACTACTCCAAAATTAACTACATAACCCGAATAATATTTTGAAGATTCTAACTTATATTGAAATCTCTTTGATGTATAAGTCACTTTCTGAAAAGCCACATCACCAAACAACTTACCGCCTTGCCCCTCAAGTTTATTGGATAGCTTTTCCATACCTCTTTTTCCACCAAGTGTACTTAATACGTTGATCTTATCAGGAACATCATGATATACCCCCCGATTAAACCATCCCATATAATTCATACGAATATTTGTAATATCATTTTGAAAAAGCTCTTCTACAATTTTTCCTGCCTGGTCAAATGTTGTCATGGCAGTAATCTTTCTTTTTGGTATTCCTACAATGTGCTCATGTGTCTCAACTCCACCTAAAATATCTAGGTAGAAAGGCAAGGTATTGGTAGCGCTTGTTTGTAGTACGCCTTCTGCTATTAACTTTTCTCTATAATAGTTAGCCATACCCGAATAATTTGCCTGATCTCCAGATAACAAGGTATAACTTACTTTTAAATTAACATCATATATATTTTTCTCTAATACTGGTGTATCTGCTTGGGTTCCTGTTACACCAAACATGTTGAGAAGTTCCATTTCTCTTAAGGAAAATGTCACATATACATAATTATAAGTATTTAACTTTCCAGCAACATCTGCATCAATACAAGCAAGGGCATCCCCATTTTCAATGACTGCAAAAATAGACGTGTTATTATTTTTAATTCCAAAGACCGGAAGTCTTGCTGTTTCTGTGTTTTCTATCACTACATAACTTTGTGTTACTGGATCTAAATCATATACATATTGACTATAGGAAGGGTCTTTTGTCTTTCCATTGTTAAATTCAATGATAGATCCCGAACCATTGGGAACTACCATATATCCTTTTGCTTCAGGTCCACCCGCTCCCAAAAACTTTAGTAGCTCTAACCGATAAATTTTGGCTCCACCTTTTTCTATAATGCCACTTGTGGGAACGGAGACTTCAAATCCATCCTGGGTTAACCGATATTCCAACGGAATGGTAAAAGACATTCTTTCTTTCCCTTGTGCTTCACCCATATCCAAGGATTGATCCTCTTGCGTATACCCTGCTTCTACAAATAAAGCATTGAGTTTTTCCATCCCGATAGCAGATTCCATTGCTTTATCTAAAAGTTTGTAGATACCGTCTTTTAATTTATATTTGCCCTTTACTGTCTTTCCTTGTTTAGAAGATAATTTATCAAGAATTAAGGTCTGAAACCGCTGTTCGGAAATCTGTAAGGGAACAATTCCTGTTGTGGTATCTGGCTCTTCTAACGTATAGGTATAACGAATTCCATCATTAATGGATTCCATTGTATATTGCTTGTATTGAATGCTCATATCATAGTTATTTATTCTTGCGCCATTTCTTGCTTCATTATAATATTCCACAACCAATGTTGAATTTAATTCTGATTTATTTGTAATGGACGCTATGGTATCCTCTTCTCTATTTTGAGGATTTGAATAAGTAATATCACCTGTAGTCTTATTTACAATAGCAATCTCCGTTGTTTCCACGTTAGTGTATAGCTTAAAGTTATCGTTTTGTGCCACAAGTTCCATACCTGTAATATCTGATTTTGATTCTTCTATTGGTACAAATTCCTTTCCCTTTTCTACTTCGTATGAGGATAAATAATTTTTATATTTATCATAGAAAAAATAACGGAATACCAAATTTAAAATAAATAGCACGACTGCAATGACAATGACCGCTATGATACCTATTTTTATTTTTTTCTTCATAACTACTCCAATCCGCACTTTGTAGCGCTTTATCGAACCTATCCTTTAACCTGGTAACGCCTCTATAACTATGCACGCAATATTAGTTCATCATAGATACTCTTAAAAAAATTAATTATTTGTCCCATTAAGGAACCAAATAATAAGCATAAGAAAATAATAATAAACATAGCTACGAAGGTGAGCACAATGGTAAACAGTGTTTTTCCTAATGTAAAGTTATGGACTGTCATAATTCCAATGAGTGCTAATAAAAGGAAATAAAGTAAGGATGCTACTAGGATAATAGAGTAAAATGCTTCCTCATTTTGTGCTAAAAAGTGAGATAAAATGGTTGCGGGAACAAACGTAAGTACCATGGGAAGTATGGAATATCCCATAACAGTAATAATATCCTTAAATCGCCCTTCCCCTTCCATTAAGCAGGTAATGGACCAATTACCTATGCAAAAAAGTAAAAATAAAATCATAACTCCACTTACTTCAATGGGACTATTTACACTCATAGGGTTAAGGACATTTACTACAAATCCTGCATATTGACGATTGGAAGCGAAGGAAACGCCAAATAAAAAAACAAAAAGTATTGCTAGAAACACACTGCCTCTGTTTCTATGTCTGATTTCGTAAAACCCATCTGAGGGATGAGCTAATGTGTAAAATGCAAATTTTAACTTTTCCTTAAACATCAAGAGCCCTCCTTTTATTTCTTTTTCTGATAAACTGATATATTTTTCTTCCAAGAATAATGACGATGAGCCCTGTTAATATATATTGTAAATTATTTTTTAATACTTCATTTCTATAACGCTTGAAGGCCATTGAATAATATTCCTGATTTTTTCCCAATTTAAAGTATTTCATTGCCAGTTTATTATTGCCACTCGATAAGTAAGATTTACCAATCCCCACATAAGCCAATTCAAAGTTGGAATCCAATTTAATAACTTCTTCCCAGCAATAGACCGCTTTCGATTCATCTCCGTCATATCGAAGACCCACCGCTTCATTAATTAAACTACCATATTTACTTGGAGTAAAACTCATAATTGCATTTCTACCAGAGTCTAACACTAATATCTTATCATCTAGGGTATCAATAGCAGTGGGTGTATTAAAGGTTCCTTCCTGGGTTCCCATACCACCAAATATGTATAATAAGTTCCCCTCATGATCATATGTGAAAATCCTGCCTCTGGTTGAATCAATAATAGAATAAAGTCCCTTATCTCTTACAACAACATCAATAATTCTAGAGGCACCTGAATAGTCTCCACGAATACGCCAATCAAGATCTCCGGAAATACCACCTACCCCTTTGCGAATAACATCCTCACCCTTGGGATTTAATCTTCTAACTGATTGAATTCCTTTAGCGTCAATGCTAGTAGCGTAGATAAATCCATTTTCATCTATTTCCATTCCTGTAAATTCAGTTGGAATAAACAGTTGTTGTTTGCTTCTTTGCTCTTTCGTTGTAAAAATGCGCCATACCTTTTCTGATGTTGAAATGTTTACTTCGATTTTACCTGAGAACCCAGTGAAATTGCCTTCTGAGTCAAATGCCATAATTCCTTGAAACATATTTTTAGCAATGACATACACTCTATCTGCGTAATCAACCGAGACTTTTAATGGAACAAATACAAATTCCCCATCTAAAACTTCCGATTGTGGATTTTCTATTATGTTCACCAAATTACTATCTTCATCTAACAACACTATTCTTTTATTTCCAGTGTCAGCAATATATAGATTACCACTTAAAGAAAAATAGATGCCTGAAGGAGATGAAAAGCTTTCCTTTTTTCCATTATTATTAAATTCTTCAATTACTTTAATTAAGTGAAACTTAGGATCTAACACTACAATTCTGTTGTTGCCTGTATCCGCAATATAAACGGTTCCATCTTTTGTAACATTTATATCTTGAGGACTATTTAATGCTCCAATTCCCCACTCTTTACCCCTAATGACTTCTTCAGGGATATAGGCAGCGGGGGTATATTTAATATCCTCATATACATCGTAAATATAGGTGTCATAAGGTACACTTTCGCTTGCACATGCCTTCCTATCCATAGTCACTACCAAAAAAATAAAAAGAATAGCGAACAGTGATATGTTTGTTAACTTTTTCTTATATATGCTATTCATAAAAATTCTCCTTTTATTCTTTCATACCTGATGTAGTCATGGTTTCAATAATATTACTTTGACAGAAAATAAAGAACGTAATTGGTATCGCTGCTATAATTAACTGAACAACCGCCGCAGCACCTTGCCTAGCAGGCCCACCTGCAACGATTTGGTATAACGCATATTGTAACGGTTTTATCTGTTCACTTCTTAGAAACCCGCTACCGGTATTAGCCCACAAAGTCTGAAATTGAAAAATAGCAAGTGTGAGCCATGCTGGCTTTACGTTTGGCATAATGATTTTAAAAAATATTTTAAATTCACTCGCTCCATCTAATTTACAGGATTCTACAAGAGAATCTGGTATTTGTTCCATAAATTGCTTCATTAAATAAAGACCAAGACCATACGCAAATGCTGGGAGCATAACTGCTAAATATGTATTATTTATTCCAAGCCAAGAAATGATCATATAGTTAGGAATTGCTGTAACATTATAAGTAAACATTAACGATAAAATGACAACTCCAAAGAAGAGTTTTTTTCCAGGAAAATTATGTTTTGCTAAAGGGTACGCAGCAAGTGAGGCAAATAAAACATGGCCCACCGTGCCCACTCCAGTAATAATTACGGTGTTCATGATGTATCTTGTAAAAGGTACCCATGAATTGGACATTAAAACATACAAATCACTAAAATTGTTAAGTGATGGATTGCGAACAAAAATTTGAGGAGGATATTTAAACAATTCATCCAAAGGTTTTAATGAATTATTAATTATCATTACCAGAGGAAGTGCCATTGCAATGCCACAAATACCCATAATAATAAATAGAAGCGTGTTTCCCGCCTTGGATCTATTTAATTGTTTCTGTTTTTTCATTTTCCTTAAGGAACGTTTTTTAAGGTAATTTTTTTGTCTTGCCATATCTATTCACCAACCTTTCTAATGAAGGATTGAACAATTTTGTTCGTACCTAACATCAATATAAAAAGAATGGTCGCTATAGCGCAGGCATATCCCATTTCATAACGAATACCACTACCGTAATCCATAAGATGAGTTACTATTGTTGCACCTGCATAGTTTACGGATGGATTTCCTGCTAATTGTATGGAAATATCTGCAACTGCAAAAGCTTGCGTAATCTGCATGACAGCTCCAAACATAAGTTGAGGTTTCATAGCCGGAAGTGTTACAAACCATAATTCCTGCCAACGGTTTTTAACACCGTCTACTGCTGCTGCTTCATATAAACTTTTGTCTACTGTTTGCAAACCAGCTATAAAGGTTAGAAATCCAGTTCCGAGACTTAACCATAACTGAACAACGATTAATATAGGTAGTACATATTTTTCTGTTTTCATCCATACAATTGGATTATAGATAAAGGACCATTTCATGAGCCAGCCATTTAAATAGCCATATCTATCACCGGATACGATAATTAGCCAAATCATAAAAGCATTACCTGATATGGATGGAGCGTAGAAAATAAGTGTTAGAAACGCTCTCAGTTTTCCTTTAAATTCATTAATAATCCAAGCAAAAATCAAACACATAACGTAACTTAATGGACCTGTAATGACTGCAAATATTAGGGTATTTTTAAGTGCAATCATAAAAATATCGTCATCTAACAAAAGTCTTAAATAATTATTCCATCCTATAAAACTAGGTATCTCTAGCATATTAAAGTTCGTAAAACTCAATGTGATGGAAGCCAATACGGGAAGCACCGTGAAGCAAAAAAATAACATAAAATAAGGTGCAATCATAATATAGGAGGTTTTACTTCTTTTCATATCTTTTTTCAAAAGTGTCCATTTCTGTGACTTCTGCATTTTTACTTTCCTCCCATTATTTAGCCGTGTTTAGGCCAAACTCGGCTCTTTTATACGTGATTTCTTCATTGATATAGCGCATATATTCTGTTAGTGCTTCCCTTGGTGGCATTTTCTCAGCTTCTTCTGAAGACACCACACGATAAAAGGCATTGTTTACATTACGCCAAGAGTAATATCCACCAGGTACTTGAGGAATCCCTTTTACGTTTTGATATTGCTTTGCTAAGGCTTCATAATCAACGACTGGCCAAGGAAGGGAGTCAAATGCTTCTATATTAGCTGAGGGATATCTCGCTGCAGCACCCATTAATCCTTCCATTTCACGTCCATATGATGTTTGAATCTCCGCACTGGTCCACCACTTCATGAACTGCCAAGCAGCATCTTTATCTTTTGCATTATTCATCATCATACACGCAAGCCCAGTGCTTGCAACTGTATTATTAATCGTTCCTTCTTCTTGAATAGTTCCAGGTACCCCAGCAAAACCCCATAATCCTTTAATATCCGGTGCAGATACTTGAAAATTATTGTATGTAGTATAATCTGCAATAATAATGGGTGCTTCACCAGTTCGGAACCTCTGTTCTACCGATGTTTCTTTATCTAGTTTGTAGTCTGTGTAAAATTCCGTGTAAACCTTAAATGCATTAACCGCATTATCACTGTCAAGTGCGGATGCAGTGCCATCCCCTACATATAGCTCTCCTCCATTTTGGTATAAAAGAGAAGTCCATATAAGTTCAAGGGGCAGCATACCTAACTCCATTTGATTTTCATTTAAAACAGACATTACTACTTTCATCTCATCCCATGTGGTTGGCGTTTCTAATCCTAGTTCCTTTAAAATATCTTTTCTATAGAACATCATGGGAAAGGTTTGTGTTTCTGGAAGAGCGTATAGGGAGTCTTCATAAGTATAAGGCTCTAACGCACTTTCTCTAAACCGGCTAGCCACTTCCCTTATTTCCTTTTCAGTAACTAATGTTGATAAATCAACAACCGCACTTCTAAGACCATAATTCATTGGTAAATCATTAGAATTTGATGTAGTGCCCGTTGCCGCTGCCGCACCTGTTGCTCCATTAGCAACTTGCATTGCTACGTCTGGTCCCTGACCTGAAAGTGTTGCCTGGAGTAACGTGTTCATATCAACAAGCATAATGTTAACGTTGATATTCGTTTTACTTGTAAATTTTTCATCTACTAAACTCTTTATTACATTTGCCTGATCTCTTCCTGTACCAACCCACACCGTTATTGTCTGTGTTTCCTCTTGTTTATTGGCAACATTTCCTATGGTATTGTAATCAATAAAAAAAGACCAGAATAGCTTTTTCAATTCGTGAATCAAGTTATCCCAAAATGAATTATGTATCTTTGGTAATTTTTGATTGGGAGATGATATATAAATGGCATCTAACTGTAATGGCTGTTCAATAACCTGAGTAATCCATGTACCCAATGCACTAATATTAACTTTAAAATCTTTGACTAACTTAGTAACCTTTTCCGTATCTTTCATAATCAACGTTAATTGATCTCTCATAGTAATAAGTGCAGCTTCCTTATTGCTACTAGAACCCGCTACATTACGTAATCTTGTAATCACATCGTCTAATCTATCACGAATATCCACTAACTCAATTCCTAAATTTGGCAACGTCTTTTCAATTTGATAATCCCTGTATTCATCTGGTGCAACACCTGTAATACGAATAATCTTTCGATATTGTGCATTTAAATCCGTCAGAATATTTTGAACATCATTTACAATATCTGAAAACTCTCCCAATACTGCTTCCAAGCGGATGGTATGCGTTCCCTTTTCCAGATAGAACTTATAATCTTCTCCATCCGTATTTTGTAACGTTTTCATTTCCCAACTGCTTTTATATTTAAAAGCATAATCACTTAATTCTTCGAAAGGTACTATACCATCAAGATAAATTTTACGTGATACATAAGTTCCTTGCACAAAGTTTTGCCTTGCATGAAGGGTAATATTATAATATCCGCTTTCCGGCACCTGAAAACTCCATTCTATCCAATCTCCCACAATACGCCAGCTATTCCCCCCAATGGTATTATTCTTCAGCTCTTTCGCACTGTAAGGAAAAACAGCCGGTGAAGATTGATCTTGGGTTGGATACAACATTTGTGAAGATTTTATATCCGCATTTTCTGCTTGAATCTCTATTAATCGATTGGATGAATCTGTATAACCACTTGCTTCATAATCAGCTAATATATCTTTATAAGCTTTTAGCTCTCCATGATTGCTAAAGGTGATTTTATGTATAACCATTGGTTCTCTTAATGAAATTATAGTCATGGTATGAGTTCCTTTTGTTAGGTATACAGATAATGCATCTGTTACATATCCATCACTATCATAAAAATTACTGGTAACCCATTCTGGCTTTTCAACTTGCGTAGGTTTTAAATCATTTCCTTGGTTATCCACAATCCATTCGTGAATGGAATTTTCCCAGATTCTAGAAAATTGTATAAGTGAGAGTTGAGAATATGGTAATGTTCCATCAATAAAAAAACTCCTTTGAATAGAGGCACTCTTTCCCTCTATTGGAAAATAATCTAATCCTAATTCATAAAAGCCTGTTTCTTCTATTTCAAATTCATATTCTATAAGCCCAGATTCCTCTGTAAATAGAGAATCACCTTCTATTCCTTCATAATTAGATAAAACTTTAGGCTCCATCCCTTCCACTCTTACATAATCAGTGGCAGGAACCTCAACCGTTTTATTAGGTCGCACTGTAGTGTCATAAGATAATAAATAGGTACTATACCCTTCCATATCCTTGGTATAATCAAGAACTTCTTTATAATCTTCTAGAGATGCTTCCGTCTTTGCTTCTACCTTTATAGAATTCCCAAATAGACTTGCTAACATCGCCACTGATAGTAAAAGTGAAGTTATTTTTTTCCACAACCTTTTCATCAATGTATAATCCTCCTTATGAACTACCTATCTCTTAATATATGTATTGACTTACTGACTGTCTTACTTACTGACTGTCTTTCTTACTGACTGTCTTACTTTATAGACCACCTTTATTAGGTTACCGTTAACTTTCTGTTAACTATATAATACTAACAAGCATCCGTCAATAATATTTTTCTTATTTGTCCATATTGCACAAATACAATAGCATTATTTTGTTGAAAAGTACGAGTTTCGTTTATTTAATCCTATTATTATTCCTACTTCATAGTGCACTAGTTAATTCAGTGCATAAAAATAACCCACTATTTATAGTGGGTTACCTTAAATTGTATTTAGTTATTACTTAAGAACTCCAAGTTTTTCTTAATCAATTCACATCTTTGAGCTACACATTCTACAGACCTAAGTGGATCTACAGGTGTATTAAATACATAGTCCATGAGCCTATCCATTGTTGTCGTTGCTACATGCATTCTTGTATCAGAGGATGCATAATAGATAAATACATCTCCATTTTCCCTTGCAATTGCACCATTTGTAAATACTACATTGGATACATCTCCCACTCTTTCTTCCCCAAGGGGTCCAATTAATAACCCAGAAGGTTCTGCAATTACTTTTGTTAAATCATCAAGGGCAGTTGCAAAAGCATAAATAACATAACGGAGTCCTGCCGCTGTATTTCTAACACCGTGAGCGATATGTATCCAGCCCTTATCTGTTTTAATAGGAACAGCACCTGCGCCATTTTTTGCTTCTGTTAAGGTATGATACTTTCTTTGACTTGTAATAATCTCTTCATTCACAACAGCATGTTCGATATCATCACAAAGACCAAATCCAATTCCACCGCCACTTCCCGTATCAATAAAATCATCCATAGGTCTTGTATAAAATGCATATTTACCATTTACAAATTCTGGATGAAGAACTACATTCCTTTGTTGTGGTGAATGAAGAGTTTTCAAATTTTCTAATCTGTCCCAGCTTTTTAAATCTTTTGTTCTAACAATACCTGCTGCAGCAACAGCTGCCGATAGGTCATTCACTGTTTTGTCCTTACTTTCCGAACAAAATACTCCGTAAATATAACCATCCTCATGTTTGGTAAGGCGCATATCATATACATTTGTTTCTTCTTTACAAGTGTCTGGTAATAAAATTGGATAATCCCAAAATTTAAATCCATCTACTCCGTTATCGCTTTCGGCCACTCCAAAAAATGATTTTCTATCATTACCTTCAATTCGAACTACTAAATAAAACTTGCCATCTAATTCAATGGCTCCAGAGTTCATCACTGCATTTACTCCTATACGCTCCATAAAGTGAGGATTTGTCTTTGGGTTTAAATCATATTTCCAAGAAAGTGGGATATGACCTCTTGTTAATATTGGATTCTTGTATCTATCAAAGATACCATTGTAAAAATCGCTTTTTTCATTTTTAGCATTTACTCTATTCTCGTACTTTTCTTGTTCTATATAATATTGTGGATGCAACATAGTAGTCTCCTTATTTCTATTTATTATTTCTATTTATTTTCTTAATGGTTCTTCATTCATCGTTCCCATATCCTTTATAACTTCAAAACACATTCTTCCATTATGATACGGACATTTCCAAGGTTCTACAATTGGTTGATTTTTATTCGGTTCCCCTTTTTCATCAACTGACCAGAACCACTCGGAACCAGGCCTTTTATCAATTATCTTATCCTTAATAAATTCCCATTGGTTTTTGGCTGCCTGTAAATATTCTATTTTTTCAGGACTTTTCCTATATCCATTTAGAAACCCAAGAACAGTTTCTGCTTGCACCCACCAAATCCTGGATGAATTAACCTCACCTTTTTCACATTCGTTCCCAAGAGACTGTCCATTAAAAGCTACCTTGAATATTTCATTGGTTAAATCTTTGGTAATAGGGGTCATCTTTTCTTGGTAGTGTTGTTCTCCAATCACTTCTACACCCCGATCAATTAACCAAGCAGTTTCTATGTCGTGGCCATAAGAGTGCAAATCCAAAATGCTGTTATAGTTTTTATCAAAGAATACTTCTTGTCTATGAAGTTCTTTATTATATACTTTGTCAGCAAATACATCCAATATCCATTCTAATCTTTCCTTAATCTTTGGATTCTTGTCAACGCGATAAAGTTCCGTATACGCTTCAAATACATGCAATAATGTATTCATTGTTTTTTCTGCTATAACTCCATTTTCAGACAATTTATCATTATTAATCTCTTGAAACCTTAAGTCAAATGCTTCTTTATACCCCAACGGATCTGTGCATTTTTCTTCAATGATATGATATAGCTCATAAGCCATATTTAGTGCTTCCTTATTTCCACTTGCCTCATAGTAGGAAGACAACGCATAAATAGCAAATGCCTGATTGTACGTATGTTTTATCGTTTCGTTAGGTGTTCCGTCATAATGCATGGACCAAAATATACCTCCATTTTCTTGATCCATACAAAAGTTTTTCATAAATTCAAAACCATGAGTTGCTTCTTCTAACAGTGATTCCTCTTGTAAGAGTGTATAAGCATTTGAAAAAAACCAAGTAATGCGACTATTCAAAATGCATCCTTTTACGGCTTTTTTATCGATTTTTAAATTAAAATCCATGAAGCCATAATATCCTCCGTTTTCTTTATCACGAAGTGCTTTCCAAAAAGGAATAATATCGTTTACCAAATGGCTCTTTATTTCTTCTTTCATTTTTTCCTTCATTTTTATCAGGATACCTTCTTTCTTCTCTTGTTAATCCATTGTTAATCCATTGTTATTTCAAAAAGTCTTGCCATAACTTCTTTATCAAAGGTAACTACAAGCTCATTGGAAGAGGTATCAAGGGAATACTGACAATCTGCCTTTTTGGGATATGCACAGTTTACTGATACTTCCTTTATGGATGCTGTAGAAAGTCCCCTTGATTCTAAACTAAGTTCTATTCCTTTTTGAAGAGGAACCACAAATGTATTGCTATTTCCACCACGTCTCCATACCGCTACATACATTTTATTCTCTGCGTATAGAGCTGTACTCAACCATTTATCTCTATTGTCTGCCACATCAGTAGGCCAATATGGAAGAGAGTTTTTAATATTATTTCGAATGGTTTTATAATAATCAAGACCTTCTTTTACAAGCAGACTTCGTTCCAAAGAGAGCTCCGCCAAATGACCACTTTGATGAACACGAAGTAAAATAGCATTCACCATATTATAGATGGTTTCTTCAAGGTCACCTTCCCGTTGTGGATAAGACCAAACTGCTGCTTGTTCCGGTGTTACTCCTGTTGCTGCATTTGCGGTAATGGTTGCATAATTGGCATAGTCTTCTTGATCACTTGTTGATTGAATACTATATCTTGAAAGAAGAGCATAATCAATACGAAGTCCACCACTTGAGCAATTTTCAATGACAAGATCTGGATATTTTGCAAAAATACCATCTAACCATGCTAGATATGCCAATTCATGTTCTAACATTCCTTGTCCAACGCTATCTGCATGAAGTTCTGTTCCAATCCCCGGCTCAATGTTATAATCCATCTTAATATACCCAACTCCGTACTCTTTTACTACTCGGTCGATGACTTCTGTTGCATGGTCTATTACTGCAGGATTACGAAAATCTAGTTGATATCGGCTTCTATCAAATACCCTTTTTCCATGACGAAGAAAAAACCAATCATCTGAAACATGTTTAGCCTTTTTACAATGAATCCCCATTACTTCAAGTTCCAACCAAACTCCGGGTATCATTCCTTTCGAGCGAATATAATCTGTAACTTCAATCAATCCATTGGGAAAACGTTCTCTACTTTCTTGCCATTCACCTACACTATCCCACCAATCTCCTTTTGCATACCATCCAGCATCAATTACAAAATACTCACATCCTTGTTTAGCTGCGGCATCAATGAGGGGAAGTTCTTTTTCTGTTGTTGGATCACCAAAAAGGCAGTTCATATAATCATTAAATATAATTGGTAGCTTTTCGTTGTCTTCATTAGGTCTACGAATCATTCTACGATATTTTGTAAGTTCTCCCATTGCTTGGCTAAAATTATCTTTCGCAACACCCACTGCAACTGGAACACTTTCAAAACTTTCGCCTGGTTTTAATATTTTAAACCAATGTGATTGAATCTCCGTTGGTCCACTAACATTAAGATAAAAATGCCTGTTTTGATCACCTATTTCATAATGCCAGGATCCATTATGCTCTATTTGCCAAAACAAACTGGAATCGGCTTCCTTATTCGCTAGATATCCCATTGGTAAGTATTCTTTTGTTGACCAATTACCTGTATTCGTCACTTCGATGGTTTTTGAAGTTCGTTGATATCTTGTAGGTTGTGTTTGTGCAAATCCTAAATCAGGAAGAGAATAGGTCATCCATGACATCTCTTTTTGCCAGCCGTTGTGAGGAATTCTAAGTTCGATTTTATCATCTGTAGACGTACTTCCTTCTTTTTCAATTCCAGTATAACAAAAAGAAGAGATATACTCTAAGGTTTGATCCATGGCTCCTTCGTTGGTAACCACATTTTTCATTCTCACAATGCTTGTTCCCTTATAAAAATCCATGGTTGTTACAACCTTAGCACCTGTTATATCATCTTTTTGTGTAATGATTAACTGACGTCCATTTTCAGAAATCAAATCTTCCATTCCTACATACTTAAGCATAAATCCAGGTGCCGTAACAATATGTTTATTTCCGTGCTTCTCATAAGGTCTATTATATCCCGCAAAACTAACTTGCACTAATTGAAAGGCTTCTTTGATAAAGTTTTCTTCTGGGCATAGGTTTTTTTCATCAAAATCTACACTGGAAAAATGAAGTAATTTTAATTCGTTATCTTTTGTAATACCAAACACAATTTGAATGCCATTTTCATTAATTGCTATTTTTTTCATTAAATTGATACCTCCACTATATGAATTAATTTTCCTTTGAAATCGCCCCAAAGATTTTCAACATTGATTCCTGCATACATTAGGGTGTCTCCTGAATAGCTTTTTCCCTGACCATCCATTTGATATCTTTTATTTGAATCCAATCCTTTTAAACAGATTCTTCTTGATTTGTGATTTGGTCGATTCATCACTTGAATAAAAGTTACAAGTGCTTCTTTTTTATCTTTACTTACAACGAGCCAGCAATCAAATTGATGGTTTCTAGAATAACTTGCTATTCTGTAATAGTCTCCCGTTCTCACAAGATCATTGTATTTGTGATACATTGCAACTTGCTTTGGTATCATCTTTCGATCATCTTCTGGAATCTTTGTTACATCTAATTCATATCCAAACGTACCTGCTAGGGCAACATATCCTCTTGTTTCAAATGGGGTATTACGGCCTACCGTATGATTTGGGCAGTCACTAACATGGGCTCCCATAGAAGAAAGTGGGTAAATCATAGATGTTCCTTCTTGAATTTCCAGTCTTTCTATAGCATCCGTATCATCAGAACACCATATTTGAGGACTATAATATAACATTCCTGGGTCAAATCTTGCTCCACCACCAGAACAGTTCTCTAATAATAGATTGGGAAACTCTTTTGTTAATCGTTCTTGTAAATCGTACACCCCAAGAACGTAGCGATGATACAATTCACCCTGCCTATCTGCAGGAAGTTCAAAGCTTCCAATATCCGCCAACTGACGATTCATATCCCATTTTACATATTCAATATTCGCACTATGCAAAATATCTGCGATCATACTGTAAACATAATCTACAATTTCTTTTCTTGATAAGTCTAATACATATTGTTCACGGCAAAGGCCTGCTTGTCTTCCCGGTATGGCAATCGCCCAATCAGGATGAGCTCGATATAAATCAGAATCCGGAGAAATCATTTCAGGTTCAAACCAAATACCAAATTTCATACCTAATTTATTTACTTCCTCTACTAAATGTTTGAGTCCGCCCTTGATCTTTCCTTCATTTACGAACCAATCGCCTAATGCACAATTATCACTATTCCTTGTTCCAAACCAACCATCATCCATAACAAGCATCTCGATGCCTAACTTGGATGATTGCTCTGCAATCGCTAGTAGTTTGTCGGTATCAAAATCAAAATAGGTTGCTTCCCAGTTATTAATTAAGATTGGACGTTTTTTATCTTTGTATTCACCGCGTATTAAATGATTTCTATACAAGTCATGGAACGTTCTTGTCATTTCCCCTAGTCCATTAGGAGAGTAAACTAGGACTACTTCCGGTGCTTGAAATTCCTCCCCCTTCTCAAGTTTCCAAGAGAAGTCAGCTGGATGAATACCCATAACAGCTCTTACTGAATCAAATTGGTTTTTTTCCGTTTGTGCCAAAAAATTGCCTGAGTACACAAAATGAATTCCATATGCTTCCCCTTGGTCTTCTGTACAATCTTTTGTTACGATTCCCATAAATGGATGATCCTGATGGCTTGATTCCCCACGAATAGATGATGTGCTTTGCTTGCCATAAGCAATTGCCCTTCTTTGAACATGTCTTTCTCTCGCCCAAGATCCATGTAATGTGATCATATCAAACTCTTTATCATCCATATCTACACAAGCGGATAACACTTTTGTCAAATAGATTGCTTCTTTACCTTCGTTTATCACCTTTACACTTCTGGTAATAACGTCAATATTATCAAATGCAGTATAAGATAAAAGCACCTTCACTCCAAGTATCTGATCCACACATAAAAGTTCTAAAGTTGTACACTCTCCCTCTTTACCAAAGGTTGCGGGGAGATTTTTTAATTCTTTCTTTCCTCCATAAATCTTATGAGATACATAAGAAAGTTGTAGACCCACATGTCCCCCTAATGTTTTTACCTCAATACAGCTTTCCCTAAAATCGCCTAATCCATGAGATGGATATTCCATTGGAAAACAATCTAAAAAACTGTAACGATCTCGATTATTTTTACTTGGCACAAAAGGCGCTTCCTGAATCCTTAAAAGATGTTGCAAGTCATGATCCTTTATCTTTTTACCATAATAAATATGACCCACAAAGTTTTCCTCATCTACAATTCCTATTAAATAGCTGGATCCTTTTGTGTCCAATTGGAATACTCTCTCTTTTTCAAAATATAAAACTCCCATTTATTCTCCTATCTGCATGCTATTTTCATGCCCCATATTTTTAATAGGTATCTCTAATAGAACGAACGATCAGTTTTTCTTTCACGTCATCTTTCCCTGTAAACGTTCCCCTTAGGATATCTTTTTTTGCAAGAAGTATTTTTCTAGGCTCTTGACTTGTTATATTGATATAATTATTTTCAAAAATAACATCTTCCTTTAAAAAGTCTAGCTCCACAAAAGCAGTGTAATGATCCGTTTGTAGTGAAATGATATACTCTTCTGAAGTTTCTTCCACCTTGACATCTACTTTGCTTTTTGGCAAATTCATATGCTTATAAGCAAGAAGTGTTTCACTTTCCCATTGAATGAATCCTGACTCATAGATAAATGCTGTTTCTACAAATACATCCGCCCTATGATAAACGCCTTGATTCATTTTTCTTTCTCTCGGTGAAATACTTATTTTTTCTTCTACCTTTAAATAATCATGAAAACTAGAACCACACACTCGAAGCGATGATAAAGGTCCTACTATCACGGTTTCTTCTAAGGTAGTTATTTCCTGAAAATCCATCGTTTTCAATGTCATTCGCACTTTTACTTTACTTTTTTCTAAACTTTCATTTTGTACATATGCATCTACCAAAGTAAACTCTTTATTTTCATCTAAAATCCTAACGATACTTCCCGATACTGGTGCATAAAAGTTTTTTGCAAAATAATGAAGTGCTTTCCATCTTCCAAAATAATCAATACTAGACCAAGAAGCAACTGGCCAATTATCGTTAATTTGCCAGTATAGAGCTCCCATACAACGTCCTCTATTTCTTCTCCAGTGTTCTACCCCACTTTTAATTGCAACTGCTTGTAATATTTGTGTGGAATACAACAAACTATCAAAATCCTTTGGATATTGAAAGTTTTCAGATAAGTAATAAAGCATTTTTCCATTTGCAGCATCATTTTTTTGATGGCTTTCCATAATCTTGGAAAAAATGTTTCTATCTTCCTCTTCTGTATAAGTGAGTACCGTTTTTAAAGATGGAAAAGATTGAAATCCAAATTCTGAACAAAACCGGAAAAAATAATTTTGGTAATCACTAAAGGGTTTCTGACCATGCCATACTGCCCAATAATGGGTATCTCCACGATTTTCATCATCAGGGCCATCAAAACACCCACCTGAGGACGGGGAGGATGGCCAATAAAATGTTTGGCTATCATTTTGTGTTACTGCCTTAGGAAGCAAAAACTCAAATTGCTTAATATAATCCATTCTAAGATAATCACTATGGGGTTGGAAATCTTGCCAATGGTGCCATGCTGATTCAATTTCATTATTGCCACACCACATTCCAAGGCATGCATGATGACGCAACCTTTTTACATTGTCCACAGTCTCCGCAATTATACTTTCCTCGAATTCATCGGTGACTTCGTATACATTACACGCATACATTAAATCCTGCCATACAATTAATCCATACTCATCACAGAGTTTATAAAATGTATTCGAAGGGTAATATCCACCTCCCCACACTCGTAGTGTATTATAATTTGCCCTTACTGAGGAAGCCACTAAATATTCTATTTTTTCTGGTGTGATTCGTGAATATACACAATCTTCTGGGATATAGTTGGCACCCTTTGAGAAAATCTTTATTCCATTCACTTGAAAACAAAATTCAGATCCCCATTGATCCTTATCCTGACTGACTGTTAATGTACGAAGACCTATGGTAAATTCTTTTTCATCAATCTTATTTCCTTTGTGTCTTAATATCACCTTTAACTTATAAAGGGGCTGTTTTCCAAAACCATTAGGCCACCAGATTTGTGGATCTTTAACTTCCAAATTCAGAATTTTTTTATCCATTCCTAGTTCCACAATATCCCACACTTCTATGGGTTTTTTCTCATCTTCTTCTATGAAGTGTAATGTGGCATATAATTCATACTCCTTATTCAAAAAAGTCTGAAGGGTTACATCCACTTCTAGCTTCACTTCACCTTCTCCATGATATTGGTGTATTAAGACGTCATTTAATCTTCCATAAGAGTAGGCTTCCAATTCAATATCTCTAAAAATTCCTGCATCTGGAAGTTGTGGACCCCAATCCCAGCCAAACATGGAATGCGCTTTTCTCATAAACTGATTACCCTTCATACCGCCACATGGAGTATATTTTATTTCTTTCTTTTCATCCGTTTTATAGTTACTCATGTATTGTAGTGAAGAACGTATGATAATATGAATATCATTTTCACCTAACACTAATTGTCCTTTAATTGGAAACTTCCAGGTACGATGCATATTATTTGTTTTCCCAAGAAGTGCGCCATTAACATAAATTTCACATAAGGTATCTAGTCCATGACAAACTAAATCCACATTTTCTTCATCCAACAACTCTTTTTCAACTTGAAACTTTCTTTGGAATTCATAATCTTTCCAGAAAAGCTCACGCACTGCATATTCGTTATCCCTATAATAAGGATCTTCAATTTCTTTTTCTTTTATGAGACACGATAATACGGAACCAGGAATCTCTACTGGTAACATCTTTTGGCTTTCCGTATTCTTCATCTGCCACAAACCATTTAATGTTTCTAATTTCATGTTAAGCTCCTAATCCTTTGTTTAAATTATGGGATATGTCTCTAAAGTAATAATGGAATGATCCATTTTCTCTTCTATTTGATCAAGTACCGATTTTACAAGTCTGCGACCCACCGCTTCTTTTCTAATGTCCACGGTGTAAATATCTGACTTAAAAAACTCTTTTTCTATGGTATTATCAAACCCAATCAACACAATATCTCGTGCTTTTTGCATATCTATTTTAGCCAATGCACTTGCAACATATTTTGCAATGTCATCATTTGCACATACAAATACTTCTGGTATGTGGGATAGACTTAAAATAATACGCTCTATTACTTCGTAATCATAATAGTGGTTTTTTGCATCTCGTGTAAATAGACAATCTTGTTCTGGTTTTAGATTATTTTTACGAAGTGTTTCCATAAATCCACAGTATCGATCATAGATTGTTTTGCACCCCTTTGTATAGCCGATAAATCCAAAGGTCTTCTTATCCATATCAATTACTTTCTGTACTACTCGTGAAACAGAAAACCTTCCTTCTAAGGTAAGGACATCTCCAATTGCCAAATATTCTGCTGCATCTACTGGTGCGTTAAAAAAGGTCATTGGTAAACCAGCTTTGCTCATAGATTGTGCAAATTCAATAGGAAAAATACAAAGAAATATAATTGCTTTTACATCTGATACTACCAATTTTAAAGTCTCTTCTCCCGTAATATCACTTTCATCCACAATGTGTAGCTGCATACGATACCCTTTTTTATTAAGCTCATCACTTATTCCTGTTAAGATGCGATTCCAAAAAAAGGATTCCGCGCGATTAAAAAGAACTAAAATAGTTCCTGTATTACTATCTTTCATGACGCTGTTCATTTCTTCAATCAAATGCTGATCCAACTTGGAATAACCCATTTCGTAAGCTTTTTGAATGACTGTCATTTTCGTTTCGAAAGAAACATTTCCACCATTTAATGCTTTCGCTACGGTGTTTCTGGATAAATTAAGTTCTTCTGCAATATTTTGTATCGTAACCTTTTTCACTAATTGCTCCCTTTGTGCTTTGCCTATGCACATTCATTGCGCACTGTCGTGCAACCATTGTTATGAGCCTATTATATGAATTTGCATGCTTAATGTCAACAAAAAATGCACATTTCTCGCAAACTAATTCGCAATACTATGTGCATTCTTATTTTTACTTGTTCTTAACATGAAACGTTACGATAAATCAACTCTTTTATTTTCAAATTCTACTAATCTTATTTTATATGCTTTTCTTGCTTGCTCTTCAAAAGCCAGTTCACGCTTTTGTACACCTAGTAAATTCATCACATATCTTGCAAAATCTGGATTCATAATTAGAATCGGACCTAATGTATAGGTTGCCATAAAATTATTTTTTCTAAATCCTTCGTATTTAGACTGGGGATTTAAACCGTCTCCACGAAGTACTTCAAAAAGATAATTTGTACCATGATCCCCAAAGGAATGAGAAAACTGATTTTTAAATCCAACTATTTTCATATCTAGCATTTTACCAAGAATGAGGGAATTATATCGATGGAACATGTCTCTTTTAGCATAGGTATCTATGATGCCTAATGCTTCTATTTTACTTCCATCTTCTTTTTCAATAAATTGGCCAAAGATTTCTATGGCATTTCCTGTTATTAAAAAAATAACATTACTTTCTATCATTTCTATTAATTTTTCTTTGTAAGGAACAAGTTTTGCAATAACAAGTTCTTGAGAACGTTCTGTCATTGGTCCCATATAAAGCATTTCTACTTGTTCTATGGAAAATGTTGGTTCACTTTCTAAAGACGCCTCAACAAACTCCGCCTCCGGAACACATTGCTGAAGATATTTCATATTAAAAATATCACCATATAAATTGGCAACCTCGGGAAATAAAATTTCAATTTTCATCTTTTTTATCCTCCCTGCCTTTTAAAATATCTATGATATTCTCTTTGGCTTTTTTTGCGGCCACCGTTTTATAAACCTGATGCAATATAAATATCTTTTCTGTATGATCAAGCAAAAGTAGTTCTGGCGTATCTAGTTCGTTTTTGGTTGAAAAAATTTTATTTTCGTGGATTCCTGCTATTAATAATCTTAATTTATAATCTTCCGCTCTGACACCACCAATAATAATTCTAGAAATATCTTCGGTATTTAACTTTTCAAAATCGGCATCATAAATCCAAGTCATATTCTCAGAGGACGTTTGATGATTCAAATCATCATCTTGCATTAGAATTACTTCTTTCTTACCCTCTATTTGCGTTATATAATCAAACACACAAGAATTGGCAATGGGATTATGTCCTTTTGCAAGATGGGTAATTACTTCCACACCTCCCCATTCCGAATGGGAATATCTTGTTTCCACAATGGTGTTTTTCTCAAATCCCTTCACAATTTGATCTTTTGTTAACCCTAATTCTGCAAGAATAGTAATGGCCGTTACTTGATTATAAATATTAAAAACACTATTACTAATTAATTTATATTCTTCTTCCACACCTTTTTGATCAAGAATCATCGTTCCTGCTTCTATAGATACATGGGCTAAATAGTTGGCTTTAGGAGATGCATAATCGCAATTAGGACAAAAAACACTTCCAATATGATGATACCTTACATAATTGAATTTTAATCTACTACTACAAATAGGGCATATTTGGCAATCATTAATAATATTTGTGCATTCCTTGTGATCGGTAGACATTTCACTAATTCCAAAGTAAAGTCTTTCATTATCTGGCGCTAGTCGGCTACTTATAGAATCGTCTGCATTTAAAATTAGCTTTGTTTCCCTTGGCATCGAAGATGTAATAATGTCTGCAATAAATTCTGCGTGTGCATTTCTTTGAATGGAATCTCGGAATAGATTCGTACAGATCACATAGGTGGGACAAACATAGGGATAAATTAATTTTGAACTTCTCTCATCAATTTCAAGAACTCCCCATTTCTTTTTTGCTTTACCAAAAAAGGTTGATTGAGAAAGCAGTGCTGTACCGATTCCTGCATTTGTATTAGAACCAGCCCTATTGTTCATTAAATCAAATCCATTTTCTGATAAAATATCTATAATTAAATTACAAACCGTTGTTTTTCCATTGGTTCCCGTAACCGCAATAATAGTCTCTGGTTTATCTATTCTTCCCAGAAAGTCTGGGCATAATTTAATCGCAATTCTTCCTGGAAAATAAGTTGCATTCATTCCCAACATTCGTTGGACTAATTTAGCCATTTTACCTATAGATAATGCTACCATAAAACGTACATTTTTCTTTGCCATGTCTTTTCCTTTTATTGGTTTTTCTATATAAGCTTTTTCACTACTATGTTCCATTTATCATATTTTATTCCACACTATATGTCAATATAAGCGGTCTTCATTTAGATTTTATAGCTTTTATTCATGGTCACATAAAAATCAATTAATACCATAATGGAACAGACAATCCAAATCATCGGTTCACTAATACAAACTCCAAGATATCCCATCATGGGTGCTAAGACTCCGACTACCACAAACTTTAAAATTAACTCCACACTACTTGCGGCAAGTGGAATGATTCTTCGTCCCACTCCTTGAAGGGTACTTCGCAAAATTAACAAAATGCTTAGAATATAATAAAAAGGTACATTGATCCTCATATACCTGGAAGCCGTTTCAAGTACCACTGCTTCTTTTGTCCCTGTAATTAGTTGAATAATAGGCACCGCACCAAAAAATATGGTGATATTTGCTAAGGTACACCAGGCGAATGCCAGCAAGAAGGAAATCTTAATTCCTTCCTTGATACGGTTCATTTTTTTTGCTCCATAATTCTGACTAGAAAAAGTAGCGGCAGAAACACTTAAAGTAGTAAGTGGAAGCATGAAAATATCTCCTATTCTTCTTGCACTTGTGTGGGCTGTGATGGTTAATGTTCCGAAGCCATTGATTGCACTTTGTAATGCTATCGTTCCAATGGAGACAATGGCAAACATTAACCCCATTGATAGCCCTGTTGTAAATAACTCTATAGTGATTTTACGATTAAACTTAAAATTACTTTTTTCTAATTTTAAAAGGGGACATTTTTTTATCATATAAATAATACAGAGTATTACTGCTACGCTTTGGGCAATGACCGTTGCTAAGGCAGCACCTCTAATACCCAGTCCCATTTGTTTTACAAATATAAGATCAAGAATCACATTGATAAAACAGGCAATGATTAAAAATACCAGTGGCATAAAACTATTTCCAATCCCTCTTAAAATACCCGCCAACATATTATAAGTCATGGTTATTGCAATCGCTGCCAAAATCGTACGAATATACGTATCCGATTGTTCTATAATGTCATTTGGTGTATTTAGAAAAACCAGAAGTGGTCTTATACCAACCATGCTAGATACTGTTAATAATATAGATAGGATAGCAGATAAAACAATAGTAATAGCAATTGCCTGTCTCATTATGTCATACTTCTTTGCTCCAAAATATCTAGCAATTACAATAGAGAATCCATTTGTCATTCCATTTGCTAAGCTAATAAAAAGCATATAAATAACAGAAGCCGCTCCCACGGCAGCTAAGGCTTTATCTCCCATAACATGGCCCACTACTACGGTGTCCACAATATTATATAATTGTTGAAAAATATTACCTACAAAAATGGGAAATGCAAAAAGGATTATTACATGTAATGGTTTTCCTACTGTTAGATCATTAGTTGCTTTCAACTTTATTTCTCCTATTTTGCAAATTGACTTTGATAAAGGTTCGCGTAAAAACCATTTCTTAATACTAATTCCTCATGCTTTCCTTGTTCCACAATCTTTCCATCATTCATAACAAGAATCCTATCGGCTTCTTGAATCGTGGATAATCGATGGGCAACAATAAAGCTAGTCTTGCCTTTCATCAGCTTTGCAAATGCACTTTGTATTTTCATTTCTGTTCTCGTATCTATGGAGGAAGTTGCCTCGTCTAAAATTAGCATTGGTGGTCTACACAGCATAACCCTGGCTATGCACAAAAGTTGCTTTTGTCCAATGGATAAATTACCGCCATCCTCTGTAATCATCGTTTGATATCCATCTGGCAATCGTTTAATAAAATTGTGAGCAAAGGATGCTTTTGATGCCTCTATCATCTCTTCCTTGGTAGCATCTGGTTTACCCATTATTATATTTTCTCTAATGGTACCCGTTTTTAACCATGTTTCTTGAAGTACCATACCAAAACTTGTCCTTAAACTTTTTCTCGTCACTTCACGAATATCTTTTTCATCCACCTTAATACTACCTTGGTTTACATCATAAAATCGCATAAGTAGATTAATAAATGTTGTTTTTCCACATCCCGTTGGACCAACAATGGCAATTCTTTCCCCTGGCTCTACCGATAAATTAAAATTCTCTATCAGTTTTCTTTCCAAAGTATAAGAAAAGCTCACATCTTCTAAAGATACTTTACCAAGCACACCCTCTAATTTTATGGCATCGCTTTTTTCTGGAATCTGGGGTTCTTCTTCTATTAACTCAAATATCCTTCCCGCACAAACCAGAGCATTTTGTAATTCAGTTAAAACGCTGGATATTTCGTTGAATGGTTTTGTATATTGGTTGGCGTAACTTAAAAAGCAAGATAATTGACCAACTGTAATTATTCTTTTAATTGCTGCATATGCACCTAATACTCCAACTGATGTATATACCAGACTATTTACAAACCTGGTAGCCGGAAATGATGTAGATGAAAGAAAAATGGCATGTAAGGAATATTTCTCTAAACGCTGGTTCATTTCACTAAATCTTTCTTTTGATTTTTCTTCTTGCCCAAATGCTTGTACTACTTTTTGGTTTGATATCATTTCATCAATAAAAGCTGTTTGTTCCCCTCTGACTTCTGACTGAAGTTTAAACATAAAGAATGATTTCTTTGCAATAAAACTGGCAACCACAAGGGAAATAGGAGTAAGGACTACAACTAGTATGGTAATCTTCACGTTTAACATTAACATAAACCCTAACGTTGTTAATATTGTTATAATCCCAGTGAAAACACCAGTAAACCCCATTAATAAGCCTTCAGCAAATTGATCAACATCTCCAATAACACGACTAACAATATCTCCATAGGGATGGGAATCAACAAAATGTAAAGGTAGTATCCCAATCTTTTCAAAGGCTGCTTCTCTCATATCATGAATCATTCCATATGTCATTTTATTGTTACATAAATTCATAATCCACTGTGCAATAACAGTGAATATAATCACAATCGCCATCTCTTTTATAATCTTTAAAATATTTTGAAAATCAACGAATCCCTTTCCTATGATTAAATCGATGATTCGTCCAGTTAGTATGGGTAAATATAACGTAAATGCTACTGTCATTGCAGCAAATAAAATAGAAAATACTAGATATATCCAATATTTCTTTGTAAGTTTTAACACTTTCATCATGGTACTTTTTTGTGAGATTCTTTTGTTTATTTCCTTCATGATGAAATACCCCCATTTCTAAATTGGGAATTGTAAATTTCCTGATATACCGTACAACTTTCTAACAATTCACTATGAGTCCCTATACCTGAAACAAATCCATCGTCCATAACAACAATTTGATCTGCATTTTGAATGGAAGCTGCTCTCTGTGATACAACAAATAACGTTAATGAATCTTTCCTAGTACGAATTGCCTGACGAAGTTTCAAGTCTGTGGCATAATCTAATGCGGAAGAGCTATCATCTAATATTAATATTTCGGGAGAACCAACCAGTGCTCTTGCGATAGTTAATCGCTGCCTCTGGCCACCAGATAAATTTTTACCCCCTTGAGAAATCATTTCATCTAATTTTAGAACCTTTTCTTCTACAAACTCTTTGGCTTGGGATAGTTCTAGTGCATTCCAAATTTCTTCCTCTGTTGCACTTTCCTTCCCCCAACGAATATTTTCTCTAATTGTTCCCTTAAATAACACTGCTTTTTGAGGAACAACTCCTATTTTTTCACGTAATACTTCTACCGAATAATCTTGCACATTAACTCCATCTATTTCTATTTTTCCCTTGGTTGCATTATAGAATCTTGGCATCATATTTACGAGCGTCGTCTTACCGGAACCAGTACCCCCGATAATACCAATCATTTGTCCCTTTTTGATTTTTAAATTTATATTAGATAAAGCTTCCTCACTTGCTCCACCATAGGTGAATCCAAGGTTTTCAAAAGAAACTATAATATCCTCGTTATTTTTTTTATCTTTCTCATGTACTTCACCTACTATACATAAACTATCTTTTTCCAGATTACATTCCATACTAGGTGCTATCTCAAATACGCTTTCAATTCGATTTCCACTTGCTATGGCTTTTGTTACTGCGATAATGAGGTTTGCAAGTTTGATTAATTCTATTAAAATCTGAGCCATGTAACTTACCAGTGCTACAACAGCTCCCTGTGTAATAAAACCACCATCTACTTGTATGGCACCTGTCCATAGGAGACATATTAAACCACCGTTTACTATAATATAAGTAACCGGATTCATGGCTGCTGAAAATCTTCCTACAAAGTTTTGGAGTTTTGTTAGTTCATGATTTTTAACCTCAAAACTTTGAAACTCCTCTTGCTCTTTACTAAAGGCACGAATGACTCTTACTCCTGTTAAATTTTCTCTGGTTATCCCAAGAACCTTATCTAACTTTTCCTGCACTTTTCTATACATGGGAATACTTAAAAACATGATTCCAAATACAACAATGGATAATAAAGGAATCATAATAACGAATACAAGCGCTGCCTTAACGTTAATGGAAAATGCCATAATGATTGCACCCATAACCATAAAGGGAGAACGTAAAAATAACCTTAAAACAAGATTTACTCCTGATTGGACTTGATTAATGTCGCTGGTCATTCTCGTAATCATGGTTGAGGTTCCAATTTTATCTAACTCTGTATAAGAAAGTCCTTGAATATGGGTAAATAATGCCTCTCTTAACTTTGCTGAAAACCCTACAGCAGCTTTTGCAGCAAAATATTGTGCTATCAGGGAACTGATTAGTCCTGTAACACCCAAGGCAATCAATAGCATTCCCATTTTCAAAATATATCCCTTGTTACCATTTCCAATTCCTTCATCAATAATGGTAGCCATAATAAGTGGCACCATCAACTCAAAAGAAGCTTCCAAAAGCTTAAATAAAGGTCCCAAAATGCTTTCTTTTTTATAGTCCTTTAAGTATATCAGTAATTTTTTCATAATAATTCTGCTCCAATATCAATGATGTCCTTACTATTTAATAATCCATATTTATCATTTCGTCAATAGTATTCTTATTAATTAATACATGTGTCTGAAGTGATTGTAATCTTCTGGATTTAATGGATCAATGTATGAATTGCATATTATACAATCCTGCATAAACTCCATTTTTCTCTAAAAGCTTTTCATGGGTTCCTTCCTCCACGATTCCACTTTCACCAAGAACTAATATTCTTTGAGCATTACGAATGGTGGATAAACGGTGTGCTATTACAAATGTTGTTCGATTTGCTGCAAGTTTTTCCAGAGAATCTTGAACCACTTTTTCACTTTCATTATCTAGTGCTGATGTAGCTTCATCAAAAATTAAGATGGGTGGATTCTTAAGAAAAACTCTGGCAATAGAAAGTCTTTGCTTTTGACCCCCTGATAATTTCACTCCTCTTTGTCCTATATCGGTTTCATATCCTTCCTGCAGTTCCATAATAAATTCATGAGCATTTGCATGCTTCGCGGCTTCTACAACTTCCTCATCACTAGCCTCTAAACGTCCGTAACGAATGTTATCCATTACACTTCCTGCAAAAAGATATACATCCTGCTGAACAATTCCAATATTGTTGCGGAGACTTTTTAAAGTAATATTTTTGATATCTATTTCATCAATCATTATCTTTCCATGGGATACTTCATAAAAACGTGGTATCAAACTACACAAAGTTGATTTGCCGACTCCTGATGATCCAACTAAGGCAATATATTCTCCTTCTTGAACTTGTAGATTTATATTTTTTAGAACATCTTCTTGATTTTCTTCATAACGAAAGGAAACATCTTGGAAAACAATATTACCGTTCACTGTCTTTAGCTCTTTAGCATCCTTTTTGTCTTCAATATCAGGATGAACGGCCAATATCTCCAAGAAACGTTCATATCCTGTGACACCATTTTGAAATTGTTCCGTAAAGTTAATTA
Organism: Lachnospiraceae bacterium; assembly: GCA_035270785.1. GTDB lineage: Bacteria > Bacillota > Clostridia > Lachnospirales > Lachnospiraceae > DATESN01. Next base: position 130,113 of record DATESN010000015.1, on the reverse strand, counting down.
ATTTCTTCACTGGTTCCGTAAAATTATTAATATATAGAAGAAATGTAATTAAATCTGTAACCTTTATCATATCTTTAGTAATAAAGATTCCGCCACTAATGATAACTGCTACACCTATAAAGGTTGTGAATGCCCCTAGTCCTGCATGATACAAACCCATATATCGATAACTATCCCTTTTACTCTTTAAAAATCTACCATTTCCTTTTTCAAACTTTTTTACTTCCATGTCTTCGTTAGCAAATGATTTTACAACTCGAATTCCAGAAAGATTATCTTCAATTCCAGCATTAATATCTGCAATTCTTGCTCTATTCTTCTTAAAGGCTTTTTTCATCTTTATATTAAAGTATCCAGCATATACAATCATTACTGGCACAATTGCAAATGCAATAATGGCAAGCTTCCAATTAACGGTGCATAAAATAAGAAAAGAACCAATTAACTTAATGATAGAGATTACAATATCCTCTGGCCCATGATGAAATAGCTCGCTAATTTCAAATAAATCATTGGTTACCCTGGACATTAATTGCCCTACCTTTTGATTATCAAAGAAACTAAACGAAAGCTTTTGATAGTGCTGAAATATCTCATTTCTCATGTTATATTCCATCTTTGCACCCATCATGTGCCCATAGTAGGCAATAAAGTAATTGCAATAATATTCCATTACAATCAATAAAACCATGGCAATCCCTAATATTTCGATTTGCTTTATTGCCTCACTGCTTGGTCGGTAAATAACATTATTTGTAATATATCGTATGATTAGCGGTAAAACCAATGTTACGCCAGCCCCCAAGCATGCAAAAAACATATCTGCTGCAAATAATTTTTTGTATGGTTTGTAATAGGATAAAAACTTACTCCACTTCTTTTTCTTCATAATGTCCTCCGTTTAACTTCTTATTCTATCATACTACATATTTAAAATGCAATTATAATAGAGGCTGGTATTGATATCTCGTATTGATTAGCGTGGTCTTTTGTGAGATAATTCGTCTGAAACAATGGTTTAAGTAACTTGATAGCAAAAACCATTTTAACTATTTAGGAAAATTAGTGTGAAACGTTACACTAACAAAATTAAAAGATGCATATGGGGGAATTAAAATGATTAACAAAGTAAAAGATATTACTATTAGAAATCGGGTTAGGATCTTAGCAATTGTAGCTGGCATTATTATGACCATTTTAGCTGGTGTTGGCCTTATTACTGCAACCCTCATTGGTAAAATTATTATTATCATTTCTTACTCAAGCGGGCTTGTGGCAGGAATTTCTGCTACGCACATTATAGCTGTATCTATTAATGAGGAAATCTCTGCAATTAATTCTGTTATGAAACAAATATCAGATGGTAATTTAGATGTCACTTTATCGGAGGATCTTTTTACAAAAGATGAATTTGGTTCTTTAGTTGCTTGTATCCTCCCTACTCTAGATCGACTTAGGAATTATATCTCCTATATCAACGAAATCTCTAGCGTGCTAAAAACTATTTCCAATGGTTGTTTTAAGATAGAATTAGAAAATGATTATGATGGAGAATTTTTTGTAGTTAAGGATGCTTTACTTCAAATATCCACTTCCTTAAGTTCTACTATTTCACAAATCAGCAAAAGTACAGAAGGAATAGAACTTGATTCTGAGAATATAGCTGCTTCTTCTGCAAAATTGTCCGATGGAGCTTCTGATCAAGCTAGTGCCATCGAAGAATTAACGGCATCCATCACTTCTATAACGGAACTTGTAAACACCAACAGTAAAGGGGCGGTTAGTGCAAGTGACAAAGTTGATACTGTAAAAGATTCTGTAAATGAAAGTGATGAAAAAATGCACGATTTACTTCTAGCAATGGAAGTCATTAAAGACTCATCAAAACAAATTGTAACTATTATTGCTACCATTCAAGATATTGCCAATCAAACAAATCTTTTATCACTAAATGCAGCTATTGAAGCTGCAAGAGCCGGTGAAAATGGCAAGGGATTTGCTGTAGTTGCATCCGAAGTTGGAAATTTAGCTAATCAAAGCGTGCAAGCTGCAAAGACCACTACTGCTTTTATTAAAAAAACCATACAAGCTGTAGAAAAAGGATCACATATTGCAAATAATACTGCAAAATCATTGCAAACAGTAGTGGATGGAACCAATGAAATAGCTACTATTATGCAAGATATTGCCGTGGCATCTACGGAACAAAGTGAGGCACTCAATCAAATTGCAGACGGGGTTGAACAAATTGCCACTGTCATTGATCATAATGTAATGACTGCTTCTGAAAGTTCAGAGACAAGTAGTAAATTAGCTGGGGAAGTTATACTTTTACGTGAACTTATTGAGCAGTTCACGTTTTAGTATGTAGAACCGTAATACTATTCATTAGAGAACTTAATAAAGGCTTCTAGTTGAGCCATTGCTTTCCCACTATCAATTAAGTTCTCTGCCATTCTAACTCCTTCTTCCATCGTATTGCATTTTCCTGCTATATAAAGAGCTGCGCCAGAATTCATCACTACAGCATTCCTTCTAGGTCCCAATTCTCCATTGAAAATTGCAAGTGTTATCGCTGCATTTTCTTTTGGTTCTCCCCCTTCTAATTCTTCTTTTTTACATCTTTCAAATCCAAATTGTTCTGGTTCAATCATATAATTATTAAATACTCCATTTCTTATCTCACATACTTTTGTTTCGGCACTAATGGATATCTCATCCAATTTATCTAGACCATATACAACCATCGCATTCATAACTCCAAGATTAAAGAGTACCTTCGCTAAAGGTTCTACCAATGCTTCTTCATATACTCCCATCACTTCCATATTAGCTCCGGCTGGATTGGCAAGAGGTCCTAAAATATTAAACACCGTTCTAATACCAAGTTCTCTTCTAACGGGCCCCACATACTTCATCGCTATATGATAATTTTGAGCAAACAGAAAACAAATCCCAATTCTTTTTAATAGTTCTGCACTCTTTTCTGGTGAAATTGAAATATTAACTCCTAGCGCCTCTAAAACATCAGCTGCACCGCATTTACTGGATGCTGCTCGATTCCCATGTTTTGCAACTGGAACTCCACCTGATGCTATTACAATGGATGATGTTGTGGAAATATTAAAGGAGTTGGAACCGTCACCGCCTGTACCAACAATCTCAAGAACATCCATGTCATGTAGTAACTTTACACAATGGTTCCTCATTTCTTTTGCGGATGCTGTAATCTCATCGATGGTTTCTCCCTTCATGCTAAGGGCAGTCAAATAAGCACTTTTCTGTACTTCACTTGCTTCGCCACTCATAATTTCATTCATTACACCTTTTGCCATATCATATCCAATATCCTCTCTCTTCACGAGTTTTAAAATTGCCTCTTTAATCATTCTTACTCCCATCTGCATGCAACCCATGCTCTTCACAATCCTATTTTTCTATTTTTGCGCACAAAAAAACCGCCCTAGACAGTTTTCATATCTGCCAAGGACGGGTAACTTCTACTCCGCGGTGCCACCTTGATTTACGATTAAACATCGTACTCTCATTGGATACATTCATATCCCCAACAGCTAACGCCTGCTTTACGTCACAAATACTAAAGATGATTCCTTTTTCCTTGTGCCCTCCATGGTCCATTTAATAGTTTGCTTTCTATTTGGCTCTCAGCATTGCCAAACTCTCTGTAAGTGCATCTTCTATTTTTATATCCACTTCAACGGTTTATTTTATTAACTTATACAAGTATAATACTGAAGAATATAAAAAGCAATAGTATTAAATTGAATTTTATTCTTTCTCATGTTATCTTTAGTTTATGTCGAATTATATAAAGAATTGACAAACAATAAATTCAAGGAGCTTGAATATGCGTAGAGTCTCACTTAATCACATTACACCAGGTATGCGTCTTGCTAAATCTATCTATCATGGTTCTAGCCTTATTTTAAGAGAAGGTACTCCAGATTTACAAAGATATGTATCTGGATTAAATAATCTGGGTATCTTCTCCATTTACATTGATGATTCTATTTCAGTAGATATTGATATTCCTGATGCAATCTCTGAAATCACACGTGTCAAATGTAAAAATGTATTGCAAGGTGCCTTTGATTCTATAAAAAGACAAGGAAATTTAAAATCTTCCATATTTTCAGATGCAATTAATATCTTACTAGAAGAATTATTTTCACGGGATAATATTTTAATTAGTTTGCAGGATATCGGAACCACTGATGATGCCACCCTAATACACTCTATTAATACAACCGTATTATGTCTATTAATCGGAAAACAACTTAACTTGTCAAAGGTTGAGTTATACAAATTAGCGGAGGGCTCTTTGTTACATGATATTGGAAAAACTCTTTTAAAACCTTCTATTCTATTAAAAACGACTCCACTTACCAAGGAAGAATTTGAACATATAAAAGAGCATCCCTTATTGGGCTATGAGTTATTAAAGAAAAACCCTTTCATGACTGAGTTATCTAGAATCATTGCGTTGCAGCATCATGAACGCTTAGATGGTTCAGGATATCCTTATGGATTAAAGAGCGATAAACTTCATCTTTTTTCAAAAATCACTGCTATTGCAGATATGTATGATGCTCTTACAGCGGAACGTTGTTATCGAACTAGTATGAGTAACTATCAGGCATATAAAATACTAATGGAAAGCTCGAAGTCTAAAATTGATTCCACCTTACTTGGCCTGTTACTACAAAATGTAGCTATCTATCCAAATGGAGTGGTTGTTAATTTATCCAATGGAACTCGGGGTATTGTAAAGTCTCAAAATACGTCTATGCCTTTTCGCCCTGTTATTCGCATCATTGACGATATTAATCACGAAACTGTTCAACTTTATGATGCCGACCTTATGAAAGATCTGGACATCACTATCGTAGAATAGTAATCGTAAATCTTTTGTAATTCTTAAAATCTTTTATTACTTTACTGTGAAATTGAAAACCAAGGCTAGAGCATAAAGCAAGGGAAGCCTGGTTTTCTTCTTCCATAATAGCTTCGATTATAGTTTCCCCAAGACTCTCATATCCGTACTGCAATATTGCTGAACAAACCTCTTTCCCATACCCTTGCCGTTGATATGGTTTGGCAATAACATATCCCAGCTCTAGATGTTTTGAATCTTCTTTTTGCTCTAATCCTCCACGTCCAATTATTTCTCCCGTCTCTTTTAATTCAATAATCCACATTCCAAAACCATAAAAACCATAGATTGATGAAATATAATTTTTTATATATTCTTTTTCTTCTAATGGATTACCAAATAGGTTTTCCATATAAAGGGTTATGGATGGATCTTTATATATTTTATAAAGTGCCTCTGTATCATCTACCGTTATTTCACGAACTCTACAACGTCTTGTCTCTAAAATCTCCCAGGGCAACTTCTTAAATCTTTTAAAAATGTTGACAAAATAGTCTGCTGTAATTTCTTGAAGATTTTCTACTACGTAAGTAACTTTAGAAAATAGATCATCTATGTTAAAACCATGGCGATATCCGATGACTGGATATCCCTTTTTCATATATTTTCTAGCCAAAGTGCTACAATCTGTAATAATTAGTGTTTCATCAAGGGAATATTTTTCTTCTGAAAAGTCAAATGCCTTCATTGTATGTATGTTACACGACTTTAGTTGAAGTATAAATGAATCCATATCCTCTGTTCCCGCATTTCTTGGAGGTATTTCCTCATTCTCTAAAGTTGCTTCCTCATTTTCTATTTTTATAAATAATAATATAATTGTTTTTAATAGTATGGTGCTCATCTTAATCCCTTTTCCTTATCTAGCTATTTTTAACTACCTATTTTGTATGAATTGTAGCATACTATTTTAAAAATCAATATACCTTTACAAATCATATTATTTCTTTTTAAAATACAATCTTTACTATTTCCCTTTACGAATACTATTATTTCTTATAGAATATATGTTATCTACTTAATATATCACGAAAGGAAATATTATAATGACACAAAATCCAATAGTTACAATTACAATGACAAACGGAGATATTATGAAGGCTGAGCTTTTTCCAGATGTTGCGCCTATTTCAGTGAATAACTTTATTCATTTGGTTGAAAAAAAATATTACGACGGGCTCATTTTTCACAGAGTTATTAAAGGTTTTATGATTCAAGGAGGTTGCCCAGACGGAACTGGTATGGGTGGTCCAGGATACAGCATTAAAGGAGAGTTTTCACAAAACGGCATTGCCAACAATCTTGATCATTCAGAAGGCGTTTTATCAATGGCTAGAAGTATGAGCCCCAATTCTGCTGGATCACAATTTTTCCTTATGCATAAAGATTCCCCTCATCTAAATGGAGCCTATGCTGCATTCGGAAAAGTAATGGAAGGTATGGACATTGTAAATAAAATTGCCGAAACAAAAACAGATTATTCTGATAAACCACTAGAAGATCAAAAAATAAAATCAATGGTTGTTGAAACTTTTGGTATTTCTTATCCTGAACCAGAAAAATTGTAATTTTTAAAATTTAAAAGTTTAAAAAGAACGCATCTAGTGCTATTGTACTGATGCGTTCATTCTTTGTTCATATTTAATTTGGAATAAGTTAATTTACATAACATCAATTATACACTTTTGTTATGTATACTAAAATAGTAATGCAAGAAGTAATCTATTCATATTAATAAAAAACTTTTTCATAATAAATGCCAAGTAATTTAATTATTACTTGGCATCCTCCCTGTAAAGAGACCTGAATTTACATTTTAAAGATTTGACCAGTGCTAAAAAGTATATTATGATAATATTAATATTAAGACAATGTAACGCTTATGCGTTATGTTTGTCTTTTTTTAAATTAAACTCAAGGAGGTTACTTTACAAAATGGTACGCAGTTCCATTATGTAAGAAAAAATCATGAACAATGTCGTAGAAATCATTGCAAGTATCAACGGGAAGTTAAACAATTTCATATGGGGTCCTATTATGTTAGTAGGATTTCTCTTTGTAGGACTTAACTTTACATTGCGTACAAAAGTATTTCAAATAACTCATATAAAATATTGGATGGATGTCACATTTTTTCAACTTTTTCGTAAAAATAACCATGTTATTAAAACAAAAGATAAACATTCCATTTCGCAATTTCAATCTCTTTGTACTGCGTTAGCAGCTACTATTGGTGTAGGCAATATCTCGGGTGTTGCTATTGCTCTTGCACTCGGTGGTCCAGGTGCCATCTTCTGGATGTGGTTATCTGCCTTTTTAGGTATGATGACAAACTATGCTGAAAATACGTTAGGTATAAAATACCGCTACAAGAACGAAAAAGGAAACTGGGTTGGTGGAGCAATGATTTACATAGAACGGGGATTAGGATGGAAATGGTTAGCTGTCATATTCTCCATTTTCTGTGCCTTTGCCTCTTTTGGTATTGGTAACATGTCGCAAGGAAATGAAATAGCAAATGGTCTATATAATTCATTTCTTATTCCAAGACCTGTAACAGCCGTTGCTATTATGTTCTTTGCTGGACTTGTCATTATTGGTGGTATCAAAAGAATTGCCTCTGTTACAGAAAAGATCGTTCCTTTTATGGCCATTTCCTATATTCTGGGGGCATTAATTATAGTCGGAACTAATTTTACAGCTATTCCAGATGCTTTTGCTTCTATCTTTGCTAATGCTTTTAAGTTCCAATCGGTAGGAGGCGGTGTAGCCGGTTTTACCTTTATGATTGCCATGAGACGTGGTATCTCTCGAGGGGTCTTTTCCAATGAAGCTGGACTTGGATCCTCTGTTATGGTTCACTCTGCATCTGATGTTAAGGAACCGGTTGTTCAAGGAATGTGGGGGATCTTTGAAGTATTTGCTGATACTTTAGTTGTTTGTACTATGACTGCTTTAGTAATATTAACATCTGGTGTTTATAATTATAAAGAATATGCCCTTTATATAGGAAAAGATCTTCCATCTCACTTATTAAGTGGTGTTGCACTTACAAGTTCTGCTTTTGAATCCGTATTTGGAAAATTCGGTGGCCAATTTATTTCCATTTCCATTATGCTTTTTGCGTTCTCTACAATTTTAGGTTGGTCATACTATGGAGAACGGGCTATTGAATACTTATTTGGAATAAAGGCAATTCCTTTTTATAAATTAATATTTATTATTGTTATCTATATTGGATGCAATGTTTCACTAAAGTTGGTTATTGATGTTTCTGATACCTTTAATGGTTTTATGGCATTACCTAACTTAATTGCAATTACCTTGTTATCCAGTCAAGTAATAACCATGACAAAAGACTATTTCAAAAGAGTGAAAGTTGGAAAAGAAACAATAGAAGGCGAAGAAATTTAAAAACTATTTAAAAAGCCCTCCTGCAAGCTTGCAGGAGGGCTTTCTTATGAATGAAATTATGCTTTGTTAATAGAACCAAAAACTTCCATTTTTTCTTTTACAGTAGCTTTGATTGCTTCAAAACCTGGACCTAATAATTTACGAGGATCAAATCCTTTTCCTTGTAAATCTTTTCCTGCTTCAATATATCCACGAGTAGCTGCTGCAAAAGTTAATTGACATTCTGTATTAACATTAATTTTAGCTACACCAAGATCAATTGCTTTTTTAATCATTTCAGTTGGAATTCCGGTACCGCCATGAAGAACTAATGGCATATCCCCTGTTAGCTTTTGAATAGCATCTAACGTTTCAAAGCTGAGTCCTGCCCAGTTTGCAGGATATTTTCCATGAATGTTACCAATTCCAGCTGCTAAGAAGTCAACACCTAAATCGGCAATCATCTTACATTCAGCAGGATCTGCACATTCACCCATACCTACAACACCGTCTTCTTCTCCGCCGATAGAACCAACTTCTGCTTCAATTGACATTCCTTTTTCGCCAACAATTTTAACTAATTCTTTTGTTTTTGCAATGTTTTCTTCGATTGGATAGTGTGAACCATCAAACATAATTGATGAAAAACCTGCATCAATACATTGAAGGCATCCTTCAAAAGTACCGTGATCTAAGTGAAGGGCAACTGGAACAGTAATCTTTAATTCTTCTATCATTGCACTTGTCATAGCTTGAACGGTTTTATATCCACACATGTATTTACCAGCACCCTCAGACACGCCTAAGATGACAGGTGAGTTGTTTTCTTGTGCTGTAATTAATACTGCTTTTGTCCACTCTAGGTTATTAATATTGAATTGACCTACTGCATAGTGGCCTGCTTTTGCTTTTTTAAGCATTTCTGTTGCTGAAACTAACATTTTATTTACCTCCATTTAATAATGATTTTTTTATTCTGAACATCTTTAGGACTGTCCATATCGTACCCATTATAACCCACTTCTATCTAAAAAGGAACAAAAAATAAATAAATATATGTCTTTTTTAAGGAACTATAATATCTATGGCTTGTTTTTTATTATCAATAACAACATTTTTTACTTTTCCACCATACTCTCCATCTAGTGTCCATGGGATTTCTTCTTCACTTTCAATTTCCAAATGAGCGGTTTTAAAACAATACATGTAATCCTTATTCATATTCTTTCCTAACAGGGCAGATAGAATATTATTAAGTTCTACTGGATTTTTAGGTCGCTTAATCAGTGTCACTTCAAAAAGACCATCATTTAATTTTACCCATTTCCCTGTCATCTTTTTAAATCCACCAACCGAAGTGGAATTTGTAATCATTCCATACATGAATTCATCTTCTATTACTATATCATTTACGCTTATTTTCATAGCGTAAGCTTTTATCGTTGAAAGTCTTTTCATTCCTTCCATGATATAAGCCATATGTCCTAATAAATTTTTAACTTGTTGATTGGTTTCATAGGAAATATCAGTAAATAGACCAAATGCAGCTATATATACAAATACATCTTCATTAAATGTTCCCACATCACAGGCAAAATATTTTTCCTTTATAATGACATTTGCAGCTTTCATCATGTTTTTAGGTATCATTAAGCTATTTGCAAAATCATTGGTGCTTCCTGCGGGTACATAGCCTATTGGAATTTTTTTGCTACACTGCATCATTCCAGTTACAACTTCATCTAAGGTTCCATCTCCTCCAGAACAGATTAATAAATCATAGCGATCACTTCTATTCCGAACAGCAACAATTGCATCCCCTGGGCTCTGTGTGGGGTATGTTGTAACTTCAAAGCCTGCCTTCGTAAAGATATCTATTATTTCAAAAAGGTTATTTTTAATACGTGTCTTGCCTGCACGGGGATTATAAACAAACAATATCTTTCTTCGTTTCATGATTTCTGTATTTTCCATATTGTTATTCCCCCTTTACATTTAGTAATGAAAGTTATACACCTGTGTTAGTGTAACGTTTTATATATATGTTACTTATTTTTTAAAAAAGGAACACCACATAGATGCTCCTTATTTTTAAATCTTATTCTTTTCCGCTTAAATAGCTTGATATCTTATTGATTGCTTCTTTTTCATCCATTCCATCTGCTTCTACCTGAACACTAACTCCCATGTCAAGTCCTAAACTCATCATTCCCATAATACTTTTAGCATTCACTCTTTTTCCCTCTGTCTCTAAATATACAGAACAGTCAAATTGACTAGCTAATTGTACCAATACTGCAACTGGCCTTGCTTCAAAACCATTTACTAATTGGATCGTCATCGTTTGTTTCAACATATTACTACTCCTCCTTTTCACCTTTTAATTCTATCTGCCAATTCACTGAGTTTTCTTAATCTATGATTAACACCTGACTTGCCGACTGGTGGGGTCAAGTACTCTCCCAATTCCTTTAAGGTAGCATCTGGGTATTCAAGACGCACCTCTGCTGCTTCCCTAAGATTCTGCGGAAGATTAATAAGTCCATATTGATCGCGAATAATTTCAATATCATCCAAATGCTTTGAAGATGCAGTCACTGTTTTCGTTATATTAGCCGTTTCACAATTTACCCTTCGGTTAATGGAATTACGCATTTCTTTTAAAATACGAAGATTTTCTAAATCCATAAGAGAAACATGTGCCTCTATTATATTTAAAAAATCTACAATGCAGGAACCTTCCTTTACATATACAACGTAATATTTCTTACGAATTACTATCTTTGCTTCTAATCCAAAATCGTTAAGTACATTACATAGTTTTTTTGCTTGCATTTCTTTCATACATACAAACTCAAGATGGTAGCTTTTCTCAGGATCACTCATGGACCCAATTGCCAAATAGATACCTCTTAAAAAAGCTCTTCTACAACATGAATTATTAAGTAAAATTGGATTGATCCATTCTCTCTCTAATACTAGATTTCCTTTTACATCCATAAACTTTACTGCCGATAATATCTTGGTGACTTCCTCTTGATTACAGATTTCTATTACAATAGAACCACCATTTTTTTCAAAACCTATCATCTTCTCTGAAATATCAGTATTTATATTAAATGTTTTCTTTAGTAATGTAAAGTACTTTCTAATCACACTACTATTTTCAGTCCGAACCTCTAACGATATCTTCCCCTGTTCGCCCTGAACAATTTTTCCACAAAAAAGTATGATAGCCGATAATTCAGCTATTTGACAATGCCGTGCCGTACTTAGCTGCTTTGATAATTCTTCTTTTACTTCACCAGAAAAGGACATTGTATTTCTCCCATTTACGAACCATTATATTCCTTGTTTTATATCCCTATGGATAATGTTTAAACCATAATTTCCTTGGTCTTTCAGTTTCCTGTAAAGTTCATTTGCTAGTGTAACACTGCGGTGCTTTCCCCCTGTGCAGCCAATACCAATCAATAATTGATATTTTCCTTCTTTTACATAATTAGGAATTAAAAACTCAATCATATCTAATAGCTTTTCTAAAAAGTCCGATGCTTCCTTGAAGCCTAATACATAATCCTGTACGGCTTGATCATTACCCGTTTTATGCTTTAATTCATCAATATAGAATGGATTAGGTAGAAAGCGCACATCAAATACCATATCTGCCTCTGTGGGTATTCCATTTTTAAATCCAAATGACATGATATTAACAATTAAGCTATTGTATTCTTCATTTTTTACATAAATGCGATTTAATTCTTCTTTTAATTCTCTTGTTAGTAGATTGGATGTATCAATGACATAATTTGATGCGTCTAAAAGAGGTTTTAAAATCTTTCTTTCTTTTGTAATTCCATCTTTCACCCGCCCCCCTGGGGAGAGGGGATGCATCCGTCTACTTTCCTTATACCTTTTTAAAATGACATCATCACTAGCTTCCATAAACAGTACATCATATATGTATCCTGCTTGATTTAGATTGGCTAATACGCTACTAACTTCTTCAAAAGACTGGGTTGTACGGGAATCTACACCAATGGCCACTTTTGTAACTTCACTACTAGGCATGGTAATTAATTCGAAAAATTTTTCTATTAATGGAATAGGCAAATTGTCAACACAATAAAAACCGATATCTTCTAGCATTTTAAGTGCTGTTCTCTTTCCACCACCACTCATACCAGTTACAATAACAAATCGCATGATTTCCACCCTTCTTACGTAATATAACAAATTGTTCATTTTTATTTTTTTATAAAAACTTTCCTAAACTTATCACTTCAGGTTCCAATGTTACTCCAAATTGATTTTTCACCCGTTCCACCACTTCCATTATTAATTGAGAAATATCAGATGCTGTAGCATTTTTCTCGTTAATAATAAATCCACAATGTTTTTCCGATACTTTTGCACCACCTATACCGTATCCACATAGTCCAGCATCCATAATCAACTTTCCTGCATAGTAGCCTTCCGGTCGCTTAAAAGTACTTCCGGCACTAGGAAACTCAAGAGGTTGTTTATCTCTCCGCCTTTTGTTGAATTCATCCATTTTATTAATAATTGTATTTTTATCGCCTTTTTCTAATTCCAGAACTACTTCTATCACGATAAATGGCTTTTTCCTTATAATACTAGTGCGATAACCAAATTCCATTGTTGCTACATCTAATTCAAGTAAATTGCCCTCTATGTCTAACAACGTTACGGATTTTACGACTTGGCTCATTTCCCCATTGTAAGCACCTGCATTCATTACAACTGCTCCACCTAAGGTACCTGGAATTCCTGCTGCAAACTCAAGACCGGACAAGCCATTTGTAGCGGCGCATTTAGCCACTTTCGTAAGTAACGCACCTGCCTCCACTGTAAGGGTTGTTCCATTTGATACAATGTTGCTCATATTTGGGCCTATTTGTATAACAACCCCTTTGTAACCATGATCACTAACTAACAAATTACTTCCGTTTCCTAGAACAAAGTATTCTTTTTCAATCATATTGAAATAGGGAATCAATTTTATTAGTTGTTCTTTATTTTCTATCTGGATCAATGCTTCTACTTTTCCACCTACGCAAAAAGTGGTATGTTTATCCATTGTTTCTTCAAGAAATATATTTTCTTTTGGTATAAATTCTATTAAATATTCATATATGGCTGGACTCACCATTCTCACCTACATTTTTATATTATCGTATGCCATTTTATAACGACTTATTCTAGTACTAATTTTGCTGCCCCATAAATGCCAGCATCATTTCCAAGTGTAGCTAAAGCAAAAAGTGCCTCATTGCTTCCATGGAAAGCATAAGTGACATAATTCTTTTTAATATATTCTATTAATACCTTACCCGCTTTAGAAACGCCACCGCCAATAACAAAGATTTCTGGATTTACCACCGCCCCAATTGCTGCCAAGCCTTTCCCTAAATATACACCAAATTCCTCTGCAACATCAATGGCAAGTTCATCTCCTGCTTTTACGGCGTCAAAAACAGTTTTTGCTGAAACTTCAATAGAACGAAGCACACTATCTTTACTGCTTGATGCTAGATGTTTTTTTGCAAGTTTTACGATGCCTGTTGCCGATGCATACTGCTCTAAACAACCCTTGTTACCACAACCACATGTGTCTTTTTCCATATCTTCTATATGAATATGGCCAATTTCTCCACCTGCGCCTGTTGAACCTGTTAATATTTCTCCATTAATGATAATTCCTCCACCAACTCCTGTGCCTAAAGTTACAGCAACAAGATTTTTATGGCCTTGTCCTCCGCCTTTCCACATTTCACCCAACGCTGCTACATTAGCATCATTACCTGCTTTTACTGGTAGATTCAGTAAACTAGATAGTTCATCCCGGATGCTGAACACTCCCCATCCTAAATTAGCTGCTTTGTATACAGTTCCCTCTGCATCAATTGGTCCTGGAGCACCAATTCCTACACCTTTTATATCATCTTTTAAAATAGATTTTTCCATCATTTTTATTTTTATTGCTTCAGCTATATCTGGAAGGATGTTTTTACCACTATCTTCTGTTCTTGTTGGAATCTCCCATTTATCCAATACATTCCCCTCTAAATCAAAGATTCCCATTTTTATTGATGTTCCACCAACATCTATCCCGAAACAAATTTTACTCATATAAAAACCTATTCTTTCTATTTATTTTCTTATGCATATTTCTTATGATGTTTATTAATAATTGTATCGTTCATGATTGTCATTAATTGTCATCGTCTTCATCTTCATCTCTTTTTTTTGCCAAATTCTTTTGAACACGTTGATATAATTCTTGGGCAGCATTGTAACCCATCTTTTTCTGTCTATGATTTACTGCTGCTGTTTCACAAATAACTGCTAAGTTACGACCTGGCCTAATTGGAATATTATGACACACGATTTTATTGCCTAAATATTCCGTGTATTCTTCTTCAAGACCTAATCTATCATATTCCCTATCTTTATTCCATTCTTCTAATTTAATAACTAAATCAATAGTTTGTGTATCTTTTACACTAGAAACACCAAACAACGTTTTGATATCTACGATACCAATCCCTCTAAGTTCAATAAAATGTCTTGTAATATCGGGAGCCGATCCTATTAAAGTATCGTCACTTACTTTACGAAGTTCTACCACATCATCCGTAACCAAACGATGTCCACGCTTTATTAGTTCCAGCGCAGCCTCACTTTTACCAATACCACTTTCTCCAGTTAGTAACACACCTTCTCCAAATACATCTACTAAAACCCCGTGTACAGAAATACATGGAGCAAGCTTTACATTTAACCATCTAATAATCTCTGCCATAAATGCTGATGTGGCTTTTTTTGTCATAAATATTGGAACACTATGCTTTATTGCTACTTTTAAGAATATGGGATCTGGTTTTAATTCCCTACAAAATACGATAGCAGGAATTGCATTTGAAAGAAGTAGCCGATACACTTCTTCTTTCCGTTCGTCTGGCAAACCTTCCATATAAGTATATTCTACAAAACCAATTATTTGTAGACGGGTTTCTTCAAAATGCTCAAAATATCCTGCTAGCTGAAGCGCAGGTCTGTTTATATCTGGTTGATTGATTTTGATTTTAGAAATATCAATATCTGGAGTTAAATTCTCCAACTTCATTTTATCAATAATTTTAATAAGACTAACACTAGACATATTTCCTCTCCTTCTCATAAAAAATTATATTCCTTATATTGAAATTCATTTTAACACAGGACTGGTTTAATATCAATAAATCTGATGCTGTTGTAACTGAATTCGTAATTTTCCTTTTCTTATTTAATGTGAAAAAATCGATAGATTTCTTCTGCTGTTCTCTTTGAAATTTCAGGTACTTGCTGAAGGGTTTCTTGATCCGCTTCTTTTATTTCTTCTATGGATTTAAAAAACTTCATAAGAGCTTTCCTTCTACTTGGACCTATTCCAGGAATTTCATCCAAGGAAGAACGAACCTGTGTTTTACTACGAAGAGAACGATGGAATTCTATTGCAAATCGATGAGCCTCATCTTGTATCCTTGTGATCAGCTTAAATCCTTCCGAAAACTTATCAATTGGAATCTCCTTATTATTATAATAAAGTCCCCTAGTTCTATGATTGTCATCTTTTACCATTCCGCATACTGGAATTTGAAATTTAAGTGCTTGCAATACTTCTAGGGCAATATTAACCTGTCCTTTTCCACCATCCATTAAAATTAGATCTGGAAACTTTGTAAAACTACCATACTCTTTTTCCATTTTTAGTAAATCAAGTTCCTTTTTTTCTTCCATACCATGGAGAAGTCTTCTAGTAAGTACTTCTTTCATGCATGCATAATCATCAGGTCCAGTCACTGATTTTATTTTAAATTTTCGATAATCACTGCGTTTTGGTTTTCCTTTTTCATATACTACCATGGATCCTACATTTTCAAATCCACTGATATTTGAAATGTCATAAGCCTCCATACGATTTACTTTGTCTAATCCAAGTAATGCTGCAATTTCTTTGGATGCCCCTATCGTACGGCCTTCTTCACGTTTGATTTTTTCTTTATCCTGACTAAAAATTAAAGCAGCATTTTTACCAGCTAACTCCACCAGCTTTTCTTTACTACCAATTTTCGGAACCTTTATATACACTCGACTCCCTTTTTTTGCGGAAAGCCATCTTTCCAGAATCATAACTTCCTCTATTTCTTCTTGAAGCATTAATTCTTTAGGAATAAAAGGGGTTCCTGCATAAAATTGTTTTACAAAATCCAAAAGGATTTGGGATTCCGTGCTTCCTGCAACATGTGTCATGTAAAAGTGTTCTCTTCCTATTAATCTTCCATCCCTAACAAAAAAAACTTGAACTACTGCATCAAAATCATCTTTTGCCAATGCAATAATATCCTTATCTTCGCCTTCACTATCTGTCATTTTTTGCTTTTGAGATACTGCTCTTACACTATTTAATAATTCTCTATGTTGAATAGCTTCTTCATAATGTAATTGCTCTGATGCATCATTCATCTTTTGTTCTAGTTCTTTTGTTATGATACTATAATTACCATTTAAGAAATCCAGCGCTTTATTCACTTGCTTTTGATATTGTTCCTGAGATATATAACCTTGGCAAGGTGCTTGGCACTGCTTAATATGATAATTAAGACATGGTCTTTCTTTACCCATATCTCTTGTTATATTTCTATTGCAAGTTCGAAGTTGATATAATTTGTTAATCAGTTCAATGGTATCCTTTACAGCACCTGCACTTGTATACGGTCCATAATATTTAGAGCGATCCTTTTTCATTTCCCTCACCATGAAAATACGTGGATATTCCTCGTAAATAGTCACTTTAATATAAGGATAAGTCTTATCATCCTTAAGCATGGTATTATATTTGGGACTATGTTCTTTTATTAAATTATTTTCTAGTACAAGGGCTTCCAGTTCAGAATCTGTTATGATATATTCAAATCTATCAATGAAAGAAACCATCTTCTCAATTTTAGTACTTTTATTTGTACTTTCACGAAAATAAGAGCGAACGCGATTTTTCAAACTAATCGCCTTCCCCACATAAATTATGGCATCCTTTTTATCATGCATAATATAAACTCCAGGTTTGGCTGGAAGCTTTTTTAACTCTTCTTCTAAATCGAACATTGTATGTTTCTCCAATTTATGATGTGAATAGATACTTTATTTTACGATATTCTTTTTAAAATATGCAATCTATTATATATAAAGAAAGACTTGGAATGGTTCACAAGTCTTTCTTTATCATAACTTTACATTATATTGTGTTATCTGTATCTTGGTATACTCGATTACGAAGCTCTTTTTTAAATTCTTCTTCTTGATTTTCCATAGGCTTATCATCTGCATTTTCTGGTGCGCTTTCCAATTCTAGTGCACTTTCCAATTCTGGTGTGCTTTCCAATTCTAGTGCACTTTCCAATTCTAGTGCGCTTTCATCCAAAGTTGCACCAAGTTCATTGGCCAATGTATCATGGAACGACTTTGCCAACGTAACTTCCTCTGCCATTCCTTTTTCCTTTGATATAACAACTTCCTCTTTTTTATCTTTATCTTTATCTTTATCTTTAGGAGGTGGTTCTGGTAAGCCTTTTTCTCTTCTGAAAATTTCCATGAACTCCTTGCCTGTAATTGTTTCTTTTTCAATTAAATATTCTGCAATCTTATCCATTACATCTCGATTTTCTTCTAATAACCTTTTTGCTTCTGCATATCTTTCCTTTAAGATTGACATTACTTCAGCATCAATTTCTCCAGCTGTTCCATCTGAGCAATTTAGAGAACTTCTTCCATCAAGATATTTACTTTCTACCGTTTCAAGTCCCATAAGCCCAAACTTTTTACTCATACCATATTGCGTGACCATTGCTCTTGCAATACTTGTTGCCTTTTCAATATCATTTGAAGCTCCCGTAGTAACAGTGTCAAATACGATTTCTTCTGCTGCACGTCCGCCCAAGTAACTAACAAGCATATCTCGAAGTTCTGCTTCTGTGTTTAAGTATTTTTCTTCCTCTGGAACATGCATTACATACCCCAAAGCTCCCATTGTTCTCGGAACAATAGTGATCTTTTGAACTGGATCTGAATTCTTCTGAAGAGCACTAATTAAAGCATGCCCTACTTCATGATAAGAAACAATCTTACGTTCTTGCTTACTCATAATACGGTCTTTTTTCTCTTTACCTACCAATACAATTTCAACCGCATTAAAAAGGTCTTTTTGGGTTACGAATTCCCTGCCTTCTTTGACTGCATTTATCGCCGCTTCATTAATCATATTTGCAAGATCTGAACCTACCGCTCCACTTGTTGCTAGTGCAATCTCATCCAAGTCAACACTATCGTCCATAAGAACATTTTTAACATGAACTTTTAATATCGCTCCACGTCCTTTTAAATCAGGTTTATCCACAATAACTCTTCGGTCAAAACGGCCCGGACGCAGGAGTGCTTTATCAAGAATTTCAGGCCTATTCGTGGCCGCCAATATAATAACACCTTTTTTACCATCAAATCCATCCATCTCCGATAATAATTGATTTAACGTTTGTTCCCGCTCTTCGTTACCTCCCCCAAACTTGGAGTCACGGCTACGTCCAATGGCATCAATTTCATCAATAAAAATAATACAAGGAGAATTCTTTTCTGCTTCTTTAAATAAATCTCTAACTCGGGATGCACCCACACCAACGTACATTTCAATAAAATCAGATCCGGCCAAAGAATAAAATGGAACTTTTGCTTCCCCTGCTACTGCTTTTGCCAGGAGTGTTTTACCCGTTCCCGGAGGTCCCACAAGAAGTGCGCCTTTTGGCAATCTTGCCCCAATCTTACTATATTTACCTGGATTATGAAGAAAATCGACTACCTCAATTAAGGTTTCTTTTGCTTCATCAGCTCCAGCTACATCTTTAAATGTAATTCCTGTTTCTTTTTGTACATACACTTTGGCATTGCTCTTGCCTACATTCATAAGCCCGCCGCCCTTAGACATCTTCTTAAATACAAAACTTAGAACGACCCAAAGAATAGCAATAGGAAGAATATATGTAACTAATATAGAAAGTAAAAGGCTCGATTTGTCTGGTATCGTTCCTTTTACTTCAATGCCTTTATCCAAAAGTCGTTGGCTTAAGGTATCATTATCTTCTACCTTTCCTGTAAAATAAGTGACCGTATTGGTTTGTCTGTATACATTGCTGGTTTTCTCTTCTATTATGGGAACAATATTAATCTGATCATCCGCGATTTGTACACTTTCCACCTCATCATTATTAATCATATCTACAAATTCATTGTAGGTAATCTCTGTATTGGTTGCTCCATTCATTAAACGCATAAAGTAACTCATGCATAAGAGTGTAATTAAGGACGCAACTAATAACAGCATAAGACTTTGCTTTTTCTGTGGTCCTCCCTTATTACCCCCTTGATTATTTCCATTTCCATTGGGTTTATTAGGACCGTTTTGTTTATTATTTCCACCGTCATAATTATTTATATTATTATCGTCCATTTTTCTCTCCAAATCTTTTGTTTTAAAACAATTAACTTCATTATAGAGATAGTAAATATAGAAAGCAATATATAGTTTATGAATTATTGTTCACATATCTAAAAGATTTATAAATATTTTCACTGAAACGGTAGATTTTTATCTTACCTACGTTGTATAATACACCTTTAGGAGGATAGGACATGCCAGTTAAATACGTATTTGTTACAGGTGGAGTTGTTTCAGGACTTGGAAAAGGAATCACTGCCGCATCATTAGGAAGATTACTAAAAGCGCGTGGATACAAAGTTACCATGCAAAAATTTGATCCTTATATCAATATCGATCCGGGAACCATGAATCCAATACAACATGGTGAAGTTTTTGTCACAGACGATGGTGCAGAAACTGATTTGGACTTAGGACATTATGAAAGATTTATCGACGAAAATTTGGATAAGAACTCTAACGTTACCACTGGAAAGGTATATTGGTCTGTTCTTCAAAAGGAACGTCGTGGGGATTATGGCGGGGGAACCGTTCAAGTAATTCCGCATATTACGAACGAAATTAAAAGTCGTTTCTATAGAAATTTCACAGCAGAAGATACAAGAATTGCCATTATTGAAGTCGGTGGAACTGTTGGGGATATTGAAAGCCAACCTTTCTTAGAATCGATTCGTCAGTTTCAACATGATGTAGGCAAAGAAAATGCTATCTTAATTCACGTAACATTAATACCTTACCTACGTGCATCTCAGGAGATGAAAACCAAGCCTACGCAAGCAAGTGTTAAAGAATTACAAGGAATGGGTATACAACCTGATCTTATTGTTTGTAGAAGTGAATATCCGTTAGATCAACAAATCAGGGATAAAATTGCACTCTTTTGCAATGTACCTACTCATCACGTGTTGCAAAATTTAGATGTGGAATATTTATATGAAGCTCCTCTTGCTATGGAAAAAGAAAGATTAGCTCAAGTTGCTTGTGAATGTCTGAAATTAGATTGTCCTGAACCTAATCTTGAAGATTGGACAACCATGGTAGAAGCATTAACGCATCCTACTTGTGAAGTGACCATTGCTTTGGTTGGTAAATACATCCAGTTACACGATGCCTATATCAGCGTAGTGGAAGCTCTAAAACATGGAGGAATCTCAAACAAAGCTACGGTTTCTATTAAATGGGTGGATTCCGAAACCGTTACAAAGGAAAATGTAACGGAACTTTTAGGTGATGTGAATGGAATCTTAGTACCTGGTGGATTTGGTGACCGTGGTATTCAAGGAAAAATAGAAGCTATTACTTATGCAAGGAATCATCACATTCCTTTCCTAGGATTATGCCTTGGAATGCAATTAGCTATTGTTGAATTTTCAAGAAACGTAATTGGGTACTGTGATGCTCATAGTATTGAATTAAATTCCTCTACTACTCATCCAGTCATTGCATTAATGCCTGACCAAAATGGTGTAGAAGATATTGGTGGCACACTAAGACTTGGTTCTTACCCATGTGTTTTAGATAAAAACTCGAAAGCTTTTGAATTATATAAAGAAGAAATTATCTATGAACGTCATAGGCATCGTTATGAAGTAAACAACGATTATAGAAATGCATTAACTGAACACGGTATGACCTTGTCTGGTTTTTCGCCAGATGGTCGCATTGTAGAGATGTGTGAATTGCCAAGTCATCCTTTCTTTGTTGCAACACAGGCCCATCCGGAATTAAAATCCAGACCAAATAGGCCTCACCCATTATTTAAGGGATTTGTAACCGCTGCTGTTAAAACATTATAAACTTTTTCTTATTCATATTAAGAAGTTCCTCCAGTGTTTTTGGAAGAACTTCTTTTTTATATAAAATTAAATTTACATATTTGATAAAAATAGCTTTCATGATATAATATTCTCGTTATGTATGTATCTCTTTATTCTATGAGCAGACAAAAGTTTGGATATAAATAGGAGGATTTAAGTAAAATGATTTGGGCAAAAGAAGAAACACTTTCCCGCGAGGAAATGGAAACCCTACAATTAAGTCGTTTACAAGACACCATTAAAAGAATTTATGAAAAAGTCCCTGCTTATCGGGAAAAAATGGAGAATATTTCATTAAAGCCTGAAGATATTATGAATCTTAGTGATTTAGCAAAACTCCCTTTTACTACTAAGAAAGACATGAGGGATAATTATCCCTTTGACCTGTTTGCCGTACCTAAAAGTGAACTTGTTCGTATCCACGCTTCTTCTGGTACAACCGGAAAGCCGACAGTTGTTGGCTATACTAGTAAGGATTTAGAAACTTGGGCTGAATGTGTTGCAAGAATTGCAGTAGCTGGTGGCGCTACAAAAGATGATGTTTGTCAAATTTGTTTTGGGTATGGAATGTTTACTGGTGCCCTTGGCCTACATAATGGATTAGAAAGAATCGGTTGCGCTATTATTCCCGCTTCCACAGGCAACACCCAAAAACAATTAATGTATATGAAGGATTTTGGAACTACGCTCCTAGTGGCAACTCCTTCTTATGCCCTTCGTATTGGTGAAGTTGCTAAAGAAATGGGAATTGACCCCAAAAAGGATTTAAATCTTAGAATTGGACTTGTAGGCAGTGAATTATTAACAGAAGCTATGCGTGAGGAAATGTACAAGATCTACGGTAAGGAGATGTTGGTTACTCAGAATTATGGTATGAGTGAATTAATCGGGCCTGGTGTTTCTGGTGAATGTGAATTTTTATGTGGAATGCACATCAATGAAGACCATTTTATTCCCGAAATTATTAATGCCCAAACTGGAGAGATTCTACCAATTGGAGAAACGGGTGAATTAGTGATTACATGTATCACAAAAGAGGCTTTACCTCTCATTCGATACCGCACAAGAGATATTTCCCGCTTAATATATGAAAAATGCCAATGTGGCAGAACAACTATACGCATGGAAAATTTAAGCGGTAGAACAGACGATATGTTGAAAATTCGTGGAGTCAATGTTTTTCCTAGTCAAATTGAAGAAGTACTTCTTCGTATGGATGAAATTGGACCACATTACGAAATTATTGTTGATCGCAAGGATCATACCGATAGTTTAACCATTCGTGTGGAAATCTCACCTGAAAAAATGACTGATTCTTTTAAAGAATTTGAAGCTACAGAAAGAAAAATTAAATCCCAGTTACGTACCGTGCTTGGTTTGGATGCAGTTATTAAGTTAGAATCACCCAATACCCTTCAAAGATTTGAGGGCAAAGCAAAAAGAGTTACTGACTTACGAAAGGAAGGAATATAAAGTGATGGAAAAAAAAGTTATGCTAGGAAACGAGGCAATTGCAAGAGGTGCTTATGAAGCAGGTGTAAAAGTTTCTGCAGCTTACCCAGGAACACCTAGTACTGAAATTAGTGAAAATATAATAAAATATCCAGAGATTTATGCAGAATGGTCTCCTAATGAAAAGGTAGCCATGGAAGTTGCCATCGGTGCTTCCATTAGTGGTGTAAGGGCCCTTGCATCTATGAAACACGTAGGCGTCAATGTTGCCTCCGATCCTTTATTTACCGCATCTTATAGTGGCGTAAATGGTGGACTTGTTTTGGTTGCTGCAGATGACCCCGGATTATATTCCTCTCAAAACGAACAAGATTCTAGATGTGTAGCAAGAACAGCAGGCATTCCCGTTTTAGAACCTTCTGATAGTGCTGAAGCAAAGGATCTAACGAAACTCGCATTTGACATAAGTGAAAAATATGATACTCCTGTCATGCTTCGTATTACCACGCGCCTTGCACATTCTCAAGGGTTTGTTACTTTATGTGAAAAAGTTGAAGTCCAAGATAAGCCATACGAAAGAAATCCACAAAAATTTGTTATGATGCCAGGTAATGCAAAGGTTCGTCATATCGTTGTTGAAGAAAATTTGAAGCAACTTGCTCTTGATGGAAATGAAATGAGTATTAATAAAGTAGTTATGAATGATACTTCTATTGGTATTATTACAAGTGGTATTCCCTATCAGTATGTGATGGAAGCTATTCCAAATGCTTCTGTTTTAAAACTTGGAATGGTTTATCCACTTCCAAGAAAATTAATTGAAGATTTTGCTTCAAAGGTTGATACCTTATATATTGTAGAGGAATTAGAACCTTTTATTGAAGAGCAAGTGAAATCATGGGGTATTCCAGCAATTGGTAAAGAAATTTTATCCATTCAAGGAGAATATAGTGCCCGCATACTTAAAAAGGCAATTCTAGGTTTGGAAATAAAAACTGAAGCTCCTGTGGTTGTTCCTGCAAGACCACCGATACTTTGTCCTGGTTGCCCTCATAGAAGTGTGTTCTCTGTATTAAAAAAAATGAAAATTCACGGGGCTGGAGACATCGGCTGCTATACCCTTGGTGCTTTACCACCTTTAAATGTAATTGATACAACCATTTGTATGGGAGCTAGTATTTCTACTCTTCATGGAATGGAAAAAGCAAAAGGCAAGGATTATATTAAAAATTGGGTGGCTATTATCGGAGATTCAACCTTTATGCATACTGGAATTAATTCCTTGATGAATACCGTATACAATAAGGGCACTGGTACTATTATGATTTTGGATAACTCTACTACAGGTATGACTGGACATCAAGAACATGCAGCAACGGGAGTTACCCTCCAAGGTGAAAAGACAAATGCCATTAATATTTATAATCTTTGTATTGCTTTGGGAATTACTAATGTATTTGAAATTAATGCGTTTGATACAGTTGGTCTTGAAGCATTGCTAAAGCAAGAACTTGCTAAGGATGAAGTATCCGTTATTATTACTAAGTCTCCTTGTGTTCTTCTTAAATCTAATAATTTCACAAGCAAATGCGTGGTGATACCTGAAAAATGTGTTAAATGTGGTATGTGTTTAGGACCAGGATGCCCTGCTATTACTAAGACTGAGTCTGGAATCGTAACAATTGATGAAACTATGTGTAATGGATGCGGTCTTTGCATGCAACTTTGTAAATTTAGTGCAATAGAAAAGGTTGGTGAATAATATGGAAACTAAAAACATTATGATTGTCGGTGTTGGTGGACAAGGAACTCTCCTTACCAGTCGCATCTTAGGAGGAATTACTACTTCTGCAGGATATGACGTTAAGCTTTCCGAAGTACATGGAATGGCTCAACGAGGTGGCAGTGTTGTTACTTTTGTGCGCTATGGTGATTTTGTTGCGGAACCTATTGTTGAAGAGGGACAGGCTGATATTTTGATTGCTTTTGAACGATTAGAAGCCCTTCGATATTCTCATTTCCTTAAACGAGATGGAATCCTAATCATAAATGACCAACGAATTGATCCTATTGCCGTGGTAACTGGACAAGGAAAATATCCAGAACACATCATTGAAACATTACAAGAAAAATATAATGTTGTTGCCGTTGATGCCATGACGGAAGCTAAAAAACTCGGTAATTCAAAGGTTTTTAATACTATCATTATAGGTGTTGCTGCAAAACATATGGACTTTAAGAAAGAGGATTGGATTAAAGTGATTGAAGAAACCGTCCCTGCCAAAACAATCGAGATTAACTTAAAGGCTTTTGAAGCTGGTTACAACTTATAATATATAACTTATTAAAATTGTATTACTATTGGGAGGTTACTTATGATTTGGAATGAAACAAAGGAATGTATGAGCCGTGATGAAATGACGACCATGCAAAGCGCACGTTTGGTAAAATTAGTGGATCGTATTTATCACAATGTGGAGTTTTACAGAAAAAAAATGCAAGTATTAGGTTTGGAGCCTGGTGATATTTGTAGAATTGAGGATATCACAAAGCTTCCTTTTACAACAAAGGAAGATCTTAGAGATAATTACCCTTTTGGATTGCTAGCTGTTCCTGAATCTGAAATTGTACGTGTTCATGCTTCCTCTGGAACAACTGGCAAGGCTACCGTAGTTAGTTATACAAGAAAAGATATTGAGCTTTGGCAAGAATGTGTTGCCCGTGTACTGGCTATGACAGGTGTTACCAAGAACGACAAAGTACAAGTAGCCTATGGTTATGGCCTCTTTACCGGTGGACTTGGTCTTCACTATGGTGTAGAACATTTAGGTGCAACCGTGATTCCTATGTCTACTGGAAATACCAAACGTCTTGTAACCATGATGGATGATTTCGGTGCAACTGCCATTGCATGTACTCCTTCCTATCTTCTTCATATTGCCGAAGAAATTGCTGAAATGGGTTGTCTTAGCCAACTAAAGTTAAAGACTGCAATCTGTGGTGCGGAACCTTGGACAGAAAATATGCGTCTACAGATTGAAGAAAAACTTCACATTAATGCTTTTGATATCTATGGCTTAAGTGAAATTTGCGGACCTGGTGTTGCTGCTGATTGTGAATATCATAAAGGTCTTCATATTTATGAAGATCATTTCTATCCTGAAATTATAAATTTCGACACTCTTCAACCTTTGCCTAATGGTGAAGTTGGAGAATTAGTTTTTACAACACTTACAAAAGAGGGGATGCCATTGCTTCGATATAGAACAAAGGATTTAACAAGTATCGATTATTCTCCTTGTCAATGTGGTAGGACTCTCCCAAGAATTTCTAGATTTAAGGGACGTTCCGATGATATGCTTATTATTCGTGGAGTGAATGTTTTTCCATCTCAAGTCGAGGCTGCCTTATTAGAAATGTGCGAAACAACACCCCACTACTTAATGATTGTAGACCGTGTGAATAATTTGGATATTTTAGAAGTACAAGTTGAAGTAGATGAGAAGTTTTATTCAGATGAAGTGAAGGAATTAGAAAAGTTAAATAAAAAAATAAGTCATGTTCTTCAAAATGCTCTTGGTATTGCTCCTAAAGTTAAATTAGTGGAACCAAAAACACTAGAACGAAGCATGGGTAAGGCAAAACACGTTATTGATAACCGCAAATTAATTTAAAGGAGGATTTCCTATGTTTATTAAGCAACTATCTATCTTTATTGAAAATCGTGAAGGCCGTTTAGAAAAAGTCACCGAGATTCTAGCCACAAATAATATCAACATTGTTTGTATTAGCCTCGCTGATACAAGTGAATATGGTTTACTTCGCATGATTGTTTCTGATCCAATGACGGCAAGGGAAGTTTTAAAAGAAAATGGTTTTTCCGCAATGCTTACAGACGTAATCGCCGTTAAACTTCCTCACCACTTTGGTATGTTAAACAAGCTAACAAAAGTTCTTTGCGATAAAAACTTAAACATTGAATATATGTATGCCTTAACGTCAGGCAAGGAAAATGCTTCTATTGTTATCAAAACTTCTGATAACGCCATGGCTTGTGATGCTATAGAAGAGATTCCATTAGAAATCCTTGATCCTAACGTTGCTTATCATATGTAATTTTTAACTATTTCTATTATTCCTATTAAAAATTGAAGACAAATCCACTGTGCCCTATAACCTAACATAATATAGTCGCAATTCCATATTAAAACTGCAATAAAAAATAGCAAGAGAATATACTCTTGCTATTTTTTATTTTGTCTTCTGAACTTTTCGTTCTTTTCCTTTTATTGTTTTCTCTTGAAGCGCTTCTAGTACCAAATTCCCTTTGGAATTAAAAATCTCTACATAGGAAATGCTTTCCCTTACATCTACAATGCCAATGTCCTCTTGTGTAACACCTTCGATGCTACAAATTGTCCCTACGATATCCCCTGGACGCATTTTAGACTTCTTTCCGCCTCCAATTGATAGCATCGTTATGGTATTGTTAAAAACTGCGCCTTTTTTCTCCTTAAGGGCTTCTCTTACTTTTTGTTTCTTAAAAAAAGTATCTTTTTTTGTTAAAACCAATTCCCTATTAGGAAGTTCCTTCATTTCTATAGATGCTCCAGTAAACTCTTCTACTACTTTTTTTCCACGTAGTTCGGAATCTTGTATAAAACTGATCGCTTTTCCACTCTTTCCATTTCTTCCTGTTCTTCCAATTCTATGAACATAATTTTCTTTGTTTGTAGGGAAATCATAATTAATTACATGAGTCATATTAATAAAGTCAATTCCTCTTGCCGCAACATCTGTCGTAACTAAATAGTGAAACTTGCCTAATCTAAAATCATCTATGGCAAAAAGCCTGTCTCTTTGTTCCATAGCCCCATGGAGCATTCCACATCGGATTCCCTTGCGTTTCATTTGTTGAAAAAGTGAATTCACCATTTCTCTTGTACCACAAAAAAGCATGCAATCATCTGGATTTTCCAGAATTAAAATATCTATCAATGAATTAAACTTATCATGGTTTTCTAGTTTATACCCTATTTGCTCCACTGTAGAAACCGTTTCTGTATCCGTTTCTATTAAGATAACCTTAGGGTCATTCATATGAATTTCAATGAGTTTTGTTACATGTTCCCCAAGAGTTGCTGAAAAAAGAGCTAGGATTGGTTTTGGATTAATACTTTTAATAATAAGGGAAACATCTTCTAAAAAACCCATGTCCAACATTAAATCTGCTTCATCTACCACTAAATATTTAATATTATGCAATAAAAGATTATCTCTTCTCATATGATCCAACACCCGTCCGGGTGTTCCAACTACGATATGTGCTTTTTGTTTCAATGAAATTTCTTGCTTATCAATTGGCATACCTCCAAAAATAACTGGAACCTTCAATTTCTTTTTTCTTCCTATTTGAAATATTTCTTCCCTAACTTGAACAGCTAATTCTCTTGTTGGTTCTAATATTAGAGCCTGGGGTGCATTGTCATCCCAATGAATAGCCTCACAAATTGGTATGGCAAAAGCTGCTGTTTTTCCACTCCCCGTTTGGGATTTACCTACAACATCCCTTCCTGCTAGCAAGGCTGGGATTATTTCCTCTTGTATGGGTGTTGGGTTTATATATCCTAGTAATGTCAAGGATTCCTGCAATTCTTTGGATATATCATATTTAATAAATTTTGTTGTCTGTTTTTTCATATTCTCCGATTGTTTCAATTTTTCTCTCTTTCAATAGCTATCTTTTGAATGATTATAACATTCTTCATAAAAAATAACTAATTATTCTTTAAATCAACTATAAATAAAAAAGCACCATTCAAAGAATGATGCCATTTTTATTTATATATTTAATTTATATATTTCATGAAAAACTTTATGCTTTTAATCTTGCTTCCAGTGCTTCTAGTTGAGAAGAAAGTTCTTTTGGAAGTTGATCACCATAATTTGCATAATGATTTCTGATTGATTCTACTTCTGACAACCATTCTTCTTTATCCACTTTAAGTAATTCTTCAATTTCTTTTTCTCCAATATCAAGACCACTTAGTTCGATAGCATCTGTAGTAGGCATAAATCCGATTGGTGTTTTAACGGCTTTACCTTCCCCTGATGTTCTTTCAAAAATCCATTTTAATACACGACTGTTATCGCCGAATCCAGGCCATAACCAGTTACCATCTTTATCCTTACGGAACCAGTTAACATAGAAGATTTTTGGTAAGTTTTCTTCGCTGGATTTCTCTCCAATATCAAACCAATGTTGTAAATATTTACAAACATTATAGCCAAAGAATGGAAGCATTGCAAATGGATCGCGACGAACTTGTCCAATATTATTAGAGATTGCCGCTGCAGTAATTTCAGATCCCATAATAGATCCCATAAATACTCCATGTTTCCAGTCGAAACTTTCATGAATTAATGGAATTGTACTTGGACGACGTCCACCAATTAAAATTGCTGAAATAGGAACTCCTGCTGGATCTTGCCATTCAGGTGCAATTGCTGGGCATTGTTCTGCTGGTGCTGTAAATCTAGCATTTGGATGAGCTGCTGGTTCTTTTGAATCTGGAGTCCAGTCATTGCCTTTCCAGTCAATTAAATGATCTGGAGCTTTTGTTCCAATACCTTCCCACCATACATCACCATCATCTGTTAATGCAACATTGGTAAAGATTGTATTCTTTTCGATACTATGCATAGCATTCGGATTAGATTCTAAAGAAGTACCAGGTGCTACTCCAAAAAATCCTGCTTCAGGGTTGATTGCATATAAACGGCCATCTTTTCCGAATTTCATCCAAGCAATATCATCTCCAACTGTTTCAACTTTCCAACCTGGGATTGTAGGAACAAGCATCGCTAAGTTTGTTTTACCACAAGCACTTGGGAAAGCGCCTGTAACATATTTTTTTGTTCCATCAGGAGCAGTTAAACGAAGAATTAGCATATGTTCCGCTAACCATCCCTCATCGCGAGCGATTACAGATGCAATACGAAGTGCAAAACATTTCTTTCCTAATAGTGCATTACCACCGTAACCTGAACCATAAGACCAGATTAATCTTTCTTCTGGGAAATGTGCAATATATTTCTGTTCAATCGGTGCACATGGCCATGCAACGTCAACTTGACCTTCTTCAAGAGGAGCTCCTAAAGAATGAAGACAAGGTACGAATTCATCATTACCAAGAGATTCAAGAACAGTGGAACCAATACGTGTCATAATACGCATATTAACAACAACATAAGGACTATCTGTTAATTCAATACCAATTTTTGAAATTGGTGAACCAATTGGACCCATTGAGAAAGGAATTACATACATTGTTCTTCCCTTCATAGAGCCTTTATATAATTCTTTCATAGTAGCTTTTAATTCATCAGGATCAACCCAGTTATTTGTAGGACCAGCTTCTTCTTTTGTTTTTGAAGCTATAAAGGTTCTGTCTTCTACACGTGCAACATCTGATGGATGACTGCTAAATAAGTAGCATCCTGGACGTTTTTCTTGATTTAATTCAATCGCTGCGCCTGTTGCAACCATCATTTTTAGTAGACGTTCATTTTCTTCTTCAGAACCGTCACACCAATAAATATCATCTGGTTGACACATGTCTGCCATTTCTTTAACCCATTCCTGTAATTTTTTGTTTTGTGTCATTGTAAATCTCCCTTCAAATAGATCATTCGTTTATATTTTCGTCTAGTTTCACAACAATATACTAACAGAAAACTTATCATCAAGCAATGCAATATTGATATTTTATATAAAAAATATTTTTCTTTTTCTTTTTAATATTATGTGGAATTTAATCTGAAATAAATGATGGATATTTTTGCAAAATTACTGCCATTATCTACTAGGTGTATTTACGCCTAAAATCCTTTACACAATACCCTATAATTGTTAACATAATCTTACCTATTCAACTATTTATTATTTAGCATAGTAACTCGTGCAGATTGGAATACTAATGAAAAAAGAAAGTAATTTATTAAAGAAGCGTGTTTTTATAGGAGCATTGGTTTTCATGGTTACTTTTGCAAGTCTGACAATTTATGGGGTTAATGGTACCAAAAAGATGCCACAAGCTTCTCCCAGTTTGTTAACTTCTACTGTTACAGACTCTATGGCTTTTTCTGATGAAAGTATTAAAAACTTAGACGGCACCACAACTATTACCGCAAAACCAACTCCCATAAAAGAATTTGTTTCAAAAACGGATTCAGATCAAAGGGAGGATTCCTTTTTAGAAAAGGATTCTGACTCGAACATAGATTCTGCTAAGTTAAACGTTCCTGCTCCCGTAAAAGAACCTACCGTAGTGAAAGGCCCTACTCCCATATCCATTTCTGGATCAGGTTTAAAATCTTCCAAAATTGTAGGATATTACGCGGCTTGGAGTACCTATTCTGGCTTTACTCCTAACATGATTGATGCTAACAAATTGACACATATTAATTATGCATTTGCAAATATTGGAAGCGACTTAAAAATCACAATGGGCTATCCCGATATAGATGAATCCAATTTCAATAAATTGAATACTTTAAAAGCAGCGAATCCCAATCTTAAAACAATTATTTCCGTAGGGGGGTGGACTTGGTCCGGAAGATTTTCCGATGTTGTACTTTCCGATTCATCAAGGGCAATTTTTGCAGATAGTTGCGTGGACTTTATGGTGAGATATGGATTTGATGGGGTTGACATTGACTGGGAATATCCCGTTAGTGGAGGACTATCCACTAATGTTCGCCGACCAGAAGATAAAACAAATTTCACTTATTTAATGAAAATCTTGCGCGAGAAATTAGATGATAGAGAATTAGTCGACGGAAAAGATTACTTACTAACATTTGCCGGTGCAACTACAACCTCATACCTAAATAATATAGAACTAACGAACCTGGAACCATACATCGATTATGCAAATGTTATGACCTATGATATTCATGGTAATTGGGAAACTTATACTGACTTTAATGCGCCCCTTTATGGTAATAACGATTCCACGAGTCAATTCAAGTGGAGTGTTGATGCTGGAATTAAAACTTGGCAAAAATCCGGATTTCCATCCAGTAAAATAGTAATGGGCGTTCCTTTTTATGGTCATTTATATAAAGGGGTCAGTAATAATAATAACGGCTTATATCAAACTTACCAAGAAGGACTATCTATTAGTTACAAAGAACTAGTTTCCTCATACATCAATGCTACAGGATGGAATCAGTATTATCACTCTGAATCAATGATACCATGGCTTTTTGATGGTTCCACATTTATAAGTTATGAAGATGAGAGCTCTATCAGTCTAAAGGCTCAATATATTAACTCCTTGGGACTAGGTGGCGCGATGATTTGGGAGCTAAGTCAAGATTCAAATAGTACTCTACTAAATTCTTTATACCATTCCTTAAAATGATTTACTAGAAAAGCGTAATATCAGTAGATTCCTATTACAAAAAAAAGCATTAGCCTGCTATTAATTTTCTTTTTATAAAATATAATCCAAAGCTTACACCTGTAGTAATAATGGCGCATGCAATAAAATAAGCCATTCCTTTATTATATTGCCACGTTGCAATAAATATCAGACATTCTAAACCTAGTATAACTTTTGTTTTAAATTTATTCTTTGTAAGCTCCTCATTGCTCATTTCCTTATTAGCATCGGGTAATGGAGCAAATAACCATATGATTACGCATGAAAAAACCAGGAGTATTAAGATAATGTGGTGATATCTTAACACGCCTAGTTTAATCGACTCTATCGCTACCCCTAGCACAAAAAAAGAGAATATAAAGCATTTTGTATAATTTGATGTATGATACCCACCTGCAAAAGAGCGTAGTGGAATCAATACAATTAAAAATACAATACATTCTACAAGCATTCCAAATATATATCCAATAATAAAAACACTTAAAATATTGAAACCTATTACGATTAAAGTCTCAAGCCCGTATTTATATACATTTTTATCTTGCTTTGAAATAATTGAATTTAAAATCAATTTATCAGCTATATAATTGGAAATTCTGTTAATCATATTACTTTTTACTTAATTTAAAACTTTTAGCTTCTGCAGGAACTTCTGGTTGATGGAAAACAAAATAACAAGTTATTAGGTTTGTAGAAATTATTGCCATTGCCGCAAGATTTGCAATTAACTGATAAAACATTTTCTTTTTCCTATTCATTCCACTACCTCCTTGACTCACTAATAGTATCACATTCTTAGGGGGTTTTACCTCTAATGTAATAACTCCCCCCTTTCATGTAATAATTAGGTGAATACTAAAGATTATATAGTAAAATCTTTACATCGAAAATATTTTCTTGATCCATAATATGAACAACTCCATGATATTTTTCTACTATAGAGTGAACTGTGTTTAATCCTATCCCATGATTAATAACATCTTTCTTGCTGGTCAAATAATTATTATTTATGTCTTTTATTCTATCTCCTATGTAGGGATTCTTTACTTCAATATATAAGTTAGGAATATCATATTTTAATTTTAATTCAACATTTCTATTTTCTATCTCAACTTCTTTTGTAGCCTCAATTGCATTATCTAAAATATTTCCTAAAATAATGGCTATATCATCTGAGGGGAAACACTGATTACTAGGTATGGCTAAATCATTAGAAATACTTATAGAAAATTGATTTGCATAATTTGCTTTGTAATTAATAATGGCATCAATTAATATATTCTGCGTTTTAGCCAAAAGATACTGATTATCTGCTTGTACTGTCAACTTATGGAGGTATTTTTTCAATAAATCAAAATTATTATTCTCCAAATAGGATTTCATAATAATATAATGTTTATCTATATCATGTTTAAATGTCCTAAGATTGTCCCATGAATATTGCATTTCTTGATATTGAGCTACATAATATTCGTTTTGTTTTGCTATTAACATATTATGAAACTCTATTTCTGCTTTTTTCTGTATTTTTTCATATAGATAAAATGTAACCAGGTTTATGACTGCCAAAAGACCAATTGCAAATATATCTATCATACCAAAAATATTATATTTTTCTTTAATAAAAATAGCATAACTGATAATAACACTAGCTACTGGAACCGTAAATATTTCTATGTAATCACTTAAACTAACATCTGTCTTTTTTCTTTTATTAGATATAAAATCAATGATTTTAATAAATAGAAACAATATAAACTTTGAACATACGGAACCAATGAAATAAAAGTTTTTGAGTTTAGTGAAATCAACCTGTATCATTCTTCCCATGACAAATTGAATAATATAGACGGATATCTCCGAAAGCATCCCTAATACATACACAAAAACAAGGATTAATATTTTCTGTTTCCAATTTCCTTTATAGTAAAAGAAAAGGATTGCATAATAAAAGATTAAAATGAGCATTAAATTAATGATATTATTATATACAAAGGAATTAATAATATTAATAGATATGACACATAGTATCCAGCCTGATAAAACCTGTACATTGGATCTTTTTAAGCCAAAACTATTTTTAAAAAAGATATGTAAAATAGACGCATGAAATAATTCTACAAATGCAATCAATACTACTGTTTCCATCTAAGCCCCCTGTTTTATCTTTTTGTAAAATGATTCAGATATATCTGACTGATAATCTTTTTTCTATCTTTGCTAATACCAAATATTTCTCCTGTACTTAACAACACATGATCAGGTGCAAATTCACTTACATGGTCGATATTGATTAAATATGACTTATGAATACGAATAAACAAACCTGAGGATTCAATTTCTTTTTCAATATCGTCTAACTTTCTATAACAAGAATGTCGAACATTTCCTTCGCAACGGATGCTTGCTTTTCTTTTATCGCTAATAAAATAAATCACTTCTGATAAACATACTTGATATTGAACTCTATTATTTTGAAACTTGAAAATATGTTTGTTTCGCATTATTTTATTATATGCATCTTCAAACATGTTCTGGAAAAGAGGTATTTCAATTGGTTTTGATAAAAAGCAAAACGGATGTGCTTCAAATGCCTTATAAACATAATCCTTGTAATGGGAAATGAAAAAAATAATACACTTATAATCCTTTTCGTATATTTCCTTCCCAATATCTACACCATTCACATTGCCCATCTCTATATCCAAAAAAACCATGTCAAAGTTACACTCTTCTTCAATTTCGCTTAAGAACTCTTCTCCTATTAAATAGGACACTATTTCTATATTTGTCGCTCTTTTTCTTGACTCACTTTTAATCATATCTATTAAAGAATTGATACATTCTTGGGTATCATCGCATATTGCAACTCTAAACATTTTTTTCTCCCCACTGGATATCATATTATTATTGTCTTTCATGATATAATATCGTATTTATTGAGAATCTAAATTACTATATTTAGTATAACATGAATGGAAAAAACGACAAGTTAATTTAAAAAGTTGCAACTTTTGTGTGATTAAAAGTTGCAACCTTTTTAAATTATCTTTATTTTCCTTTAACTATAATCTTAGTAATAGAACAAGGAGGTAAGGTTGTTTTAAATCCGTCTTCCGTAATGATCATATCTTCAAAGTTCATTTTTTTGACTACCTCTGGACTTTCAAACGTATTATGAGCATCCATACAATTTGTTATGATTTCACCACTTAATAATTTACAAGTGATTCCTTCCAATAGCACATCCACTTCTTTGGAACAGGTTAAATCTAAATTGCAAATTGTAATGATTACGCTTCCCTCACTATTTACAGAAGCCGATTCAACTAGATTAGAAACTTGAATATCATCAACCCCTACTGTAGTTGGCATCATATAGCTTTCTACCAAATCATTATTTTGATGATCGCTATACATTTCAAAAACATGATAAGTAGGCGTTAAAATCATTTTATCACCTTCTGTTAATATGACTGCCTGTAATACATTGACCATTTGAGCAATATTTGCCATTTTAACCCTATCAGCGTGTTTGTTAAATATATTTAAGTTGATTCCTGCTACAAGAGCATCTCGCATTGTGTTTTGCTGATAAAGATAGCCTGGATTACTTCCCGTCTCTACATCATACCAAGTACCCCACTCGTCTACTATGATTGCAACTTTTTTCTTTGGATCTAATTTGTCCATAATTGCACTATGTTGTGTCAAAAACTCGTCCATTTTTAACG
This sequence comes from Lachnospiraceae bacterium, assembly GCA_035270785.1. Lineage (GTDB taxonomy): Bacteria > Bacillota > Clostridia > Lachnospirales > Lachnospiraceae > DATESN01. The sequence continues at coordinate 93,766 of DATESN010000015.1, read as the reverse complement.
TTTTTTCTAACGTCTTATAATATGCCTTTTCATCAAACATCGTAGCGGAACCTTTTTCATTCCAAGAATCACCTGGAATGGTATAGTAGTGCAAGGTTAATGCGTCCATCATCGGTGCTGCATTTTCCATCAATACTTTTGTCCAGTTATAATTACCATCAGATGGACCACATGCAATTTTATATATTTTATTGTCCCCATAATTGCGAACGTAGGTTGCAAATTGTCTATATAAATCAGAATAGTATTCTGGTCGCATGTTGCCACCACAGCCCCAATTTTCATTGCCTATTCCGAAGTATTTTATATTCCAGGGTTCTTTTCTTCCATTTTCTTCTCTAAGTTTTGCCATAGGGGACAATCCATCAAAATTCATGTACTCTACCCATTCTGACATTTCTTGAACGGTTCCGCTACCTAAATTACCATTGATATAGGGTTCGCAACCAATAAGTTCACACAAGTGCAAAAACTCATGTGTTCCAAAGCTATTGTCTTCCACTCCTCCACCCCAATGAGTATTAATCATCTTCTTCCGGTTTTCCTTTGGTCCTATCCCATCCTTCCAATGATACTCATCTGCAAAACACCCACCTGGCCATCTTAAAACCGGTATTTTTATTGCTTTCAGTGCATCCATAACATCTATTCTCATTCCGTCCTTATTAGGTATCTTAGAATCTTCTCCAACAAATAATCCTTCATAAATACAACGTCCCAAATGTTCTGAAAAATGCCCGTAAATATTTTTGTCAATTTGTACTTTTTTCTTACTTACATCTACTAAATACTTTATCATATTAATTTCCTCCTGATTTAATTGACCTATGATTTTCTATAAACTATAATGATATTATAGCCTTTTCCATAAAATTTAAAATGTTATTTACAACTATCCATTTGTCATTTTGTCCTACGGAGGATCTATGATAGAATTAAAATATATAGGATGTCATTATAAAGAAGATACCACATTTTTAATTGATCGACCCGAAGGTTCCAAAGATTACTTACTTCTCCTTTTTCATTCTGATATTTATGTAATCCTTAATGATCAATTAGAACATTTATCCCCAGGTTCTTTAATCTTATACTCACCTAATTACCCTCAATATTATTATAATTCCTATAGCGGAATTGATAATGACTGGTTTCATTTTAATGCAAAGGATTTTGAATCTTTTTTGTCATCCATTCAGATACCTTGCAACACTCCTATTTATATAAATAATATTACTTTTTTTCATCAGTTCTTTTTATCCATCGAAAAAGAACATCTGATGAAAGACATCGGTGCTTCAATGATGATGAACTATATGATAAAAAGTCTATTTATACATTTATCAAGGGATTACAATTCAACTGATACCCCTATTGAAAAAACTCCTCATTATGAGTACGAGCGTCTTTTTAGAGAAGTACGGTCACGAGTTCTTTCACAAATGGATTATTCCTGGACCATTCACGAAATGTCTTCCCTCGTGGGTTTAAGTCGATCAAGGTTCAGTTATTTATATAAAAATATCATAGGCCTTAGCCCTAAGGAAGATTTAATGACCGCACGAATTAATATGGCAAAACATCTTCTACAAAGTAATAACCAACCAATTTCATCTATTGCTGAAAAGGTTGGTTACACTAATATATATCAATTTTCAAAACAATTTAAAAATTTCACTACTTTATCACCAACCGCTTATCGCAATAAAAAACGCACCCCTATGTTATAGTATCTGCACTTGTAATGCTGTTGTTTGGGGTGGAATACTAAAAGTCATGAAGTTTGCATGCATAACCCTAACCATCATTCCTGGTTTTAAACCACATAAACAAATACTATTTCGTCCTACTATCAAGATAACAATATTTTTCTGACTCCTATTACAACTATCTTTTGTTCCATATTTCATCTTCTAATGAGGCTATATGTTATCATATGAATAAAAATTATAAATGCGCATTCATTTCTTCTAACTTTTCTCTTGTTTTCCACTCATTGTTGCAGTCTGTCAAAATATGTAAATAATCACCTGCTTTAAGCTCTGTTTCTCCTTTTGGCAACATCTCGTCTTCACCTCTTTTTACATTTACTAGCAAGGTCTTTCGTGGCCATTTTATCATTTTCACTTGTTTGTTTTCCAGCTGGGAACCATGAGAAACCAACATTTCTACAATTATTTTTCTACTACTTTCCCTGTTCTCAGTTGGCATTTCTTTTTCTATTAGATTACGAAGGAGGTTATCATAAATTGGTTGACTTCTTACCAAATCAGCTACTACATTAGCTGTGATTACAACGATACTTAAAGATAGCATATGACTAAATGATCCTGTCATTTCCATAATCAATACAATTCCTGTAATAGGTGCACGCACGATTGCTGTAAAATAACCTGCCATTGCTAATATAATAAAATTATTAAAAAATGATTCATCATAACCAAAATAAATAATCATAATCTTTGCAAAGATAGCTCCAATGGTACCCCCAAGAATTAATAATGGGAAGAAAATTCCTCCTGGTGCCCCTGAGCCAAAACTCACCATGGAAAATAAAAACTTAATAACAAATATAAGCAACAACATCTTAACTCCATTTTCTGGAGTAAGTTCCTCTAATATACGATGACCTCCCCCTAATACAACAGGGAAAAGGATTCCTAAAACTCCAGCAAATAACAATGGTATCATTGGACGTAGCTTAACCGAAAACATTTTGCTTTTTTGATAACATTGTTGTGTTTTTATCAGTACGTAATTATAAAATGCACCCATAATACCAAGTATGAATCCCAATATAATGAGTAGCCCATAACTTGTTAAGGGAATAGATTCGGATATTGCAAAATTGAAAATTGGTTCCAATCCAAATACTGTTTTAGAAATAAAATCTGCAGTGACTGCTGCTGACATCGTTGCAAGTAAAATGGTTGGTGAAAAATACTTAAAGATCTCTTCCAGTGCAAAGATTACTCCGGCCAATGGTGCATTAAAGGCTGCGGCCAACCCGGCACTTGCACCACTAGCTATGAGTATTTTCCTTTCCATACGATCCTTTGCCATTTTATTGCCAATTCCTTCTCCAATACTAGCCCCGATTTGAATGGATGGGCCTTCTCTTCCTAGGGATAAACCTCCTAAAATTGCAATTGATCCACCAATAAACTTTAAAATCAAGGTATGAAACCAGCTTTTTCTTCCTTTAAAATATCCCAACATAATTCCTTTTACCTGAGGTACCCCACTTCCAGAAATCATACTATTTTTTGAAACTAAGTAGCCAATAAAATATCCAGCTACACATAATCCTACAACTAATATAGGAATTAAAGTTTTATTATCTTTTATATATTCATATAACAGAAAGGACGCCTTTTCTGCATAGGTTAGTGTTTTCCTAAATATCACTGCAGCAAGACCAGCTGTTGTCCCAACAAGTATACTTTTTAATAAAATTAGAAAATTTCTAGAACTGTCATCTGTTAATGAATTAAAATTGTTTTTCACGTTTGTTTCTATCCTTCCAGTTCCTTCTTTATTCCGATACTAGGCGTTTCTCTCCCGTTATTTCTTGTATTGGCTTAATATCTTGAGTTATTTCAAGGACACCAAGATATTCACCTTTTTCACTACGAACTGCGTAATAGCGGATTAAAATATATTTATTACCCATCTTAATCCAGAAATCCTCTTGGTCTTTTATCCCATCTTTAAAATCTTCTACTATCTTTTCTACAATATGAACACTTGCCGGTGGATGACAGTTAGAAACATTTCTTCCGATAATGGACTTTGTCCTTGGAAAGGTTCTTTCTTTACCCTCTGAAAAATATTTTACAACATCATCTTTATTCACAAATGTAATATCAAAAGGTAAAGTATTGAATAAACTAGTTAGTTCTTCTACATGAAAAACTCCCGTTGGAAGGTGAACCAAACCTATTTCCTCCTGATCCTGTTCGTCTTTTGTTATCCCTTCTTCTATTCCTTTATTGTCTGCTAAAGAAATCGACTCCATTGCTATATTATCCTTCCATTCTGTTACATCATGAACCATATAACCTATTTCCTCACTTTGGGCAGCTATAGAGTTCCATTCATCCTGAGTTAATTTTTCTAGAATCATGGGAACCAAGATATTTTCTTCTTTAAAAATCATTTCTGTAACATTGGTAATCATCATCTCTACCTTTTCTAAGATACTTTCCCTGTCAATCCGAGATTCTGTTACTAACATTTTAACTTCTTTTATCTGATTACGTATTTCATCATCCACTCCCCACATTACTTTTGGAGGTGCTGTAATCCCGTATTTCTCCATATACGGAAAGAATAGTATCTCCTTCTTTTGGTAATGAATATTTATTTTTGCAAGATTATCAATGCCCGCTACGAAAGCTTGCAATCCACTGGCTTTTTCTATATTAATAAGATTTGCTCGAACTTCTTCTTCTATAATCCGCTCAATTTCTCTATTTTCTCTTAGCAATGTATTGATAGGATGTCCTTGTATCAAAGTAGGATCTGTTGTTTGATGGATTTCTTCTATGGAACCTTTAAAAACGGATGCATGAACATCACAAAGCCTTTGTATTTCTGAAACAGGCAGTCCTTCGGCAATGAGGGCTCCTTCGGCCTCAGATATTTCATTGGCAGAAACACCATCAAAAACATCCTCAAACTGTTTTTTAACGTCTTCCACCGTTTTACCTTCATGTAACTGTCTAATAATTTCCTTAATGGTTTGTTGTCTTAATTCACGATTATTAATATATTCACTCATAAACTTCCTCCTATGATTCTCTTATGACATAACCTTTTTCTAATAGTGTCTTTTTAATCTGCTCCATGCTTATCTTTTTCATTGCTGCACCCTTTGGTATGGTCATAAACCTTCCAACGGTATTCATCATGCCAGGCTTTCCTATATCCTGGAATCCTAAATCTTGTAGGATTTTCATAATCTCTGGGTTTTCATTATAAATTTCATAAACTGTTTTGCTTAAGTTAATTATATTATCCATAATTCACCCCTTTTCTATCCCTTTTATCTAAAAAGACATCTTCCTGATAACAAAATATTAAAAGATAATCTCAGAACATAACAATGGATTCTTTTTAAACCAAGCATCCGCATAAGGGCAAGTCGCTGTTGCCTTTCTTTTTTCGTTTTTTAAATACTCCACGACCTCTAGCATTGTCTTATGAGCTAATCCATTTCCTCTAAATTGTGGTTCTACATAAACATGATAAATGTTGACTACACCATTCTCGCTAATAGTAAACTCTGCCTCCGACATGAACCCTCCGTTTTCATCTTCACTATATATCTTTCCTTCACTATATTTCCAAATCATGGTTACCTCCTTTAACAATTAACCTGAATATTAATACTACATGCATTCCTATTTTATTATAATTCAGACTGTCCAAAATCGCAATTAATACTAGTAGCCTTTTCTAAATGTACATAGAAAAGCGAGTAAACCTTTTCGCTAATTTAGGTTACTCGCTTTTTTGCTTTAATAAAAATCTTTTACAATTAATAGTTTATCTCCGGGATAGATAAGATCACTTGTTAGTCCATTCAATTCTTTGATCCTTGCAACGGGCACATAATATCTTTTACCAATTTGCCACAAGCTGTCTCCTGCTTTTACTATATAAATCACAATACTTGGTAACTTGCTTAACAAATCCAAATTCAATTCACTGACTGTGACATCTTTTATTACAGCACTGGTATTGTTACAGAAAACAACAGTATGATAACTCAGCAATGCCTTTACATCGATTTCTTCACTGTCTACCATGGACACATTGATTTGTTCTACATTTGGATCAATGGTATAGGTGCACCCTTCTTTTATTCCAGGGGCCTCAATGGTATAAGTAAATGGCAATTCCTCTTTTACTGTACTAAACGGAATCGCATCATCATTTGTTACATATAAAATGCGTACCGTGATACTTCCATTAATTTCAATTCCTTCATCCACGATGGTTGTATTATCAATTACCACATCTGCTTCACTATGAACTAGTTGCATAATACGTCCATTTTCGGACTTGATTTTAATTCTACCAGTTACTTTTTGTTTTCCTACATTCTTTACTAGAATACTTTTTAAGTCTTCTTCATTTTCTACTGTTTCAATTTCTTTTGTCACTCCATAAACATCAGAAATCATTTCTGTATTCTCTTCTTCGTATAATCTAATATCAAGATCAAATACAAATTCTACTGAGGCAATTCGTTGCTCTCCATCAAAGTCAGGACGTATTTCCATCTCTTGTTGTGACTTTTGATAATGAATAACAGGAATCATATTCTCCAAGCAACCGCTACATTCCACAACTCCCGCAAATGGTAACACTGCTTCATAAAAACGAATTGGACTTTCGTCCCCTTCTCCCTCATATAAGAAAAAGACCGATAATTCACCTTGTACCCCGATTTTTCCATCTAGAACTTTAAATTCCATCCACAATGGTCTTACATTTTCCCAAATTATATGAAAGATATTTGGCAGATTTTTTGGTATCTCCATTTCTTCCTTAATTCTGAATACATCTTTTTTCCAAACTGCGATTTCCCATAAATTTATTTTTTTGCGTCGATATTCTATAGAATCATCGCAAGATAAATCAACAGGGAGCTCCATATCATATAGCTCATGGGATGCTAATGTGAAGGTAATGAGAGAGCGAACACTAATCTTTCTGGAATTAATTAATCCTATTGATAAATCTTCCATACTCCAATTAACATTAACACTATCCCCTGGACGGAGACCCTCCATATTTATTTGTTCCTCAAACGGAATGGAGCCTTCCATTGACCAAACTGTCTTTTCACTATCTGACGAGGTATATAGAATTGAAAATAAAAGTTTACCACGCATAAATGCATGATCCTGACTTGCTTTTACTTCATCAATTTTAATATCTCCTTTTTCAAAAACTATTTTTGATACATCCGGTTTATTATCCGAAATGTTTACATCTTCTTCTAACGTAACCTGCGTAACTGCCTTACACTTCATATGATCCATATGTATGTTTTTCTTAATTAACTCCATAAAAAACCTCCTTTGGAATACTTCTCTAAATTGTATTCCTAAAAGAGGGGTTTTATGCATTTGGTAATATTTATTTTACCGCACCAATTAATTCATAAATATTTTTCACTTTATACTGCTCCATATAATGTTCTATGCCTTCTATTACCTCTTTGGTTGCGTATGGATTAAAGAAATTCATAGCACCCACACTGACAGCCGTTGCACCTGCTAATATAAACTCTATTGCATCTTCTCCGTTAGCAATACCACCCATTCCAATGATTGGAATCTTTACCGCATTTGCAACTTGGTACACCATACGAACCGCTACCGGTTTAATGGCTGGACCTGAAAGTCCCCCTGTCTTATTTGCAATAGCAAAATTACGACGATGGATATCAATCTTCATACCCGTAATTGTATTAATTAAAGAAACCCCATCTGCTCCTGCTGCTTCTGCAGCTTTTGCCATCTCCGTAATATCTGTGACGTTAGGACTGAGCTTCATAATGATTGGTTGTTTTGCTATTTTTTTAATGGCTTTTGTGATGTCAAAAAGGCAATCTGCTTTTTGACCAAATGCAATGGCACCTTCTTTTACATTGGGACAGGAAACATTTATTTCTAACAGATCCACTGGTTGATCCCCTAATTTATCCACAACCTCTAGATAATCTTCCACCGTTTTTCCACATACATTTACGATAATCTTTGTATCAAACTCCTTAAGAAATGGAATATCTCTTTGTATAAAAACATCAATACCAGGGTTCTGAAGCCCTATTGCATTTAACATCCCCCCATAGGTTTCTGCCACCCGAGGTGTGGGATTCCCAGCCCATGGTACATTAGAAACTCCTTTTGTTACTACCGCACCTAATTTATTCAAGTCAACAAATTTACTATATTCTATCCCAGATCCAAAGGTTCCTGACGCTGTCATGACTGGATTTTTAAATTCTACGCCTGCAATCTTTACTATGGTATTCATTAAATATCCACCTCCCTTGCTTCAAACACGGGACCATCAACACAAACTCTCGCATTATTTACATGAGAGTGGTGATCTTTTTCTTTTGTTTTACATACACATCCTAGACAGGCACCCACTCCACATGCCATTCTTTCTTCCAAAGAGATGAATGCTAATATATTCTTTTCTTTGGCGTATTCTTTGATTGCACGTAGCATTGGCATTGGTCCACATGCAAAAATGATATCTCCTTCAAGGGCTTTTTCTTTCAAGGCATTCATGACATTTCCTTTAATCCCAACACTTCCATCTTCCGTTGCAATAGAAACACTACCATACCTCTCTAGATCATCATCCAAAAAAAGTTCCTGATTCCGATAGCCTAAGATAATTTCTTTTTGACAAGTAATTTGTTTTGCAAGTTCTAGCATAGGTGGAATACCGATACCACCACCCATTAATAATACTTTTTTGATTCCGTTAGCATTTGCCTTTTCAATGGGAAAGCCATTTCCAATAGGACCCATTATTGCAATGGAGTCACCTGCCTGATAAGAAGAAAACTCTTTTGTACCTTTTCCTGCAATACGGTATACGATTCGAATGCGGTTATTATCTTGATCAATTTCACAAATACTAATTGGTCTTGGCAAAAGAGTGCTTTCATTTTTTGGATAGATATTGATGAATTGCCCAGGCATAGCATCTTTTGCTAAGTCTGACTCTATCCACATATCAAAAATATCAGATACTTTCTCTGTTTGTTGATATACCACTGCATTCACTTTTCTCATCTGTGCCACTTTTTAATTCCTCCTCTTTTGCAACTTTATTTTGATATATTATTTTTCCATCACATATGGTATACATGACAACTCCGTTTAAAGTTTCACCCAGAAATGGGGAGTTGGCAGACTTAGAGATAAAGCTCTCTACCGTCCATGTTTCTTTTTCATTAAAAATAACAAAATCTGCTGTACACCCTTTTTCTATTCTCCCACAATCAAATCCATACATGTTAGATGGATTGTAAGACATCTTCTTTATTAACTCCATCATAGAAAGATAACCTTTTGCGACTAATTCTGTAATACCCAAGGAAAGAGCTGTTTCCAGACCGATAATGCCACTGGGTGCATCTAGAATGGATCTTTCTTTTTCTTCTTTACTATGAGGTGCATGATCCGTTGCAATCAAATCAATGGTGCCATCCTTTAAACCTTCTATGATTGCCAATCTATCCTCTTGGGTTCGAAGGGGTGGATTCATTTTAGCAAGGGTTCCTTTTTCAATAAGGGATTCTTCTGTTAAGGTAAAATGATGAGGACTTGCTTCACAATGAATATTATTGCTTCTTTTCTTCGCAATACGAACTAACTCCACTGCTTCTTTAGAGCTAATATGTTGAATATTAATAATGGCATCTGTTTCAAGTGCAATCTCTAAATCTCTTTTTATGAAATCAATTTCTGCTTCTCTTGGAGAACCTCCTATTTTATAAAACTCGGATGCTCTTCCCTTATTAATACCGTTATTTTCAATCAATGCTGGATTTTCCTCATGGAAGCTAATGGGTACTCCTAAACGACGAGTACGAATCATGGCCTCTCGGACCAAGGCCTCATCCATAATAGGAATTCCATCATCGGTAAACCCAGATGCACCATGATCCTTTAGTTCTTCCATGGATGATAATTCTTTCCCTAGCATTCCTTTGGTAACCGTACAACAGGTTTTAACGTGAATATCGGTAGAGGCTCCCTTTTCAAGAATATAGTTTAACGTCTCTAGGTTATCAACAGCAGGTTTTGTATTTGCCATAAGTACTACGGTAGTATAACCTCCCTTTGCAGCAGCTTTTGCACCCGTTTCAATATCTTCTTTATAAGTAAATCCTGGATCCCTAAAATGTACATGGACATCCACTAAACCCGGAGCTACAACTAACCCTGTAGCATCAATAATTTCCAGTTCTTTCATACTCACCTGGGGATAATTTACAAGTAACATATTTACAGGTAGGTTATTTCCAATGGCAATCACCTTGTTATCTTCTATAAGAATGTCTTTTATTCCTTCTCCCTGTGATTTGGGATCCATAACATATCCATTTTTGATCAGCAGCATCGTATTTTCTCCTTCATTTATCTGTCTTTCATTATAAAATACTTCTCAATCAAATACTACCGTTTTATCTAGATATTCTAGTTTGACCACCACATAAGGATAGGATACTACTTCTCGTTTTTGGTCCTCTATGCTTGGTCCTATTAGGTTTGTATCGATATAAATTGCATTTGCGGTTACATACAATTCATTTACAGTGATACTGTATCCGCCTGTTGATTGTTCTCCATAACCAACACCTATATATAAATATTCGTTATCTGTAAACGTTCTTTTAAAAACTCCCATCTTTTCATTTTCTATGTAAGTCTTAAATTCTTCGGGAATATCATCTACTCCCATAACCGTAAAATCTAGATCCTTTATCTTTTCATTTCTTCCTTCGGAAACACTACACCCTACCATAAATGTTGCAAATACTATGACTATCCCTATTAATAAAAACAAATTTTTTTTCATACTGGATTTTTGTTCCTTTCGCATATGTCTTTTTTTTATTTTATGTTTTTTCACTAAGAAAAATGTGCTATACTTCTTAATATTAAAAGACTGCTTTTGCAGACAGAATGGAGTTCACTATGATTCGTTTTTTATTGACTTGTATTTTTATTTTTATTTTTCTTTTATTTAGTATCCCACTTCTTATTATTATGTGGATGATTGGAAAATTTAATATGGATGTAAAAACTCGTATTTCTCTTACTATTGTAAATTGGGCTTTTCGCTGTTGTCTTTTTTTAAGTGGTGTTAAGGTGACTGTTATTGGCGAAGAAAATGTGCCAAAGGATATTTCCGTCTTATATGTTGGCAATCACAGAAGTTTTTTCGATATTTTACTTACTTATACACGAGTTCCAAGACCTACTGGATATGTGGCAAAAAAAGAAATGCTGAAATACCCTTTTCTTAGTCATTGGATGAAAAATTTACATTGTTTATTTTTAGATAGGGAAAATATCAGAGAAGGGTTAAAGACAATTCTGGAAGGAATTGAAAAAGTCAAATCCGGAATTTCTATTTGCATTTTCCCGGAAGGAACTAGAAACAAAGAAAATGATACCTTTCTTCCTTTCCATGATGGAAGTTTTAAAATAGCACAAAAATCGGGATGCCCTGTTGTTCCATTTAGCTTAAATAATACTGCTGCCATTTTTGAAGATCATTTTCCAAAGATTAAAAAAGCACATGTTGTACTAGAATATGGAAAACCTATTTATTTGAAAGATTTAGATAAAGAAGATCAAAAATCAATTGGTTCTTACATGCAGAAAAGAATAGAAGAAATGTACCTGAATAATAAAGATCTCATAAAATAATTAATGCCGCTGACAGTTGTCAGTGGCATTTTTGCAAAGCGTTTACGATATTCTCAAACTCCATACCATGGGATGCTTTAATTAGTATTGTATCACTTGGCTGTAATATCATTGAAATATTAGAAAGAAATTCTTGCTTCGTTTCAAAATAATGCACTTGGTTCTTAAAATTGTCTTTGATTGCCTCATATATATAGAAAGATAAGTTTCCAATGCATATAACGACTTCAATCTCCGCCTTCGCTACATAATTACCAATATCACGATGCATTTCTTTTTCATGGATACCTAGTTCGAACATATCTCCTAAAATAGCTACTTTTCTTGTGTTGGCAGTTTTTAATAAATCAATTGCTGCCTTCATGGAAGTTGGATTCGCATTATAACAATCATCTATGAGTGTATATCTTTTTGTCTTGATTAAATTGCTTCTTCCATTTACAGGTTGAATAGAAGCGATTCCTTTTTGTATCTCTGCTAATGATAGCTTTAAAGAAAGCCCTACGGAAGTTGCTGCCAGCGCATTATATATCATGTGCTCCCCTGGTAACGGAATCGATACAGAAATATTACCTTTCTTTGTATGAATGGTACAGGATGTTCCAAACAATCCATGATTCAAAATCTCATTTGCATAGATATCATTTTTAGGGGCAAGACCAAAGAAGACCGGAAATCTTCCTTTGATTTTCCCAATAGTCATTAACTTATCATCATCTCCATTACAGCAAACTTCACCATTTTCACTTATAAAGTCAAATATTTCAGATTTAGCTTGTAATATTCCATCCCTTGACTTAAGATTTTCCAAATGACATAATCCAATATTCGTCAATACACAAATGTCGGGTTTTGCAATTTTGCTTAATCGATGCATTTCTCCAAATTCACTAATTCCCATTTCCAAAACTGCAGCTTCATGTTCCCTTGTAATTTGCAATATAGTTAATGGTAATCCCACTTCATTATTAAAGTTTCCAGCTGTCTTTAACACTTTAAACTTTTGTTCCAATACTGCAGCTACCATTTCCTTTGTGCTTGTTTTTCCTACACTCCCAGTAATGCCTATCATTGGAATCTTTAATTGCATCCGATAAAACTCTGCAATATCCTTTAGTGCACAAAAACTATCTTTCACCAAAATATATGGAATTTCTTTGGAGGAAGGTTCCTTCTCACAAATAACTGCTATTGCACCTTTATCTATTACCATATCTATAAAGTCATGGCCATCTACTCGTTCTCCCTTGGTTGCAATAAAGAGATAATCTTCCTGGATCTTACGAGAGTCTATTGTTATTCCTTTTATTTCCTCGTAAATCTTAGTATTGCAAGGATGCAAATAACCACCACATGCTTCTGCCACATTTTTAAGGGTCATATTTTTCATACAAAACTCCTTATGAATTATTTATTTTTGAAGGGATAAGTCAATGAGCCACTGACATAGTTCTTCGTAGTCTTTTCCAATTGCCTTGGCTTCTTGAGGAAGAAGTGACGTAGGTGTCATCCCCGGCAAAGTATTTGCTTCGATACAAAAAATTTCGCCTTTATTATTCATCATAAAATCCATTCTTGCATAGACTTTTAAGCGCAAAACTTTAAATACCTTTTCCGCAATTCTTTGCATCTTTTTTGCGGTTTCGTTGTCTAACTCTGCTGGACAAGTTTCAATAGCACTACCTGCTTGATACTTATTTTTATAATCATAAAATCCTTCCAAAGGTGCAATTTCTATTACTGGAAGTGCAACATTATCTACAACACCAACTGAAAACTCTCTTCCCTTTATGTACTGCTCTATCAGAATTTCACTTCCATAAATGGAGGCTTCTGAAATAGATTCCTCTAATTCTTCTTTTGTCTTTACAATATATACACCAACGCTAGATCCTCCACAGCTAGTTTTTACTACACAGGGATATTCTATAGATTCTTTTTTTTGATCTACCTGTTCTCCGATTTTAATGCTATCGCTTTTGGGAGTTGGAATATGATGTTGAAGAAAAAGTTCTTTTGTGAGCACTTTATCCATTGCAAGAGCGCTACTAATATAATCTGTACCTGTATATTTAATTCCCAGCAAATCAAAGGTGGCTTGAATTTTACCATTTTCCCCATTTTCCCCATGAAGTGCCAGAAAGACAATATCAGCATCTTGGCAAATAGAAATTACATTTGGACCAAAAAACCCGTTGGAACTATCTTTTCTCATGGCTTTAATTGTTTGTAAATCCGGATTTTCTTCCTTTACTAAATTAACATCCTCTGCCCATTTTTTTGTGCTGGTAAATACGTTTTTGTAATCATCCTCTTCATATCCCAAATATACATCCAACAATATTGCTTGATGCTTTTTCTTTAATGCATGATATATCATTGTTCCAGAACTTAATGAAACATCTCTTTCTGTGCTTGTTCCACCTGCCAATACAACTATTTTCATTTTTTTACCTATCTGCACGTTGCATCGCGCACTTAAATCAGTGGTTGAATATGCTTTTTTATTCAACCTTATTCCTTTATCTCAGATTCCAATATTTCACTCATCATAAATATTAATTGTGCGCTAAGATTTACTTGTTGGGTAATGGGAAAATCTCCTTCTTCTAGAAAGCTGACTCCTTGAGGATTCCTTCCCAAAAGAAAATGTAGATGGTTTTCCTGCACCGTAACATACTCATGATTGGTAATCACATAATCAATAATTGCTAAGTATTGCATTTCTTCTAGAATTTCTTCTTCCTCATAACTACATACAAAATATCCATTCTTACTTGATTTAGAAGCGATCTTTTCGGCCCTATCCATTAGATAGCCCATAATCTTTCCACACAACGCTGTATCCACACCATTTTTACCCGATAAATATCCAAAATCTCCAAATAGTTTAAATATAGATTCATTATCTAAACTATTTTCCCTATTAATGTATCCTTTCGCCACAATATGATATTTATTATAGGTAGTGGCCTTATATAATTCAACAGATGCAAAATAGCGTAAACTATCATTTTTCAACTCCACTGTTTCTGCTAATTGATACGCAGATTCTGCAGATTTTAGGCACTGCTTGCTATAAGAATTATCATACAATTTGTAAATTTGACTGAATTTTGCGAGAATTCCTGCATAACTTACCAAATCATTCCCCGACATTTGATGGGTTTGAATGGTTTGAAACCAATCTATTTTATATTTTATCTCATCCAGTATATCTGGTATTCCATTATCACTTTCTGAAATATCCAAATCATCTCCAAATAAATCAGGATATAGTTCGAATGCTAGTAATAAATTAGCAATCACTTTGCTATCTTCCATAATACTATTTTTTTCGTATGTTTGTCCTTTTCTAGTGGTGAAAGAATCTTTAAAACCTTTGCAAGTTGTAGTGAAAATATCTTGATATAAGTTTTTCCCAATGGAAAATGGGTATGATTGGCCAATCATATCTGTTTGTATGTAATAGTTTCCTTCTACTTCAAATTCCGAAAAAGAACCATAACTAATATATTCCTTTAATTCTTCATTATAAATCTTAGATCCAATTGTCCCAGTATAAACGATTCTTTTGGTGAAAGAATCTATTAACACAAAGGAATCCGATAAATGATCACCACGAAAGATTGCAACTTTTATGCCTGAACATGGAAATCCCACTTGATTGACTAATACATTAGGCACTTGTGGAATGATTTCATAGGATAGGTCCGGAGAACTACCTTCCATACCTTCCATGGAATCACTTTGATAACTTCCTTGGCTAAATATATTGGAACTATTATTGCATCCGCCTAATAAACAAATGCAAAAAATAACACAAACTATTTTCAATACTTTCAAAATAAATATTCCTCCAAAAGGCGGTTTTTTACCTATAACGATAATACCACTATCTAGGCGGAAGGTAAAGATGTAATCCTATGTATACGTGCATGTGTTACCATGCACGTTTTATGAGAAGCAATCGAAAGAGGAGGGGGTACCTTAGCTAAAATTTTTAAAAAGAAAACACAAGTAAACGCTTCGATTGCGGATTTTCCTTATGTATTTCCTCTTAAAATCAGATTGATACAATATTATATTCTAAGATACCGTTTTTGTTACCTTTCCATTATTCTAATATTGATAATGGATTAATAGGTATTCCATCCTTTGTCAATTTGAAATAAACATTACATCCTTCTACGCTGTAGTATTTAGTTGGAGCCTTCACAACACCTAAAATATCACCTGTCTTTACATTACTTCCCTCTGAAACCGTAATTTGATCTAATTGACCATAGGTTAATTCATATCCATTACCAATATCCATTATTATGGCATTTCCAATTTCTTCGTTACTGAATATGCTGGTGACAATACCATTTATAGCTGCTCCAATGGATTCCCCTTCTGTTGCTGCTATAACTATAGAAGGATTATATTTATATTGCTCAAGAGTTGCAAAATAGATTGTCTTATTCATGCTGTAATTTAATAATACATTTCCAACAATTGGCCATTTTAAAGTGCTATCTTCACTAAAATTTAAGGCTACTTTGGAAGCATTTGCTACCGATTCTTTACTTTCTTCGACCTTTTCTACATCCACCTTGGCCATCGTTGTATCCATACCTTCTTCATAATCGAAATCATCTATTTTAGCCTTATTATAGTTACTCATATCCTGTGAATTCGTTTCACTAAAAAATGGGTCAGCATCCATATCTTTTTGGTCTAAATTAGTCTCTACTTTACTTGTACTTGCCGGACTTGTACCGTCTTCTTCTACCTTTTCACCTACTTGATTGGATTTATTTGTTGCTTGTTTTTCTAACGTACTAAAATCTATCAAGTATCCATCTTTCGTTTGATTATTTTTTTGTTTTAAATATACACCCGTTAAAGTTAATGCGCTCATCACAAATACGGATGCTGCAATCATAACAATTCGTTCTTTTTGCAAACCAGGTCTTCTTCTACGTCTTTTCATATCTTCCTCCTATCTACCTAATAAAGGCTTTGTAGATAGTTTTACCTGCTTTACAAAAATTATTCAATTTTTTCTACTTCAACATTTGAATAATAGTATTTAACTATTTCTATAAACCCTTTGCCGTCTTTGGCTAATTGATTACCTCCATATTGTGAAAAGCCCAAACCATGTCCTAATCCTTTTGTAGTTATTGTAATACCATTTTCTTCTATGATCAGCTCAAAGGAAGATGAATTTAAATGAAATATTTTACGGAATTCTTCTCCTGATAATTTTTTATCTCCAAATTGTACACTAAGAATATAACCTGCAGAATCTTCCACACATACTAAATGATTGTCTTCTTCATCATTTTCTTTTAAATTAGGATATGCAATTTTAATTAATTTATTAAATTCACTAATTTTTATATTTTCTATTTTTAAATAATTTTCTGCAAACATGTCTTTTTCACTATTTACTGAAATCAAATAGGGGTATTCAATGGAGCCCAACACTTCCCGTGCATCTCTTGTGGTTCCCGCACTAATTGCAAAAAAGGGAGCTTCTATAGGAGAACCATGATATGTAATAATAATCCCTTTTGTACTTTGTATAAGTCCCTTTATTCTATCTAAGGTTGCTGCATATTCTACTCCAAAAAGATTTTTCATTTCTTCATTTGTAAGATATACAAGGCTTAAATTCATTGCTTCTACATAATTATAATCTTCTTTTTTAATACCTTTTTTAACAATAGCTGTTCGTAGTATGATAATTTGAGCCTTTACTGTTTCATCCAAAACATCCATGGGAATATTTCCAGCAGTCAATCCAATTAAGTACTCTTCCATAGGAATCAATTCACTACCTGCAGCTACTTCTTTTTTAATATAAAAACTATTTTTATCTAGACTCATTTCTTCTATTTTCCATGGGCTTCCTACTGCTATATTATTTTTAAAAAATCTATTATTTCCAAAAAACGTCACACAAAGATAGGGTAAAAACAGGATAATAAGAAAAACCGCACCAAAATCTTTCCATTTGTCTTTTGATACGGCTTCTTTTAACATTGTATGCATTTGTCTTCTTTTTTTCATGTTAACTTCCTTTCGTCTGCATGTGCAGATTCTTGACCCTACCATATTGTATGTAGGTAGCATTTGTTAACATGATAATTTTTATAAAATTTTATACACGATTGTAGTTAATTAAACATCCCGTTAATATAATTTGACGTTCTTCATGGGTTAATTCACCAAGTGTCATGGTAAATTCCTCTAATCCCTCTTTCTTTACTAAATAAGCTTTGATTTGAGATGTCTTTTCTTCAACGGCTTTTCTGATTCCCGGAATAAAAATATAGTCTAAATTTTCAAATTGAACGTCTTCTTTATGAACAAGGAATGGAAGCATCCCCCAATTAATAAGATTAGAGCGATATCTTTTCGTCGCATATTCCGTAGCGATATTAGCCCAACCGCCTAGTACTTTTTGACAAGACGCTGCTTGTTCCCTTGCTGAACCGTCACCAGGTTTTACTGCAAAGATCGTACTTCCAATTCCAATTTCAACATTATTTATAGTCGGGAATACTTTTTTAATTTCATTTATAATAGGCTTTATCTCTGGAACTTCATCCATTGGTTCTTTGCCTGCAATCCTAGCTTTTTCTGCCAAGTGAACTTGTTTTGCACGGCCTACATATGCTGGATCCTTTCTAGAAAGGGTATATTCCGCAAGTCCTAGTGGGTTGGAACGAAATGATGATGTTTCCCCTGAAGGAATCAGTTCATCTGTGGTCGTCACTGGGTCATTAATCTTAGAAACTATCTTTAGTAGTATGTGCTCTGTAAGAGCACTCATCTCTGGCCAATCTTTAATATTTGGACCAAATTGAACTTCTACCGTGCTATCTGCAATTCCTTTAGAATCAAACACTCTATTTGCATAAATCTTTTGATCGAAGAAATATTTATAGTTACCTAATTCCACATCAATATCCCCAGCCGATGTTAAGAAACCTTTGTTTGCGGCTGTTGCTGCAATGGAACGGGCATCCATAAGTGCAACCGATGATATTTGACCGTCTTGTAATTTTGATCCTTCTCTGTTAGGAAAATTTCTAGTTGAATGGCGAATGCTAAACGCATTATGGGCAGGTGTATCTCCTGCACCAAAGCAAGGTCCACAAAAGGCTGTTTTTACAATCGTCCCAGTTTCCATTAATGTAGCAATGGACCCATTTCTAACTAATTCCATATAGATCGGCGTAGATGCAGGATATACGCTTAGTGTAAATTCATCGGGTCCAATACTGGCGCCTTTTAAAATGTCAGCTGCTGCACAAATATTTTCAAATCCGCCACCAGCACAGCCGGCTATGATACCTTGTTCTACATATAATTTACCATTTTTTACTTTATCTCTTAAACTAAATTTAACGGCGCCATCTAAACTAACCAATGCCTTTTTTTCACATTCTTCTAAAATGTCCATTAGGTTTGCATTTAATTCCTCAATGGTATACACATTACTAGGATGGAATGGCATCGCAATCATTGGTTTGATTGTGCTTAAATCAATGGAGATAAATCCATCATAATATGCCACAACGCCAGGATTTAACTCTTTGTAGTCACCTTTACGGCCATGAATTTCATAGAACTCTTCTATTTTACGATCCGTTTTCCAGATAGAAGAAAGACAGGTAGTCTCTGTTGTCATAACATCAATTCCAATTCTAAAATCAGGAGTTAATGATTCTACGCCAGGTCCTACAAATTCCATAACTTTATTTTTAACATATCCATTACTAAATACAGCACCAATCAGTGCAAGGGCAACATCTTGAGGACCAACTCCCTTGGAAGGGGATCCTGTTAAATATACTCCTACAACTTCCGGTAAATTAATATCGTATGTTTGATTTAATAATTGTTTGACCAGTTCCGGTCCACCTTCTCCCATGGCCATTGTTCCAAGAGCACCATAGCGAGTGTGTGAGTCTGAACCAAGAATCATTCTTCCACCACCGGCTAACATTTCTCTGGCATATTGATGAATCACTGCCTGATGAGGTGGTACATAAATTCCTCCATATCTTTTAGCACAAGTAAGACCATACATATGATCGTCTTCATTAATGGTTCCCCCTACTGCGCAAAGAGAGTTATGACAGTTCGTTAGGATGTATGGAATAGGAAACTTTTCTAATCCTGATGCACGGGCGGTTTGAATAATTCCTACAAATGTAATATCATGAGAAGTTAATTTGTCAAATTTGATTTTTAACTTTTCCATATTCCCTGAAGTATTGTGTTTTTCTAAAATGGTATAAGAAATTGTATTTTTAATTGCATCTTCTTTTGTTATGGTTTGTCCTGTTTTACTTTTTATTTCATTTAATGCATTTGGGTTTTCCTTAATCACTTCCACTCCATTTATAAGGTATGCCCCGCCATTTTCTAGATTTATCATGGTTTTCCTCCAACATTCTTTTGTTATTCTTATTTGTTTAATACAACTTTATCCAACTTCCAAATTTCATCAACATATTGTTGAATGGTTCTATCCGAGGTGAACTTTCCAGAACATGCTACATTTAAAATAGCACTTTTTGCCCAAGCCTTTTCATCTCTATACATTGCTTCTACACGTTTTTGTGCTTCTGCATATGGCTTGAAATCTTTGAGTATAAAATAGGTATCTGCTTTTGAAGAACTTTGTGTGTTTAATAATGAATTATATAAATCTTTAAATAAATCCGGATCCCTTGGACAACAGCATCCATTAATTAACTGCATTAATATTTTGCGAATATCACTATCATTATTAAATATATCCATAGGGTTATATCCACCTACATTTTCAAATTGAATCACTTCATCCGCCCGTAATCCAAAAATAAATGCATTTTCTTCACCTACTTCCTCAACAATTTCAACATTCGCTCCATCCATAGTTCCTATTGTAAGCGCTCCATTAAGCATAAATTTCATATTGCCCGTTCCGGAGGCTTCTTTACTTGCTGTTGAAATTTGTTCCGAAACATCCGCAGCAGCAAAGATTAGCTCTGCATTAGATACACGGTAATTTTCAATAAATACTACCTTGATCTTGCCATTAATAGAAGCATCTTTATTTATAATATCAGCTACACACGTAATTAACTTAATAGTAAGCTTTGCATTTTTATATCCTGCGGCTGCCTTTGCACCAAAAATAAATGTTCTTGGATAAAATTCCATCATTGGATTTTCTTTGATCTGGTTATACATGAATATAACATGTAGAATGTTCATCAGTTGACGTTTATACTCATGTAGTCTTTTCACTTGCACATCAAAAATAGAGCGTGGATTAACCTCTATTCCATTATGTTCCATGATATATTCTGCTAGTCGAACTTTATTTTTATATTTGATATTCATAAATTCTTGCTGTGACTTTTCATCTTCCGCATATAGCTTTAACTTATTTATTTTAGGAAGATCGGTAATCCAATCGGGTCCAACATGGGCTGTTACCCAATCAGCTAATAGGGGATTTCCATGTAATAAAAATCTTCTTTGGGTAATACCATTTGTCTTATTATTAAATTTCTCTGGCATCATTTCATAAAAATCTTTTAAGGATTCTTTTTTTAGAATTTCTGTATGAAGCTTTGCAACGCCGTTAACGGAATAAACCGTAGCAATGGCAAGATGGGCCATCCTTATTTGACCATCATAAATGATTGCCATCTTTCTTATTTTTTCCGAAACATTTATTTCATGATTGTGGGAATAAGTCTCTTGAATTTTCTCAATAAATCGACGATTTATCTCTTCTATAATTTGATAAACCCTTGGTAACAATCTAGAAAAAAGTTCAATTGGCCATTTTTCTAATGCTTCCGCCATGATGGTATGGTTCGTATAAGCACAGGTTTTTGTAGTTACCTCCCATGCCTCATCCCAATCAAGATAATACTCATCCATTAATAATCTCATTAATTCTGCAATTGCCACCGTTGGATGGGTATCATTTAATTGAAAGGTAACCTTTTCATGAAATTTCCTAACATCATCATGTTTTATTTTATACTTTTTAATGGCTGATTGTACAGAAGCTGAAACAAAAAAATACTGTTGCTTTAGGCGAAGCTCTTTTCCTGCATAATGATTATCATTGGGGTAGAGTACTTCCACTATATTTTTTGCTAAGTTTTCCTGTTCCACGGCCTTTTGATAATCACCCTTATCAAACGAATCCAATCGAAAGCACTCTACAGGCTGAGCATCCCAAATACGTAACGTATTTACAATTCCATTCCCGTATCCCACGATTGGCAAGTCGTAAGGAATTGCCTTTACTGCCTGATAATTTTCTTGAAAATAATTGGTTCTTCCATTCTCATCTATTTTGTGATTTACAGTGCCTCCAAAACGAACTTCTTTTGCATATTCTGGTCGACGAAGTTCAAAGGGATTGCCTTCTGCTAACCAAACATCTGGCACTTCCACTTGATATCCATCTTGTATTTCTTGTTTAAACATACCATAACGATAGCGTATACCACATCCATACGCTGCATACCCTAATGTGGCTAGGGAATCCAAAAAGCAAGCCGCAAGTCTTCCAAGACCACCATTGCCAAGTGCTGCATCTGCTTCTTGATCTTCCATCACATTAATATCGATACCTAACTCTTCCAAAGCCTCTTTCACGGGTTTATATGCCTGTAAATTTATAATACTATTTCCAAGGGCCCTTCCCATTAAAAATTCCATGGATAAATAATATACTGTTTTAGGATCACTCTTTTCATATTCTTCTTGGGTTTTTAACCAGTGATCTATAATGGCATCTTTAATTGCATAGGAAATTGCTTGGAAAAGTTGTTGATTTGTTGCTTCCTTTAATGTTTTCCTATATAAAGTCTTTACATTATAAAGTACACTACGCTTGAAAAGCCCTTTATCGAAACCACCTGAAATTGTTTTCTCTGTTGTCATTTTTGAAACCATACTTTTCCTCCTTTTGCACGATAGTCCATATAGTGACTAATATTATTAGATCTTTTCTACTCCTATTATAACAGTTTCTCCATTTACATTCCATTCTTTGGAAATTCCAAAAGATTGATCTATTAAAATAGCGTCTGCCAATACTTTTTCTGCAATTGCCTTAGCATTATTGTTTACAACCGTTGCAATTTTATCATTCTCACAAATAGAAATTTTTATATGATCCATTACTTCAAAGTCCGCTTCCTTACGCATTGTTTGGATTTTGCTAATAATTTCATATACAAATCCTTCTTCAATCAGTTCCTTTGTAAGGGTTTTATCAAGAACCACTGTTACATTGCCATATGCATCGGATATGTAACCTTCCTTTTGACTCATTTCAATTAGTAAATCTTCCTCTGTAAGTACCACTTCTACACCATTTACATCAAATTTAATAGCACCATTTTTCCTTAAATCATCCATTGCTTCATTACCATCTAATGTAGATAAGGTCTTTTGAATTCCACCAAGTTGCTTTCCGTATTTTGGACCTACCGTACGAAGTTGTGGTTTGAATCCATAAGAAGTAAATTCTCTTACATCATCTGTGAAAATAACCTTTTTCACATTTAATTCATCTACAATAATTTCTTGAAAAAACTCACTTAAGGTAAAGTCTGATTTAATAAACATAGTTCCAATTGGTTGACGGTTTTTGATATTTGCTGTATTTCTGCAAGCTCTTCCCAATACTACAACCTTTAGAACTGCTTCCATGTCTTCTTCTAGTCCTTTATTGACAAACGTTGCTTCTGCAGTAGGAAAGTCGCATAAATGAATACTTTCAGGTGCTGTTTTATCAATACTTTTAACTAAATTCTGATAAATATCTTCTGTCATAAAAGGGATCATTGGTGCTGCAACCTTAGCCACTGTAACAAGGGCAGTATAAAGAGTCATATACGCATTGATTTTATCTTGCTCCATACCCTTTGCCCAAAAACGTTCACGACCACGTCTTACATACCAGTTACTCATATCATCCACAAACTCCTGAAGAGCTCTTGCTGATTCTGGAATCTTGTAATTATCTAAATAATGATCTACATCTGTTACTAATGTGTTTAATTTAGAGAGTAACCATTGATCCATAACTGGAAGCTTATCATATTCTAGTTCATATTTAGTTGCATCAAAGTGATCAATGTTTGCATAAAGAACAAAAAATGCATAGGTATTCCAAAGTGTACCCATAAATTTACGTTGTCCTTCTTGTACAGCTTTACCATGAAACCGATTTGGTAACCATGGGGCAGAATTTACATAGAAGTACCAGCGTATAGCATCTGCTCCGTATGTTTCAAGAGCGTCAAATGGATCTACTGCATTCCCTTTTGATTTGGACATCTTTTGCCCATTCTCATCTTGAACGTGTCCAAGAACAATGACATTTTCATAAGGTGCTTTATTGAACAGTAAAGTTGATTCTGCAAGTAATGAATAAAACCATCCTCTTGTCTGGTCAACCGCTTCTGAAATAAATTGGGCTGGAAATTGTTGTTCAAATAAATCTTTGTTTTCAAATGGATAATGATGTTGTGCAAATGGCATAGCTCCTGAATCAAACCAGCAATCAATTACTTCTGGAACACGCTTCATACTACCGCCACATTTTGGACAAGTAATCGTTATTTCATCAATGTATGGTCTATGAAGCTCTACTGTAGCGGCTTCTTTGTTACCACTCATCTTTACTAATTCTTCCCTACTTCCTATAGAATGTGTATGTCCACATTCACATTCCCACACATTTAGTGGTGTTCCCCAATATCGATTACGTGAAATACTCCAGTCTTGTATATTTTCCAACCAGTCTCCAAACCGACCTTTACCTATGGATTCTGGAATCCAATTAATGGTATTATTATTCCTAATTAAGTCGTCTTTTACCGCTGTCATTTTAATAAACCAGGATTCCCTTGCATAATAAATAAGAGGTGTGTCACATCTCCAACAGTGAGGATAACTATGTTCAAACTTGGGAGCATCAAAGAGCAATCCATGTTCTTCTAAATCTTTTAAAACCAATGCGTCTGCTTTTTTACAAAAAACGCCGGCATATGGTGTTTCTGCTGTCATTTCACCTTTTCCATCAACTAATTGAACGAATGGAAGGTCATAGATTCTACCAACTTTAGCATCATCTTCACCAAAAGCAGGTGCTATATGAACAATTCCTGTTCCATCTGTTAGTGTGACATAAGTGTCACATGTTATATAGAATGCCTTTTTATGTTGCTTTTCACAAATATCCATTGCAAAGTCAAATAAAGGTTCGTATTCCTTATATTCTAGGTCTTTACCAATATATGTTTCTACTATCTCGTAAGCTTTTGTCCCGGTTTCTTCGTTTGCAAATTTACCAAGTACCTGATCTAAAAGAGCTTCTGCCATATAATAAGTGTAGCCATCCCCCGCTTTTACTTTGGCATAGATTTCATTAGGGTTAACGCAAAGTGCAACGTTAGATGGAAGCGTCCAAGGTGTTGTTGTCCACGCCAAAATATACGCATCTTCACCCTTTACTTTAAATCTGGCTACTGCGGAACGTTCTTTTACATCTTTATATCCTTGCGCCACTTCATGACTAGAAAGGGGTGTTCCACAACGAGGGCAGTAAGGTACAATCTTAAAGCCTTTATATAACAAATCCTTATTCCAAATCTCTTTTAATGCCCACCATTCCGATTCAATATAATTATCATGATAGGTAACATATGGATTATCCATATCTGCCCAAAACCCTACCGTATTAGAAAAGTCTTCCCACATACCCTTGTATTGCCAAACACTTTCCTTACATTTTGTAATAAATGGATCAAGACCAAATTCTTCTATTTGTTCTTTTCCATCTAAATGAAGCAATTTTTCAACTTCAAGTTCCACAGGAAGTCCATGGGTATCCCATCCTGCTTTTCGAGGTACCATATAACCTTTCATTGTTCTATATCTTGGTATCATATCTTTAATGACACGCGTTAATACATGTCCAATATGTGGCTTACCATTTGCCGTTGGAGGTCCATCATAAAAAGTGTAGGTTTCACCTTCTCTGCGATTTTCCATACTTTTTTCAAAGATCTCATTATTTTTCCAAAACTGGCAGGTTTCTTTTTCACGTTCAACAAAATTAAGATTTGTGGATACTTTTTGATACATATTTTTCTACCTTTCTTTCCTGTAGATCAACCATCTTTGTGTCTACATTTTTTAATAATAAAAGCCCCGTCCCTATGTAAAAGGACGAGGCTAAATTCTCGAGAAAACCACCTTACAACATACCATAATATGTGTTCTTAATAACGGTAGAAAACCGTCAGCACTTACTTTCCTAAAATAGGTTGTGTTCAGTCTGAAACTCGAAAGTGATATTCTCTAATTCTCTACTTGTATTCGGCTTACACCTTCCCGAACTCGCTAGGACTTTTAAGGATTAGGTACTGTCTTCGTCAATGTCTTTCCATTATGATTAGTATACACCATTTTTGTGGGTATAGTCGTATTATATAGGCTCATTTTAAAATTTGTCAAGGGTTTTAGCCAATGCCACTGGTATGTTTTAGCCAATATCACTCTTATGCCATCTACCTTTTCGTTGATTTTTTCTAAAGATGGACGTATACTAATAAATTATACAGTTGTCTTGTCACCTTTAAGGATAGAAAAAGGGAGATACTATGGATGCATTTAAGTAAAAAATATACAGTTAGAGGAGATATTAATAATGGATAGACAAAACTTAACGTTACTCACTGATCTTTATGAATTAACAATGATGCAAGGCTATTATAAAAACAATTCCGCCCAAACGGTTGTTTTCGATGCCTTTTACCGTTCAAATCCATCTGGAAGTGGTTATGCCATTGTCGCAGGTTTGGAACAAGTAATAAAATATATTAAGGAATTACGCTTTGAGAAAGAAGATATTGATTACCTTGCCAGCTTACATCTTTTTGATCAGGACTTTCTTGAATATTTAAGTAGTTTTCGATTTACTGGAGATATCTATGCTATCCCCGAAGGAACGGTTGTTTTCCCAAGAGAACCTCTTGTTAAAGTAATTGCACCAATTATGGAAGCGCAATTAGTGGAAACTGCAATCCTTAATATTGTAAATCATCAAAGTTTAATCGCTACCAAAGCTTCTCGCGTTGTATTCGCAGCTCGCGGTGACGGTGTGATGGAATTTGGCCTACGCCGTGCACAAGGTCCTGACGCTGGTACTTATGGAGCAAGAGCCGCTATGATTGGTGGCTGTGTTGGAACTTCTAATGTTTTGTGCGGTCAACTATTTGATGTTCCTGTAAAAGGTACTCACGCTCATAGTTGGATTATGAGTTTTCCTGATGAATATACTGCTTTTAAGAAATATGCTGCTATTTATCCCAATGCTTGTCTTTTATTAGTTGACACTTATGATACTTTAAAATCAGGTGTACCAAATGCCATCCGTGTATTTAACGAAATGAAGGCTAATGGCACTTTATTTTCTTCTTATGGAATACGTCTAGATAGTGGTGATTTGGCATATATGTCTAAAAAAGCTAGAAAAATGCTAGATGCAGCTGGTTTTACGGATGCTATTATCTCCGCTTCCAGTGATTTAGATGAATATTTAATTGATAGTTTAAAAGTGCAAGGAGCTACTATTACGTCTTGGGGTGTAGGAACAAACCTGATTACTTCTTCTGACAATCCTGCTTTTGGTGGTGTTTATAAATTAGCTGCTGTTATGAATGAGCAAGGTGAATTTATTCCAAAAATAAAATTATCCGAAAATTCAGAAAAAGTGACTAATCCTGGAAACAAGACTATTTATCGAGTTTATGAAAAGGAATCTGGCAAAATTAAAGCTGATTTGATCTGTTTAGTTGGTGAAACCTTTTGTGAAGAGGAACCTTTGTTACTATTTGATCCCTTAGAACCTTGGAAAAAAACAAAACTCAAATCAGGCGAATATACGCTTCGTGAACTTTTAATACCGATTTTTAAAAATGGAGAATGTGTATATGAATCTCCTAAAGTTATGAATATTAGAGACTACTGCACCAATGAAAAGAATACTCTTTGGGATGAAACAAGACGTCTTATAAATCCTCATCGCGTATATGTAGATCTTTCCAAAAAATTATATGATATTAAAATTGATTTACTGGGTCAATTGGGTAATGATAAATAATAAACGGCTATTTTGTGTATGGTAACCATCTTGCAACAAATCTCTTTATAAATGGTAAATGTATGAAAATGTAGCCAATAAAAGCTCCCAATACATTTAGAATTACATCATCAATGTCTGCTTGGCCAACCATTGTTAAAAATTGAATGGCTTCCACAAATGCAGAAGACAATGTGACAATTAAAATAAACCTAAACACATTTCGTACTTTCTTTTTGTAAAGTACCGGCAAAAAAAATCCAAATGGAGCAAATGCTAATAAGTTTCCTAACACATTTATTGTAATAATGGATAAACTCATGCTCTTTTTTTTAAATGCCGTATAGTACATCGTTACTGATTTTAACGGAATGAAATTACTGTAATACTTAATATGATCCTTAGAAAATGGAATCACCTGCCAAATATTTCGATCCGCAAATCCCCTTCGAAATGTACTTTGCAAAAAAAGAAGAGTCGCTAATACAATAATATAGATGGCAAATATTCCTTTTAAAGTTCTAATTTGCAATTGTTTTTTTCGTTCTATTGATTTAATATATCTTAAATGTATATTCATATCAAAATATAATAACAACATAGGGGTCACATATACCACGACTTTTCCCCATCCATTCATATACCACATAGGATTAAGATCTACTACAAGCCCTAAGGTTACTAAGCTTATAGAGAAAAAGATCGAGGAAATATGAATGTATTTATATGCAATTTTCTCATTACCTACCATAAGTTAGCTCCTTTCAATTTTTTTATTATAACAGAGAATATAAAAAAGAACTAGGCTATATTATCGCGTGCCTAGTTCTTTATGATTCTACTGTTCCATTTGCCGGCCTAAAAATCCTGCTGCCGATAATATCATTTTCTGCTCTGCTTCCCCCATTTTGACCTTGCTATCTGATTCTATTAAGATAACAGCACCAATAACATCACCTTCACAAATGATAGGGCTAATTGCCTCATGAAGATATTCATCTGAATTATCTTCTGTTATATTAATGAAATTACGTTCACCTTTACTGGCAAGAATGGTTTCGCGATTATCTAATCTTTCTTCCAAACCTTTACTTATTGTTTTACCTAGGAAGCTTTTGTATCCACCAGATACTGCAATAAATTGATCTCTATCTGCAATAATTGCCGTATGCCCTGAAACTTGAGCTAGGCTTTCTGCATAGTGTTTCGCATATGCTCCCATTTCTCCAATGGGTGAGTATTTCTTTAGGATAATCTCCCCTTCGCGATCAGTAAATATTTCTAAAGGATCTGATTCTCTTATTCTAAGTGTTCGCCTAATTTCCTTTGGTATAACAATTCGACCTAAGTCGTCAATTCTTCTTACAATTCCTGTTGCTTTCATATAGACATTCCTCCTTGTATAAAATTTGAGACTATTTAGTGTAATAGTAATTTTTTTCATCTGCTACTATTATTTGTTAAATAGAGGAATTCATACATTGATTTTTATCTTTTTTTAATCATTGTAAGTTATCTTTAGCAAGTTATTTTAAGTATTTTCTTTTATAGGATATCTTTTACTTTTTGTAAAACAGTTTCCAAATCTGTCGTTGGTTCGAATCTGTCTACAACAATGCCTTCTTTATTCACTAAAAACTTGGTAAAATTCCATTTAATATCTGGTTCATTTTTGAAATTTGGTTTTTCTATACTGAGTTTACTTTCAAGTACAGTAGCCAATGGATGTTTCTCGTCAAAACCAGCAAATCCTTTTTGACTTACAAGATATTTATATAATGGATCTGCATTTTCTCCATTTACTTCAACTTTGGAGAAAATTGGAAAGGTAATTCCATATCTAGATTCACAAAAACTTGCAATCTCTGCATTACTTCCCGGAGCTTGATTACCAAATTGATTACATGGGAAATCCAAAATTATAAAATCATCTTGCCCAATCTGTTCATACATATTTTGTAAATATTCATATTGTGGCGTAAATCCACATTCTGTTGCTGAATTCGTAATCAGCATAACTTTTCCTTTGTATTTTTCCAAAGAAATAATTTCATCATTATTTGCCTTAACTTTAAAATCATATATGTTCATATTTTTTCCTCCTATAATAAATCTACTACCTTCTCATTGTATTTCATTTAATTGTGTGCAACCATTTATTAAATAAATTGTACACAATTTGATTTGCGTTGTCAAGAGATATTTACAATAATGAGAGCAGCTCCTCTTTTGAAAAACTGGAATGGGACAAATGATCACTTTCTAGTATCTGCTCCGCAAGGTCACGTTTCATATCTTGAAGTTTAACAATGTTTTCTTCTATGGTCCCTTTTGCAATTAATTTGTACACTGTTACTACATTCTTTTGACCAATGCGATGTGCTCTATCTGTTGCTTGATTCTGCACAGCAATATTCCACCAAGGATCATAATGAATCACAATATCTGCTGCGGTTAAATTCAACCCAGTTCCTCCCGCTTTCAATGAGATACAAAATACCGGAATCTCATTATGATTGAATTCTTCCACTAATTTGATTCGATTTTCCTTGCTAGTAGCCCCCGTTAATGTATAGAAGTTTATATTCTTTTCTGTCATTCTCTGTTGAAGTTTCTCAATCATACTTGTGAATTGTGAAAAAAGTAAAATCTTATGTCCACCGCTAATGGCATTTTCTATTAAATCAATACACATATCTGCTTTTGCAGAGGATTCTTTATAGTTATCAAATAGTAGCGATGGGTCACAACACAGTTGACGGAGTTTTGTAATCTCTGCAAGTACTTGAAAACGTGAACCTGAAAATTCTTGATCTGTTTGTTTATTCAGCATCATTTGAATTCTCTGTACATGAGCTTCATATAACTTTTTCTGTTCTCCATCTAATATCGCATATACATTTTCTTCTATTTTATCTGGTAAATCTGTGAGCACATCCTTTTTTAGACGACGTAAAATAAAGGGACGAATCATACGCTGCAATCTAAAAATTGCCTCTTCCTCTCCATTTTGGGTAATTGGTATTTCTAGCTCCTCCCTAAATCTTTGATATCCATACAAAAATCCTGGCATTAAATAATCAAAAATACTCCATAATTCACTAATACGATTTTCTACAGGGGTTCCGGTTAATGCCAAACGAAACCCTGCATGTATCTCTTTTACTGCTTTTGATACTCGTGTTGTATGGTTTTTAATATACTGCGCTTCATCGATGACCTCACAGTGAAATTGTATATTTTCATAAACCTCTAAGTCTCTTTTTAATAAGTCATATGAAGTAATTAAAATATCCCTTGTAGAACTATTTTCAATTAACTCTCTTCTCTCCTCTGCACTTCCTACAATCATCACGCAAGGTAACTTATTCGCAAAACGATCAATTTCACTTTTCCAATTATAGACAAGGGAAGCGGGACACACAATCAGACTTCTTCTATTGTCTGTCGATTTTGCTTCTAAATGTTCTGATAATAAAAAGCTAATCACTTGCAAGGTTTTCCCAAGTCCCATATCATCTGCTAAAATACCACCAAATCCATTATATTGAATGGTCTTGATCCATAAAAACCCTCTTTTTTGATATTCACGAACGACTTGTTCCAAAGAGGCGGGAACCTCAAAATCATTATCCTCGATGGTTTTCATATTCCGAATTAATGCTTTGAAGTCCTTGTTTTTTTGCACTGGTAATCCTTGCATATCCTTTAATTTAGAATCTAGGTAAAGTGCTCGATATTTTGGAAGAACGACAGTACCTGTCTTCATCTGGGCATACTTTAAGTTAAGACCATTCTTTAAGTCTGTTAATATTGCAATTCCATCCTCATCTAAATTAATATAATTACCATCCTTTAATCGGTAATATTTCTTCTTGCGGTCATATTTAGATAACATGGCTATTAATTGTTCCATTGGCATTTCATCGGAACTTAAAGATAGTTCTAGTAAATCTCCTGAAAGGGATACTCCCACTGCTATCTTTGGTGTTGCTATTATCTTCGTGGATTTTATAGCGTCTGACACAAATACCTGTCCTAAAACCTGAAATCTTGCTATGCCATCCGTTAATAGTTCGTATATTCTATCATCATCTTGAGATAACACCATCACTTCTTCATTTGGGTCATAGGTATTAAAATAGCTAGCCACCAAGTGATTCATCTTCCTTTCACTAGAGGCATCACGAAGTCTTGTTTGTTTTGTTTGTTGAAAAACATTATATTTTTCTTCTCCATATACTGCCAAAAGCTTACAGGTAATATAATCTTTTTGAGGAGCGTCCAAATACATTTCAAAACTGACACTTGGAGGCAAATAGAGGTCTTTGTTAAAATCTTTCATTTCAAATTCAAAATATTTTTCTAAAACTGGTAGCATATCCCTACAAAAAAGAGGCAGGTCTTCTTTTGAAATAAAGCAGCTACTACCTTGTATTTGGGATAAATAAAGAAGAAAGTCTTCTACTTCTGCCAACTTCTCCCTATTCACTTTATATACACAGCGCTCTTTAAAAAAATAAAAAAACTCCAATCCAATATACATTGCCATATATTCACTCTGTAAGGTAACACCCTCTTTGCTTCCAGAAAGCAAAAGAGATTCTTTGGGGAATTCATTAACAATAGTCCATGTATGACTGGAAAAGTTCTCTATATCTCCACGAAACCCTTTTTCTCCCACGGCTGCCATAAAGGAATCAAAACTATCCATCTTCAATTCCCAATTTCTAAAATTAGGACGGTGATAAGAGTAAACAGCTTTTGAGTCATCCAAATACTTTTCTATTTCCTTTTGAATAAACTTAATAAGCGGTCTGGAATCTTCTACAAAAGCATCAACTCTATGAACAAATTCTAACTTTTGCCCATACTTAATACTTGCATTGTTTTTCACAGCACTTGCAAAGTCTATTAGATTTTTTAGGACGTACATTTGTGTATTTCCTATTTTAAAGTCAATACTTGCCTTTCCATATTGTAATGTTAAATGTGCTTCCAACCTGACATTTTCTTCTTTTTGTATAACTAAAGATAGGGATTGTTCCATATTTCCGTACTTTTCCATAATGTAGCGAAAACCCTTGGTTGTATCTCTTTTAATAGAAATCATTTGTCTTCCATATGCGCCTTGCACCGGTTTCCTATTAACATATTTACCATCTCTTTTATCCAGATATTCTAGGGCTGTGGCTACACAGTGTTTGCACATTCCTGCATAATTATAGAACGCTTCACAACCACAATGACAATAGGAAATATCCGAATGCTGTTCATCAATCTTTAACGTTACATCGTATACCTTTCCTCTGCTTCCACGTACACTAGCGCTTATTTCTGTGACTTTTATACCATTTTCAAAATATGATTCCTGACTAACCATGTAGGACGCCCCACATTGCTGTATATATTCACCTTTATCAAAGACCTTTTTTATCGTCTCTTGTTTTATTATACTTCTTGTTAGCATTTGTTACCCCATTAACAATTTCTGTAAGTCATTAAGTATCATTTCAGTTTGTATGATTAAGAGTTCTTCATCTTTTTCTACTAAACCATGTTTCTTGTAACGATATACAAACGTCGGCGTTCCTTTTGCTGAAAAGTTAAGCTTCCCATCATATTTTTTAATTAGTTCTGGTATTTTTTCAATATTCACTGGTGCATTACTTTGCATTGTAATTCTAATGTTTTCAACTTTTCCTTTCACTTCTGCAACATAATCTCCATGAGCTAATACTCGTAGCAATGATATTCTTAATAAGTTCTCTGCCGATTTTGGTATACTTCCAAAACGATCTAACAGTTCCTCTTTCATATCATCACATTCTGCTTGATTTTCTACGCAAGCAATACGTTTATAGATATCTAACTTTTGAAACTCGTTTACAATATAATTTTGTGGTATAAATGCATCCACATCAATATCAATCACCGTATTAAAATCTTCTTTTGCTTGGATTCCCTTTAATGACTTAACAGCTTCATTTAACATTTTACAATAAAGATCATAACCCACAGCTTCCATATGCCCATGTTGTGCGGCTCCAAGAAGATTCCCTGCCCCTCTAATCTCCAAATCACGCATAGCGATTTTAAAACCACTACCCAAATCTGTAAATTCTTTAATGGCCTGTAAACGTTTTTCAGCTACTTCCTTTAACATCTTATCTCTTTTATACATAAGAAATGCATATGCTGTTCTATTGGAACGACCTACACGTCCTCTTAATTGATATAATTGGGATAATCCCATATTATCAGAATCATGGATAATCATAGTATTCACATTGGATATATCCAGACCCGTTTCAATGATCGTTGTTGAGACCAAAACATCAATTTCCCCATTAATGAAATCAAACATGATTCTTTCTAGTTCACTTTCTTTCATTTGACCATGTGCAAAAGCAACATTTGCCTCTGGAACAAGTACTTGTATTGCTGCCGCCATTTCTGCAATATTCTGAACGCGGTTAAATACATAATAAACTTGGCCCGATCTTGATAGCTCTCGTACAATGGCTTCTCTTACCATTTCTTCGTTATATTCCATTACATAAGTTTGGATGGGCATTCTATCATTTGGGGCTTCTTCCAAAACGCTCATGTCCCGGATTCCTACTAGACTCATATGGAGGGTTCTTGGAATTGGAGTAGCTGTTAATGTTAGTACATCAACATCATCTTTTATTTTCTTTATCTTCTCTTTATGTGTAACACCAAACCGTTGTTCTTCATCAATCACCAATAGCCCTAGATCTTTAAATATTACATCTTTAGAAATAATCCGGTGGGTTCCAATAACGATATCACACATGCCCTTCTTTAATTCTTCTATTGTTTTCTTTTGCTCAGAAGGAGATCTGAATCTAGATAAAAGTGCAATATTAATTGGATACTCTTTCATCCTTTGTACAAACGTATTGTAGTGTTGTTGAGCTAAGATTGTTGTTGGTACAAGATACGCAACTTGCTTTCCATCTTGTACTGCTTTGAATGCCGCACGAATGGCGATTTCCGTTTTTCCGTATCCAACATCACCGCAAATAAGGCGATCCATAATTTTATTACTTTCCATATCTGCTTTTGTTGCATCAATCGCCAGCATTTGATCTTGGGTTTCATCAAATGGAAACATCTCTTCAAATTCCTGCTGCCAAATATTATCTTTGGCAAATATATAACCCTCTTGTTGCTGTCGCAAGGCATATAACTCCACTAAATCTTTGGCTACTTCTGCTACCGCACCACGAACCTTAGTCTTCGTCTTTGTCCATTCCTGCGTACCCAGTTTGTTTAATTTTGGCGTCTTTGCAGCGTCTTTTGAAGCAAATTTTTGAATGATACTTAATCCCGTTGCTAAAATATAAAGATTACCGCCCCCACGATATTCAATTTTCATATAATCTTTTGTTATTTTGTCAACTTCTACTTTTTCTATTCCTTTATAGATACCAAGCCCATGATTTTCATGAACGACATAATCTCCAACCTTTAAATCTGTAAAATCATTTATTTTTTGACCTTCAAATTTCTTTTTTTTCTTTTTTTTCTTTTCTGCTCCAAAAATATCTGTCTCGGCCAACACCACATATTTTAACATGGGGTACTCGAATCCTTTTAAAACATGTCCATAAAAGGTCATAATCTCCCCTTGTTGCAATTCTCGATTTGGGTCTTCTCCATAAAAAGAATTTAATCCTTTTTCTAATAGATCTTCTGCTAATCTTTTTGCTCGTGTCCTTGAACCTGATAGTAATAACACCCGATATCCGTTCTTTTTAAACCGTAGTAAATCCTTTACTAAAGCTTCAAAACTGTTATTATAGGAAGCAACAGATTTTGCTGTAATATCAAACCTTTCCTCAAACTTAATGGGAAAATTTTTAAAACCCATTGTAGAAATACCAACTACTCTATAATGGCAGAGTTCTGCCATAGTAGATTCCACAGACTGAAGTAGATCCATTTGACCCGGAAGTAAATATCCCTTTTCTGCACGATGCATCATACTTTCTCTAAATTCTAATTCTATTGCATTTGCGTGTTCTTTGAGCCTGGCTGGTTCATCTAGAAAAATACATAAACTACTTTTATCAAAGAGTCTTGTGAAAGGCATCGTATCTTTGTAGAAATATTTAATATAACTCTCAAGGTTAACCATGGTTTGAAATCCTGCAATTTGTTCTTTCAATTGCGTTGTTTGGGTACTAATTCTGTGTGCTTCCTCTGTTTTAAATTGTTTACGAAAGATTTCTTCTGATTTTCTACTTTCTTCTTCAATAGATAAAAAGCCTTCTTCCAAGCGTTTATCTGATAAGATTATCTCTGTAGCCGGATAAATATTTATTTTCTCTAACTTTTCAATGGACCTTTGACTTAAAATATCAAAGCTACGAATAGATTCAATATCCTCTCCCCATAGTTCTATACGATATGGATTTTCTTCCGTCAGATCAAAGATATCTACAATTCCTCCTCGAATACTAAATTGTCCTGGGGCTTCTACTTGATAATTTTTATCATAACCCATTTCAATAAGATTTTTGGATAACTTTCCTTGATCCACGGATCCTCCTACAAAAAAAGAAATTACATTTTCCTTGTAAATGGATAATGGTAATTGTGGAGCCATCAAGCTATCAAACGTGGTAACAATAGTAAGAGGTCCTCCCTCTAAAACCTTTCGAATACATTTCATACGTTCTTTTATTAATTGATTACCGTGAACGTCAGCTTGATAAAAGATCAAGTCTTTTGCTGGAAAAAGTACAACACTTTTCTCATAGAACTTATAATCTTCATAAAGTTCTTTTGCTTTTATATCACTATAAGTAACGATGATTTTAGTATTAAATCCATCGCCAATGCCATAAATCATATGCAGCTTTTGAGAGTCCACGCAACCTGTTAACTCTACACAGCCCTTTTCTTTCTTTAATACTTTCTCTATCGCTTCGTATGCTCCAAGCTCTTTGATGGGATTTTTTAATACCTTCACTTCATACTCTACTTTCTGTTTGAGCTGCTATGAAACGGCTCTTTGCATCGTTTATTTTTTCTCTATTTTTGTTCTATCTTTTTATTATTATATTGATTCATTGCTTCGTCGGTTTTATCAAAAACCATCATTTTTATTGCATCCACCGCATCACTAATAGAGTCATTTATATATTCCCGCTCTACTTTAGAAAAATGCCCTAATACATAATCCGCAAGATCGTAGCCTTTTGGCTTTTCCCCCACACCCATCTTTATCCGTAAAAATACATCATGTCCTAGGTGGGCTATTATATTTTTAATACCATTATGTCCACCTGCACTACCTTTTTTACGGATACGTAGTTGTCCTTCTTGTAAACTCACATCATCATAGATCACAATCATCTCCGATTGCTCTTCTATTTTGTAATAGTCTATGATAACACGAACACTCTCACCACTTAAATTCATATAAGTTTGAGGTTTTGCCAATATTACTTTTTGACCTTCTATATAACCCTTGCCAATAATAGCCTTGTGTTTTTTTTCATTCATTGAAATCTTATAAAAACCCGCAATGGCATCCACCACATCAAAACCTATATTATGCCGTGTATTCTCATACTCCTTTTTCGGATTACCCAACCCTACTATTATATACATGATTATCCCAATCTGCATGCTGTGGCATGCTCTAAAATCAATCGTTATATGCATTGACATGGTATTTGTTTTATTTACTACCGCTATAAGATAAGCATATCTATTTTAAATAATAAAAACGGAGATGTCAATGAACATCCCCGTACTCATCTATTATTTATTTTATTTGTACAATTATTCTGCCATTCCAACTGTTTCCAATAAGGTTGGTTCTAATAACGGTGGTTCTAATAACGCTATTTCATAATTATCCAAGATAACTTTTTGAATCGCTTCTCTTGTTCCCGAATTAATTGGATGTGCGATATCTTTGTACTCACCGTTTATAGCCTTCTTACTTGGCATTGCTATAAATAGGCCTTTTTCCCCTTCAATAACTTTAATGTCATGAACTACAAATTCGTTTTCAATGGTAATGGAAACAATGGCCTTCATCTTCCCCTCTTTTGCAGTTTTTCTTACTCTTACATCTGTGATATTCATTTGTATATCCCCCTTTTACTTGTACTACATCTTTCTTGTTTTTAAGCTAAACTATTTATAATCCTTTATTTCCAACCTTTTACATCAACCATACCTTTTAACCTTTTATCCTATAAAACATATCTATCATTTTTTTCAATTACAATCTTGATGCCATCCTCTCCTTTATGGTAGGAATTTGCACGAATCGTATCTCGGCTCTCTACGATACAATTCTCGATATGAGTATTATCTCCTATATATACATCATTTAAAATGATTGAATTTTTAATAAAACAATTGTTTCCAATAAATACTTTCTTAAATATAATAGAATCTTCAACTGCACCATTAATAATACTACCACTTGAAATAAGACTATTTTTTATGTGTGCTCCCACATTGTATTTTGCAGGGGGGAGATCAGCCACCTTTGAATAAATATCTGGATATTCTCGGAAAAAATAATTACGTATTTCTGGCTTCAAAAAATCCATATTTGTATCAAAGTAATCTTCTACTGTAGCGATGTTTCGCCAATAATTCTTGTTTTTATATCCATAAATCCTTTTCAGGTTTTTATATCGAATCAGAATATCCTTAACAAAATCATGTCTATCTTCTTCTGCACATTTTTCTATCAATTCAATGAGTAATCTTCTTCTGAAAATATAGATCCCGCAGGAAATAGTATTGGATCTTGCCATAATAGGTTTTTCCTCAAACTCTACAATCCGACTGTCCTCATTCATCTTAATCGTTCCGTAACGTTCTACATTAACGCTTGGATCCATTTCTTTACAGACTACCGTAATATCAGCCTTTTTTTCTATATGATATTCTAATACCTTGTTATAATCCATTTTATAAACGCAATCCCCTGAAGTAATAATTACATAGGGCTCATGACTGCTCTTAAGAAAGGATAGATTTTGATAAATAGCATCTGCAGTTCCACGGTACCAATTGCTGTTGTCTGCAGTCACTGTTGGGGTAAATACAAATAGCCCCCCTTGTTTTCTACCAAAGTCCCACCATTTAGATGAACTTAAATGTTCATGAAGACTCCTTGCATTATATTGTGTAAATACACCAACCTTTTGTATATGAGAATTTGTCATATTACTTAACGCAAAATCGATACTTCTATAACTACCAGCAATTGGCATTGCGGAAATTGCACGTTTCTGTGACAGTTCTTTCATTCTGTGGTTGTTCCCACCGGCTAAAATAATTCCTATGGCCCTCATCATTCTTCACCCGCCTTAATTAATGTTTTTCCGCTTGCAAGACTCGCATTTTTATAATCCTCTAACTTTGTAACACCTGCAATAACTGCATTTTTACCTACTGTAATTCCATTGGGGATAACGGATTTCTCACCAATTGTAACAATACCATGATCATAAATTTGCGGATCTGTTTCGTTAATGGCTTCTTCTCCAAAACCCAACTTTACAAAGTTACCGATGTTAGTTCCTTCTGCAATAATACCTTTATCAATCTCACAGTTTTCACCTATGGTTGTATCGTTCATAATAATGGAATCACGAACTATCGTATTGGAACCTATGTATACTCCACAGCCAATCACTGAATTATAAACTTTTCCATAAATCGATGAACCTTCTCCTATAATGCATCTTTCAACTACGCTATCACCTGAAATATATTGTGGAGGAAGGGTATCGCTCTTTGTGTAAATTTTCCAATACTCTTCATATAAATTAAAATCTGGAACAATATCAATTAATTCCATATTTGCTTCCCAATAAGAATGAAGAGTTCCTACATCTTTCCAATATCCACTATATTCGTAAGCAAAAAGGGGCGCACCATTCTCATGACAGTGGGGAATAACATGTTTACCAAAGTCAAGTGCTGGTTGTTCTGCATTTGCAATCAGTGCTTCCTTTAGTGATTTCCAATTAAATATATAAATACCCATGGATGCTAAATTGCTTCTAGGGTTTTCTGGTTTTTCTTCAAAATCTACAATTTTACGATTTTCATCTGTAATAACTATCCCAAACCGTTTTGCTTCTTCATAAGGAACTGGCATAGCAGCTATGGTCACTTCCGCACCATTCTTTTTATGGAAATCTAACATTACTTCATAATCCATTTTATAAATGTGGTCCCCGGAAAGAATCAATACATAATCCGGATTAAAGGTTTCCATGTAGTCAATATTCTGATAAATAGCATTTGCTGTTCCTGTGTACCACTCACTATTAGAACTTTTTTCGTATGGAGGTAGCACCGTAACTCCACCAATATTTCGATCCAAATCCCAAGGGATACCAATCCCAATATGTGTGTTAAGTCTAAGTGGTTGATACTGTGTTAAAACTCCAACAGTATCAATACCTGAATTGATACAATTGCTTAATGGAAAATCTATAATACGGTATTTACCTCCAAAAGCAACTGCTGGTTTTGCAACTTTAGAAGTCAACACACCAAGTCTACTTCCTTGGCCACCTGCTAAAAGCATAGCAACCATCTCTTTTTTAATCATAGCTTCACCTCATGCAATCAAATTATTATTACTAAATCCATTCTCAAACTACCGTTGTTAATAAATTATATCACAAAGATAAACAAAAGTGAATATAATTAGAAAAATTATTATGTATTCTTTCAATTTCTTATGTGAATATATGACAAAACTTGATTCATTGTTTATAATATTATATACAAAACAACAATTATTGATTTTTTTTCATCGTACTTTAGTCCTATTTTACACAAAACCTGCACATATCTTAAAAAAACACAAAAAAAATACAATATTTTTAGAATATGGATGCATTTTTTTTAAATTCCTTAAATATATATTTTTTTAAATTCCTTAAATATATATTTGTTTTTTTCATAGATATGAGTATAATACATATAGTATTTAATCAGAGAAAAGAATAGGAAGTGAACGTTATGTATCAAATTGATTTTAATAAGCCACTTCATGTCCATTTTATTGGTATTGGCGGCATCAGTATGAGCGGACTTGCAGAAATTTTATTAGCACAAAGTTTTCCCATATCCGGTTCCGATACAAAAAAGTCGCCTTTAACATTAGGCCTTGAAGAAAAAGGAGCTAAAATCTTTTACGGTCAACGCCCATCGAACATTGAAGATGATGTGGAATTGGTTGTTTATACTGCAGCTATTCATCCAGATAATCCTGAATTTATTGCTGTAAAGGAAAAAGGGATTCCTTCCTTATCAAGGGCCGAACTATTAGGTCAAATCATGAAAAACTATGACACCCCTATTGCTATCAGTGGAACTCACGGAAAGACTACAACTACCTCCATGATTTCCCAAATATTATTATCTCACAATGTAGATCCAACCCTTTCTATTGGAGGAATACTTAAATCAATTAATGGTAATATTCGCGTGGGTAAGTCAGGTTATTTTGTAACGGAAGCATGTGAATATACGAATAGCTTTTTAAGCTTTTATCCAAAAATAGCAATCATTTTAAATATTGAAGAAGACCACATGGACTTTTTTAAAGATATTCAGGACATTCGTAAATCTTTCCAAAAATTTTCATCTTTATTACCAAAGGATGGTACCTTGATTATTAATGGAGACATCGATCACTACGAAGAGATTCTTAAAGATACAAAATGCAATGTTATTACTTATGGTTCTAAACCTTCTTTCGATTATAGTCTAAGCAACATTACTTATAATAAGTTCGCAAGAGGTACTTATACATTAAACAGAAAAAATAGCGTACCTCAGGAAATATCCTTAAGTGTACCGGGAGAACATAATATTTATAATTCTATGGCATCCATTGCCTTAGCCGATTTATTAAATATTCCTCCCGCTGTTTCTGCAAATGCATTATTGGATTTTTTAGGGACGGATAGGCGTTTTGATTATAAAGGTACTATTGGTGGGGTTACTATTATTGATGATTATGCTCATCATCCTACAGAAATTCGTGCTACCCTTATTGCTGCAAAAAATTATCCCCACAAAACTACTTGGTGTGTATTTCAACCACACACTTATACAAGAACAAAGACATTCTTGGATGATTTTGCTAAATCTCTTTCTCTAGCTGATAAAGTTGTTCTGGCAGATATTTATGCCGCAAGAGAAACAGATCATTTAGGAATCAGTTCTGAAGTTTTGCAAAAAAAGATTCAAGAATTAGGCACACAATGTTTTTATTTTCCTTCTTTTGATGAGATAGAAAACTTTTTATTAGAGAACTGTATCAACGGTGACTTGTTGATAACTATGGGTGCCGGTGATGTTGTAAAAATTGGCGAAAACATACTTGGCATCTAATTATCCACATTATCCACATTTCTTTGGTCTTATTACGACTTGAAGAATGTGGATTTTTAATTACTATAATACCCATTTCTATTTTTTCATAAAGACCAGTAACATACGTCTATTATGAAATTATTACACTAAATCTACTTGTTTTGTACATGCCCTATCCACATTGTCCACATTGTCCACATTTATCGCAATCCCAGTGTTTTCAAGGCTTTCCGGCAAATTAGTTGTTTCTTTTTTCAGAGAACCATGATATAATTTCACTTGCTTATGAATAAATAAAAACTATATAAAAAACAGGTGGTAGCAATGAATCAACTTCATATTTATCAGGATAATTGTGCCGATTTTACGGTAATCTCAAATCGTTTTATTGACGAGTACATGATTGAAGCAAACGATGCACAGTTAAAAGTTTATCTATATTTGGTTCGTCTTCTGAGTGCCCATTTATCAACTAGTGTTTCGGACATTGCTGATAAATTTAACCACACCGAAAAAGACGTCATTAGGGCTTTAAAATATTGGGAAAAGAATAAACTTCTTTCCTTAGATTATGATGAAGCAAAATTGTTATGTGGTATTCACTTACGGGATACCTTTTTATCATGCCAAAAAACGAATGTTGAAGTTATTACTCCTTCTATTGCTACTGAAATATCATCACCCGCAACGTCTGTAGTCTTGGCTGCAAGTAATTATTCCTCTGTTACCTCTATAGTAGCTACTCCTAGCATGGAGAAGCCTAACTACACTCTTGATCAAATCAAGGCTTTTAAAAATAATGAAGATACTGAGCAATTACTATTTATTGCGGAACAATATATTGGAAAGCCTTTAAGTCCTTCTGATATAAAAACAATCTTGTTCATTTTTGATCATTTAGGTTTTTCCATTGATTTAATTGATTATCTCATTCAGTATTGTGTGGATAGAGGGAAAAAAGAATTCCGTTACATAGAAAAAGTTGCATTAAGTTGGTCCGAAGATCACATTTCAACTGTAAAGGCTGCCAACTCCTACGTGGAAAAGTATGACAAGACTACCTATACTATTATGAAGTCACTTGGGAAATCAGCTACACCAACTACAAAAGAAATAGATTTTATGAAAAGATGGACGAATGAATTAGGTTTTACCCTAGACATCATTGTGGAAGCTTGCAATAAAACAGTTATGTCAACTGACAAACATCGCTTTGAGTATGCCGATGGTATTCTTGGTAACTGGAGCAAGCAAAATGTTCGCCATAAAAGTGATATTACCGCACTTGACGAAAAATTTCGTATTAGCAAAACTGCAAATACTGGTTCTTCTTCAAATAGTAACAATAAATTTAATCAGTTTTCACAAAATGCTTACAACTTTTCCGAATTAGAAAAGGAATTATTAAGCAATTAAAGGGGATTTTATCTTGTCTTTAAATAATGTTCAATATGAATCAATTCTTCGTTCTTACGAAGAAAAACAACTAAATTCTAGGCATGCATTAGAAATGCGTTATGAAGAAGTTTATAAAAAAACACCTTCCTACAAAGATTTGGAAGATGCTATTTCATCTATATCCGTAAGCCAGGGAAGAAAACTTCTAGCAGGGGATGAGGATGCCCTTCCTGAGCTCAAAATTATGATTCATGAATTAAAAGAACAAAAACATCTCACATTAATTAAGGCAGGGTTTTCAAAGGATTACTTAACTCCTGTGTATGATTGTTCCCTTTGTAAAGACACGGGATATATAAATGGCAAAAAATGCCTATGTTTTAAGCAAGCTATTATTAACCTTTTATATGAACAATCAAATATACGAGAGTTGTTGCAAACAGACAACTTTTCCACTTTATCTTTTGAGTACTACCAAGGCGATGATTTGGATAAATTTAAAAATGCAGTTGATACCTGTAAGAACTTTGTTAAAAACTTTAATTCTGACTACCACAATTTATTCTTTTATGGTACAGTAGGTACAGGAAAATCCTTCTTATCTGGTTGTATTGCTAAGGAACTCATTGAAAAAGGTAATGTTGTAATTTACTTTAGTTCTACTGCTTTATTTGAAGTCTTATCCAAACATACCTTTGATTTTAAGGCAAAAGAAGAGTTGTCTCATCTTTTGGAAGATTTATATCATTGCGATTTATTAATTATTGATGATTTAGGTACAGAGTTAACGAATGCGTTTGTAGCTTCTCAGCTATTTTCTTGTTTGAATGAACGTCATATTCGGAAAAATGCTACTATCATATCAACAAATCTC
Organism: Lachnospiraceae bacterium; assembly: GCA_035270785.1. GTDB lineage: Bacteria > Bacillota > Clostridia > Lachnospirales > Lachnospiraceae > DATESN01. The sequence continues at coordinate 49,428 of DATESN010000015.1, read as the reverse complement.
TCTTTGGAAGAACTAAGTGATCGATATTCTGATCGAATATTTTCACGAATTACAAGTCATTATGAAGTATGTAAATTATCTGGTCCAGATATTAGGATGTACAAAAAAAGAATGCTTAACAGAAAGTGAGGATTTTTTCATGACTACAAAGCGTGAAGAAAAAAGAAACTTGGAAACAATACCCGTTGGCTCATTAGGGATCATTCCACTAGAAGGATGTAGGCCTTTGGGTGAAAAGATTGATCAATTTCTTGTAAAATGGAGAACGCAACGGGAAACTGAACACAAAGAAAGTCTTGCTTTTTCAGGTTATCAACGAGATTCTTACATTTTAAAAGCAAAAGTCCCTCGTTTTGGTTCCGGAGAAGCAAAAGGAATTATCTTAGAATCTGTTCGGGGAACCGATTTATATTTACTTGTGGATGTAGGAAATTACAGTTTGACTTATTCTTTATGTGGTCAAGAAAATCATATGTCTCCAGATGATCATTATCAAGATTTAAAACGTATTATTGCGGCAGTGGGCGGAAAAGCCAGACGAATTACTGTTATAATGCCATTTTTATATGAGAGCAGACAGCATAAAAGAACGGCAAGAGAATCTCTAGATTGCGCCATTGCTCTTCAAGAATTGGTGCAAATGGGTGTAGATAATATTATTACTTTCGATGCCCATGATGCTAGAGTTCAAAATGCAATTCCATTAAATGGTTTTGAAACGGTTCAACCTGCTTATCAATTTATAAAAGGCGTGCTTCGTAATGTACCTGACCTTAAAATTGATGCAGACCACATGATGGCCATTAGCCCAGATGAAGGTGGTATGAGCCGGGCTATTTATATGGCTAATGTTCTTGGTGTCGATATGGGTATGTTCTATAAGAGACGAGATTATACTAAAATTGTCAATGGTCGTAATCCTATTGTTGCTCATGAATTTCTAGGGACTGATGTGGAAGGAAAAGACATGATCGTAATTGATGATATGATTTCTTCTGGTGAAAGTGTTCTTGAAGTTGCAGCTGCCTTAAAAGAAAGAAAAGCAGGTCGTATTTTTGTATGTGCCACTTTTGGCCTCTTTACAAATGGTTTAGAACTATTTGATAAGGCTTATGAAGATGGATTAATTGATAAGGTTCTTACCACTAATCTAATTTATCAGACACCTGAGTTATTAAAAAGACCTTATTACATTAACTGTGATATGAGTAAATATGTGGCTTACCTAATTGATACACTAAATCACGATACATCTATTAGTGATCTTCTAAATCCTAATGAACGTATTCAGAATTTGCTTTCAAAATATTTAGAGGGTCAAATGAAATAATTGTTTTATGGCATCCACTGGGATGCCTTTTTAAAGCACACGGATGGATATAAAAATGAAAATACAACAAATACGTAACTCTTTTCTCCTCTTAATAACAGCTACCATTTGGGGGGTAGCTTTTGTAGCCCAAAGCGTTGGTTCGGAAAATAATGGTCCTTTTACTTTTAACTCTGTGCGTTGCATAATAGGCGGGATTTTTCTCATCCCTTGCATCTTTTTTTTAGGGAAAATAAAAGACAAAAATGATACTAGTTCCCATGATTATTCGAAAGAGTCAATCCTTCAGCCAGCCTATTTAATCCTGCAGAAAAAAACTCGTAAAAGCTTAATGATCGGTGGAGTCTTGTGTGGTATCTGTCTTTTTGTTGCCAGTAACTTACAACAGTTTGGTATCTTAACAACTTCCGCTGGAAAAACAGGATTTATTACTGCTTGCTATATTATTATTGTACCAATCTTTGGAATCTTTTTAAAAAGACGAACCGGTCCATTCATATGGCTGGGTGTATTTGTTGCAATGATTGGTATGTATTTATTATGTATCAAGGAAGGCTTTACCATAACTAGTGGGGATATCCTTATATTCTTATGTTCTATTGTCTTTTCTATTCATATCCTAATCATTGATTACTTTTCACCTCTTGTAAATGGTGTTAAAATGTCCTGTATTCAATTTTTTGTATGTGGCATTCTTTCAGGCATTTTCATGTTAATATTTGAAAAACCTGTTTTGTCTCATATTCTAGCTTCAGGGATTCCGATTCTTTATGCAGGAATTATGTCTTGTGGCTTTGCCTATACTTTGCAAATAATCGGACAAAGGGATTTAAATCCCTCTGTTGCTTCTTTAATCATGAGTTTAGAGGCTGTTGTAGCCGTTTTAGCAGGTTGGATTATATTAGGTGAAGTATTAACACAAAAAGAAATTATAGGCTGTATTTTAATGTTTGGGGCAATTATACTGGCACAAATACCCAGCAGAAATAAGATTACTGTTTAGATAAACTTAAACTTGTGTGTTCGAAACCTTCCACACATAAAACAAAACTAAAGGAGACCATGAAATATGAATGATAAAAAGGTATTATTCTTAACCCAGGCAGCCATGATTGCTGCTCTTTATGTTGTATTAACATTTCTAGCCAATACTTTTGGATTGGCAAATCATGCCATTCAAATTCGTTTTTCTGAGGCACTAACTATTTTACCTTATTTTACACCTGCAGCTATTCCAGGGCTATTTATTGGCTGTTTGCTAAGCAATATCTTAACGGGATGTGCATTACTGGATATCATCTTTGGTAGTATTGCAACATTAATAGGTGCCTTTTTCGTTTATGCCCTTAGAAAGTACAAATGGCTTACGCCTCTTCCACCGATTATGGCAAATGCCCTCATTATTCCTTTTGTATTAAAATATGCATATGGCATCGAACCTATTTGGTTTAGCTTTATTACTGTCTTTGCTGGCGAAGTCATTTCTTGTGGTATTTTAGGGTTACTTCTACTTTTTACATTAAAGAAATACGAGAAGATAATCTTTTATTAATATCTTCTACTTTAAATTCTCAGGATTTAAACATTCTAGTTCCGGGACAATAAATCTTCCATCTTTTCGTATTAAAACATCATCAAAATAAATCTCGCCACCGCCAAATTCTGGTGTCTGAATCCAGACTAAGTCCCAATGAATGACTGATTCATTTCCATTATAAGCTTCTTTATAGCAATTACCTGGTGTGAAATGAATGGATCCCGCAATCTTCTCATCAAATAAAATATCTTTCATTGCTTTATGGATATATGGGTTAACTCCAATAGCGAATTCACCGATATATCTAGCACCTTCATCCAAATCTAAGAGTTCATTTATCTTGTCCGTATTATTAGCAGTTGCTTTTATGATCTTTCCATTTTCAAAGGTAAAGCACACATTCTCATAGGTGAATCCCTGATATAACGAAGGGGTATTATAGCTTAATGTACCATTGATTGAATTCTTTACTGGAGCTGTATATACTTCCCCATCCGGAATATTTCTTCTACCTGCGCATGCTACAGATGGAATATTCTTAATAGAAAAACTTAAATCGGTTCCTGGGCCTATTAAATGCACCTTATCCGTTTTGTTCATATATTCTATTAAATGATCCATCGCTTTTTCCATCTTCTGATAATCCAGATTACATACATTATAATAAAACTCTTCAAAACCTTCCTGACTTGTTCCTGCTAGTTGAGCCATGGAACTGTTTGGATAACGCAAAACGACCCATCGCGTCTTGGGAACCCTTGTTTTGTGATGTACTGGATCCATATAGAACTTATCATATAATGCCAGTCTATTAGACGGCACATCCGATAACTCTGATACATTATCCGAACCTCGAATTCCAATATAACAATCCATTTTTGACATTTCTTTTTTATCGATCTCAGCCATAATCTTTAATTGTTCTTCACTACATTTAAGTAACATTTCTCTTTGAACCAATTGATTTGAAAAATGTGGAAATGGAAAACCACCCACCTCATATACTTCTTTCATAATTGCCCTTGCTAATTCTACTGTGGATTCACCGATATATTGAATATACACCTTGTCCCCTTTTTTAACCTCACAAGAATAATGAACGAGATTTATTGCTAATTGCTTATTTCTATCATCCATCTTTTACCAGACTCCTATCTTTATATTTATGCACGATGTCATAGAACGATGCTCTTATTTCGTGAAGAAGAACTTTCTTAAATTATTTTACATAGGAAATATAAACTTTACCATTATCGGAAAACAATTGTTCCGCTTCCGTAATTCCTTTTTTATAAAGTGTACCCTTTAATGGATCCATTAATACAATTTGTGTTTCATTAAATCCAATAATTAAAACGCCGTTCCCATCATTTAAAATGGCTAATACAGGTATATCTTTGTTTACATAGTATAGAACGGAATCAAGAGTACATCCTGATAAATCTAAAATTTTTGAATCTACTAAGTTTTCTTCTAAAATAGTTAATACATCTTCTCCTTCATTTAAAAGATTTTCTGTATTTCTCATTATTCCTTCCAATTTTAAAATAGTATTTAGACATATAGCAATGCTATTTTTATCTTCTGTAACCATTTCACCTGAAATTGCCATGATTTGATTGCTTCTACTTCTATTTCCTTTGATCCATACATAACTTCCCGAATCATTTAAAACAACTCCTGATAGATTGTTGGCCAAATTAATTGCATTACCTACATCAGTAAATACTCCTTGTGCACCTCGAAGCCCATAAACATAATAACGATCTGGAATTTCTTTCTCGCTTTCAAATGCGATCTCCCTTCCACCTTCAAAAAGAACTTCTTTTGGTGTTAAAATTTTTAGTGTCTTCAAATTAATGATACTTTTCACCGCTATTTGTGTTATTTTTTCAAAGGTTTCCGTTGTAGGTATTTCAATGTTATTCTTTCCCATTAACACTTCTGCATTATTAAGGATTTGATCATCTTCTATGACAAGATATCCTTCTCCGTTTTCATTCTTTCTCACTCTTGATAAAACCAATTGATTTTCTACGATACTACCTTTTGTTACATATACATCATCTTGAATGTATTCTTTTAAAATTTCACCAATTTCATTTTGAATACAAATTGTATGCATCGCAAATGTCAAAAGTCCACTTTTATCTTTATATATATCTGATTTTTTTGCTATTCCATAAATCAAATCTTTTTCCATAAAACCCAGTGGCTTAATATAATTACCATATCCAGCTTCAATTACCGTTTTGTTCTGGGTATTCAAATTCATAAGCATTAATTGAGTACATTTATTAATATCTTCTCCCTTTTGAACAACTATCATGCAATTATCATTTGATACTTCAAAATTTCCTTCTTCAATTCCATTAGCGATTGCTGAATATGCTTGGGTATCCAAATTTATTTCGTAAACACTACAATCTAGCATCAAATATAAATAATTCAACTTACTAACATAAGATAATTGAGTTACATCTACTTTTAACAGTTCATATGACTTATTATATGGAATATATACTTCCTCTTCTATTGTATTTAATAAACTATTATAAAGATAAACTTGAATTCCTACCGTTCCTTCATGTCTCCCGCGATTCATATATCCAAAGACCATAAATCTAACATTACCCGTTTCATCTACATTTAATATCTTGATATCGTGGGCATCATAAACTGTGCGTAGATCCTTATTATTTTCATTGTAAAATCCAAATAATACCGCAAACTTATTATCCGAAACATTATATGAGAACAATTGATTTCCCACAACAAAGGCAAACATATTTCCTCCATCGCTTTCCACTAAGTCAATGGATTTATTTTGTATCCCTAACATAATCTTTGATCCAATAAAAGGATTGCTATTTTCGTCAAACACTTGGCTCATGGTTCTTTCAAAACTCAAAAGGTACATTCTATCTGAGGTATATTTCACCCTGTAGAATTCTTTCACCCTATAGTAATTTATCTTGCTACCTTCTTTTATTGATACGATATATTCCCCCAAAATGGTAGCTGTTTGATTGGCTATTTCTTTGATAGACATGTTAAGTTCCGATACTTTGGTTACTCTCATATCCCCCCATGTAATTTGTTTAAAACTACTATGAATATTTACATTACCAAAAGTGGTGTTATCTCCTTCTGAATTGGATTCTAAATACCTTGCAATATTTTCAGCTTCTACTTTATTAAACGTAGCGGAGTTAAAATATTTAACAAACTTTAACTTTTCAATTGCATAATAATTAGAAGCATGAATAATCCTTGTATAATATCGGATTGATTCATTCTTATCGTTTTCAATAAGTATAATAAGACTATATTCTGTATTTTTTTCAATCAGATCTTTTATTGTAAAGGTTGCAGTCAAAACCTCGTCATTTTCCTTATAAGCCAGAACTTTTGTGCTTTCTACAAGACGCTTTCCATCTACACTTCTTACTTCGTATGATAAATGATTAATATTTACACCATATTTATCTATGGAGATAGTGAGTGATCTATCTTCCTCTAATGGGGTCAACGTATCACGTAAATAATTTCCCTTCATGTTTACAGTGTATCCATGGAGACAATTTACTAATTCATTTTCAATATTCATATAAATAAGCGGTAAGGATGCTTTTCCCATTTCCGTTGTCATATCTGTATTTCCTTTATTTAAAATTCCACTTATTACAAATAAAGAAATGATAAATAAAACAATAAAAACAAAACACTTTACTATTATTCTTTTCATATAATCCCTTTTCAATTCTTTTCTAAACTCTTGTCTTTATTGATTATCTATTAGGTTCGCTAATGTTAAATCAACATTTAAAAATTTCATGAAACTATCTAATTTATTTTTTGAAGATATTTTATCTTTTTCATCCTTAACTCCGCGAATTAATATATTTTTGGGAGTATGCTCCATATCAATAAATTCTAAGATCTGTGTAGCGTACCCTTGTTCTTCTAATATATTTGCTCGTATAGCATCTGTTATTAATGCAGATATTCTCTCTTTTATTAATCCATATTTTAGTGCAGGCTGTAATTCTTCACATTGTATTTGTTTATTTGCTTCATGCTGGCAACAAGGAACGGCTAAAATAACTTTTGCGTTCCATTTAATAGCCTTTGCTATTGCATAGTCTGTAGCAGTATCACAAGCATGTAACGATACAACCATATCAACTTCTTCTTTACCTTCATAAGTACTAATATCACCCATTAAAAAGGTTAGCCCATCATATCCATATTTATCCTTTAAATAATTACATTTTTCTATGACATCTTTTTTTAAATCCAATCCTATCACTTGTATATCATATTGATTCAATACTTTTAAATAGTAGTACATTGCAAACGTTAAATATGACTTTCCACAACCAAAATCTATAATTGATATTGTTTTATCTTTGGGAAAAACCGAAAGAATATCTTGTATAAATTCAAGGTAACGATTTATTTGTTTGAACTTATCATATTTTGATTTTACTATTTTTCCGTCTTTATTTTGAACCCCCAAATCAATTAGAAAATCTACTGGCTTGTTTTCTTCTAATATATCGCTTTATTCTATTATGGGCGAAGTCTAACTTCTGCTCCTTATCTATAATTTGTCTTTTCTTAATGGTTATCTTTCCTTTTTTACTAATTAATACCGTTGCTTGATAATCCATTGTTTCAACTTCCAATTGTTTGAAGGATTTCATCATATAATTCATAATTTTTTCTACTAAATCTTGCTTTATAAAGTTTTCATGTAATACTTTTGTTTCTATAAATTCACTTACTTGAAATAAAAGTTTTTCCTTTAACATAATTGGTCTCACTTTTATCTTGGTTATTCCATCCTTATTTGATGGATTACTTATAATAAATTGATATAACCTTTCTGAAATACTATCCTCTATCAGCTTTTTTAATTGTTCCATTATGATATCCATCCAAATCCTTATTTTATTTACAAAAAAATATAGCCATAACCTAAGCAGTTATGACTATAGTCTAAAGCCTTTACATAAAAACCACAACTAAAACTTTAAAATCCCTCTATGTTTATTATGCCTTCTTTTATAAATTTCGTAAAACAATAAAATTTGAATCATGTCATCTAATCCTTCCCACTTTTGGGTGGCTATAATGGCATCTTCCATTTTTTCTTCTTCTTTTTGAATAATAGCTAAAATATCTTTACCCATCTTATTTATCATAATACGATCTGGAAACTCATCATAAATGATGCTTCCTTCATAATCTAACTTATCCAAAATTGTTACAATTCTTTTTTGATATTTTTTTGCTTCAGTAGGATACATCTGTTGCAAATACTCCAAGTCCTTCATTACAGTATCTTCTTGCTCATAATAAATAGGCAAAGGATACGTCATATAAAATGGTATAATTCGATGATTATTCATAATTACAATCCTATTCTATTTATGATTATCATATGCACTTATATTATTTTTGACTTACCTTTTCCTATTTCATTATGTGAATACGTGCTAACGCCCTATGCAAAGCTGTTTCAGCCATAGCCATATTTGTTTTAGGATCTTTTGAATGAATACGTTTTTCTGCGCGTTCTTTTGCAGCCTCTGCTCGATTCATATTAATTTCTTCCGGCCACTCTATTACTTCTGCTAAAATTGTAATGGATTCTTGTAAAATTTCAACAAATCCTGCATGAAGCGCCGCATTTCTTACCTTTTCACCATTTGTAATGGTTAAAATACCAGGGTCAATGATCATGGTCATAGGAATATGATTTTTATAAATACCAACTTCACCTTCTGTAGTATTAAATTCAACCATATCTGCATCACCTTCAAAAAAGACACGTTCTGGTGTAATAATTTTTAACTTAAACTGATTTTGATCTGCCATAAACTTTTCCCATCTGCCTTTTCTTGCAAATATCTTGTTACTTCACCCGAGCTACAACATCATCAATACTTCCTGCATTTAAGAAATAACTTTCAGGAATGTCATCATGCTTACCTTCAATAATTTCTTTGAATCCACGGATTGTCTCAGCAATAGGTACATATTTTCCTTCTAGACCCGTAAATTGTCCAGCAACGAAGAACGGCTGTGATAAGAACCTTTGCACTTTTCTTGCTCTGTTAACTGCCAGTTTATCACTTTCAGAAAGTTCATCCATCCCTAAAATTGCAATAATATCTTGAAGTTCTTTGTATCTTTGAAGTATTTCCTGAACGCCACGTGCAGTATCATAATGATCTTGTCCCACAATACGAGGATCCAATATTCTTGATGTGGATTCTAAAGGATCTACCGCTGGATAAATACCAAGTTCTACAATGGAACGTGAAAGCACTGTTGTTGCATCTAAATGAGCAAAGGTTGTAGCCGGAGCTGGATCCGTTAAATCATCTGCTGGTACATAAACTGCTTGAACAGATGTAATAGAACCATTTTTGGTGGATGTAATGCGCTCTTGAAGTGCTCCCATTTCTGTTTGCAATGTGGGTTGATATCCAACCGCAGATGGCATACGACCCAGTAGTGCAGATACTTCCGAACCTGCTTGTGTAAATCGGAAAATATTATCAATAAATAAAAGAACATCTTTTCCGCCTTTATCACGAAAATATTCTGCCATAGTAAGACCCGTTAGTCCTACCCTCATTCTAGCTCCTGGAGGCTCATTCATCTGTCCAAAAACCATAGTGGTCTTATCAATAACTCCAGATTCTTTCATCTCATGGTAAAGGTCATTGCCCTCTCTTGTTCTTTCACCAACACCAGTAAATACAGAATATCCACCGTGTTCCGTTGCTATATTACGAATTAATTCTTGAATTAATACCGTTTTACCTACACCTGCTCCACCAAACAAACCAATTTTACCACCTTTTTGGTATGGGCAAAGAAGATCAACTACTTTTATACCTGTTTCCAAAAGTTCTGTTTCTGTGGATAAATCTTCAAACTTTGGAGCATTTCTATGGATTGGCTCATAGGTAACCCCATCTGGAACTGGAATATTATCAATGGGATTGCCAAGTACATTGAACATACGACCTAATGTATTTTCACCAACGGGTACCATAATAGGAAAACCTGTGGTTACTGCCTCCATACCTCTAGTAAGTCCATCTGTAGGTCCCATAGCGATACATCTAACAATATCATCCCCTAAATGTTGTGCAACTTCAACTACAAGAATTGCTCCATCTTTTTTGGTAATCTGGATTGCCTCATTGATTTCTGGTAATTTTCCTTCTGTAAACTTAACATCAAGAACTGCACCAATAATCTGAGTAATCTTTCCAATTACTTTTTCTGCCATATCTATTTCTTTCCTTTCTCAAATCATATTAGAGACCCTTAAAAAACTTATTTTTGTAAGCCATCTCACGAAATTGCCTGGGCTCCTGCTATGATTTCGGTTAATTCTTGTGTAATAGATCCTTGCCTTGCTCTATTGTAAAGCAATGATAAGTGGTCAATAATATCTTCTGCATTACTTGTTGCCGAATCCATCGCTTGCATTCTTGCACCATTTTCACTTGCAACTGACTCCACCAATGCCCCATAGATTAAGCTTGTAATATATTTAGGAATAATCAGATCAAGTGCTTCTTCTTCATCTGGCTCAAAGTTCATAGGAACTTTATCTTCCTCAGATTCTACTACAACATCTGTTTTCTTTATTTCTACTGGAAGTAATTTTAGTAAGGTTGGTTCATGACTCACCGTATTCTTAAAGGAAGTATAAGCAAGATGTATCTCACTAATCTCTCCTTCTTTAAACGCTTTTAAAAGACTTTTCCCAATTTTCATAGCATCAACATAGGTTGGACTTTCCACTACATCAGAATCATCTTCTTTTACTATATATCCTAAACGTCCAAGGGTGTCTTTTCCTTTTTTACCAATAGAATAAATGAATGTTTCATCTTTTTTAAAATCACCTTTTGTGATTAGCTTTACTACATTCGAGTTATATCCACCAGCAAGACCACGGTTTGAAGTGATTACAATCACAGCCTTTTTACCAGTTGTTCCATGATTCAAATAAGGATGATCAATCATTCCTGCTTTGGAAAGCATGGAGCTTACTGTCTCATACATACAATTGAAATATGCCTTAGATTGCTCTGCCCTGGCTTTTGCTCGTTGCAGTTTAACAGTAGAAACAAGCTTCATCGCTTTGGTGATTTGCTGTGTACTTTGAATACTGCCCTTACGTCTTTTTATGTCTCTCATTGAGGCCATAGTAATCACCCTCTAATCTTTCTATTGAAACTGACCTTTAAATTCAGCGATTGCCTTTTTTAAGATTATTTCTGTTTGATCAGAGATTACCTTTTCTTCTTTAATAGCAGCTGGAATTTCAGCATATTTTATATCTAAAAATTCCATAAGCTCTGATTCAAATCTAGTAATATGATCTTTTGCAATGTCTAGTAAATATTTGTTAGTTGCAACATATATGATAATTACTTGATATTCAACAGGCATTGGTTTGTATTGAGGTTGTTTTAAGACCTCTTTAATTCTTTCCCCTTGAGCCAGCTTTTCCTTTGTATCCCCATCAAGTTCCGAACCAAATTGTGAAAATGCAGCAAGTTCTCTATATTGCGCTAACTCAACACGAATTGGAGCTGATATCTTCTTCATAGCCTTAATTTGAGCAGCACCGCCAACCCTTGAAACAGATAACCCTGCATTTACTGCTGGACGGAATCCCGCATTAAACATCTCTGTTTCTAAGTAAATCTGACCATCTGTAATAGATATTACATTGGTAGGAATATAAGCGGAAACATCTCCTGCTTGGGTTTCAATGATAGGAAGTGCCGTTAATGAGCCTCCACCATATTCATCGCTCATTCTTGCTGCCCTTTCAAGAAGTCTAGAATGTAAATAGAAAACATCTCCTGGATATGCTTCACGACCTGGTGGTCTCTTTAGAAGTAGGGAAAGTGTACGATAAGCCGTAGCATGCTTGCTTAAATCATCATAAACAACTAATACATCTTCTCCGTTTTCCATCCACTCTTCTCCAATTGCACATCCTGCATAGGGTGCAATATATTGAAGTGGTGCTAATTCGCTTGCCGTGGATGCAACTACTGTTGTATAGCTCATTGCACCAAACTCTTCTAGTGTTTTTACAATTGTTGCAACAGTAGATGCCTTTTGACCTATTGCAACATAAATACATTTCACATTTTGACCTTTTTGATTAATAATTGTATCTATTGCAATAGCTGTTTTCCCAGTTTGCCTATCGCCGATAATTAACTCACGCTGTCCTCTACCAATAGGAACCATGGAGTCAATTGCTTTTATACCTGTTTGCAACGGAGTATCTACTGATTTTCTAGTGATAACACCAGAGGCAACTCTTTCAATTTGACGATATTTGTCAGTTTGAATGGGACCTTTACCATCTATCGGTTGACCAAGAGAATTTACTACACGCCCTAACATTGCATTGCCAACTGGAACTTCTACAACACGTCCTGTTGTTTTAACGGTATCACCTTCGTTAATGTTAATTTGGTTACCAAGAAGTACCGCACCAACATTATCTTCTTCTAAGTTAAGTACCATTCCAAAAACGCCGCCTGGAAACTCTAATAATTCCCCCTGCATAGCATTTTCTAAGCCGTGCACACGTGCAATACCATCTGCCACCTGAATAACAGTACCAACATCTGATACTTCAAGTTCTGAGGCATATCTCTTAATCTGATCCTTAATTACTGAACTTATCTCTTCTGGTCTTAAATTCATGGATCTATACGCACCTTTCTTGTTTTTCGTTAGTTCGCTAATTGGATTTTTAGTAATTGCTTCTCCAATTTACTTAACTTACTACGAATACTACTATCTACAACTCGATCTCCAATACGGATAATCATGCCACCTATGATTTTTTCATCTTCTAGGAAATGCATTTCCATTTTGTTAAATGAAGTCGTGTGTATTAATTTATTTTCAATTACTTTCTTTTGTTCATCCTTTAGAGAAATCGCTGTTGTCACATACGCGATGCCGATTCCTTTAAATCCTTTTATTTTTTCAAGGAAATAATTCAAAATGGCATCTATTTCACTATAACGGCCTTTGGAAATGACTAACACAAGAAATCCTACAAGTTCTTCTGAAATCCGTCCTTTGAAGACATTTTCCACAATCTTGATTTTCTCTTCTTTCATGATCTTTGGATGATTCATTAATAATGAAAATTCTTTGTTTTCATCAAGAATTTTTCTGATTCCTTGAATCTCTTCCGCAAACGTATCCGTCTTATTTTCTTCCACCGCAAGTTCAAACAACGCTTCGCCATAAGTTTTGGAAATTAGCTTAGCCATGTGTTTTCACCTATTTCTTTCAAAGTTTCTTCAATTAAACTATCTTGAACAGTTGTATCAATGGAAGCTGCTACTACCTTGCCAGCCATAACAGATGCAATGCTTATCATTTCTCTTTTTACTTCATCTATTACTTTTTGTTTTTCTAGTTGGGCTTCCGTATTCGCTTTTTCCATAATTCTTGCTGCTTCTTCTTTTGCCTGTGCAACAATCTTACTTTCATTTGCTAATGCTTTCTTCCTTGTTTCACTAAAAATCTCATCCGCTTCTTTATTAATGTTTTTTAATTTGTCTTGATATTGATTTTTCAATTCTATGGCATCTGATTTTTCAGTAGCTGCCGTTTCTAATTCGTTTTTAATTTTTTCTTGTCTGGTTGCCAGCATTTTTCTTGCTGGGTTAAATAAAAAATAAGAAAGAAATAAAAACAATACAAAAACTGCTATAATTGTTAAAAATGCATCATTTAGTAATTGCATATCAAGATCAAATAATCTAGGTTCCATAACCCCTAACCCTTGGCTTACACCTGATGCTAAAATAAAAAATGTACCTGTATGCAAGTTCATGCCTCCTTTCTAAAAATTTCTTTTTTTCTATCTAGAAGACATTTTATATTAATGGTTTTACAAACAATAAAAGAAATGCTATCAGTAATCCGTAAAGACCTGTTGTCTCTGCAACGGCTTGTCCTAAAAGCATAGTAGAAGTAATATCAGATTTTGCACCTGGGTTTCTACCTACTGCTGCTGCAGCATGTCCTGCTGCGATTCCTTGTCCAATTCCAGGTCCTATACCTGCAATAACTGCCAGACCAGCTCCAATTGCTGAGCATCCTAAAATAAAGTTTTCATTAAAAATATCCATTTTCTTTTCCTCCTTGAGAGATTGTTTTATTTTTTTTTATGAATCCTGGTTACCTACTGCATCTGACACGTATGTCATGGTAAGCATGCAGAATACATATGTTTGAATTGCTCCTGAGAACATATCAAAATATACATGTAAAACTGCTGGCCAAAAAAGTGCTACATATTTTAGCAATCCGTAAACTAGGGCCATCATTACGGTGCCTGATAATACATTTGCAAATAAACGTAGTGATAAAGAGATTGGAACAGCAATATCACCAATGATATTAATTGGTGCCCATATTGGCCACGGTTCGCAAAGTCCTTTCAATACTCCTGTTACTTTTTGACTCTTAAGCTTGTTGTAGTGAATCAAAGAAAACGTAATTATTCCAAGTGGTAGGGTGACTCCATAGTCAGCTGTGGGTGGTCTTAATCCTAACAGACCAGAAAGATTACATAGTAATATAAAGAGAAATAAAGTACTAATGTAATTTGAAAACTTGCTGGCGTTTTTACCCATTATACTTTTAATCATACCATCTAGTTTTTCCACAATCATCTCCAAAATGTTTTGGAAAGTTCCTGGCACTTGGCTTGCATGTTTCATTGCTTTATTTGCCAATAATGCAAAGGTCATTAATATAAGCATAATAAATAAAAGGCATACATGCGTCGTTGTTATCCATACCTTTTGACCAAAAAACTCATAAGAAAAAACTCCATGAATCATAAAATCAATCTTATCTGCGGATAACAAGATTCCTTGTCCCATACATTCACCTCCTTTTGTTAATATATTGCTTGCATTATAGAAGGCTACTTATTTCCTTGTATAAACAAACAAAATTTATGGGTTAACGGCTGTAGATATGCCGATACCTTCAAACTCATAATACCTAAAAATGTTGCCAATGGATTTCCCATTTTCGTTCCTGCTACAATTGCATATAAAATTACTACTACACTATATCGGATTAAGCTACTAGATCGAATCTTTGCCACTGCCTGTTTACCAGAAAGATCCATTGCTCTCTCTAACGCCCATGCCATATGCAAAGCCATGCCAATTGCCAATGCAATCCCTATCCATAACCCTATACTATATGTTAACTTCTTCTGAACAAACCATATTCCTATCAATTCGCACAGAAAACCAAAAACAATCATTGCTAGTACCATTTCACCAACTGTACTTCTGAATTTCATTTGGTTATTTTTTTCATTACCTATTTCTTCATTGCTTATTTCTTCATTGTTTATTTCTTTCATTTTTAAATTTTCCAAATCATTCTTTGGTTTTACTTTGTCTTCCACGGTTCTGCGCACCTTCTTCTGTGTCCTTGTATATCCTTTTTGCAAAGATATACACATTTCGAAATCCTGCAAGGGCACCTACGAAAAATAGGATGATGATCCAAAACGATGTTCCTAATTTTCTATCTATAAAAGCTCCTAAAAAAAAACACATAAAAATTGGTACTATCATGTTTATCCCAAATTGGGAGATTAGTGCAAAAGAACGATAAACGCTTCTTTTATTCTTTGCTTTATTTCGATTTTCCATGTGGGTTTCTCGCTTCTTTTTGAATCATTTTTTTTCTTAGGAATTTAAATGAGCGAATTACTCGTTTCATTCCATTCATAATTCACATCATTTGATTATACCCATTTTTGCCAATTATGTCTACAAAAAAACAATTAATTTTACGTTGACTTTTTGCCTGCAAAATAGTAGTATTTTCAACAACAACGCACTTTTAAAACCCATACAACTGTGAAAAAACTAGGAGGCCATATGGACAAACCTATACTCTATCGCAAACGTCTCATTCCAGAAGAATGCATTCTACTAAAAGATGATATAATTATTGCTTGTGATGAAGATATAATCATAACAAAATGGAATGCTTTAAAACCAAAGAAAGATTTACACCATGGTTATTCGTGCTATTTTTTAAAAGAAGGTTACAAGGTAAGTAAGTTTTACAAAGCTAATCACACGTTACTCTATTGGTATTGTGACATTGTTGACTTTTCTTATACGAAATCGGATAACACAATGATTGTAACTGATTTATTGGCAGATGTAATCATTTACCCAGATGGATTTGTAAAAGTGATAGATTTAGAAGAGCTTGTGGAGGCTTTAGATCAAAATAAAATAAACCAAGATGACCTGAAAAAGTCCTTACTTCGCATGAATAACTTGCTTCAAATTATTTATCGAGGTGAATTTGTGGAATTACAGAGAAAAATTGAAGATATGGAAACATAATAATAACAAAAAGGGAGCCGGATTATCATTATAAAATCTAGCTTCCTTTTTGTTAAATCTATAAAATTAATAAAAGATATGTCCACCAATTGCATAAACAGGAACCAATCCTTCGATGGGTGTTCTAAAAAATAAGCAGTTGGACACATTTGTAGCGCCGCTCATTGCTTCGTCTGCTGCCTGATAGCAACTTGGTGTCGCTTTATTTTGTGCTAATGCTAATTCATATCGTCCACTTGCTACAGGAGAAAACTGTCGATTTTGATAAATGACACCAAAGATAGAATCAGGAAAAACTGAACTTAATAAGCGATTCATAACTACGGACCCCACTGCTAACTGTCCTGCATAGGATTCTCCCCCTGCTTCACAATATATAATATTTGCTAGCAGATATCTATCTCCTTCTGCAAAGGAAACTGCCGAAATATCTCTTTTTGCAGATTGTGCTGCCAAAGCAGATAATGCTTTTTCTTCTGCTAGCTTTTTCTTTAGGGTATTAATATCATTATCTATTATCTTTTTCTTCTCTTCATATTCGAGTGCTTTTTGTTCAGCGTCGTATATTTCATCTGCATAGACTGCAATATAATTCGAGGTATTCGCGACTAATCTGGAAACACGCCCCTTTTCCTCTTCTGCCTTCTCTTTTAATTCCTTTAATTCTTCCGATTCTGCTACAAGTAATGCTTCTGTAGCTGTAATAGCAATACGATTATCTTGGTATTCCTTTAACATCTTTCTGTCATATTCTTCAAGTTTATTGATATACTCTGCCTTGTTTAAAAAGTCTGAAAAACTTCCAGCCTTTAAAATCAATTCTAAATAGACACTATTACTACGCTCATACATGAATTTAATTCTTTCTTTCATGCATTCATACTGCCATTTTTCTGTTTCTTTTGCTTGCTCTAAATGATCTCTAGTAAGGGTTATTTCTATTTCTTTATCAAATATGGATTGCTCTATTTTTTCAAGGCTTTCGCTTACCTCCGTAAGTTGCTCGTGAAGTCCCTTTAATTGTCCTTGTAATGAATTCTTATTATCTTTTAAACCATTTATACTATCCTGTGTTTGATTTATTTGAGAGTTTATCTCGTTTTTATCTTTTTGAGCTTCATTTAATTTATCCTGTGTAGAGGTAGCACTAACGGACAACGGTGTCACAACCATTAGAAGAATAAGAGCTAACAATAACAGTAACTGCGTTATGCGTGATTTATCCATATTCATTAGCTCCTTTCTACAGAGAAAAACTATACGTGTATCATACAGACATTCCTTTACACTTCTAATTGTATTTTGCGTCCACTTCTTTTGTATTGATAATATCTAACTCCTGCTGCATCTAGCATTTTCTTAGACGCCAATACAGATGCTGTATTAGCATATTTGTCAATGTCATATACAATTGTTTTTATTCCTGATTGAATAATCGCTTTTGCACATTCGTTACAGGGAAACAAGGATACATAAATTTTAGCACCTTCTAAGCTTCCCCCTCTGTAATTTAAGATTGCATTCAATTCACTATGTGTCACAAAAGGATACTTCGTTTCAAGGGAATCCCCTTCTCTTGCCCATGGAAAAACATCATCAGAGCAACCTTTTGGAAATCCATTGTAACCCATAGATAACATTTTATTATCTGCACTTACAATGCAAGCACCTACCTGCGTCTGAGGATCTTTGGATCGCATACCAGACAGCATAGAAACTCCCATAAAATATTCATCCCATGAAATATAATCTTGTCTTTTCATATTCTTTCCCTCTATTTGGTACCAAAGATTCTATCACCCGCGTCTCCTAAACCAGGAACGATATAACTATGCTCATTTAACTTTTCATCTAGTGAACCAATAAAAAGATCCACATCTGGATGTTCTCTTTTCATTTTCTCAACACCTTCTGGAGCTGCAATAATACACATAAAATGAATCTTTTTGCATCCTCTGTCTTTTAACATTTGAATAGCTGCCACCGAAGAACCACCCGTTGCTAACATTGGATCCACAACAAAGACTTCTCTATCTTGACAATCAGATGGAAGTTTACAGTAATACTCTACCGGATTTAATGTCTCTGGATCACGATATAAACCAATATGTCCCACTTTTGCTGCTGGAATTAATTGAAGAACTCCGTCTACCATTCCAAGTCCCGCACGTAAAATGGGAACAATTGCCATCTTCTTACCTTTTAATTCTTTTGCAATAGTTTTACAAATCGGTGTTTCTATTTCCACCTCAGAAAGACATAATTCTCTAGTTGCTTCATAGCAAATCAGCATAGCAATTTCACTAATTGCCTGTCTGAAATCTTTTGTTCCCGTATCCTTTCTTCTAATGTAACCTATTTTGTGTTGAATTAACGGATGATCCATGATTACTATTTTAGCCATTTTTAATACCTCCTAAGTAATTTGTTAATTTATTATTCTATTAAATCCACTCTTCTTTGATGTCTTTCTTCTGATGAAAAGTCCGTTTCAAGAAACGCTTCTACAATGCTCACAGCCAGATCAGGTCCTATTATTCCAGCCCCCAGTGCAAGAACATTTGCGTTATTATGAAGTCTTGTCATTTTTGCACTTAACGTATCAGAACACAATGCCGCTCTTATTCCTTTTACCTTATTTGCTGCCATAGATATTCCGATTCCAGTTGTACATATTATAATACCTTTGTCACATTCTCCTTTTGCCACTGCCTCAGCCACAATCTTACCAAAAACAGGGTAATCGCAGGAACTCTTTTCATAACAACCAAAATCTTTATACGCCTTGTTATGTTCTATCAAATATTCTATTAATACTTCTTTTAATTCAAAACCGCCATGATCACTACCAATTCCTATCATGATTCCTCCCATTCCCATGCTTTAGCATGCTATCACTCATCAACGTTAAGACTTATCAGCTTATATGCTGCTGCCTTTAATAAGCGATTCATAATTGCCTGTCCCATCCCAACTGTTTGAAAGGATTCCGAATATATAATGGAAACATTCTCCTTGTCAAAGTCACGAAGTATCCCGTACAAATGTCTTGCAATTGCAGCTTCATCTTGTCTTTTCCCAACACTTTTTATAGAATCTGCAACATATTTTTCTACTGTTTCATCCGTTCCAATCACTCCAACTTTTTCATCATTTTTCTTGGCAATCTTTGTAAGTTCATTTATTTTTGTAATAACTTCTTCGGCATTGCCTTCTACGATTGTGAGTTCACCTTTTGGAGCATAGTGTTTGTATTTCATACCTGGTGCTTTTGGAGCTTGCTTTGTTTCTTTGTCTTTCATGGTTCTCTCTGATTCTATCTCCCCAAGTACCTTACAAAGCATTTTTTCAGTAACAAAGCCAGGACGTAAAATCGTTGGTACAGGAGAAGTTAAATCGATAATGGTAGATTCCAGCCCAATACCTACAAGACCACCATCTATAATCAATTCAATTTTACCATTCATATCCTCTACCACATGACTTGCTAATGTAGGGCTTGGTTTACCTGATGTGTTGGCGCTTGGTGCTGCAATATATCCACCTGCTTCTTCAATAAAAGCCAATGCCACCGGATGATTGGGCATTCGAATAGCAACAGTTGATAAACCTCCGGTTGTTTCAAATGGCACCAATTGAGATTTTTCAAAAATCATCGTTAATGGTCCTGGCCAAAAAGCATCCGCTAACTTTTTTGCATTTTCGGGAATTTTGGTTACAATTGCATGAATGCTTTCCCATTGACTTATATGCACAATCAGAGGATTATCCGAAGGTCTCCCTTTTGCAGCATAAATCTTTTTTGATGAATCTTTACTAAGGGCATTTCCACCCAATCCATAAACAGTCTCCGTGGGAAAGGCCACTAATCCTCCTGCTTTTATAACATTACCAGCTTCGATCATATCTTCTTTCGATATGGCCGTTACATTTACGCACATTAGTTTCGTTATCATTTCGACTCCTACCACTAGCTTTATTGGAAGTATTTATCCCTTAAATAATTGTTTACACACACTTTTTAGTATAACACATTTTATTTTCAGGATAAAGTATTTCCTATTGTTTTATTGTTTTATTTTTTTATATTAATTTATGTTAATTTATGTTAATTTCCAAACTAAATTCCACCCAATCTATTTGTTCGTTAAATAGTTTATTATTCCATCACTTATAGCTTGTGCAATTTTCTTTTGGTATTCCTTAGTGACTAACAATTCTGCTTCCGTATAATTGGATAAGAATCCACATTCAACAATAACAAGTGGAACTGTTGTTTTCTTTAATAAAAAATAGAAATCATTTTCCTTTGCCTTGCGATGGTTTGTTGGATCAACACCTAAAATCAGCTTTTCTTGAATAATCTCGGCTATCTTTTTTCCTTCTTTGCTAGATGTATAATAAAATGTTTGTGCCCCGTTGACATCACTTTCATGATAACTATTCTGATGAATACTAATTGCCATGTTACATTTTGAATCTTCCATAATCTTAATTCTTGCTTTTAAATCTTGCATCTTTTTATTGCTATCTGATTCTTTATAAAGCCCTATATCGGTTTCTCTAATCATAATTACTTTTATATTATTTTTCTCTAAATCTTCCTTTAATAATAGTGCGACTTCCAGATTAACATCTTTTTCTAACGCGTTGTTAATTCCTAGTTTTCCAACATCACGCCCTCCGTGACCTGGATCTACCACCACACAAAATTGATTCTTATCTGTATGTTCACTTGTTACTATTCCATTACCACTTATGAAACTCCCATTTTTGTTATTACTCATTACCTGCATCTTTTCGTTATTCATTCTTGCCATTTCTCTTGATGCAATTACCATGGAAATTAGTAAGATAATTGCCATAACCGTTTTTAATATTTTATCCTGTTCTTCTGATAAATTACTGTCCTTGTTCCAGTTCATAATAGTCACCTCTATTTTCAGTTTCTTCCTATTTAAGCTTATGATACAAAATTATAGAAAATGAGGTTCTTCCATTAAAAAAGGCATGTGCTTTTGACACACATGCCTAATAAAAACTATTATTTCAGAAATATTTTTAATCTATCTACTCAAGCAAGATATAATTATTAATTAATTCCCAAGCAGTTTCTTTTTCATATCCCAGTCTCCATGCCGCAACTCCTGCGACATTATGTTTTTTCATAATATTCAACTTTACTTCTAAGGACTTCTCGTCTTCTAACCAAACCTGATAGATACTATTATCCTTTTGAATTTCACCATAATTTTGACAGGTCTCTTCATCCCACACAGTTTCTATTTTATTTTTAGCAATCCATTTTTCTGCATCTATCATGCTAACTGCACTACTGGTTATATCGGCATCCTTTGTGGACCAAACTCTTGTATAGAATGGAACGGCATTTATTATTTTATCAGAAGGTACTCCTGCTTCTATTGTACTTGTAATACCCTTTTCAACAAAATTAATGGAAGCAACCGAGCCAACTGTACCGCCTCCAGGCCAATGTTCATCATAGCCCATTATAATTACATAATCTACTACTAGTCCCTGTTCTTTACGATTATAATAAATATTTTCTTCGTTTGGTACATAATTATCAACAGAAAGAACAATTCCTTTTGCCCTTGTTAATATAGATAACTCTCGTAAAAATTGAATAAAATGTGGTCCCGATTCTCTGTTTATACCTTCAAAATCTATATTAATTCCATCAAGATCATACGTTTCAACGGCTTGTATTAATTTATTTATTAAATTAGTTCGTTTTACAGTAGATGACATTATTTCCTTTAGATCAACTTCATATGTGATGTCTTCAATGAGTGCCCAAACCTCTATGCCCCTACTATGAGCATTTGCTACATAATCTTTCGAACCAATATCTAGGAAGTTACCATCATTATCATTTAGATAAAACCAAGTTGGAGAAATTGTGGTCAGCCCTTTTGTATGTTCCACTACTGCTGCTAAATTGCTATTTGCATTTTGGTTCATTACGTGATGCCATCCAAGAGCAATCGTTCCTTCTTTTGTTACGCTTGGAAACAATAATGGTGCCACCTCTGTAACAGGTATTTGCTCTTCTTCCCTAATATTACTTAGTCGTTTTGTTTCTACATATCCTATAATTGCTTGATTTGTTTTAATCTCAGACCAGGTCTCATCTTGTTTTAAGATCGTTACCTTTTCATCTTCTTTTACCTCTTGCAAAATAGGACATTTTATTCCTCCAAGAGTTCTTACTTGAGTATTACCTTTGATATCCCCAACGGTTGCCGTGTTCCATTGGGTATTTACCTGAATACGATTAGGACTTTCAAATAATTCACAAGAAAAATTATCATATTGCTTCACGTAGTCTATTGCAATGTATAACTTATCTTCTGAATACAAAGCAATTTTATAGTCAACACTATGGAATACATCCCCTACATAATAGCCATTGCTTTCATCTCCCATATTGACTTTGATTACTTCTGTTGCTGTTGTATATAGTAAAACATTTTCACCTTCATTTATATAGAAGCGATCGACAAAATACTTTACTACTGTATCATAATCAAAGTAAAGCGTTCCTCCAATTAGTTTTGCTTTTTCACTAATCAGTTCATTTTCCATCATAATGGAAACATCATCCACTGAATATACTTGAAAATATTCATTTAAATCCGCTCTCTCTTCCGAATAAGCATATTTCTCTAACACCTTTGGTATCATATAGATGCCCCCAATAACAATAATAAGGACGATTGCGATCAATACCGGAATAATTTTCTTCTTCATTCCAACTACCTCCTAACCGTCCCTATTATATCAGACTATTTTATTATCGTCATTACTAATTTTGACATTTTGATACTTTTTAATTTGTATTATCAACGTTTATTATCTATTCCGACTTGCATAGAGGGGCTTCCATGTTTGAAAAGTGATTACAAATAACGCCCGTTGAAAATACGGTATTTAAAAGATAGGATATAACTTCATAAAGAACAAACCATACTCTTTATTTATTTTAATTTTATATTACTTTGTTTATTTTATCGTATCGCAATTCCTTAAGCATTCCAGCTTCGTTCATAACATAGTCAGGCATGTACATGCTTTCTTCATTGACGCAGTAACATTTTACCACATCTTCAAGTGTGGATAATTCTCCATCAATATAAAGAATGACTCCTTTCCGAACAAAATTAGAAAGTCTAAAAATAACCTCTGTTTTTTCCTTTTCCCCCATAAAAGATTGTATTCTCCCTCCTTGTAGCATATCTGCATAATTCCTTTTAAAATAGATGAATTTACACCTAAAAAGAGGATCCGTGATATATTATCGCAAATATACTAGTTATAAATTTTAATAAAAATACCGATAATAAAATAGAATGACAGAGATGTTGCGACGTATCTTTGCATAAAAAACTTTAGATACTTTTGAATTATAATGATTTTGAATTATACTAATTATTAGTTGGAAAATTTTTAGTGACGAACAAGCACATAAGCTTGCAAGACTGTCTCATACTATTGATGAGAGTAGATTGAAACATATTGTTTCAAAAATTTGCTTATAAATAAATACAAACGAAACGTTGTATAGAATGAATTGGTTTTGCCTCCTCCCTGATACGGAGTATCGCAAACATCTCTTACACGTATTATAACCATCATTTGAGTCTTACGCAAGTAATTTTTTAATTTTCTAATTATTAAATTTCATTTAAATTTCTATAAACAGTCACCATGTGGTATTGACTTAATAAACTATACAGTATAAGATAATTTTATACCACTATGTGTTCATTAAACGGGTGTTTTCAGTCACTATACACGCAGAAATTTCAATTAAAAGTTAGGATGTGATCGTATGAAAATTGAAAAAGTTAATGATCATCAAATTCGTTGTACCCTTACAAAAGACGATTTAGCAAATCGCGAAATCAAATTAAGTGAATTGGCCTATGGAACACAGAAAGCCAAAGATTTATTTCGTGACATGATGCAACAAGCATCTTTTCAGTATGGTTTTGAAGCAGAAGATATTCCGCTAATGATAGAAGCAATTCCTCTTAATTCTGATTGTATTGTATTAATTATTACAAAGGTTGAGGACCCAGAGGAATTAGATACAAGATTCTCGAAATTTGCCCCTTCCGTTCATGATGACAATGAAGATTCAAATATAGAGAATAGTATTAACTCTTTATCAGGAGGTGCCGACGATGTTTTGGATTTATTTAAAAAAATCCATAACGGACAGTTTGGCGATTCTCTAGATTTAGAAATCAATAAAGTATCTGGAGCAAATCTATCCAAGGTAGCCGCTGAATCCATTGGTACCAGTGCCGATATAGAATTAACAAAACTCTTTTCCTTTCCATCTATTCGAGAACTCACGAAGTTAGCTGGAGTGCTAAAAGATTTCTATAATGGAAAAAACACTTTATTTAAAAACACCCGCATCGGTAATTACACTTTAGTTGTTACTAAAGGTAAGCACACACCGGAAGAATACAACAAGATATGTAACATTTTATCCGAATATGGTGTCTCAGAAAAATCTTCTTTGGCAACAGTCGCTTATCTAGAAGAACACTATGAAAGCGTCATAAAGGATACTGCATTACAGACCCTTACCTTGGTATAATTTAATTGCTTTAAGCAATAAAAAACCATCGATTACCTATTTGGTAAAAGATGGTTTTTCCTTTATTCATTATAATTCATTTAATTTTGACATTAAGACGTCAATTTCCATTCCATGAACCATCGCTGCTTCTTCTAAAGTTTCTCCTTGCGCAGAAGGACATCCGATACAATGCATCCCTGCCTCCATAAGAATAGGAGCAACAGCAGGATTTTGTCTTAACATTTCACCAATAGTCATATCCTTTGTAAATGCTGCCATTTCATTACCTCCTTTACTAAAATTTGTACTACTTTATAATATCACATCCTTTTCAACCAATCTACCTCTTTTATGAAAAAACTGCGCATTAACCCTTTGTACGCTGAAAAGTACATTAACTCTATTGACGTGTATACACGTTTTATTCTATAATGTGATTGTGAGATTAGCATATCTTTTTATGCATACAAAACGACGAAATGTCATATAACAAAAAACAATATAATAATATTAGGAGGCTATTTCAAAATGAGACCAGAATGGAACAATTTTGTAGGCGGCAAATGGGAATCTGAAATTAACGTGCGTGATTTCATCCAAAAAAACTATTCTCCATATGACGGAGACGATTCTTTTTTAGCAGGTCCTACACAAGCAACAAATGATTTATGGGCACAAGTAATGGACTTAACAAAAAAAGAAATTGAAGCAGGCGGTGTTCTAGACATGGACACGAAGGTAATCTCTACTATCACTTCACATGGGCCTGGATATTTAGACAAAAGCAAAGAAACGATTGTAGGTGTTCAAACTGATAAGCCTTTTAAACGTTCTATGCAACCTAACGGTGGTATTCGTATGGCGGAAAAAGCTTGTTCAGACAACGGATATACTCTTGATGCTGACATCAGCGAATTCTTTTCTGTTCACAGAAAAACTCACAATGCAGGATGCTTTGATGCATATAATGCGGATATGAAAGCTTGTCGTTCCTCTCATATTATAACAGGTCTTCCTGATGCTTATGGCCGTGGTCGTATTATTGGTGATTACAGACGTATTGCACTATATGGTATTGATAGACTAATTGAAGATAAAATTGATCAAAAAAACTCTACCGGACGTGTTATGACTGATGAAAACATTCGCCTTAGAGAAGAAATATCGGAACAAATCTTAGCACTAAAAGAAATGAAGAAAATGGCTGCTTCTTACGGTTGTGACATTTCAAATCCTTCTACCAATGTGCAAGAAGCAATCCAAGCAACTTACTTTGGATACCTCTCAGCAGTGAAAGAACAAAATGGTGCAGCTATGTCCCTTGGACGTACTTCTACTTTTATCGATTGCTATTCTGAAAGAGATATTGCTGCAGGTACTTTTACGGAAGAACAAATTCAAGAATTTGTTGATCATTTCATTATGAAATTAAGATTAATAAAATTTGCAAGAACACCTGAATACAACCAACTTTTTGCTGGTGACCCTGTCTGGGTTACAGAATCTATCGCAGGTGTTGGAATTGACGGACGTCATATGGTATCTAAAATGTCTTTCCGTTACTTGAATACTCTTATAAACCTAGGTGCGTCTCCTGAACCAAACTTAACTATTCTTTGGTCTACAAGATTACCAGAACATTTTAAAAAATATTGTGCTAAGGTTTCTATTCAAACATCTTCTATTCAATATGAAAATGATGATCTAATGAGAGTTACTCATGGTGATGATTATGGAATCGCTTGTTGTGTTTCCTCTATGATAATAGGTAAACAAATGCAATTCTTTGGTGCACGCGCTAACCTTGCAAAATGTATGTTATATGCATTAAACGGCGGTGTTGATGAAATATCCAAAAAACAAATTGGTCCTAAATACCGTAAGGTTGACGGTGATATTTTAGTATATGATGATGTTGTTCAAAAATTTGATGATATGATGGAATGGTTAGCAGATGTATATGTTAACGCATTAAATATTATTCACTATATGCATGATAAATATTGTTATGAAAGAGCTCAAATGGCTCTGCATGACAGAGACGTACTTCGTTACTTTGCAACTGGTATTGCTGGACTTTCAGTAGTAACTGACTCTTTATCAGCTATTAAATATGGTCAAGTAAAAGTTGTTAGAGATGAAGATGGTGTTATCGTAGATTTTGAAACAAGCGGCGAATACCCTAAATACGGTAATGATGATGATGGAGCAGATTTAATCGCAAAAGAATTAGTATCAAAATTCATGACAATGATTAGAAGACATCACACATACAGAAACGGTTTCCCTACCATGTCTGTATTAACAATTACTTCCAATGTAACTTATGGTAAAGCTACTGGTAATACACCTGATGGACGTAAAAAAGGTCAACCTTTTGCTCCTGGTGCTAATCCAATGCATGGACGTGATACAAACGGTGCCGTAGCTTCCCTAGCTTCAGTAGCAAAACTTCCTTTCAACGATGCACAAGATGGTATTTCTAATACATTTACTATCATTCCAGGTGCTCTTGGTAAAGAAGATCAAGTGTTTACTGGTGATATTGAAATTGATTTAAGTAAGTAGGTGCAAAATATGGATGAAAAATCAATGATTGATGATCTTGTTAATATGCTTGATTTCAACATGTCAAAGGGTGTAGGCCATGTAAATGTTGAAGTTGATGAAACAAGTACAACGTCCAAAAATGTTCAGACTATGGGGTGTTCTGATTGTTCTAAAAATCCTCAAGCCTGTAGTATTCCAACCTTAATGCAAGGTTTGGATGATGAAAAATAAGGAGGAATTATTATGCCAGCTCAAGCTCAAATAGACAACTTAGTATCATTATTAGATGGTTACGCATCAAATGGCGGACATCACCTTAATGTTAATGTATTAAACAAAGAAACTCTTTTAGATGCACAAAAGCATCCAGAAAATTATCCACAATTAACAATTCGTGTATCAGGATACGCAGTTAACTTCGTTAAATTAACCGCAGAACAACAAAATGATGTAATTACACGTACTTTCCACCAATCAATCTAATCAATAGAACCTATTGATTTCATAGAAAAGGGTATTGCCTAAGGGTAATATCCTTTTTTTATTGCTAGCGCTATCTTGAATTTTATGTGTAAAAATTGTATACTTAAGAGACAATGAAAGACACTAACTAACAATAAGGAACTAGACAAATTAGATATTAAATAAGGAGATATAAATTGAGCGGACAAATTCACTCCCTAGAGAGTTTTGGAACTGTAGATGGACCCGGTGTACGTTTTGTAGTATTCACACAAGGTTGTCCTATGAGATGCGCCTATTGCCACAACCCTGATACCTGGCCTATGAGTGGTGGAAAAAAAATGGAAGTTTCTGAAATTTTAGATGATTATGAACGGAATAAAGATTATTATAAAGATGGTGGTATTACCGTAACTGGTGGCGAACCATTAATGCAAATCGACTTTTTAATTGAATTATTTACAGAAGCAAAAAAGAAAAATATTAATACCTGTATTGATACTTCAGGAATAACTTATACCGCTGATAATACCTCTTTCAAAGAGAAATTCGAAAAGTTAATACCCATAACCGACTTAATTATGCTTGACATCAAACATATTAATAACGAAAAACACAAAGAATTAACCGAACATCCAAATGTCGGCATTTTAGCTTTTGCAGAATACTTGTCTGAAAAAAATGTGCCCCTTTGGATTCGACATGTAGTTGTTCCTGGCATAACAGATGATGATGAGTCTCTCTTTCAATTGGGTTATTTTATTGGTGGATTGAAATCTTTAAAAGCATTGGATGTATTACCTTATCATACTATGGGGGAGGTTAAATACCAGAATCTAGGCTTGGACTTTAAATTAAAAGGCGTACCTGCCATGGACAAAAATAAACTAATTGATTGCAAACAGATTATTTTAAATGGTATTAAAAAACGTCGCTTAGAACTTTCCAATCATTAACTTATGTAATTTTATACTTGTAATCATGGCCTATTTGTATTAAACTATATTGTGAAAGATAATCTTTATCATTCATATATTTCATTAAGGTAGGAGGAAAAAAAATGTCTCATGTAATTAGTGATGCTTGTATATCTTGTGGAGCTTGTGAACCTCAATGTCCAGTTAGTGCTATCAGCCAAGGAGATACACAATTTGAAATTGATGAAGCAAGCTGTATCGATTGTGGAGCATGTGTAGGTAGTTGCCCAACAGGCGCTATTTCTCAAGAATAGTTAAAAGGTTTTATGAAAAAGCATTCAAAAACTTGAATGCTTTTTTCTTTTTTCCTTTTTTGTTCGCAGACGCAATACTTCATCAATCTTTTTATAATGTTGTTCTTCTCTGAGTACCCTTTCCTTTTCCCTTTCATCAATTCTTTCATCTTGCATTCTAAATTGATAGTCTAATTCTTTTACGACACTTTCCTTAATTTCATTACACATTTTTACATTTTCTTCTTTTAATGCTTCCGACATCATATGCTTTAGTAATTGCTGTAGTCTCATTGCTTTATCTTGCTTGTCCTCTCCAAGTTCTACATCAGGAAACATTTCTTTTTTTGTCATACTTCCTTGACGGGTAATAATGCTAAACTCGGGCTTTCTTATTGATTCAAAATTATCTTCTGCCCTATTTCGTGCTCGATCAAAATTCAATTGATTTCTTGCATTATTATATTCAATATTAGGCTCGATTTTACCTTCTTGACTGCATTCCTGATTATCCCCCTCCAACATTTTCCTAATAGCTCTTAGTTGCAAGCCCTCTTTCTTCAGCTTTTTTATATATAAAAATTGTTGGACATTTTCATCTGTATAATATCTATGACCTTGCTCATTTCTTTTAATGTCTAACTTTAGCTCTTCTTCCCAGTAGCGAAGTACATGACTTTCTACCTCAATCTTTTTTGCTGCATCTTTAATCAAAAATTGTGTTGTTTGCATATTTTCTCCTTTTCCATGTTTGTTATATTGCTTTTTATGTTGTTTTTATTACCTTACATCCACGTTATAAGACGAAAAAAGACGGGCCATTTTCACAGCCTGTCCTCTTTTGTATGTTTTGTATTCTATTGTATGTTTTGTATTCTATTGTATATTTTGTATTCTATTGTGTTTTTTGTATTCTATTGTGTTTTTTGTTGTTTTTTTCTATCTATTGTTATTCCTTTTGATTATGATACATTCCAATTTTATTTTTGCATATTTGCAAACTTTGTATAATCTGGTAACCATACAAGATTTATCGTACCAATTGGACCATTTCTTTGTTTTGCTATAATAATCTCTGCAATACCTTTCATTTCTGTATCTTTATTATAATAATCATCTCTATATATAAACATAACAACATCGGCATCTTGCTCAATCGCTCCTGACTCTCTAAGGTCTGAAAGCATTGGTCTATGATCTGGTCTTTGTTCTACTGCTCTAGATAACTGCGAAAGTGCAATTACTGGAACACTTAGCTCTCTGGCTAAAGATTTCAGTGACCTTGAAATATCAGATATCTCTTGTTGTCTGGAATCACCTTTTCCACTGCCAGACATCAATTGTAAATAATCAATAATTATCATTGATAAGTTATGTTCTAATTTGTATTTTCTACATTTACTACGAAGTTCCGAAATGCTAATACCTGGTGTATCATCTATAATAAGATTGGATTTACCAATAACACCTGCAGATTCAATTAACTTCTCCCATTCGGAATCATTTAGATTTCCCGTTCTTATGTGTTGCGAATCAACTTTTGATTCTAAAGAGAACAAACGGTTTACTAATTGTTCCTTTGACATTTCCAAACTAAATATTGCCACTGTCTCTTTGCCTTTAAAAGCCACGTGTTGGGCTATATTAAGGACGAATGCTGTTTTTCCCATAGATGGTCTGGCTGCTATAAGAACGAGGTCAGAAGGTTGCATCCCAGATGTCTTGTAATCCAAATCTAAGAACCCCGTTGAAATTCCTGTGACAGCCCCTTTATTACGAGATGCTAATTCTATCTTATCCATAGCATTTAACACAACCTGGCGGATAGGAACAAAATCACCCGTATTTCTTTTTTGAACCAAATCAAAGACTCTCTTTTCTGTATCTTCTAATATGGACTCTAATGGCTCTTTTCCTACATAACAGGAATTGGCTATTTCTTCATTAAGTTTTATCAGTCTTCTCAAAAGAGCCTTTTCCGATACTATATTAGAGTAATGTTTGATATTTGCAGAAGTTGGAACGGCATTTATTAAGTCTCTGACAAACTCTAAGCTACTCACTTCTGCGGGTACATCTTTTTCTTTTAATCGATCTTGTAATGTTACTAAATCTACTGGCTTACCTTCATCATGAAGTTCTACCATCGCTTCAAATAAAATGCCATATTGTTTTCCATAAAAATCATTCCCAGTAATAATTTCAGACGCTACTACAATAGCTTCCTTATCCATGATCATTGAACCAATTACTGATTGTTCTGCTTCGATGCTGTGTGGTAATACACGTTTTAGAAACGCTTCATCCATTGCTGCCATAACGTCCTCCTTACTTATCTTATTGATTATGCTTCTTGCACTTTTACGTTAAGTGTTGCCGTTACCTTTGGATGTAGTTTTATTATGACGCTATGAGTTCCAAAGATTTTAATTGGATCGGCTAATTGAATCTTCTTTTTGTCAATTTCAATACCATGTTGATCCATTGCTGCTTTTGCAATTTCTTTGGAAGAAACAGAACCAAATGCTTTTCCACCCTCGCCTGCCTTGATTGCTACGGTAACTTCTTTTGATTCAATTTGTTGTTTAAAGGCTTCTGCATGGTCCAAAAGTTCTTTTGCTACTTTT
Organism: Lachnospiraceae bacterium; assembly: GCA_035270785.1. GTDB lineage: Bacteria > Bacillota > Clostridia > Lachnospirales > Lachnospiraceae > DATESN01. Next base: position 17,614 of record DATESN010000015.1, on the reverse strand, counting down.
TCTTCATTGGCTTTCTGCAATTTCAAACTATTTAGGTTAGCACCTGTTGCTTCCATTCCTAACTTTTTAGGTATAATAAAATTTCTTGCATATCCATCGTTAATTTCAACAATCTGGTCTTTTTTTCCCAATGATTTTACATCTTCTAATAGAATCACTTTCATTATATGTCACCTTCCTTTATCATAATATCCAGCATATCTTTTAATATCTGAATGGCTTCTTCCATGTTACTATTTTCCATTTGGGCACCTGCAATATTCATGTGGCCCCCGCCTCCAAGTCGTTCCATAATAATTTGAACATTAACTTCATCTATGGACCTTGCACTGATGAATATTTCATTTTGATAATCAGTCAGAACAAAGCTTGCTTTAATTCCTATAATATTCAACAACTCATTAGCTGCTTGAGCACCAATTACGGTTGGACTAACTATCCCTTTTGAAGGACAAACAGAGATTGCAAACTCGTTACGATAAATCTCAGCCTGACGAACTGCTTCTGCCTTTGCTTTATACTCTGTTGCATCTTCACGAAACATTTTACGTACTCTTGTAATATCTGCACCGTTCCTTCGAAGAAAAGCTGCGGCTTCAAAGGTTCTTACCCCTGTCTTTGTTACAAAGTTATTCGTATCTATGACAATTCCTGCATAAAGACAATCGGCTTCACAACTTTTAATTTTAATATCATCACCCACATATTGCAATATCTCTGCAACCATCTCACATGCGCTTGATGCATATGGTTCCACATAAGATAATGTTGCATTTTCAATTGTTTCTATCCCTTGCCTGTGATGATCTAATACTACAATAGACTTACAAAAACGTAATAGTTCAGGGCACTCTGTAATGCTTGGTTTATTAACATCTACGATTACTAAAACCGTATTATTTCCTGCTGCTTCTATGGCTTGTTGACTACTAAGAATCATATCATCATCAAAATCAGGATTATCCTTAAATAAATCCAATAAAGGTCTTACTGACGTTGTCACTTCATTGATCACTATATACGCTTTTCTTCCAAGAGCATTCGCTACACAATGAATTCCAATTGCTGCACCAAAACTATCCACATCAGCCATGCGATGGCCCATTACAATAACCTTATCCTTAGAAGTAATAATCTCTTTTAAGGCTTGTGCTTTCATTCTTGCTTTTACTCTTGTATTCTTTTCCGTTCTTTGGCTTTTACCACCAAAATAGGAGACTGTGTCAGGAGTTTTTACAACGGCTTGATCCCCACCGCGACCTAGCGCAAGATCAATGGATGTTCTGGCAAACTCATAATTCTGGTTATAACTAAGACCATCTAGACCTACCCCAATACTTAACGTGACTGCCATCTCATTACCAATATTAACCGTTTTAACATCTTCTAAAAGGTCAAATTTAATTTCTTTTAATTGTTGAACTGATAGTTTTCGAAGAATAACGATATATTTATCTTTTTCTGTCTTCTTAACAATTCCATCAAAGGTTGCTATGTATTTATTTATTTTTCGCTCAATTAATGCCGTCAAAAGGGATCTTCTTACTTCTTCAACGCTTTCTAAGGCTTCTTCATAATTATCTAGATAAATCATTCCAACAGCAAGGCTTTGATTATCATTTTCCCTTAATGCAATCTTTAATGCTGTTTCATCAAATATATACATTGCAATTAAGTAACCATCATAATTCTTTGCAGAAATAATGTCGCTGTTTGTTACCATTTCTTTTAGTGAAATCTTCCTCATCTTAGCAACAAACTCTTTTCCTTCAAATTCAAAGTCACTTTCTGTTTCGTCAAGTTCTCCTGGAAGTTTGTCCTTCGTTAATTGGGGAAACAATAAGGTTATTGACTTCTTATAGCCTTTTTCCTTATGGGTTGCTATTTCAAAGGCCCTGTTTGTCCAAATAACTTTTCCACTATCATCTAACAAAACATATGGTAGTTCTAAGTCCCTTAATAATCTTCTCTGAATTTGTCCGTATTGGGTAGCAAAACTTATTAATTCATTCATAATAATAGGTTTATTATAAAAAAGTAGTACGCAAATAATTAAAAAATAGAAAACTGCGAATCCAGCTAATATAAGGCCTGCCGCTATATCAATCGTAAGAATCCATATATTTATCATTACTAATAAGACACCCAAAAATAGCGACGCTTGCAAGTATGTTCTTAGTCTCCCCTTAATCTTTATCTTCCCATTCATATTAATCCCTCTTGTCTATATGCGTTAATGTCATACCGTCTTAGTATAACATTTCCTAAAGGATAATTCCATACCATTATCTAGTCACCTTTTGTAAGTTTTTAAGAACATATAGTGAAACGTGTAAAAAAAGCCAACTACAAACTTTTCTCTGTAATTGGCTTTATGGTTATCCATTTAATTATAATTTTTCTCTATTCAATAGAAATAGAACTTTCTCATAGTCAGATATACTAACACTTACTTAACATTATTCTTTTCAAGTAGTTCTCGTATGTTATTTAGTTCTACTAAGGAACTACCTAAATATAACGTTTTTTACTTAAATACAAACATGATTGACTCCTTTTCCATAGAAAGTACATGTACTTTTATCCTTATACTTATAAAGGTTCCTCGTCGCACAAAAATAACTATGATCCTTTAAAATAATATCTCAGAAAAGAATCGTAAATAAACTTCACTGACGTTTTATGTATTGTACATATATCTACTATTCTATCACGAAGATTAAGATACCAATTCAACTATTTCTGAATCCTGATAGATCCCTGTATGTTACGCGACTATTTAAAGCTTCCATCTACTGCAGCTTTACGTCACATTCATTTTTCCAAATTTACATTTCATCTATGACAGCGTGTTGTTTTATACGACATGCTATTTTTCTATCTATTCCTTGACCTTCTTCTTCATATTTCATATAGTTTATCTGATAACTAAAACGAGAAGGAGCGTCCCCGACCAAAGTTTCGCTCATAATGATATAGCAATATTTTTTACCTTGTACTAAACACTTTTTTACCCTTTTTTCCATACTTATTATATGTATTTATATCATCTTCTTTTATAAATGACTCGTCTGTCATTTTTTCCAATTATTTATTGTAAGTGCACTTACATTTTTTTCTATAGGGTACTATTTCCAATTAGAACAGCACCCACTGTTTCATTACTATAAACTACTTTTCTTACTTTTTATTTTTTAGGCAACTAGGCAATTGTTAACTCTTTTGTTTTTAGATCAAAGTAATATACATGATTGGATAATATCTCTTCTCGCTCCACCTGTGTTTCATTTACTTCTTTTACCATTTCTTCCAGTTTTCCAACTGACATATCTGCTTCCTCATAGATTACAATACATTCATGTATAGAACTTGGTAAGATATATAAGTTTTTCCCTTCCTTACTTGCCATTTCTGCTAAATAATCTGAATAAATAAGTACCACTGCTCCATTCCACTTTTCTGTATTGGTTAACACTGTCATGGGAATATCATCTTTTTCTCCTGCCAGTTCTTCCATCATTTTTGCTACTTCCTCTGCTTCCACGTCTGGTTCAAACTCCACGATCCTATCTTTAAGCATCATTTCTTTCATAATATCAATCATACTTTGTTTTTTAAATGGTAATAGCTTCGGTGTATTTTCGATGCCTGCTTTATAAACTTCCTCTAAGGTTACCTGCCACATGGTTAAGTGATTATTGTGAATACGAATACTAGCATTTTCCAATCCCTTTTTATCCAGATATACATAAAATATAATGGCTAAGTCTAAATACTTGATATATGGTATTTCTTCTAACAAGTCTAGGTTCTGTTCAAAGTTCACTAGTTTACACACAATCCGTTCCTGTATGTTTGCAAAATCCATAAACCATCTAATACAATTCCGTTATTCTTTTTCACTTTTGTTCTTGTAATAGCACCCGCTACTTTTGATGCAACTTCTTGTTCCATGCGATTCATAAATTCTTCATAGTTCATTTTTTTATTCTCCATTCCATAAGTTCTAATTTGTAAGTTCCTGCTTTTTCTTTTTTTTATAGCTCCCTTCTACTATGAACTTATTGTAACGCTGGGTTTTTGTGGTGCCTGTGGTGGTATTGCATGGACTTTTTCGCCTGCCTTTGGTGAGATTGCTGCCTAAACATGTTTTTCTTCCTTGTTGTTTCTTTTACCACGTCTGGATTTATCATTTTGTTGTCTTACTTCTTATTACTAGTTATAAGAATGCTACCAATTCCAACAACTCCCTTAAACTCCCAAATCCTAATTCCAAATCCCTCTCCTCTCCTTCTCCCCCCAATCCAACTCACTATTTTTACATTTTATTTTTACTACTTTTTGGACTTGACTGTTCCCTTCTTTTTTCTTAATGCTTACAGCTTCTTTGCCCCTATGTAATGCTTATGGTTTTGGAAGTATCTGAACTAAATTTTCATCTCCTTCAATTGACCATTCCATTTTGTATTTTTCCAATAATGTAGATAACCTACTATAATTACCCTTACTGCTTCCATTTCTACTAACTAGATCCCATACCCCTGCTACTCCCCAAAATTTCTTGTGCATATCCATTTCCTTTTGATTGTTGCTATCTAATTGATTCAAGTTGATTCTATTTTAAGGTAATATGGCAACACTCTATTTTCCTAATAAACTACTATGTTATACAACTCTGTCTTTTATTTTCTACACGTTTCCTTTCCCTATAAAAAAATAAAGCCAATTACAAAGATTTTCTCCCTGTAATCGGCTTAATAGCTCTACATTTAATTATAATTTTTCTCTGTTTATTAGAAATAGCACTTTCTCATAGTCTGATATACTAACACATACTTCATATAATATGTCATATTCCATGTTCATGCCAGCACTACCAAAATTACTACGGACTGTACCTCTACCAGGTGCCAACCATTGACCAGAATGATTTTGCAGATGTTTTTTATATTTAATATTATTCTGTTCAAGTAGTTCTCGTATATTATTTAGTTCTTCCAATGAACTACCTAAATATACTGTTTTTGACTTAAATCCAAACATTATTGACTCCTTTGTCATGGAAAAATTCTATAATATTAGTCAAAGAGATACATCGACTGTAGTCTCGAAATTTATGACATAGCCCGCATAAGTAGTTATGTCTGCTTGTGAATAAGCTCCAAATTGTGAAGCTGAATTATATGTTCTATCACCGAAACCAGTATCATATGAAAACGCATTTTCTGTAGGATATGCACTTCCTCTAACATACTTAGTATTAAAATTACCTCCATAAAATACGTATCTATTAGAAAGTGTAGTAGTACCTCGTAATTGGGTCCAATAACCATCAACTTTAGAAAAATTTACAGATGAAGAAGTTTTAGAATATGTAATAGTAATATATGCCTTCCAATATGTATTTGCATTAGTAGCTGAACCAGTTAAATCACTGAGAGTTGAGTAATTTGATGACTCTTGTGGTAAAACAAATGTTTCAGGGTCAAGTAATTCTACGGTTAAATCATTCGTTATTGTGACTTGAGAACAGTTTTTCGAATTAATTTGATTACTTTCTTGGGCTGAAACTTTCATAGAACTAAATAATAAAAACACACAAATAATACTGCATAAAACATTTAATTTTTTATTTTTATTTCCCCTTTCAATTGCATCGACTATATCGATTATTAAATTTCGCTTAACCAGGGCGAAATTATTATTATAGCTACAAGGAAATATTAACACAAATTACTGTCGTAGTCAACAATTACATACTATATTCTCCAGAGCTTCTCTATTTGAATTTTCTTCATTTTATACCTTTGTTGTAGTTTTATGATATCTGTTAAGTTTTTTTGTTTTTAAAATAATTACTTCAATATATGTATTCAGCCGTTCCAAATTGTAACTTTATTATTTTGTTCTATGTAACTCTTCACTTCCATATATATTTGTCTAACTCTGATAATTCTATTCTATTTTTATTAACCCCACTCTAATTAAAAAAGGACCCACACTATGATTGAAAATTCTTATATCATCTTTGAATCTGATGAAACGGTTTTCTTCTATAACGAACTTACCCAACGATTAAAAGTACAACTTAGCACAACTGCCGGTGTATTTTTTTCTTCTGAGGAATTACATGAATTAATTTGTACGTTAGATCATAATGTTACACATTAAATTTATACTTCCTTTATTCCTATATTTATAGGTGCCATCCCAATAAACCTGCAAATCTATTCTTTTATTTCTGCAATCTTTCATTATCTTTTGGACTTCATCGATTAATTTATCGAATTCGTTGATGGTATTAACCCGAACGCCATGTTGATGTGAATTTTGTCCGAACAAGCTATGGAATTGACGGTGTTCATTTTTTGGTATGTAATTAATTGCTTCTATCATAGCTATGCTTCTCCATGATTTGTGATGAACTTCAATCTCTTTGGGTATATTCTTAATAACTCCAGAGTTTAACATTAATGATACAATGATCCTTTCAAGGCAGGCACCCTTAATTGTCATTAGCATTCTTTTTTTGAACTGCGTCATAACAACATTTTTCTCTCCAGATAAACTAAACTTGAAATTGCTTCCAAGAATGCTAACAAGATCAATGTTTTTCTTATTCTGGTTGAATTTGTAATTATCAAAGTTCCCATCCTCAATAATATTAACGAAGTGTGGTATGATTTTATATCTGTTATATTTTATATGAAGTAATATAATGTTCGTTGACTGTCCATTTTCTAATACTTCCATGTATATATTGCCCTTTCCACCTATTCGCACTTCCTCATATACATTCTTTACTAATTTGAGATTTCCTTTTTGGTAGGCCTTCAGCATTGCTGCTTTGCTGATTGTAATTAAACCGTACTCATAGTCTAATATGTCATCAATGATTGTACTTGCTGTTGTTTTGGTACTCATATCTACTACCTCTTCTTTCTCCTCTTAAGTATTAGTTTCCTCTACTGTTGCTTTGTTTACGGTTACGTTCACTTCTAATGATTCTAGCATTGCGTCAATATCTTCAACTTCTCGAATAATATTGCACTGATTGATTACTGTCTCCATGTTTATACCTCCTTTCTTATGTTTTTCATAAGTAGCAATGTCTAAAAAGTGATGTGGTGTTTTCCACTCTTTTTCAATTAATAATTATATAATTATTAATTTTAATGATAAAAAACATGCAACAATAATATAAATCCACTACAAATCAACAACATATTTGAAAATATATATCCATATAAATTTAGGCAACAAGGCAATTAATATCGTTCAGTTACTAATATATTTTTGGACAACAAAAAAAGGATAACTACTATTTCTAGTAATTATCCTTTAAATTATGTGTCAAACTTGTGTCAAATCGCTTCGACGCTACTCTGAAACGCCCTGTTTACAAGGGTTTAATCGATAACGTAAGGCATTAATGCGATATGTCTAGCACGTTTGATTGCTACTGTTAATGCTCTTTGATGTTTTGCACAGTTTCCTGTAATTCTTCTAGGAAGAATCTTTCCACGTTCAGATATATATCTTTTTAATTTGTTAGCATCTTTAAAATCAATTGTATTATCTTTACCACAGAATACGCATACTTTCTTTCTTCTGCGAAGTCCGCCTCTTCTCTTCATTGGAGAGTCAGATCTTTCTGGTTTGTTAAAAGCCATTGTTATATCCTCCTATCTTACAATAATTTGTTAGTTAAATGGCAATTCTTCATCAATTCCATCTGGAATGTTCATAAAGCCATCTCCTGATGATGCACTAGAATCTCCTCTGGAATTACCGGCAAAACCCCCGTCTGTACCGGAGCTGTTTTTGCTTTCAGCAAATTCCTGTTCTTCTATAATCACCTCAGTTGTATATACTTTTACGCCATCTTTATTGGTATAACTACCAGTTTGGATGCGACCTGATACAAGCATTTTAGTTCCTTTGCGGAGGTATTTCTCTACAAACTCACCTTGTTTACCAAATGCAGTACATCTGATAAAATCTGCAGTATTTTCATCGCCACTATTACGGCTCTGTCTACGGTCTACAGCAATTGTATATGATGCAATTGCCATCGCATTGTCTCCTTGTGAATATCTCACTTCAGGATCTCTTGTTAAACGCCCCATAAGAATAACTTTATTCATACGTTCTCCTACTTTCTTCTATTATGCGTCTTGTCTTACACACAAATATCTGATGACATTTTCCATAATACGTATATTGCTTTCAACTTCTGCTGGAACAGTTCCATCAGCGTCAAATTGAATGAAGTAATAGTAAGCATCTTTCATCTTTTGGATGTCATAAGCTAATCTTTTCTTACCCCAGTCATCTACATTTGTAATAACTCCACCGAATCTTTCGATATAAGCTTTACATTTGTCAACTGTAGCAACTCTTTCATCATCATCGATTTTAGCATTGACAATAACGGCTAATTCATATTTGTTCATGTTTTCATTTCCTCCTTTTGGTCTCTGGCCCCTACCTAAATAGGAGCAAGGAATTTAATATATCACGGAGTACTATGTTATCATAGAATGTCCCAATTTTCAAGTCTTTTCACGAATTTGCTTGGTATTCTTTTCCACAAGCTTTCTTGGTATCATAATTTGATGCTGGCATCCTGTGCACTTCAAGCGAAAATCTGCTCCTACACGAAGAATTTCCCACTCATAACTTCCACATGGATGTTGTTTTTTTAATCGTACTATTTTACCTACCTCATAATCCATTTACTGAACTCCTATTTCTTAATTTTTATTACTTAATTTCTGCCTCTTCTATTAAAGTTCTTGATTTCCTATTTTTTTTGGCATCATAAAGTAAATCATCTGCTTGATTTAGCATATCCTTTAACTGTAGTGTATCTTTATAGTCAAATTCACAGATACCAACGGATACATGAACTTGATAAGGCTTTTCTACATTACTGTTATGGTATTTTGATTCTTGATAAATGCGCTCATGTAATTTCTCTACTATCATTTCCTCTTCTACAATTGCCAAGGCCGCAAATTCATCACCGCTTAATCTTCCAATAATACCAAACTCCTTAAATACCTTTGATAGTATTTCTGCACCTGATTTAATGGCGTAATCACCTTCATCATGTCCATACTTATCATTTATATTTTTTAAATAATCTAAATCTGCATATGCTACTATGATCTTTTTTCCAAGAAGTTGTTTGCCACTAAGCATTTTTTCAGCTTTATTATAAAATCCTCGTCTATTTAGGATTCCTGTTAATTCATCTACTTTTGATATTCTATCCAGCTTGATGTTATGCTTTTTAATTTGCTCTAATCTTTCCTCTAGTTCAAATTGAAATATTTTTTGGGCTTGAAACAAACTAATGATTTGAATTGCGGCGCTTAATTGATAGGTCAATAATTCAATCAAATGAAAATATTCATACTTTATATCACAAATAAATAAGCCATATTGCAATTCACCAGAATAAATATCATGTACAATCCACGTACATCGTTTATCACTTGGCATGTATTCATGGGAAAATAAATTACATGTATTCATCTTTTGTCTTGTTCTAGGTAATGAAATGGTTTCTTCTCCATCTTGGTAAGCTTTTAATAATATATTTTCCGGAGCCTTCCATTCTGCATTAAATGTATGCTCAATCGGATTTTCAAATAAATACAGGAAACTATGATGTACGTTTATTTTCGGTAAGGTATCTAATAATCCATAATAACTTTGTTCTGCATCATTATTTAGCATTAGCATATTTTTTGAAACAATGTTTGTAATATGATTTAATTCCACATAGTCTCTTTTATTTTCACTTAATTTATTTTTTAGTTTATCGACAAGTCTTTTATTAAAATCAGCAATCATTTGCTGCAACATGATCTTATATTTTGTATCACAATTCTTAGAAAATAAATTATTCATAACACCACCAAAAATATTTATAACTTTACTGGCATCTGTGTATTCTAATAAATCATTTTTTAATAAATTTTTGTATTTCATCTTAATAAATTCCATAAGATTTTTATTGACATTACAATCAATTACTAACTTTAGCATTAAAGAGAACAAATCATGGAGTTGTTGTTTCGTTTCATTTGCTCGCTTATCAAATACCAAATCATAAAAGATATAATCAACAAATAAGTTACTTATCTTTTGAATATCATTTTTCTCTAATTCTTTGCTATATAGGACTTTCTCTAAGGAAGAAATATCTTGTGAATCAAAACCCACAGACTCCCTGGGAACAAACATTGTTTTTACAATAGAATTTTCAACATTCTTTCCATTTGATAAATTTATTGATTCTAATATTGATTGATATCCCAATGTAACTGCATCGGCTCTTACAGTAGCTAAAGGCGGATCTAATTTGGCTGCTGCCGATATGTCATCAAATCCTACCACTAAGATGTCTTTTCCGATAACTATGTTTCGTTTTTTTAATACATTATATACACCAATAGCCATAACATCATTGTAACATACAATTGCTTCGATATCCGGATTTCTATCTAATAAATCCTCTACAGATAATTCGCATTCTCTTGCTCCCTTTCCAAAGACAATACGACCATTGTCTATTTCAAGATGATTCGCACGTAACGTTTCTTTATAAGTCTCTAAACGTTCCGATGCATCTGAATTACTCGTCTGAGCACCTAGCATGGCGATTTTAGTAAGGCCTTTTTCATAGATTAAATATTCTATTGCTTCACGCAAACCACTTCTATTGTCGTATTCAACATAAGGATATCCTTCATCCTTTGAGGCCACAGATAGAATTGGAATATCAAGAAATTCATTCATAAATCTTTTGCGTTGTTCTATGGATATCGTAAATCCAATACTACTAATACAAGTAACTAGCACATCAATACTTTCCTTTTTAGCATAGGAAAACAGGGTATTGTATTGATATTCATACAATTGCCCGGGATCTGGATTACGTTCTGTGTGTATGTATTTTCCAGGAAAAATGATTAAATTGACATCCATTTCTTCGGCTGCAATAATTGCACCCTTGCAAATAGAATTGCTAAATACATTTTCAATATTAGCTACAAACAATCCAATATTAAGTCTTTTCATTGTTTCTCCCTATTTTACCCTTGCCTTTTCACTTCAAATCAACCTTTTTCATTGTACCACGAAGTTTTCAGAAACTCATCAACTATTTTCTTTCCATTAACTTGCTTTATTCTATATGTTGTTGATTTTTAGATTGAAAATAACCTGGCAATAAAATGTCATATGCCAGGTTACCTTTTTTATTCTTGTTTCATCAAAAGTCTTTATATTTCTGTTTTCCACAAACCGTGAAGATTGCAATATTCATATGCTGCAACAGGAGCTTCTCCATTTAATTCAAATACAGCACTTGGTTTTTCACCTGGTGCTAAGTATTTCATTTGAAATCCTTTTTCAGTTTCTAAATAAATCCATTGAATAAAGTGTTCTGGAACCATTGGGTGTTCTACGCTTCCAACCACAACTGATACGGTATTTCCTTCCACTGTTACTACCGGAACGTGTTTTTCTGTAGCTGCATCCACTGTATTTGGTGTGATCTGATTCATTAAATCTCCACAACAAGAAAGAGGTGCGCCTGATTCAAAAACAAAAGTTACAATATTACCACAATGTTTACATACATAAAATTTAGGTTCTTTTTTCATTTATGTCTCCTCCAAATGAATTGAATTAATAGTTTTTAGCTAATACTTGGAAATATGCCTTTGGATGATCACATACAGGACATTTTTCTAATGCTTTTTTACCAACATGAATGAGTCCACAATTACTACATTGCCATACCGTATCTTCTTCTTTAGAAAATACTTGTTCTTCTTCAATGTTAGATAGAAGTTTCTTGTATCTTTCCTCATGTTCTTTTTCGATTTTTGCTACTCCTGAAAAAAGTGCTGCAATTTTGTCAAAACCTTCTTCTTTTGCTTCTTTTGCAAAATCTGCATACATCTCAGTCCATTCATAATGTTCGCCGGCTGCAGCATCTTTTAAATTGGTTACGGTATCGCCAATTCCGTCTTTTAGCAATTTAAACCATATCTTTGCATGTTCCTTTTCATTTTCAGCTGTTTCTAAAAAAAGTTTAGCTATTTGTTCATAACCATCTTTTTTTGCTTTGGAAGCATAAAAGGTATATTTATTCCTTGCTTCTGATTCTCCTGAAAAAGCTGCTTTTAAGTTAGCTTCTGTTTTTGTTCCTTTTAATTCGTTCATTCTTACCCCGTTTCTAATAACATGTTTATTGATTGGGAATAGTAATTAATTTATTTTATTAAATTTCAGAGAAAGCATCTTTTTCTAAGCCACATACTGGACAAGACCAATCTTCTGGGAGATCTCCCCAAGCTGTACCTGGAGCAATCCCATTATCTGGATCACCTAATTCAGGATCATAAACATAACCACAAGGACATTCATACTTTTGCATAATTACACCTCCATAATTTGATTTTAATTGATTTATCTATTTGTATTTACTTTAAATGTTACTAATTAATACTAGCATAAAAAGGAAATTCATTCAATAACTGTTCATTAATTATTTTAATAAAAAAACTTTATTTAAACTTTTCATAAATTATTTAATTCTTGTTAGATTCCTTTGTTATATTTATTTTTTATCTAATAGTCTTTTATACAATCTATCCACACATATCGCTCCAAATGGTGCTGTTATAAGAATTGACAAAACCGCAACTGTTAAAACTTGTTGACCACAAGCTAATCCCATAGATAGTGGTAAGGAACCAATTGCCGCTTGTACTGTTGCCTTTGGTGTATATGCTACCATACAAAACAGTCGTTCCTTGCCTGTAAGCTTAGTTTTCAATAAACAGAAAGAGACACCCAGCATACGGAATACCAAAGCCCCAAGTACTATAACAATAGCAAAAAACCCGGCCTTCATTGCATAATTCAAATTTACCGTAGATCCAACCAATACAAACAGCAATACTTCCGCTGCTACCCATAGTTTACTATACTTTTCTGATAACCGAACAGACAAAATATTGTATCTCATATTAATTGCTATCCCCATACTCATAATTGCTAGTAAACCTGAAATAGGAACAATTCCTTCCAAACGATTCTGTAATTCTATTAATAGAAATGAAACACTTAGGATAATTAATATTTTCACAGAATCACGCATATGAACTTTTTTAAAAAATAAAGTTAATATCATACCAATGGCAAACCCAATAATGATACCCATAACAATTGAAATAGGAATTTGTGTAAAACTACTAGCAGAAACAGTATTTCCTTTTGCTAGTGATATTAACGCAGTAAATACAACGATTACAAATACATCATCTACTGATGCACCAGCTAAAATTAGTTGTGGAATACTCTTTTTAATACCATATCCTTCTTCCATAATTTTTATCATTCTTGGTACTACTACAGCTGGAGAAACAGCTGCTATGACACTTCCCATAATACCCGCTTCAAGAACTGATATTCCAAAAACTCTAGGTGCAATCAAAATTACACCTAGAATCTCAAAACATGCAGGTAAAAAACACATTAAAATTGCAGGGCGCCCCACTTTTTTTAAATCTCCAATATCAAGTGACAGACCAGCCCTTGTAAGTATAATTACTAATGCCAATTGTCTTAAGTCGGTTGAAATATTTAGGATAGATTCATCCAATAAGTTTAATGCATATGGGCTTATAATCATACCCGTTATAATCATCCCTAGAAGGCTAGGTAATTTTAGTTTGTTAAAAATACTTCCCAACATAAGTCCTAATAAAAAAATGATTGCTACACTTGTAAGCATAAAATCCTCCTAATTCTTTCTTTGAAATAAAAAAGCCGATAATTTCTGCATGTTTTGCAGAAGTCATCAGCTTTATAGCGGTTTAGGTAATTACCTTGGGAGAACTTCATTCCCAACATTAATATAATACTATGTTTTATATACAATTACAATAACTTATGAAATATTTTAAGATATATTATTTGTTCCGCGCAAAATCCTTTTTTATATAAAATCCTCTTTTTTTTCATTGTTTTTGAATATTAACTTCTTAGAGGCGTCAACCGATGTTGAACAAGTTCAAATCTGGGGCTTTTCTAGAACAAAAAAAAGTCCATACCGTCGTATGAACTTCTTAGAGGCGCCAACCAGATTTGAACTAGTTATCACACCAAAAAACCGCATAGAAAGGAGGTTTCTGCAATTACTGAATTTCTTTGCACCTAATTTGCACCTATTCTAAAATCTGATAATGTACAATTATCTTAATCTAAATTAGATATCTTGTAGATGAGCTCTTGAAAGCACCTCCCTGTACTCCACTTGCGACATAACTACTTGGGTCGTAATTGTAGCTACCCTTTAAGGTGCCTCCGTCTCTAGTTAACATATTTATCTCGGAGTATATATTACTCTTAATCTCGTTTGTGAATGCTTGGTAATCTGACTGTGTAGATGTACTAATTACACTAGTTAAACCGTAGAACGTACTTGGGTCTATTTGAAGAAGTCCTGTCTTTATATTGCTGTTGCTTTGGACTGATAACTCGAAACTTGAGCCAGAGTATACTACTGGTGCGACACCTCCACTATAGGATAGGTTAGGGGATAATGACTGAGATAATGCAAGTGCCTCGCTACCTGCACCACTCGTCACTGGTTGAAACAAGCCACGTAGTAAAGCGTTCTGTGAATATGAACCATTATTTCCAGTAACAGACAATGTATTAATATACCCCTCGTAAGTCCCACTTGGTGCTGGTGGAACAACTGCAACTGGAGTACCTACATCTGATGCTGTAATTGCTAATATTCCGTACCCACTGTTTTGAATACTGCTGTAAGATACTATACCACTACCACTTGCGCCTGCCGATAATGCGCCTATTGACTTAGTTAACTTTTCAGCGTGACAAAATCCTTTTGCATATCCACTACTCATGGGTGAGTCGGTAAATCCCGCATAATTTGTATACTTGATAACAATACCTGAACCAGTCATACCCTCCGTTCTATCATTGACACTCTTATTATAGGTTAGGTAGGAACTCATAAGTTTTGCTAAACCCTTAGTTGTACCCACTAAGTAAGGTGCCTTGTAAACTGTGAAGAAGTTATCTACGATATCATATGTGTTACTAGTTACGCTAACTCGACACTTAGACCATGCTCTGAATCTGTATACGGGTTCTAAGATTAGGTTTTGGGTTCCTGAGGTAGCCCAAGTATTTGAAACTTCCTCTCCCCAATATTTTTTAACTAACAACTGAGCATTAGTTATGTCACCTACAGATTTACTTGCCATCCATGCCCTTATTGCTGGCTCGTTTGAAGTCCACCCTGAACCTGCTGAAACTGTTACAGGACTGCCCCAATCTGCTCCAGTATGTGTAGCCTTGGTACAAGTATAATTACCCAACCGTGATGTTACACTCCAGTAATTTGTTGAACTTGGAGTTCCAAAGTAGTTTGTTGAGGTTGTTGTAACCAACTTGGCGTCGGGGGAAACTTTATTGCCGTTTGCATCTACAATATAAATTAAATACCCCGATGCACTTGCAGGTGCGATTCCACCTGCGAAGATTGAAGTACTACCTGCTACATAATCACTACCAAGATTAAAGTCTATACCCGTTGCTTTTGACTTGAAACTAGGTGTTAGTACTAGTAGTAACAGTAAAACTAGAAACGATGATAAGTATCTTACATTTTTCATATTATCTCTCCTTTTAAAAATGTGAATTTGCTGACTAATTAAAGTTAGATTGTAAGTTTCGTAAGAAGCATTGACATAAAAATAAGACCTCCTAAATTAGTAGGAAGTCTTAAGTAATGATATATATTAGTTTATAGTTACTCCAGTAACTAACCCATCTGGACTTACTTCAGATATTGGAGTAGATGGAACTCCATGTTCTATACCGTCACTAGTTACGGTTGCGCCTGCATCTATCGCCCATTGAACATCTGGACTAGAGCTTGTGCTAGTGCCTGTACCCTTGGCTATGGCATCGTTTATTGCTTGAATCTCCTCTGGTGTGAAACCATCAGTACTTAAAGTTGCATCGGTGGTCTCGGTGGAATCGGTTATTGTATCTGCGTCCTGCAAACCACCCATCACTGTGTCAAATAGTGAACTATCAGCAAATCCGAAGCCCTTATCCTCCAGTTGAACCTTGAACATACCCGTTTCTTTATCCATACCCACGATTATTACTTCTGCATCCTTTGTTAGAGTGCCAACCACCTCTGAAGTAGTATCTGCATCCTTATAAACCGATATGTCCTCAAGAGCAAAATAGGTTCCTTCAAAGGAATTGTCTAGGGTCATATCTACTACCTCTTCCTCGACAACTGCACCACTAATTGTTGAATTTACGTCATCTACTAGGTTATCCGATACTGTATTCTCTGATACTGCTTCAATACCCACTGGGTCAATAACTGGTTCAGTCTTAGAACAAGCTGACAATAACAGTGATGCCGATACAGTACTTAGTAGTATAATTACTTTAAATTGATTTCTCAAAGCTATACCTCCATTAATACCATTATTTGGTGTAATATTAACACAATTTCAGACTGTATACAAGGTTGTCTAAAATGGTATCTCTTTATTCTTTATTGCGCAATAGTTAGATAGAATAAAATAGGTATTGACCTCAAAACTTTAAAACTTGATTAATTAGTAATATTAAAAAATTAATCTATGAATCCCAATTGATATACGAACCATATTATAATCAAAAGGAAGATCAAAATAATAATAATTGCCCTCCATTTTTTTATGTAGCCGTCCAATACAGCACCCATCAGTGATAATATCAGTTAAAAAAATGAGTGGATTTACAAAAGAATTAATGCGTTTGATTATCTTTCCATCGTTATCTCTTAAAGGTTCATTTAGTAAAGTATCATAATAAACAGAATTGTACAATTCTTCACAACCTTCACCAAAATACTTTCTCATCCAATCAAACTGTCCTATTTTCATATCTGTAAATGAAATCACAGCAAGCATTTGAAGTTTCTTATCAAATATAGTCATCCCATTATTAATCATATCTTGATATATTT
Organism: Lachnospiraceae bacterium; assembly: GCA_035270785.1. GTDB lineage: Bacteria > Bacillota > Clostridia > Lachnospirales > Lachnospiraceae > DATESN01. The sequence goes on along the minus strand of DATESN010000015.1, from coordinate 516 downwards.
CACTATCACTATACACAAATCCTTTCTCTTGATGCATCCCTTTTACACCTTGAAATATTTCACCCCCAGTGTATAAATCATCAAAACTCTTAATTTTACTAATAAATTCAGCTGACATAGTAACATTTTCTTCCTTTTTCATATAATAACCTCCAAAATTATTTTTTTATGAGATATATCTCAAAGTTCTACCGGCATCTACGTTTTAACATGACTTTTATAAATTGTCTACTAAAAAATCCCGTAAAATAGGGGTTGACAAGTACTTTTTCTTCTTTATAAACTGTCATTATTTTATTCATATCACATCAATTAAAATCTAACTAAGCGCTGTCAATACTAACTAAAAATGAAATTTATTTCAAAGCTCAAATTTTCTACTGAATTTTCATGTTCCATCTTGTGCAATAATACTAAAATGCAAAATAATTATAGCATAATGCCGAAAATTTCTTATGTTAATGAAATACTAATATTTATTATAAAATCCCTATAAAACTTGCTATCTTTTTTATG
>DATESN010000014.1:0-14042 GCA_035270785.1 Lachnospiraceae bacterium | reverse complement strand
ACCATTCTCATCCTTTTCTCCAAATACCTGCAGAGTCTTGTATTTCGGCGTAGCTGTAAAAGCAAAGAAAGATATGTTATTCTGTTTACCTCTCGAAACAGCTGATTTCTCAATTTGCTCCCTGATATAATCTTCTTCTGTGTAATCATATTCCAGATCATCTGCTACTGCTTCATCCAATGATTTGGATGATAACACCTCTTTAAGCTTTTTACTTGCTTCACCACCCTGTGAGCTATGGGCCTCATCAATTATTACCGCATACTTACGTTCCGGCAGATCTTTAACTTTATCAATAACATACGGGAATTTCTGCAGTGTAGTAATAATAATATTCGTTCCATAGGTAAGTGCTATAGCCAGTTGTTCACTATCTCTGTCTATCTTTTGCACAACACCTGTTTTATGTTCGAACTGATAGATAGTATCCTGTAGTTGTTTGTCGAGTACTCTTCGATCTGTAATAACAATAACAGAATCAAACACTCTTTCATCAAGAGAGTTGTGCAAGCTTGACAGCCTGTATGACAGCCATGCGATTGTGTTACTCTTTCCGGAGCCTGCAGAGTGCTGAACAAGATAGTTCTTGCCACAACCTTTATCTAAAACATCTTCAGTTATCTCCCTTACAGCATCCAATTGGTGATACCTTGGAAATATCAGTTTCTCTTTAATATAAGTACTATCACCCGTGGTGTATTCTTCCCTTTCAAGATGTGCAAAACTCTGTATAATCTCCAACCAGCTATCTTTTTGCAGGATCTCCTCCCATAAATAAGCAGTCTTATACCCATCTGGATTTAGGGGATTGCCTTTGCCATTATTAGAGCCTTTATTAAACGGAAGCCAATAAGTCTTGTTGCCATCAAGCTTAGTAGTCATATACACCTCATCCTGATCAACAGCAAAATGCACAAGAGTACGCTTTTTAAATGCAAATAGCAGTTCTCTGTTATCTCTTGTAGTGCCATATTGCTTTAGAGCATTACCAACATCCTGACCGGTAAACTGGTTTTTTAGCTCAAGAGTTGCCAAAGGTATTCCGTTAAGAGATAGAAGCACATCAACCGAATTCTTATTCTTAGTGCTATAATAAACCTGCCTGTAAACCTTTAAGCTATTTTGATTATACAACTCCGTAGCTTCAGGATTAAGCGTTGAAGCAGGCTTATAATAAGCCATTTGAAACCGAACACCATTATCCACAAAACCGTTACGAAGAACATCAAGGCTTCCACGCAGATCCAGTTCACGATAAAGCCTTTGTATTATTCTTTCATCAACATTATCACCATGAATAGAAGACACCCTTTCCCATCGTTTTGGTTGTGTCTCCTGAAGGAATTTCAACACCTCATATTTAAACAGTCCAAGCTCATGGCTATAATCCTGAGCATTGCCCTGAGTGTATCCTCCATTTTCTGTCAGCGACTGCACCAATGCAGTTTCAAATGTGTTTTCGGTTGTGATGTTCATAGTTTGTGATTCTTAATCTTCAGTTACCTTTATTTTTCCTGTTACAGCTTCACTTATTAATGCTGTGCGATATTCTGTTAGTAGCTCGATTAGCTCTTCTGTACGTGCTTTTTTGAAGTCTATTTTGGAACATTCTGATTCTATGTGGTGGACTATTGATTGTTGTTCTTGTATTGGAGGAACTGGTAAAGCTGTTTCTTTCAAAGTCCCTCCATAAATTACTTCTATAGTAGTAGCATTACTTTCATACTTAACATTATCAATGAAGAGGGAGCTATTATTTACATAGTTTATAATCCAATCTTGGTTAAGTCTGTTCCTGTCAATTTGTATTCTTATTAGACAAGGGTGCAATATACCCGGTTCAGAATCAGCTGGGAAAACATTACACACCCCAATGGTGCCTCTGGAAGTAAAAAGTATATCGCCTTCCTCAATTAAAAACTCTTTGAGAGTTTGAAATTTTACTTCATTAATTTTATCATCACCCACAATAAAATCGTTGTCTAATATATTTCTTTGAGTATAAACCTTAAACTCTCCAGAAGAATCCAAATCAGAGTTTTTAAGTTGACTTCCAAATGGTCCTGTCTTTAAAGCACCCTTTTTCTTTTTAAGTAAATGTTTTATTTTCTTCACCTCCCAATGCTCCGGAATCTCACCCAACCACTCAATACCCGAATCTTTCATTGGGGCATTTGGATCGAGACCTTTTGTAACAGCTTGATTAATGATAGCAGTTTTTTCTTCTTCATAAAGTTCTAATAAACGTTTTTTGTCTGCTATTATATCATCTATTTCAGAGGTTTTACGGTCGAGGAAGTTGGCGATGGAGGTTTGTTCTGATTTTGGTGGAATAACTACTTTTGCATTCTTAAAGTCTTCTCTACCGAGTATTTGACGTGTTGTTCCTTTAGAGTTTTTTGAAAAATAATTTAGTACAGGATAATTATTACATAAATATTTTTTAAACAGTAAGTTGACTTCTTTATTAAACTGAAACCTAAGGACATGATAACTAAAAGCAGTGTTATCTAAATCATCAACAACTACCGCAGAAAGACCAATATCTTCTTTTGTTTCTGAACTTGGGGTGAAAATAAGATCACCTTTTTTTACAGAGTGTTGATTTATTTTAGATTGTGGCGACGTTACTTCCATATAATCCTTCTCTGTATTCAAAATCTTTTCTTTGTTTCCATATACATCTGTATAGTTTATTATTTTTACAGTTGGTTCATCTTCCACTATCTTTTTATCAATCCCACTTGACGTAAATCCTCCAATAACGCCAAGCCTGCATTCCTCCCAATGCTCGGGAAGCTTTTAAACAGTTATTTCTGTATTTTTTCTCTATTTTCAAATAATTCATAAATACCTGTTTAACAGCATATATAATAAATTATTAACTCTTTCCTATTTCTTCTATTTGTATATTTTTGCTACTTTTGTTTGTTATTTGTTTGTTATGATTGTTTGTTATATATCGAATACAATCTAAAAATATACTGATATGAAATTCTACTATTCCAATAACGGTATAACCGTTAAACTTGTTCGAGATATAAGGAATAAAAATCCCGAAAATGAATGCCCACTACGGTGGCGTGTAACATATAAAAGAGATAGCGACTACTACTCTACAGGAAAAGTATTAGATCGTGAGGACTGGGAATTATTTGAAGCTTCAGAGGAAGCTGATTTTAATTTTAAGACTAAAGCGGCACATCTAAGAGAGCATAAAGACGACATACAAAAATATTTTGATGATATTCTTAAACCCGCAGTTAAAGAGACTGCAGACAATTTCTCTTTTGCAGCACTCGATCACAAATTAGGCAAGTCGGATATCTTAACCGTAAATGATGCGTTTACGGCCAAAATAAACACTTTAAACAACACCTTCAAGGTCGGGAATGCAACAATATACAGAACCACATTAAACGCTCTTATACGTTTTCAGTATTACAGAAAAATCAAAAGTAAAATAGCCAAACAACTATTTATTGAAGAATGTGTAAGTAAAAAGCATAAGACAAAAGGTAAGGATGTTTTAAACGTCATCGCTGATATTAAATTTGACGATATCACGGTGAAATTTTTATCTGACTGCGAAGACTTTTGGAGTGCGACCGGTATAGAATACGCTACTATCGGGATTTATATGAGAACACTTAGGGCAATAATAAACAATGGAGAAGACCCTTATTTAAGCGGAACTCGCTATCCATTTGGAGAGGGCAAGAATAAATATTCTATTCCGGAAGGTGGGAGAAAATCTATCGCTTTAGACATTGAGGACATTTGGAAAATAGAGGATTTTGAGACTGACAATCAAGGATTGATGGTTGCAAGGGATATTTTCATATTCATGTTCTATTGTAACGGACTAAATTTCGGTGATCTATGCAGGTTGCAATACAAAGACATCGACGGAGCATCCCAAGAGATTGTATTTCATCGTAAGAAAACCAGAGATACAAAAAAGAAAAAAAATCCAGAGCCTATTTGCGCTCCGCTACTACCTCCAATGGTAGAAATAATTAACCGACACGGCAATAAAGAACAGAATGGATATATCTTTCCATTTCTTAACGGCATCGAACGAGTAGATCAAAACGAAAGAAAGATAAAAGACGCTATTCAACTGGCATTAAACCCAATAAATAATTCATTAAAAGTAATAGCAGCACAATTAGGGATAGACCGGAATTTATCGACCGCCTATACCCGTAACAGCTACGTAACTCATCTTACAAGCGAAATGTATATTAGTGAGATTTTCGTTAAACAAATGGTTGGCCATAGTACTGGAAAGAATGTAACCGCCGGCTATAATAATCCATCCCCCAAAAAAAGGAGAGAGGTGAATTCTAAACTATTAAACCCAAACAAAAAATATAATACGATAAGTCTATTGTCTGTAACCGGATGATCGTTTCCCGAAATATGACAGACTGTGTCTGTTAATTTCAAAGATAAGGAAACCAATTCCTGTATAACACCGAACTGGTTGTAAAATGTGATATTTTAGGCACCTTCGCTAAATGAAAACATTATCCCAACTATTTGTTTAATGAAAATATGGTATGAGCGCGTTAGAATTTAGAAAGTGTAATTACATTTATTTTTAAGTCATTAATCGTCTAAAGTCCAATTAACTTTAGACTTATCCTTTTATAAAGATTATTATTAGGAATATATGTCGATATTCTTTGTCCATCAATAATAGCTCTATTATAACCGGCATACATATCATACCAGCCATAACCAAACCCGAGGGATAGCCTTAATCCATTATTATCTCTATTTAAATATTGAACTAAGCCCATTTCTAAAAATGTACCGGGTGAAAATCCAGTAAATTGGTATTTACCTACATTCTCGGATAGTATATCATTGTTCATCCGTTTCTCTAATGATATATACTCATATGGAATTGGTTCGAATGAAACCGACCAATTCGTGTAAACACCTGTAGATTGGAAAAGTGGTCGTGAATAAAAAGTAGAAAAAAACAGATTGAAACGTTTAATATTATCTTCATCAAAATAATAGCTGCTATTTCTTGAACTATCCGACCATCCAGCAATATCCAATGGAACGGAAAGGAACATAGTTCCAGCAGAAATTCCAAAATACTGATTGAATTGAAGGCTATAAGTCAACGAAAAATGATATGCTATGTTACTGGAATTAAAGTAAAAACCGCCATCCATACCTAAAGTTTTTTGGATTTGCGCATTCAAATAAACTGAATTAAGAAAAAACATAACCAAAACCAAAGTACAAAATATTATACGTTTCATGCCGATATTTGTATCATTATTTGTTCTTCTATTTTTGCAGAAAGAAACAATTAGTAAAATAATAGTCCCTCATACTAATTATAATTGTGAAAACATTAATTTATTAGCTAAGAGACTATTTAGTATTTTGTTTGCTATAGTTAAATTTTAATTGCTTCTTCCGTAGGGCAATACATAGGCAAATTTGAGATCGAAAGCCGGATAGAATAAACCATACGGTTCATCGAGGTTGTAGCCGTATCCTGCTCCTAACGAATAACTGAAAATCCAATGTCTTCCAATATTTCGCTGTCCTCCCCAATTCAGATTTGTTAGCAATGTATTGGTCAAATAATGTATCTCATCAGTTAATGGTTTTGATACATATTTCACTTTTAAACCGATAAAGTTTCCCGAATTGAATAATTTCGGTTCACTTTTATGGTTATAAATAAACTTGCCATTTACTCCTAAATGTACGCTCGGATTCAATAATGTCCAATGCCAATCCATCCTGAACGTAAGGGCTTCACCTTCACCGAAATCATAACTTGGCCCAAGACCAATGCTCGGTTCAATGGTTATTTTTTTCGCTATGGGTAACTCAACCGCCAGATCAAGTCCATTTATTCCCAATCCTATTCTGGATACTGTTTGCAACTCTTGTGAATACAAAGTGTTTGTAATAAAAAGGGAGCAAAATAAAAAGTATCTAAAAAGTAGTTTCTTCGTTTCCATTTATATATTCGTATTATTTTGATTATTTTACTTTTAATCCGGCGCAAGCAAATAAACACTCACGCCGGATATAAAATTTAAATATAATATTTTACTATGATTCTATTACTTGTCTTTTGTCTTTTTAAGAATCATACCTTTTACTTCACCGCCGGAATCAGTTGTTGTATATGCGTAAACAAATGCAGATTCCACATTAGGAGCTTTATTCTTGACATTTTTTGCTAAAGTTTTAAGGGCACTTCCAACCAGTCCTAAATTTGAATTGTATTCAACTTCAAATACAACACCACTATCAAAAACTTTCACTTGGCTTGGCCCGGGTTTCCAAATTTTATCGGAACCAATAAAAACATGCATCTGCTTTTTCTTCAAATCTATAATATGTATTGAAATACCCGGAATCGGTACTTTTTGAAAAGGATTTGTATTCCATATACTCTTGTTAATCGCCGCTTCTCTTTGCTCAAGAGCTTGAGTAAGATAGGGGTCTCCTAATTTTTTCAGATAATCTAATCCTGCTTTTGTCATTAAGTCTATACCTGCATTTGCAATATCAAGTGAATTAACTTCAATCTCTTTTCCTAAAATAATAGGTATGGTAATAATATTACCATCCGAGACTTTCTTGTCAAATTTATACAATGTAGAGACTTTAGCTAAATTTCCCATGAATTTGCCGTAGGTCATTCTCTTAGTCTGATCATGTAAATCAGGCATGTCAGGTATATCTAACTTATCATATACAAAATGAATATGTTCCCATCCCATAACTGTTCCAGGCCCCCAACTTGCTTCTTTAGTCCAGTTATGAAGCAACGATCGTCTTCTTATTACAGCCGCTTTTAATCCTGTTTCACTATAGACCAAATAATTATAACTATATAAAGAAGCACTCAATCTTCTTTTATGTTGAATATCTATTTTGTGAGCACTGTTATTTCCGAATAAACCTGCAAGTCCTTTCCCAACCAAAGTATACGGTTCTGTTGACATAACAGGAAAATTCTTTATATCTACAGGATCTCTTTGTAGATTATATGCGGTTGCACGTGTAGAGATAGATGAAATATCCTCTTCATCTCCATCCGGTTCTTCATAAAAATCTTCTTCTGACAAATCTTTGAAAGTATCAAAAAGAAATATTTCATTGAATTTTTTTAAATCGGTAGAAACTTGCTCAAAAACTGAAAAATCAGAAAGCGTGTCAACAACTGTTTGATTTGACATATGGGTAAATAGTGTACCCTGTCTTGTAATCATATATAAGGTATCATCTACGATAATTTGTCCTTTTTCATTCAATAATTTTCTGAAATTTTCATTTGGAACGAGTACCTCGGAAATATCAGAGTCAAATGCTGAAACAGAAGATGCCGATCGAGTATAACCTGTATTGTTTATCGCATTTTTTAATTCTTCCTTACTACTAAAAGCATTGATCTCAGAAACAGATTCTGTCTGTTTAACCAAAATTTCATTCTCAAAATTATCTTCACTTTTATTGCATGAAGACAAAAACTGAAAAACAACAAAACATGCTACAAGCATGAATACATTAAACTTTTTCATTTTGTAAAATTGTGTTATGTCCCTACGCATTCACGACGAAATTAATAATTGCTTTTATTGCTTGTCTTATTTCAGCCACAAGCTTGCTGCCATTGAGAAGAGGATAGAGTATTTATCCAATATTGTCATTTAGAGTTTACAAAGAAACTTTAGTTAAAGTCTCAACTCTACCTTATCAATTAATTTCAAATTCCCCCCACATAGTGCCGTGATCATTGTTGAATGTAAGAACAAAACTCCTGCGGGTAATTCTGAAAGAGAAATTGGCTTGGAATCAAATATATTCTAAAAGTAATATTTGACCCCAAACTTACTAGCAGGGACAATATAGCTGTCAAATAAAAGTACTTAATCAATTTCATTTCCATAAAATTTTTAAAAGGCAGCATGCTGAAATGATAGTGCTACTATTTCAATAGACATTTGTCTTAAAAAAGAATATCGACGTTTAATCCTACGGAGGAATTGTCTTGCAACCGGCTATATTCTCATGGATGCTCCAGGTATCTATTTGTTAACCGCTGATAATGATAAGAAACAGCTAACAATATACGAGCTTCTCCCGCAAGTGGATAAGAGAATCCCATGTCCTACCCGGCCTTTGACGTAAGGAGCGATCTTACCACGTGAGGAGAACGTATATTTCACATTCATATGGCTCATGCTCATCCATGCGATACAATCGCAGGAGACTAAAAAATAACACCTACATTAAATCCAATGGAAGATATGTTTTTCCTTACAGAGTTCGACATATATTTATATGTTACAGGCTGAAAAAGATAAAACACGGATACAGTTAATGCCTCTCCAAAATGATTTGAATGTTTTAAAATGCCTAAATTGATAGTAGAGTTAATCCCCCCCTTTATATCAAACGGTATAGTAACATAATCGTTTTCAATTTCATCTACATAAGAAAGTTTTTTCTTATGGGAAAAGAATGCATAGCCAATGTCAACCTTAATGAAGGGGTTTACCCGATGATTTGACGAAATACTATATTTTCCATGTAGATAAGGCTTCCACGCATTATGCCAGCCTGTTTGAAAATAATGATTATCTATTAATTCATTTTTTAAATCCGTTCTATTATTATAGTCTACAAATCCAATTCCTACTCCTAATGTGAAATTTTCTGTTAATTTATATCCTGGAGAAAACTGGAAGTTATAACTAAAAACGTCATTTATCCCCTTTGCGGAACCTGCTTCAAAAAAAAATTCCATCTTTTCTAAGTTCTGGCCGTTCATGTATGTGCATGCGAAAACAAATAACACAAATAATGATGTCCTTAAAATCGAAAACATAATCCTTTTTTTTATATTTATAATAAAATAATGGTTACTGCTACAGGTATTAACCACAGGCCCCAATTAACCAAAAAACTTGCAAGGTCTTCCCCAAAACCCGTACCGTTATCTAGTGACATTAAATGATTTATATCTACAGTATAAATTCCTGTAAAAGAGTATTTAGGATAATCTTCTCCGCATGCGAATTCCAATTTAATTTTATCAACTTCTGATGGCTTTATAGTTTGATAATACCTGGATGCAGAAACATAATATTTATGGGGGGAATATTCAAGTTCTTTTAGACCTTGACTTGTTATGGGGGTTCGAACGCCATTTGTTGAATACCAATAACCCCTTGATGTCATTTTCCCATTATACCAATGAACAGCCCCTTTCTTCCTAAAACATAAATCAACTCTTCCTAGTTTAACTTTAGACCCGTCTTTTGAATTTTTATCACTAACCTCAATTCCTCTCAAAGTAATCCAAGCTTTTCTTTTTTTATTCATATTTTCTTTATCCAAGGTAAGATACTTTATATCTGTAAATGCGCGAGTATTGGGATTTTCCTCTACATCAACATTTACATTTTCGGGCATACCTAATCCTAATTCTTGAATTTTTTCATAAGAAAAAACATCACGCATATCTATCTCTTTTCCAGCTATTATAACTTTACCTTGCTGATTTAATAGCTTTGCAATAGCCTCGTCACTTACTGGCAGGAACGCTGCATAATCTTCTTCGTATTCAGGATAATACAGATTGGGGAATTTCACCTTAAATTCTTCATATCCTCCCTCACGTTGGTAATAATCGTCTGCTTCAGTCATAGCCTGATCAAATTCTCTAAATAAAGAAATAAATTCTTCCCCGGAAGCAGAACGGGTAAAAGAGGCAGTTCCAACTTCATTATTTCTCACTTTTTCGACAGCTTCTAAAAATGCTGCTTCATTATCAAACATAAGAATTCCATCCGATTGCCTAAAAACTGTATTAGTTTCATCGGTGATCGCTACTTGTTGTTCATCCAACTCATTATTACAAGAGGATAGTAGCATGCATGTTAATGCCAGCAATGTAAAAAGAATTGTTCTCATAATTGTAATTTTTTTGTCCCCATACCGTACATATTGTATTCAAGTACTCAGGGTATGAATAAATATTTGTCAATGAACTATCTTAACAACCTTCTTTCCATATTGCGCACTATAAAAATCTGTTGATTAATTCATTTTTTTGCTTTACTGATGCAAAATTATACCCTTGTTTTTCCATTTACTATACACAAAAGTGTGTTTTTGGCATACACTATCGAAATACACACTTTTGTGTGTTTTTTCCTTTGGGCAAAAAACATTTGGTTTTACGGAATATTTTTCAATTCTGATCCAAAAAAGCCGTCGTAATGACACTTGGTTGTTCCTTACAATTGTATTTCAAGCAACTACACTGGCTTGATTGATACCGTAGAAAGATTGGTTCTCACGAAAAAAACCGACAAGGTCATCATATGTGGAATAAACGGGGATCGTTTCCGAACCGAGGTATTCGATCCCATTGCCAAGGCTATGCACCCGAATACCCATTAGTTTCATTGTTCGCAGCAGTTTGCTATCACATTCTGCAAACACAATCCCTTTCTTTCTGTTGCAAATCGGGTACATGGCATAGAGCAACAGCGATTTGAACAGTAACAATCCATGACGGCCGATATCGGTATTGACTGCCAATCGTCCTATATGCCAAATTGCAGAACAACTATCATCGGGTGAAATATCGTTTAGGCATTGAATGCCGAATAAAGACTGTATGGGCAGTGTTTCTCTCCCATCCCACAGCATCAGGCGGATGGCTCCTATAATGTTATTCTCACTATTTTTTGCTACAAATATCCGTGAATGGTTAAAATAACGCACTTCTTCCCGATATACTGCTTCGACTTCTGCATCGAAATGAATATTGGGCCGGCTATTGGAATGATGCTTGTAGTTTTCCCGCACCACAAATCCGGCAAGTTCATGCAAACTATCCTCCGACAATTGCCAGATGGTATATTTGTCGTAAAATGTAATGAATTTATCCATTATTTAGATTTATTTTTTTATATTTACGGACACAAAAGTACAGTTGTCGGGGCAAAAGGGAATGACACAAAAGTGTGTTTCTTAAGTTCCGGATGTAAGATCCGTCTGTTTTTATTAAAAGGAGTGTTGTATGGCTAAAAAAGAGGATTTTTTCATTCAGGAGAATGAAATTCTTTTTGTCCCTGATGAGGACTATGCACCCATGGAAAGGTATATTCAGTTTTTGGATGCGTTCTCACGAACTACTTATGTAAGTATTTACGTCATTGACTATTTCAGGAAAAACTTCCTGTATGTGTCTGAAAACCCTTTATTCCTTTGTGGTATGCCTGCCGGAAAGGTCAGGGATATGGGATACGATTTTTATCTTGAACGTGTGACGGATGCAGACCTGCCACTTCTACTGGAAATCAACCGGGCAGGTTTTTTGTTCTCGGAGTCTGTTCCGCCTGTGAACCGGCTGGAATATACGCTTGGTTACGATTTCCATATGAAACAACCGTCAGGCAAGGCTATGCTTGTCCACCATGAAATCACACCGCTACATTTGACAAGGGACGGCAGGATATGGTTGGCGTTATGCTCGGTATCCCTCTCCTCACAGACGAAAGCCGGTAATATCGAGATTTCCCGTCAGGGTTGTAATTCGCGCTGGAGGTATCATCCGGAAAATAAAAAATGGGTCAAATATGCGGGTGTAGAACTGAAGGATTATGAAAAAGAGGTGCTCCGGTTATCCGCACAAGGCTGCACGATGAACGAAATTTCTGAACAGATCCATAAGTCGGTCGATACCATCAAGGGGTATAAACGGTTACTGTTTGAGAAATTAAACGTGGGTAACATAACCGAAGCCCTTGGTTTTGCCATTCACCACAGGCTGATATAGTATAATTCAAAGTGGAGCTCGAAGCTTTACAATACCTTTACTTGTCTCCCCTGTTTAATTCCTGTCATCTATAATGGATGACAGATAAAATTTTGGATAGCGTTTTGTCTTTTGCCCCGTGGCAATGCAAAACAACAGGTTGGTGCACAATCCGGCGGCTATCCACGAAGCGATAGGAAGTTGCGGTGGCGGAAGTATACTTTTTTCATTTTTGTATTGGGTGATGATTTTTTCAATCCACGGCTTGGGTTGTACCCAGAGTTTAAAGTAATTCACAATGCGCTCTATAAGCTGTACTTCAAAGTTCTCCCATTTATCGGTAAAGTCTTTCAGTTGCGGGCCTGTAGGCTCCACCACAAATGCCAATCCGCCCCAACCGAGATTATAGGGGTGTATGACCGGGACATTATACTTCTGGCACCATTCATCAAAAACAAACGGGATATCCGACTGGAAATCCAATGCGTTTATGGCAACATCTTGTTCTTTAACCAGTTCTTCCACATTGCCGGCATCGATGAATGTATTTATTGCCGTAATGTCAGCATTTGGATTGATACTCAATAAATGCTCTTTCAAAGCTTCGGCTTTGGGTTTACCTATATCCTGCATCCGGTAATTCTGGCGGTTGAGGTTTGATTCTTCCACCACGTCGCCATCCACGATGGTAATGGTTTCAAATCCGAACCGCAATGCGCACTCGGCTATAATACTGCCGATACCTGCACCACCCAGCAGGATGCGGAAATGCTTGAGGAGTTGCTGTTCTTCCGGGCGGACATAAATTCGGTTCCTACTGTATCTTTCTTCCATATTGTCTTATTTTTGCAACAAAGGTCGTGAAGAAAAATAGTGTACACAACACACAAAAGTGTGTTTTTTGATCGCTGTGAAATTTATTTTTTGTGTTTGAAATTTTCCACATCCTGTCTCAACTGCTCTGCTTCCAGTTCTTTCAGCCTTGCCCTTTCCAACCTTCTGGTTTTTTCGATAACTGCTTTTTCGTGCTGTTTCACCAGTTTACGGATCATTCTCACGCTATCCCTCCGGTTCTCGAAAATACTGTCGAGATCGTTTACACCTGCAGGGGTGATTTCTCCCTGCATCTGGACGTAACGGTACTTTAAATCGTTGTCCTTGCAGGTAGTGATTTCTTTCTGCTGGTAGAATACGATGAAAAATAAAATTAGGCACATGATACATAACCCGATCATCCCGTAAAATACCTTACTGGAAGCGATACTGAAAATATGGTGGTATTCAGTCCTAACCGGTTTGCGGATTTCTCTGATGGCTTCATCCAGTTTACCGGATAACTCGTCGATGGCCGACAAGCCGAGTATTTCGGGTTGGGTGGGAGCGCTATTACTGTTCCCTGCCTTTACAATCTCCCTGATTTCCTCGAAAAGCGTGTATATCTCGTTTACGTCTTTATTCTTCATTTCTTTAATGTGTTATTGTGTTATTACCTTGATATTTTATTGCACCCTTGCATTTATGCATTGAAGTACTATTTAATGAGATCATGATGCCATGACTTATTGAGATATTGACTGCATTATGTAGACTACATCTGCCGGCCGTACCTGCGTTTCTTCTTTTTTTTCGGTTGCTGGTACAGGTATGCCTGATCGTCATCATGCCCGCTTGCAGGCCGGATGTCGAACAGTCCTCCCAATCCCGATACTATGGATTCTGTACTGTTGTGTACCGTTGCCGATATCGATTGTGCCTGATCCTGCCGCATGGACTGTCGGACGTTCTGTTTTAATTGGTAGTCGATTTTCGAGTAACTGAACATCCTGTCCACTTTCGAGCCGTTGAACGTGTACCCTCCCTTTCTGAATTTTACTCCCTCCACGGTGGTGGTATTGCCTTTGGTCTTGAATTCCGTCCTGATTCCTGATCTTTCAAGTTCTCTTATCAATTGTTTCCAGTCCCTGCACCTCGGGACGGAAGTTTTAAGGGCTTCGTATATCTCGTATCTGGTCTTGTCCGGCTCACGCAGGCGGTGTTGCTTCACATTCTCCTTGCCCGTGGAATAGTATAATCCGTACTTGTGCGTCAATTCCTTGCAGATCTTCTCGCTCCGGTAACGGTCGTTACTGTCGGATATGGTCTTGCCGTTATTGTCAACCCGATTAAAGACAAGATGGATGTGCGGGTGTTCCTTGTCGAAATGCCTGGCAATGAT
>DATESN010000013.1:0-19048 GCA_035270785.1 Lachnospiraceae bacterium | reverse complement strand
ACGCAGTTTCCGATTGGGATTATTAACATTACCCAAAACCCTTGACAATACTTCAAGAAAGAGTGAAAATTTGATTGATAAGTTATTTTTGATGATTGGAAATCGCCGCGGTCCAATATCAGGATAATGTAAGTGTATTATAATAAATTAGTATGGGGGTATTATATGGGAATGATGAAAAGACCATCTGTCAGCATATTGGCTGGGGGTGGAAGATATTGGGAAAATGAATACGAGAAATTTTTTCTTAAGACGTACGTACCTGCAAATGATATTGATGGGCAGACAAATAATTATAGCTTTCGGGCTCCATTACTGCTGGTCTTTGAAGAAAATAGGCAGAGCAGGGATGAGGCAATAGATTTTGCCAAGAAGAGCGGACTTAGCAGTATTGCGGCTGCAGTGGATTCAAGCGTCCTTTTTATTTATCCGTCTGATGAAGGTGGATGGAAGAATGCAACAGAGGAGCTATATGCATCCGTTATAGCAGAAGTCAAAATGGATCCCTGCTATGCAGATGGAATTGCAGAAATACATAATTTTTTTACACAGAAGTTTATGGGTTATTTTGCAAGGGGTGCAATATTCAGAGCAGATATTTATAGTTTTGGCGAGTCGGCAGATTATGTTGCCAAGAATCTACTAAAAACAATAAATGGGGAGTATCTCTGGGGTCCTGGTGAAATTACTCCTGCTATGTGTTCCATGCAGAATCTGAGTGTTATTCCTGCACCAGAGCGTAAGGATATAGGTATATTGAGTGTTGGCAATTCTAAGGAAATAAATGAAGCCTTTAAGGATTGTACGAATCTGCTAATTAAGTTGGAGCCTGACTATAGGGCTGATTTCAAATCTTTTGTGCGCAAGTTTAAAATGTGGTGTGGCAATATGGAGATGGAGCCTGATTTTGAATCTATGAATATGACAGAGGAAGTTGGTAGCGTACTTGTTAAGACTTCACCTGACAACAGAGGTGCATTTAAGGATACAGCAGAGCATAAAGTCGGCTATTTTGCATACTACAATAATGATATATTCGATAAAGGACCAGTCCAACTACTTATGGGATTTCATGGTGGCGGCGATTCCTCGATGTTCCTGACATTTGTTTCAGAATGGTATAAAATCGCACATAAATATAACTTTTTATTTGTTTCACTTGAAAATCATCTGAATGTAACAGCCACAGAAGTTGTAGAAGTAATTGAGAATCTTAAGAAACGCTACAATATAGATGAGCATCGTATTTATGCAACTGGATTTTCCATGGGTAGTGGAAAATCGTGGGATTTGTATCAGGAGTATCCTTTAATTTTTGCAGGTCTTGCCCCTGCAAGTGCACTGTTTCCCATGAAGAAGAATCAATTTAGTCTACACCTCAGTGACAAACTGAATAGGACTGTTCCTGTTCCAATTTTCTATTCGGGTGGCGAAGATTCACATTTGCCAGAATTACCTTTCCAAGCTGAATCAAGTCTTGAAAGGATACAGTATGCTGCAGAGGTCAATAAGTGCAAGACTAGATTTGACTTAAGCTACGACGATAAGGAAAATTGGGCAGATCCTATATGGGGATGTTCTGGTGATCGCGTCGAGAAGCTTTATGATGAGTCCAGAAAAAGCTATCTGACCATTCATTTCTTTGACAGCGAAGATGGTGTTTGTCGAACCGCATTTGCAAATGTTAGTGGTCAGGGACATGAGTGCAGACATCATACTTGCGAGAATGCATGGAAGTTTATATCGCAGTTTACCAGATAACACGAAAGACACTGGATTTTAGTTAGCAAAGGAAGTTTCCTTTAATAAGAAATCACTATTTCAGGGCATCTTTCTAAAGAAATTTAGAAAGGTGCCATTTTTGATGCGACCAGCGATTTGATATAATATATCTGTTGCAAAGCATATATTATTCATTAAATATTTAGTATAATAAAATATGTAAAAATTTAGATAATAGCATTTAACCACTCATTACCAAAATAAGGAGACTAACTATATGAAGTTGCAATGGGAAAACCAACATATTACACAAGTTAACAGATATCCGATGCATTCCCCCTATGGTGCATATGAAACAGTAGAACAAGCTCTTACAAATAATAAATCAATTTCAAAATATGTTCAAAGTTTAAATGGCTTCTGGAAATTCAAGCTACACGCAAATCCTTTAGAGGCACCAGAAGGCTTTGAAAAAACAAACTATAAGGATTCTGATTGGGGTTTAATACCAGTTCCGTCAAATTGGGAACTACATGGTCATGCAAAACCGGTTTATACCAATATCATTTATCCATTTAAAAGAGAAGGTGCCAATTCACATTTTGAAATTGAAGTTGCAGAAGGACATGTTGAATTAAATGCACCCTATGTACCAGAAAGAAATATGACAGGCTGTTATCAAACCACCTTTGAAGTACCAGAATATTATGAAGGAAAGGATGTATTTGTTGAGTTTGGTGGCGTTGAATCTTGTTTTTATATATGGGTTAATGGCATCGAAATAGGATACTCCCAAGATAGTAAGCTGGCAGCAGTCTTTGACATCACAGATGCAATTAGAATCGGAAATAATGAACTAGCTATAAAGGTATTGCAATATTGTGACGGGACCTACTTGGAGGACCAGGATTATTGGCATTTATCGGGAGTAAATCGCGATGTAAGAGTTTACGCTAAGAATAAACAACGTGTTTTTGACTACAAGGTGGATACAATATTTAAAGGCGATAATTACGAAAAGGCTGAGCTTAAGGTTATGCTGTGGCCAAATAATGTAGTAAAAGGTTATGGCGAATACCATGTCAATCTAAGTCTTTATGATGCAAATAGAAAGCTTGTGTCAGAGTTTCAGAGCTTGCCTTATTTTCAATGTGGTGTTTATCTTGAAGCAAAGTTTATAGCATCTGCATCAACTACTATAAAGAAGCCAAAATTGTGGTCATCAGAAGACCCCTATTTATATACTTTAGTTATGGAAACCGTAGATAGTACGGGTAATATAACCGATATAGAAAGTACAAGAGTAGGTTTTCGTAATATTGAAATTCGTAAGGATGGTGTTTTATGTATCAACGGAAAAAGGTTGATTGTACGTGGTGTGAATTTGCATGAGTTTTGTCCTGAAACTGGAAGATATGTATCAGAGGAATATATGAAGCAACAAATTATTAATATGAAGCGAATGAATTTTAATTCGGTAAGACACAGTCATTATCCCCATACAAGTAGATGGTACGATTTGTGTGATGAAATGGGTTTGTACCTAGTGGATGAGGCTAATATTGAGACTCATGAATACGGTGGACAACTTAGTGCATCTCCAGAATGGACAGCTGCCTATATGGAACGAGCCTTAAGAATGGTAATAAGGAATAAAAATCATCCATCTGTTATTATATGGTCTCTTGGTAATGAGGCAGGTGCCGGGGCAAATCATGCTGCAATGTATGGCTGGATAAAAGAATATGATAAGTCAAGATACGTACAATATGAATCTAATGATCCTGGAAGCAATATCTCTGATATTATTGCATCCATGTATCCATCAAAGGATTGGGTAGAAAAGAAGATGGCAGACTCTTCTGATTTACGACCTTTTATTATGTGTGAGTACGCATATGCGAAAAGTAATAGCAATGGTAACTTTGGGGTATATTGGGATTTGGTAGAGAAGTATCCCCGTTTTCAGGGTGGATATATATGGGATTTCCAAGACAAAGCATTAGTACAGAAGAAAGAAGATGGAACAACCAGATATGTATATGCAGGAGCATTTGGTGAAGAGGTCAAGGATTCTGTAGAAGATATGTGCTTGAATGGAGTTGTGTTCCCAGATCTTGGCTGGAAACCAGCAGCTTATGAGATTAGAAACTGCCAAGCACCAGTTGAAATAACCCATATAGCCAGACAGCCATTTATGGATCAAAGTGAATGCTATATCAAGAATAAATATCTATTTAAAGATCTAAGTCATTTGAAAATTTTATGGGAACTGCAATGTGATGGAAATATAGTGGAAGGCGGAGAGCTAAAGCAATACTTTACTCTTCCAGAAACTTCAGAGAAAATTGAAGTGATCTATTCTCCTGAAAAAGTTTATGGGGAAGCATTCATAAACCTAAAAGTGGTTCTGAAAGAGGATTGTGCTTATGAACATGCAGGAGATGAAATTTACAGATACCAATTTCCTATAGAAGAATCTTTGTTAGAAAGTCAAAAGAGCAATTTAGGTTGTGATAATTTAACTATGGAGGAAACTGATGATAAGATTTTAATAGTAGGAAATAAATGTGAAATCCTTTTTGATAAATCCACCTGTAGTTTCACTAAGGTGATTTTAAATGGTGTAAACTCATTTACGGGTGGTTGTGATAACTTTTATAGGGCTGCAACTGGAATTGATGAAGGAACGAAGCATCCAAGTTTTAATTATTTGGGTGGTTGGATAGAAGAAGGGCTAAATAAGCTTAGAATTAATGTAAAAGAAGTGAAAACCATAGTAGCAGATACTCAAATTCATATATTAACTAGCGTTTCCTATAATAATGAAAAACTAATTGTTGCAACTCAATATAGGGTCGGTAGCAATGGTATAGAGATAAATAAAACAGTGATAAATAATTGTGCCAGCGAAACCATCCCAAGGATCGGATTATCCTTTGTGTTACCGAATAATAAAGAATTAATAAAATGGTATGGAAGAGGACCCTGGGAAAATTATAGTGACAGAAAGGAAGCAGCACACATAGGATTGTACAAAAGCACTGTTGTAGAGCAATATACTCCTTATATTAAGCCAGTTGAATGTGGGGGGAAAGAGGATGTCAGGTACCTAGTCGTAAAGGACGAATCAGGTCAAGGGATACGTGTTACTGGAGCAGTACCTTTTCACTTCGATATTCATGATTATTCTATTGCATCATGCGATAGTGCTAATTATGAGGATGAGATCCAAAGAGATGGTAATATATATATGAATGTTGATTATGCCCATGCGGGTTTAGGTGGTAGTAATGGCTGGTCTAAGACAATATTTTCAGAATATCGCATTAAAAAAGGTTATTATCATTATCAAATAACAATAGAGGCAGAAAAATAGACAATGGAAAAGCTATTTTTCTCCTAAATAAAGAACAATAAAATTCTTTTAAAACCACCCTCAAACTACCCTTTGAGGGTGGTTATTATAATTTATATGTGGAAAAGTTTTCATAAGCAGTCAGTAAAGCATACATCATTCGAGATGAAGTGGTGTCTGCTAAAAGAAAATTTAATTCACCTTTCAGAGGTGGAAGGAGATTTGAGATTGAATAGTACATAAATGTATGATAAAATATTAAATATTTACAAATAATTACAAATATTTACAAATAATTACAAATAATTACAAATAATAGGAAAGATTAGTACGCAAAGCAAAGGAAACCAAAATAGTGGGTATCTTAAACAATCACCCATCAAAATGAAGCTTTGCATTTTTTATGATTTGTTTAAGGGGAGGAAAGTTATGGTTTTAAAACAAAAGACGTTTTGGGCTTTGTTATTGTGTATTGTTTTTGCAGTGGGATTTGCTTTTTTAGGGAGTATAAGATATCCATCAATCAAAACAGTTGATAATTATGTAAGAAGCATTAATAAAAATGATATCAAAGGAATTATGAAAAGTTATACTCCAGAGGCACAGGATAATTTGGAGAGAAGTATAAAGTTTTTAAATGAACTAGGAAAGTCAAAATTGCAGATTTCAGATATCTTTGGGAAATATACTACAGAAGGAACCGATGATATCAATCTAATGTATCAAATTTATTCAAAAGATGATCAAAGTGCCAGGGTGATTTTATTTGCATTAAAAAATAAAAATGGAATATGTACCAGTGTAAGTAGTGAGACTGTGGATTTAGTGCTTATTGAGGATAAATATTATTTTGAATACTAAAAATGAAATAAGGAGTTTTTAATGAAAAAGATAGCTAAAATTGTTATTGTTTTATTGATTCAGATAATGTTGGTTGCTACCCTTGTTGGATGTAGTGCTGGTTCCAAAATCAATACGGTTCTGACAGTTAATAAGGATATGTCAGGAGAGAGAATCATACAGATTGATATTGTGCAATCGGTGTTTGATGAATATTTTACTGGTACCATTGAAAATCTTCTAACTTTGGTGGAAAATAAATGTCCAAAGGAAATGGAATGGGACTTTGCGGAAGATAATGGAACAAAAAGTTTTTCTTTCAACATTAAATTTAACAATGTTGATGAATATAAGGAAAAAATCAAAAATATTTTGGGAAATGAAAAAGAAATAAAAATATCATCCCCAGACAGCGTATGGGTAAATGGAATTTTTGTTGATGAGGATTTTAAGTCTTCAGATTTAGTTCAATGGCTTAGCCTTGGACTTGTGGAAGATGGTTATGTATCATCTTCAAATGTTGATATGATCTTTTCAGATGGGGAAACAAATGTGATTTATAATGATCTAAGCATTAGCTCATCTTCCACAATCTACGTAGATAAAATTGATTATATTGACATTGAGGGAATACATTTCTTAACAGAAATAAAAGGAATTGACAATTATACAAGAACAACTGTTTTCGAAATTCCAAAAGCATCCATTGATAAAAAAGAAACTGAGATTGCTGCATTTTTTGAATCTGTATTACCAGAGGGAGCTACAAAAAGTGTTGAAACAACAGACTTTGGAGTTCGATATATCATTACAAAAGAAAATGTAACCTTAGAAGCTTTGAGAAACTATAATATCTCAATTTTTGGCAAAGAAAATGTGCTTGTAGAGGAACATGATATATCTGAAAGTTTAAACCCTTTTGCCTTTGGAAGTGCCTTACAAGAAAATATCATGTTTACCAATTATATGGTTGATGGAGGTACGGGAACCCATAGTCAATACCTGATTAAAGTGGATGAAGGGATGGAATATTTTGGCGAATTCAATAATTATTACAAAAATTACGCATATTACGATTCCGATGAATTTCCAGGCTATATGGTGGTATTTGATAATTATTATAATGGTAATAAACTAAGTTTTCTATTTGTCGCAATAAAGGAATATAAAGTTGCAGCCATGGAAGTTAATACAAATAAAAGCATGGTGGGGAATAAGTGGACTAAAGAAACTGAATTTATTTTAGATAAAACACCCACAGAAGATGAAACGGCAGAGATTATTGCAAGATTTGAAGAACGAGCTGGCATTTGGAATGATGCAGAGGAAACACAAGAAGTAATAGAAGAAAAATTAGAAAAAGCAGAAGTTAACATTGCAAGCGATGAGAATAAAGAGGGTAAACTTCTAATTCAAATCAAACAAAAAGGAACATCTAAATCAATTGAAGAGAGTAATTTACAATTATTTGGAGATAAAGGTGAAATTACATATGCCTGTGATACTAAATTTTTCAAAGTTAAAAAACAGGAAGCATTTAGAGAATATCTAGATTATTCCAAAGTCTTAAACCAAACGGATGTAAATTTCATAATTACTTATTCCGCAAATTTTGGTATGCTTCAAAAAATGGAATATAGTAATTTACCACAGGAAGAAAACCTTATAAAGGGGGGGAAATTAGTAGCAATTATGGAATCCCCCAAATTGAATGTAACGTATGCAGGTACAACGATTGATATTATTGCAATTTTATTTTGGATCAGCGTAGGAGCTGGAGTGGTTTCTTTATTTTTATTACTCCTTAAAACAAATGTCTTGAAAGGAATAATCAAGATAGTTCAAATAAATAGAAATAAAAAAGCTCAAAAGATCACACAACTGGGAATGACAGAAGAAAATAAAAAAAATACAAAGATGTATTGTGAGGCTTGTGGAAACTTTATTATCGAAGAGGATGCACTCTTCTGCCAAAATTGTGGTCATAAAAATGAATCACAAATTTC
This sequence comes from Lachnospiraceae bacterium, assembly GCA_035270785.1. Taxonomy (GTDB): domain Bacteria; phylum Bacillota; class Clostridia; order Lachnospirales; family Lachnospiraceae; genus DATESN01. The sequence continues at coordinate 11,122 of DATESN010000013.1, read as the reverse complement.
AACAAATAAGGAGATAAATAATATGTTTTGTAAGTACTGTGGTAAACAACTAAGTGTAAATGAATTATGTGAATGTGCAGGTTCCATTACAGCAAGGCAGACAGCGGAAGTAAAAACAACAGAAGCAGAAAAAAATGAGAGTACAAGTAATTCTCAAGATACAGTAAATCCTATTATCACTGGGGATAATGTAGAAAAGGTGAAAGAAACTTGGGCAGAATTTATGGGTATTATTGTAGCGCCAGTGACAAACGGAAACATCTTTTTAGATAAAAAGGATAGATTAAATTCAATGATATTTATTCTTTTTCAAGCAATATTATCTTCGATTTTTGTAGTATGTATTATTTCAAAAATTAATCATTTGATGGGAATAGGTGGTGTTTTACTTAAAGAATATAAATTTTCCAATAGCAAAGCCTTTTTTGTGACACTGCTGTTATCATTGCTTATGTCTTCTGTTTTCATCCTTTTATTTATGGTATCTTTAAAATTAATCAAAAAGCAAGTAACCTTTGATGATGCCATTGCAGCAGCAGCTTTAAAAAGTACAAGTGCCACACCTGTGATTGCACTTTCAATTATTTTAGTGTTATTAAATCCGGCATTTGGAATTGGAGTATTTTGTTTGGCATCACTTCTATCAATGGTAAGTTTAATAGTCGTATTTTCCAATAGAACAGACTATTCAAAAAATAAATTGATTTACTTATTCTTTGTATTTATTATATTATTTGTTGTAATTGAAGTATTTATTATTTCAAAATCATATGGTTTATATTTACCTTCTGCTTTGAAAGATATCATGAGTGGAGGTATTCCAGGTATCATGGGAAATTTATTCTAATGACTTATAGAGATAAAATAGCAGGAATCTTATTTTCCATGGTAATGATTATCTTACCGCTCTATCTTGTATCATATTATTTTATTATGACACCCTCTTTTTTCGAGGGTGTCATAATTCATTATCAGTTGCCCATTCATTTAAATCTTAGTGAGGAACAGATTACAGGTGCAGTAAAAAAGTTATTTCAATTTTTAAGAAGCGAAAGGGATAATTTACATCTTTTAGTAAACTTTAATGGAGGAAGGGATGAGTTCTTTCATGCAGGAGAAATAAAACATGTGACAAATATTAGAGATATACTAAAGGTATTCAAGGTCTACACTTTTGTACATTTCTCATTAGCAATGATTTCTTTTTCGTGGCTTGTATATAAAAAAAAGTTGCACATAGTTTTTAAAACATATTTCATCATGTTTGGACTGATGTTTTTGACATTTTTAACTTTGGGATTTTCCTATTTTATAAATAGTACAAAAGTTATTAATAATTTACACAAGCTAATCTTTCAAGATAATTTTTGGATATTAAATCCTGCAACAGATCGTTTGATCTGGCTGTTTCCAGAAACCATGATTTTAAAAATCATATTCTATTTGGGTTTAAGTCAACTGGTTCCATTTTTTGTATTAATAGGTGTTAGAATCATTTTAAACAAGACATATACTAGCGACTAGGAGGCAAACGAATGAAGATTCTAAAGAGAATATATTTAATAGGCATAACCATTTCAGGTGTGACTTGGATAACGGGATGCACAAGTAATAATATGAAATCAGAAGAGTTGACGAAGAACAGCTATGAGCAGATTACCCAGGAAGCTGCAAAAGAGATTATGGATACCGAAGACGGTTACATTATCCTAGATGTTCGTACCAAAGATGAATATGCAGGTGGACATATAAAAAATGCCATCTGTATTCCAAATGAAACAATAGACGAAACGGTAACGGACTCTTTGCCAGATAAAGATCAGCTAATTTTCGTATATTGCAGGAGTGGCAATCGTAGTAAACAGGCAGCTGCAAAATTAGCGGATTTAGGATATACCAACATCAAAGAAATGGGTGGTATCAACACCTGGTCCTATGAGATTGAATAAATAAAAAATTACAAATCAAATAATTCCTAAAAGTAGTCATGGGCCATTTTTTGAAAACTTTCCTCTTAAGTATAAAGTATAAGCAGAATAGTCCGATACACATTATGAAGAAAAACATTTCAGGTCAGGAGGAACTATTATGCGTATAGAAGCATATACCCAAGTACAACAAGCTTATAAAACAAAAAACACAAGCAAAAATCAAGGAACAAGTGCTACAAGTTTTGCAGATCAGATTCAAATTTCTAGTTTGGGAAAGGATTTCCAGACAGCAAAGCAAGCAGTTGCTAATAGCCCTGATGTAAGAGAAGAAATTATGGCTCCCATTAAAGCAAGCATACAAGGTGGTACTTACAATGTAAGCAGCCAGAGTTTTGCTGAAAAAGTAATAGAAAAGTATAATGAAATGAGGTAATGCCAATGGCCAGTTTAATGGAGAATTTGATTGATGTTTTGGATAAAGAGAATTCGGAATATGAGATCTTATTGGCATTATCTACAAGAAAAACCCCGATTATTGTAAAAGGGGATCTAGCAGAGCTAGAGAAAATCACGGATGAGGAACAAATCGTTGTCAGTCACATTAATCATTTAGAGAAAACAAGAGAAGAAATTATAAATGATATTGCCAGCGTAATAAACAAGGATGTTTTGACTTTGAAACTAAGCAACATCATTCAAATGCTTGAAAGTAGGCCAGTGGAAAAGAAAAAATTGGCTCTAGTACATGACAAACTTCAATTTACTATAAAGAATATGGTAAGGGTGAATGAGCAAAACAAACAGTTAATCATGAATTCACTTGAAATGATTGAGTTTGATTTAAATGTGATTCAAGCGATGAATACTGCACCGGAATCAGCTAATTATAATAAAGGGGCCATTAATGTGGGTTCCTCACTTGGAAATAATAAGGGTGGTTTTGATGCAAAACAATAAGTCCATACTTGAGGTGATATTATGCCATTAATGGGTAATTTATATATCGGAGCATCTGGGTTGCAAGCAAGCCAGAATGCACTAAATGCTACAGCACATAACATGTCTAATATGAGTACCACAGGATACGTACGTCAACAAGTACTCCTGGGGACCAGAGAATATAATACAATATCAGTTAACGCGTCTTCTGTTTCTAATCAGCAGCTCGGTCTGGGCGTGGAATATTCCAAAGTAAGACAAGTAAGAGATGCTTTTTTAGATCAAACCTACCGTAAAGAATCGGGTAGGAGCGCTTTCTATGAAGTATCGTATAATACCATGAGTGAAGTGGAAAATCTGTTGGGAGAGTTGGATGGCTCCTCTTTTTCAGATTCTTTAGGTAATTTATGGACATCAGTGCAAGAATTGGCTAATAATCCTACTAGTGCTACAAACCAAGGGTTACTAGTTCAGAGAGCATCTGAATTTTTAGAGAAAGCAACTTCGGTTTATTCGGGTCTAACGGCCTATCAAGATAATCTGAATTTACAAATAAAAAGTTCTGTTGATATAATTAATACATATGGTAAACAATTGGTAGAATTGAATGATAAAATTAGGAAAATTGAAACCGGCGGAATTGAGTCAGCAAATGATTTACGAGATGCGAGAAATCAAATAATAGATAAGCTATCAAGGCTAGTTAATATTTCCTATGCAGAAGATACAACTGGCAATATCACTGTAAAAATCGAGGGTGAAGATTTTGTAACAAAAGATAATGTTTATGAAATTGCGGTGGATGAAGATCCAAATACTGGATTTTACACACCTTTTTGGCCAAACAACGCAAAGTATACGCTAGATGCAGATGGAAATAAAAAATATACTATTGAAAATGCAAAAGTTTTTAATATGAATCAAACAATTTCTACGGATATGAATACAGATATAGGCAGTGTTAAGTCTATGCTGTTTGCAAGGGGAGATCATAAGGGCAATTATACGGATCTTTTAAATGAAGAAAAGTATAATAGCAATATTTCACAATCCATTTTAATGAATATCCAGGCAGAGTTTGACCAACTAATTCATGCAGTAGTTACATCTATTAATAAAGTTCTCGAAGATGCTTCTGATTCAGATAATAATTATCTATGCAATTCTGATGGAAGTCCATTACAATTATTTACAAAAATAAGTGGAGTTGCTTATGTGGAAGATCCAATTACTGGAGATTGGATTTATCAAGAGGAAGATATAAATAATCCTAACAAAACGGAAACGTTGTACTCCGTTATGAATCTTCAGATTAACGGCGAATTAGAGAAACAACCAAGTAAATTAAGTTTTCGCTTGCCAGATGGCTCGGAAGATAATGAAACAGTTGAAAAACTAAAAGCTGCTTTTAAAAATGAAAGCCATATTTTAAATCCAAATTTAAAGTTAGCAGCCAATTTTGTGGATTATTATTCAAATTTAGTATCCCAGGTGGCTAATTCAGGTGCTGTATTTAGAAGTATTTTATATAATCAAGAACAAACAGTAGAAGCAACTAATTATGCAAGAGAACAGATTATAGGTGTATCTCAAGATGAGGAACTTACAAATATGATAAAGTTTCAAAATGCGTTTAACGCTTCTAGTAGATATATTAACGTGATTGATGAAATGCTTGAGCATATTATCAACACACTTGGGAGGTAAGGGGTGAAATAGATGCCATCACAATTTTTTGGATTAAATATTGCATATACAGGTTTGACAGCGTCCAATGCAGCATTGAATACAACGGCGAATAACATCTCTAACGTACAAACAGTTGGTTATAGCCGGCAAACAGTTGTTCAAGAAGCAACAGAAGCCCTTCGTACATTTACCACCTATGGTTGCGCAGGCGCAGGCGTCGATACAATTGCCATTGAGAGAATGAGAAATGAATTTTATGATGTTCGTTACTGGAATAATAATGCCAACGTTGGTGAGTATGAGTCGAAATCTTATTATATGAAGCAGCTAGAAGATTATTTTGTGGACGATGCTACTAATGTGGGCTTTAATACTATTTTTAATCAAATGGTGAATGGAATTTCTAGCATACAAACAAATGCTGGAGATACAACAGTAAAGGCACAATTTATAGGGTTTGCCAATAATCTTGCAGAATATTTTAATAATATGGCTATGAATCTTGAAAATATGCAAAAAGATGCCAATGCGGAAATGAAGGTTCAAATAGATAAAATCAACTCCATTGCTACTCAAATTGCTTCCCTTAATAAACAAATAAATGTAATTGAGATATCAGGACCTACAGCCAATGAATTAAGAGATCAAAGGGGTGTCTTGATTGATGAGTTGTCTAAAGTAGTTGATGTAAAAACATCGGAGACACCAGTATATGATTCCAATCAACCAGACCGATTGACTGGTGCCAATAATTTCATGGTAACCATCGCAGGTGGGCAAACACTGGTTAATACAAATGAATATAACTCATTAAAATACGTAGCAAGAAGTAATTTGGAAAAAGTAAATCAATCAGATGCAGATGGCTTATATGATGTATTTTGGACCAATGGAATCGAGTTTAATTTGAATAATGCCGCTATGCAGGGGGAACTCAAAGGACTTGTTGAACTTAGGGATGGTAACAACGGAGAATATTTTAATGGTAAAGTTAGTGCAACGGGAACTACTTTCATATCTGGAAATAGCTATAATACAGTTAAGGTTGATGTGAGCGCAGATTATTTAAAAGACTTGTCAAAATGCACTTTATCAGACAGTGGCGGAAAAATTAAATTGGGAAATCAAATTTTTTCCTATGATAGTTGGACCTACAATTATGATGACTCTACAGATAGTTATTCCTATACATTTGTTCTAAGTGATACAAATGAATCAACTGTTTCTTCCAATAGAATAGGAAAAGAAGCATCTGTTGGAACTGGAGTTGCCTATCAGGGGATTCCCTATTATATGGAACAAATGAATGAATGGTTACGAAGTTATTCCAAGGCATTTAATGATACATTAGCCCAAACAGATTCTGTAGATTCCTACGGAAATGATGCAACATTTCTATTTATGGCAAACAGCATTACTAGTAATATGCAGTATGATTTTAGCGATTCCTATCAAGGAACGGGATCAATTTCCATATCAAGTTCTGATAATAGTTATTATCGATTGACTGCTAAAACCTTTGCAATCAATAATGCCATGATAAAAGATGCAAATCTTTTTGCTACCCACACAGGTGCAACATCAGGACAAGAAAAATATGATGTGGTTAAGGATTTGATTGATCTCCAAACTAATAAAAAATCAATGAGTTTTCGAGGTGCTTCAGCAGGAGAGTTTTTACAATGTATGTTATCTGACGTGGCATTAAATGCAAGTAGTGCGAATACATTTTCAAAAAACTACACCACTATCTCCAGCGCAATTGATAATTTGCGTAATTCCATCTCAGGTGTAGATGAGGATGAAGAGGCTATTAGCCTTATAAAATACCAGAATGGATATAATTTGGCTTCTAAAATGATACAAACCTTAACAGAAGTTTATGACAGACTCATTTTGCAAACAGGTGTATAAATCATAGGAGAAATAATAAGGAGGTTCATAGAATGCGTATTACAAATAAGATCATGCAAAATAACTCATTAAACAATATTAATAACAATAAAGAATTGCAAGACAAATTAAACACGCAAATGTCAACGCAAAAGAAAATCACAAGACCTTCGGATGATCCCGTAGTGGCAATTCGTGCACTGAGATTGCGTACCAATGTTAGCAATATCACACAATACTATGAAAAGAACTCTAAGGATGCACAAAGTTGGATTAGTATTACAGAAGATGCATTAGATAATGTTACAGAGGTTCTTACGGATATGATTGAACAATGTGGAAAAGGTGCCAATGATACAATGGAAACTTCCAATCGGCTTGTAACAATTGAGAATTTAAAAGCATTGGCAAATGAGATATATGCTACGGGAGGGGCTGACGTTGCTGGAAGAACGGTGTTTACAGGTTATCGGACAGAGAGTAAATTAACGTTTCAGGAAGATACAGCGCTTCCCTATTCCATTACAGAACAATTAGATAAAAATGCCCTTAGTAATATAACCTATGTTGATACAGATGATTTGTCGGCTTACACATCAACATCCTATGATCTTTTGAATGTAACGGAGCAATCGGTTACCTCTAGCGAAGTTCATCGAATCAGATTAGCCTACAACTCTACCGATAATGTAAATGCACCTACTGTTACTTATACAGATGAATTTGGTGTTTCACAATCAGTAACAGCAACGATCACCCCATCGGGAGGTGCAACAAATCCCTACACAAGTGTAACTACGAATGGAATTAATTATATTCCAGAGACGGGTGAGCTTATTATTGGGAATACTTTATATAACAGCTTCATGTCAACAAAAGATGATAAAACAACAGCTACTAATGAAGGTGAATTTCAGATTACGTATAATAAAAATAATTGGAAAGAAGGCGACCTTCGACCAGAACATTATTTCGCCTGTACCGCTAATCCTGGAAGCGCCACTGAAGAAATGGAATATAACCAAGAATATTTACTGGGAGGGAGTAAGCAAATTATTAAATATGATGTTGGAAGCAATCAATCCATACGTGTTAATACAACTGCAGATGAATGCTTCACCCATAATATAGGAAGGGATGTAGAAGAACTAGAACGCATCACGCAACAGCTATCAAGTATAGAAGATATTGTTACAAAACTTCAGAAAATAGTGGATGAAGGTGGACTAAGCGGAACTTCACTAGAATCAGCAGAAGAAAAGTTAGCTGCTGCAAAAAAAGCTCAGACATTTCAAAAAGACGTGGTTCAAAAAAAGTTTAGCAGTGCGATCACAAGTATGCAAAGTTATTTAAATCAAACAAATCTTGCGATTACGAATGTTGGAAGTAGAAGTAGCCGACTAGAATTAGTTCAAAATCGTTTGCGATCTCAGCAAACAAATTTTAAGACATTAGCTAGTGAAAATGAAGACGCTGATATTACAGAAGTGGCAATTCAATTGGGAAGTGCAGAATTGTCCTATGAAGCAGCACTTCTTGCTACAGGTAAGATAAGTCAGACATCTTTACTGAATTTTATATAAAGGATTTAATTTGATAAAGTCCTACTTACGTAGGCAGATAGGGGTATAAAATGATTATTAATACTAGAATTTTTGGTGAAGTTAATATTGATGAAGAAAAAGTTATTGTTTTTCAGAACGGAATTATTGGATTTCCCGAATTAACGAAGTTTGCTTTGATTCATGATGAAGAAAAGGGAAATGCAGCTGGGATCCGCTGGATGCAATCATTGCAAGAAACTGCTTTTGCAATGCCTGTTATGGATCCACTTGTAGTCATAAGCGATTATAATCCATCCATTGAAGATGAATTATTAAAATCAATTGGAACTTTAAATATTGATGAGATGCTAGTTCTTGTAACAGTTTCTGTGCCAAACGATTTGACAAAGATGTCAGTTAATTTAAAAGCTCCAATTATTATTAATGCAAATGAGCGCAAGGCTTGTCAGGTAATTGTTGAAAACGATGACTATCAAGTGAAGTTTCTTATCTACGACATTTTGCAAGCAGCAAAAAAGGTAGGTGATTAATATGTTAGCGTTATCAAGAAGAAAAAACGAATCATTAATCATTAACAATAATATAGAAATTACAGTTCTTGAGATAAAGGGAGAACAAGTTAAGATAGGTATTACAGCGCCCAAGGAAATACCTGTATATAGAAAAGAAGTATATATTCAGATTCAAGAGGCAAATAAAGAAGCAATGAATACAAGTAACGTTACTATACTTTCTAATTTGTTAGAAAATCTATAAGGATTTCTTGCTAAGTTGTCGATATATTCCATAAGTAAATAGAATAATGAATATTCTAATGGGAACCTATGTATAAACACATATCACACGGAGGTGATTAAAATGGCAATTGAATCATTAAATAGCGCACTATCCTTTCAAGCTCAACCGGTACAAAAAATAGTGCCAACAGTAGAAAAGACTACAGAAGGAAATGTTCAAAATCTAGAAAAGAATATTGATGTTAAGAATTTGGCAGTTTCTAGCACAGATGGAAAAAGTGAAGATCAAGGGATTGAGACAAAAGACCAACAACCTACTACAGATCAGTTAAGAAAAGCAATTGAGCATATTAATAAAAATACTAATAACTCAGAGGTTTTATTTGGAATCCACGAGGGTACAAATCGAATAACCATTAAGATTGTGGATAGGACTACAAAGGAATTAATAAAAGAATTACCACCAGAAAAAACACTAGACATGATTGCGAAAGCTTGGGAATTAGCTGGGATTTTAGTTGATGAAAAGCGGTAAATTTTAAGATATATATAGATATAAAAGCTAATATAAAAGCTAATATAAAAGCTAATATAAAAGCTAGAATAAAAGCTAATATAAAACGGAAATAAATGCGAAAATACAGACTAAAATACAGGCGGAAATTCATGTAGAGATATATGGATAGAAGCAGTTAGGAGGAATAATATGGCTATAAGAATTACAGGAATGAATTCAGGCCTTGATACCGATAGTATCATCGCTGAGTTGGTAAAAGCCTCTAGTAGTAAAAAAAATGCCTTAACAAAAGCCCAGACGAAATTAGAGTGGAAACAAGATGCTTGGAAAAGTTTAAACAAAAAAGTTTATAGTTTTTTCAACTCAACCTTGAATAATATGAGATTTAGTTCAAGCTATAACAAGAAGGCTACAACGGTAGCTAATGCAAATATAGCTTCCGTAGTTGCAGGAGATAATGCAGTTAGTGGTACACAAAGTTTGACCGTGAAGCAATTAGCAAAAGCGGGTTATTTAACAGGCGGTAAATTAAGCGAGAACAATAATATTAAAAAAACATCGACACTTAATGAAACAAGTGGGCTAAATTCCGGACTAACGGGTGCGGGCGATATAAACGTAACAGTAGGTGGCAAGACGAGTACGATTTCAGTGAATGGTGATTCAACGGTGGATAGTGTAATTACCCAACTAAATAAAGCGGGTGTACAAGCTAGTTTTGATGCTAAAAACCAACGAATTTTTATTAATGTCGCAGAAAGTGGAAGCACAAAAGACTTCACCTTATCAGCAACTAACGAAAATGGATTAAAGGCCCTTTCCTCCCTAGGATTATTAACAGAATCGGATATCACAGGAAATGCGGAATATAAGGAATGGGCGGCATATGCAGGAATAGATGATAGTGGTACTGCAGCTAATCTAGCCACAAGAATCACATCTACCAGCGCTGCAAATGCAGCTACCATACAATCAGACATAGCAAGTTTGCAGAGTAATATTATGAAATACCAGGATAGCATTAACAATTCAACAACTGGATTCCAAACGTTACTGGATGGTATTACTAGTTCTCAAAGTTATATGGATATTGCAGGTACAACCAGTGGAGAAAAATTAACATCAGTACAAGATCAGATAAAATCTGTTAATGAAAAATTAGAGTATATTGGTTTGAAAGAAAAAGATTCTTCAACCTTATCAGAAACACAGGTTGCAAGACTTGATGAACTTGAAACTAAATCTACAGAGGAAGCTTGGGGTACGTTAGACAAAGAAGCATTAACCACAGAAAGCAAGGAATTACAGAAAAATCTACAAACAGTAAAAAAGGCAATCTCTTATGAAAGCTCAATTTTAAACGCAAACAAAAATATTTATAATGCCCATGCAGCAATCGCTGATAAGGCATATGTATTAAACGATTATTATGATGATCAAATCGGCAATAATCCAGCGTTGACAAGTGAAGAAATTACCGTTCTTAATGAAAAAATCACTGGGAATAATCAAGCAATTAGTGACGGTAGTGCATATGAGACAACTTTTACGAATACATACCCTGATGCAGACGTGAATCCTATGCCTACGGGAGCCTCGTATAACTTGGTATCAAGTGTTACGGAAACGTTAGTACAAAAAGTAAATACAGCGGTTAGTGCCATTGCCAATGTGAGCACATTGACTTCAGGAAGTGCCGTGCGTGTCTTGGGTCAAAATGCAAAGATCGAATTAAATGGTGCGGAATTTGAATCGGCTTCCAACAGTTTTACGGTGAATGGACTGACTATTACAGCAAAGCAAGTAAGTGATATCACAGGATATACTGATGGAACAAATGAGTTAGGTGAT
>DATESN010000012.1:0-9485 GCA_035270785.1 Lachnospiraceae bacterium | reverse complement strand
TATGGTTTGTTCATCATAGGTATGCCCCGGAGCCATGAATATTGTAGCATAAATGCCCTTGTTATGCAAAATTTTCTGACCCTTTTTTATCTTTTCATATTGCACATCATAAGGTAGTCCTGCAAATTCAGAAAAGGGATTAATTCCAAGTAATCCAGAATCTTTTGTTTGATAAATATGTTGATATCCATGTTGTGCTATCGACCATCCTTCAAGACTTAGTTCCTTTATATAAACCCAAAAGTTCTGGTTATAACAACCGACTTTTAAAGTATTGTCTTGATTATCTGGCACAACACCAAGAAGTGGTTTTATCTTATATTGATCAAATAGTGCTTTGGCAATTTTGAATTTTTCCCAGTTCATGTCTGGGGTTATATCATCTAGACGTATTGTACATATTCCCATCAATTTTTCTCCATTCTTCCTATTTTTTCTCTAGCAACCACTGCTCCATCATCAATACGTACCATAATTTTTCGGTCCATTTTCCATTTACCGTAAAATCTTTCCACATGCTATCAATCACTTTTATATTTAGAATATTTCCTAACTCTTTTTTTCCATCATGTAAAATATCTTCTGCCCAATTTCTCATAGTTCCTTCTGACATCCAACTACCTAGTGGAATACTGAATCCCTTCTTAGGTCGTTCCATCATTTCCTTAGGAACGTATTGATAAAGAATATTACGCAACACTTTTTTTGTTATATCCTGATTATATTTGTATGCAAGTGGTATTTGCCAAGCAAATTCAACTACCTCTTTATCAAGGAATGGAATTCTGGTCTCGAGGCTATAATACATTCCAGCACGATCTACCTTTGTCAATATATCATCTGGATGATATTGCAACATATCCATAAGCATCAAATTGTTTACAGTCCCTTTTAGGAAACCAGATTCATAACTTGTATTCTGACTTGGTAACACAATTCTATTTTTAGCAAGATACGCTGTTCTGCTTTCTTCTAATCCCATTCTTGCATGAGCTTGTTCCGCGTTATCTATCGTAAGATAATTACCCATTTTATGGAGGACTTTTGAATTAACCCCGGCAATTTTCTGACTAGTTTCACCAATTTTATGTTTGATATATTTTGGTATTAATGAAAATCTTTGTTCTAGGGATTCCATTTCACTTTCTGCCACTCTATAAGTATTATATCCACAAAAGAGTTCATCTCCAGCGTCTCCACTAAGAGATACTGTTACATGCTCTCTTGTCATCTTGCTTACTAACATGGTAGGTATCTGGGAAGAGTCTGCAAACGGTTCTGTGTAAGCTTCCACCATATGTTGCATAACTTCAAAGGCATCATCACGCCCAATATAAAGTTCCGTATGTTGTGTTCCCAAATGCTTGGCAATTTCTTTTGCATATTCTGCTTCGTTATATTTATCTACATCAAATCCTATGGTAAAGGTTTTGATTTTATTGGTGGTAAGTGACTGCATCAAACTTACAACTAATGCACTATCAATGCCCCCAGATAAAAATGCTCCTAATGGAACATCTGCTACCATTTGTCCACTGATTGCTTGTTTTAACAGTATTTCTAATTGGTTGGTTGCTTCTTTTTCACTACCTTTGAATTGATTGGCTTGTCCACTCTTAGCTACAGCCTTCATACTCCAGTAGGTTGAAATCCGATACTGTAATGTTTGTACATCTAATGTTAATACCTGCCCTGGTTCTAACTTAGAAATACCTTTGTATATTGAATAGGGCGCTGGAATATATCCATGTTGAAAATAAAGACTCATAACATCCGTATTAATCTCATTGTTAAACCCTTTTATACTCTTGATACATTCAATATCTGATGCAAATGCAAAGCTTCCATTTACCATGCCAAAATAGAGCGGTTTTTCTCCCACTCTATCCCGCATTAAATATATTTTTTTCTCTTCCCTATCATACAAGGCTATGGCAAACATACCCTTTATTTTACTAAGTGTATGAACGATTCCATAATATTCAAATGCTTCTAACAAAACTTCTGTATCAGAGGTTCCTCGTAGTCTTAATTTATAACCTTCTGCTTCTATATCTTTTGAAACTTCTTGATAATTATAGATTTCCCCATTAAAAGAAATAACATAACGGTCACTTTTTGAAATCATTGGCTGTGCACCATTAGAAGATAAATCAACAATAGATAGTCTTCGATGCCCGAACACTACCTTTTCCTTTTCATCAATCCAATAATTGCCAGCATCTGGGCCACGGCGGATCATTTTCCGATTCATATTCAAAATATCTTCTATTCCGTTTCCACGAAAGTTACATATTCCTGCGATTCCACACATATAGAACTCCTATTTGGTTATCTTACTAATAACCTCTACCATTCCATGATATAACTTTGCTTTTATCCCCACCACTTCTTCACCATTATACATGGTAATAGGAGTTCCACCGAAGGATTCTTTGAATTTGGTAATGCTTTCTACTTCTTCACTATGGCCGGCTCCACCCCAATCATATTGTGTCTTTCCTAATTGTTTAAAATATAACATATCTTGATTATGAAGATATCGATTGGCCATTCCAACCTGTGTATGTGGAATACTTTCATCTACTCTAAACTTTGAAGCAGACTGATACAACCTTACGATATCCTTGTCCATGATATAAGTGTGATACACTATTTTTTTACTATCTATAAAAGCCATTGCCATTGCAAAGGCACCTACCTTTACATATTGCTGTATTTCATCAAATAGTTTGTCTTTTTCGGTATATACAATCCCTTTACTATTCCAAAATTCTTCAAAAAAATTACAGAATTCCGTTATATCTTCTAGCGTTATATCGCTTCCCACTTTATATTCACAAGTAACTCCATCTCTTTGTGCTCTACGAATCTCATATCTGCAATTTTTAGAATAGTTTAATGCAATTTCTTCTTCCTCTATTGTTAAGTCGGAAATAAGCGTATCAAATGGTACTGGATGTAATCCCAAAGGCTTATGGGCTTGACGATAATGAATGATCCCATTTTCTAATACCTTTTCTTTGGCAAACCAACTTTCAATAATAGTAATACTCTTTATCTTCTTTTTTATTAACAGCATCTGTCTTTGCCCCTATGTTCTACTTATTTCATTTTACTTTCTATATAGTTTTGCCACATCATATTTACTTTTTCTGGCGCTAAATCTTCTCCAATTTGATTGGCATTTTTACCAAGACTTTCTTCAAGCATTGGGTTTTCTAATATTCTTCTCATGGCCATTTCCAAGGCTTTTGTATCCCCTATTGGTATCAATAACCCATTCTGTCCATCTTTAATAACAGCCCTTGGTCCTCCACATGGACAATCCGTAGATATAACAGCTAGTCCTAATGACATGGCTTCCAACAACGCATTAGGCATTCCCTCAACATTGGAAGAAAGGACGAAGATTCTAGATCTACATATTAAATCTGCAATCTCTGTCTGTCGACCACCAAAGATAACTTTATCTTCTATTCCATATTTCTTAGCCATAGTTTCTAATATTGGTCTTGTATCACTTCCTTCATATCCTTCTCCATAGATAATCAATTTCATTTGGGGATAATCACTACTAATATTTCGAAATGCTCTTATAAGCATTTTATGATTTTTATTAGCATCTAACCTGCCTACCGTTACAATCTCATCTTTCCTTGTAATATCTAATCTTTCTCTGATAAAAGATGGATTTAGTGCATTTGGTAATATGCATGCTTTTTTCTGAATGTATCTTGGAAAATATTTCATTGCTTCATCGGTCTGTAGCACAAGGCCGTCTGCTTTAACAAAAATTGTCTTAGAAATAATTCTCATCATCTTAGATTTATATTCCCTGTTGGGATCGCTACGAACTGACATAATAAGGGGGGTTTTTAGTCCCACTAGGGTTAAAACTGCCATCATATTTAATTTTCCAATAAAAGAAACTACTATATCTGGATTTGATTTTTTCCATATTCCCCTAATATATTTAAATCTAGTTATAAAATGTACTATTCTATTTTTAATGATGACACCATCTTCTGTAAGTTCGGAGTAAATGCGCTCAATATCATCGGATATTTCATATTCTTCTTCTAGCTTTCTTGATGTCACAAGAACAACTTCGTATCCCTTGCTCTTAAAATGTTCTGCAAGATTTACTACAACATGTTCTGCTCCACCTTTTCCTAAGCTGTTTATATAAAAAGCTATTTTAGGCATAAACTTTATTTCCTCTCTTTGAGTTTCAAATCATTGTATAAAGCCTCTTTTTTCTTTACATACTATATATTTTCATACCTTTTTGCCAGATCTTTTACATTAAAACCACCTTCATTAATTAGTTCAGCTGTATTTACTCTTGCTGTATCTTTCACTAATTTTAGCGTTTCTTGAACCCAACAGCCCATGTCGTCTTCTAGCGACATTTTATAGACCAAATTTGTAACAATAACATCATCTGTAATAATATCCGATATAAGACAAGGCAATCCTGCTGCCTGTGCTTCTACAAGTGCAATGGGCATTCCTTCATAAAAGGATGGAAATAAAAATAAATCCATTGCCTGCAGGAGATAATCTGTATCATTTCGCACTCCTGTCAAAATCACACAATCTTCTAACTCATAGCTTCTAATTTGTTCTTCCATATCTTTTCTTAAAGAACCATCTCCTACAAGCATTAATTTTGTATTAGTATTTTTTTCATGTATCTTTGCAAATAGACTTATTAGAAATTTATGATTTTTTACTGGCATGAAATTACCAATATGGCCTAATACGAGGCAATCCTCTAGATTTTCATCCTTACGAATTTGATTGCGCTTTTCTATATTATAGGTGAATTTATCAATATCAATTCCATTCCATATTACTTCATAGTTACTTTTATTTCCATAGAGCCATGTTCCTGCTGCCTTGGAACAAGCAAAATAATCCGTACATACCCAATGAAGCATTGGCTGGAATAATTGATGCATTTTCTTATTAGAAGTGCTTGTTGAATGAGAATGAGCAATTCTTCTCTTGGCTCCACCTAGTTTGCTTGCTAATAGATCAACTGCTACTGCAGCCGTATCCGTATGTCGAAAAACAATTGTATAACACCCTTTTTTTACAACCCTTTTTATTTCTAAAAAGTTCTTCCAAGGATTTACTGCTTTTCTTGTAACATAATAAATCTTACCACCCATAGCAAGAATTTCTTGATCAAAACTAATTTCTCGTTGTTCATGAGCTATAAAATCAAACTGAACCTTATCTCGATCAATGTTTCGATAAATATTCATAATAAAGTTGCCGATTCCACTAGGAGACATGGAACCGACAATATGTAACATTCTTATCATTTTTATTCAACCTCATACCTCTTGAAATTGTTCTATCTTGCTATGTCTACAATGATAGATTTTCTTTATACCAATCAATGGCTAATGCAATACCTTTTTCAAAATCATATTCAGGATCGTAGCCTAGCAATTTTTTAGCTTTGGAAATGTCTGCATTAGAATGTTTAATATCTCCTGCTCTGTCTGGTCCAAAGTTAGGTTCTATTTCTTTTCCAAGAGCCTTGCATAGATTATAATAAATATCTATCAAATATTCTCTTCCACCAAAGGCCACATTAAATGCTTGTCCACCTGCTTCGGAGGGAGCAAGACAAGCCTTCAAATTCGCTTCAATCACATTATCGATATAAGTAAAGTCTCTGGATTGTTTGCCATCCCCATCAATTGTTGGAGCAATACCTTCTAATAATTGACTTATAAACTTTGGTACAACAGCCGCATAAGCACCATTAGGATCTTGCCTTCGACCAAATACATTAAAATAACGAAGACCGTAAGTATCTAGACTATATAATTTTTTATATAACATCCCGTATTCTTCACACACTTTTTTTGTTAGCGCGTAAGGAGATAATAGATTACCTTCTTCCCCTTCTTTTTTCGGAAGTACCGGATGATCTCCATAAACAGAAGAGCTGGATGCATACACAAATTTTTTTACTTTTTGTTGTCTAGAGGCCTCCATCATATTAAGAGTTCCACGAATGTTAATGTCTTCATATAAGAGTGGCATCTCAATGCTTCTTGGAACACTACCCCAAGCTGCTTGATTAAGAACATAGTCCACACCCTTACAAGCTTCCATACAGGTCTCTAGATTGCGGATGTCACCTTTTATAAACGTATAATTTTTGCGCTCCAATAAAAAATCAACATTCTTTTGTTTTCCTGTTGATAAGTCATCAAGACATCGAACATTATATCCCATACTTGATATTGCTTCACAAAGGTTGGATCCAATAAATCCCGCTCCCCCTGTAACTAAAAACAGACTCTTTTTATCAAACACTAAATCTTTATATCCCACTTTTATGCCTCCAAATTTCTCTTCCATTATGCTGTGCCATCTATTTTTTTTGTATCTCTTCTTAGTATCTGCACAATTTCCCAAATCATAACAAGGTATGCTATATAAAACAATGACATATTATAGATCATGTATCGAGATAAGCACATAATCATAATTGATGTTGCTAAAACATTGGCACATATCATAGTAAGTACTAGTAACATCATAATTGCTCCACTACTAACTTGGTGGTTGGATTCATTTTTTATGGAATGCGTGATTTTCGACCCATTCTTTTTCATAAATAAGACACTCATTAATATGATAGCGCTTAGATAAATCAACAAAGTATACCAATTAAAGATTGGATTTAAAAATGCAACGGTTCTAATAAAACCACCACTAGCCACCTGTAAATATACCATAATCCAGTTT
Source organism: Lachnospiraceae bacterium (assembly GCA_035270785.1). GTDB lineage: Bacteria > Bacillota > Clostridia > Lachnospirales > Lachnospiraceae > DATESN01. The sequence continues at coordinate 2,705 of DATESN010000012.1, read as the reverse complement.
TTTATGCTACTTTGATACAATTCTTTCGTGAGTTCTCCAGCCACTTGGTCCATCTGAACCTTAACTTCTGTACTGCCTGTATATCCGTGTTGCCTCACAAACGTATAGATTGGAATATCAATAACTTCAAATTTAATAATATCATGACAGGTCTCTTGATAATTAACTTTATTTATGAATCCTTTCGGGGCTTCCTCATAATTTAATTTTCTAAACCGCAATGTTTCTAAAATATCTTGCAACAATCCATTTAATTCTTGATCTTCTATTTGATGAGGTTTATTTACATTAGTGGAATATAAGACATTGGTTAAAATCGTCATATTTCCACCTGTATTACCAACGTAATGATCGTTGACCATATAGTTATATCCAGAAATCGTTATCCCACGTAACCAAAATACACCGCCCAGAAATAGGATAACAATAAGTGCTTTTCTCCATCTTTTGATGATTATAACTTTTATTAAAAAAACAAGTCCCCATATAAGGATGGTCACCATAAGCTGGCTTCTTGTTATCGAAAGTAAAAATGCCACAATAATACTGATTGCTGCATATTTATCTATTATTTTTTTATGATAAAGAAATATCGACTTTAATAAACATGTGACAAATAACAAATAAAGTGAAAGAGTAATTCCCTCGCTTAAAATCGAATTGGTTAACACTATTCTAGAGGGAGCAGAAAGCGGAATGATAATATGTGGTAATAGAAGACATGCTATTACTGCACTTTTAAACACCCAGTTAAGAAGGAATTTCTTTTGAACGAATTGATATATATTATTCGTTACAAAAAAAGCAAATACGTTTTGTAAGATGCAGACAATTACTAGACTATTATGGCCCGCAATGGATCTAATAATCCACAAAAATGTTGGATATAAAGGTTCCCTGCCAATGCTCCTATTCAAATATCCCTCTGTATCTGGATATACCCCGATTCCAAAATATAAGAATAGAAAGCAAAAAAACAATCCAATCATAATTGGTGCCACATATTCGCTATTAAATAAGTTTTTTTTGCTTTCTATTTTCATTACAATCTCCAGTATATATATCCTGCTTGTTCATAATCTTTTCTATCAAGCATTCCCTTTATATCCGCCAGTACTCTGATTTTGTTATTTTTATTATAGAATGCATCCATTTCTTCTTTGGTAATGCCTTCGTATTCCTTATGGGAGACTGCCAAAACAACCCCATCCATATCTTTTATGTCCTCTATCTTGGTAAATGTGATTCCGTATTCTTTTTCTGCTTCTTCTGTATCTGCTGTTGGATCTGTAATAAGTGGATTAATTCCATATTCCTTTAATTCATGGACAATATCAATAATCTTAGAGTTTCTAATGTCAGGACAGTTTTCTTTAAAAGTAAATCCAAGAATGGCAACCTTTGCATCCCTAACATTAATATTTGCTTTAATCAGATTCTTCACAAAACTTTGGGCAACATATTTTCCCATGTCATCATTAATGCGTCTTCCTGAGAGAATGATTTGTGAATGATACCCTAGTTGTTCTGCTTTGTATGTGAGATAATAGGGATCTACTCCAATACAATGTCCCCCCACAAGTCCTGGATAAAAATTCAAAAAGTTCCATTTTGTCCTAGCTGCTCTTAATACTTCTTGGGTATCAATTCCCATTTTATTGAATATAATAGAAAGTTCATTCATGAATGCAATGTTAATATCCCTTTGGCTATTTTCAATAACTTTTGCGGCTTCTGCCACTTTGATGGACTCCGCTCTATGAACTCCTGCGTCCACTACTAATTCATATACGTTAGCAACAATGTTAAGTGTTTCGTCGTCCATGCCAGATACAATCTTCACAATTGTCTCTAGGCGATGCACCTTATCACCTGGATTAATACGTTCTGGGGAATATCCTACTTTGAAATCAACGCCACATGTTAGGCCAGATTCTTTTTCTAATATTGGCACACAGATCTCTTCTGTGACTCCCGGGAAAACCGTTGATTCAAATACCACAATGGAACCTTTTGTCAGGTTTTGTCCAAGAAGCTTGCTAGCTCCTTCTACAGGACTTAGATCTGGAGTATGGTCAGGATTAACTGGTGTTGGAACAGCTACAATATGAAACTTTGCTTCCCTAAGTTTTGCTGGATCACTTGTAAATTCCACCAAACAATTCTTGATTCCTTCGTCACCCACTTCTTTGGTTGCATCTATTCCATTTTGGTACGCTTCAATTTTCTGTTTATTAAGGTCAAATCCTATTACCTTCGCTTTTTTTGAAAATGCCACTGCAATTGGCATCCCTACATAACCAAGTCCAATTAACGCAATCTTTTTTTCACCACTTACTATTTTTTCATACAAACCCATTGCATTTTCCTCCTACTAATGATCTACTATTGCCCCAATGGCATCCAAGTATCGCTTCACTACTATGTTGCGATCAAATTCTCGTTCCATTTTAGCTCTTGCTCTTTGTCCCATTTCTTTTTTTTGCTCCCAGGATAACCCTAAGAATTGTTCCACTGCTTTCGTCAAATCAGCGGAATCTTTTTCTTTTACTAAAAACCCCGTAACTCCATCCTCTACCGTATCCTTACAACCTGCACGAAGGGTGGTAATAACGGGACGCCCAGAAGCTGCGCTTTCCAAACAAACATTTGACATTCCTTCTGGATAAAAAGAGGGATGCAACGTACATTGACTTCGAAGTAAA
>DATESN010000011.1:0-57180 GCA_035270785.1 Lachnospiraceae bacterium | reverse complement strand
ATCGGCAGAAGTTATTATTGATTTATTGTCCAACCATAATATTGTTTCAAAAGATACAAGAGTTGTACATTTCACTATGGAAGAAAAAGATGGTAAAAACATTCTTTATCTAGACTTATCGAAGCAATTCAAAGATTACATGGGATTAGTAGTAGAAAGCGGCGAATATGTTGTAATGGGTGCACTTACCAACACATTTTTGGAAGCATTTGAGAGTGACGGCATTTTAATTACAATAGAGGGTGTTACCTTAGAAACTCCTACTCATGTGTATAATACATATTTAACAGAGTATCCTCTTGAAAAGGAACAGGAATATACAATCAAGGAGCGAAGTCTAGAAACAGAAATCATAAAAATAAAATATCCTCAGATTACAGGGATGAGTAATAGAGAGTTGGAAGCAAAATTTAATACAAGTCTTATGCGCGTAGCACTGGAATATGAAGGGGATGGACTGACTGATTATAAGTTAAGTTATGAGGTGGCAACAAGTAATGACAAACTCATTTCTATCATATATAGGGGAAGTGTGAATTATGATGGAGCAGCACATCCATTTAATTACGCCCTCACATTTAACTTTGATATAACAGGGGAAAAAGAAATTAGATTAAAAGATTATATAGACCCAAAATCATTAAAAGAAATGTTTGATGCTGGGGAATATACAATCCTATCAGAGATTGATGAAGAAGAGGTTCAATCATTTCTTGAAATGACATATTCAGAAACAAATACTATAACATTTGAAGATTTTGATTATAATTTAGAGGATAAGACATTTATAGCTCCTGGTTATTCTTATGTTAAAAATAATCATTTAGTTGTTGTTATAGGTGTCAATCATGCCTTAGGAGACTACATTGAGATAGAGTTTAACCAAAAACTGAATTAAAAGAGAAGAAAAGGAGATGGCTAGAAGTGTAGCCGTCTCCTTACTTCATTCCGTAATCTTTTTTTGGCAATCAGGGTAATGAGTGCCGCAACAATAATGCTACATACCACTAATACAACGGCGGACCAAGAAAGGGCATAATCTTGATGTAGGAAGCGTTTAATAAATAATTCAATACAAACACATAGTATTCCTAATTCGGCAAATATATAAAGCGCTGTATTTAAGATGAAAACATGAAAATGCTGCAATAAAAAAATTAAGAGAATGATGAGTATCGTTGTTATAGTTACAATGGGTAAAGCTAAGGAAAAATACCAATTATTATGTTTTGTCATCAAGGTTAATAAAAAAAGATAGCCCATGACAAAAATGCCGTCTAAGATAATGGAGGAATAGATTGATATCTTTGTATAAATTACGGCAGGAATAGCAAACACCCAAATTAAGATGCAGATACCGATGATGGATAATGACCAAGAAGAACTAGAAAAAACAAAAAGGTTCAGTAATCCACATCCTAGAGCGGTTGCTACAAGAACAGTTGTTAATAAAATGGCTAGATCTTTACGTTTTACAACATCAACTTGACCACTCTCTTTTGGAAATGGCGATTTTTCAATAGACTTTATTAAAATAGATGGATTAACAACGGGGGTGTTGCATAAAGGACATTCCTCAATGGTTGTTTCTAGTTCAACTCCACAATTTACACAATATGACATAGCTTATTTCCTTTCCTAAATGATAGAATCTTTCATGTTTCTATTGGTCTCTATTTTTACATGAATACCATCTTGCACAAGTTTCCTAAAAAAGAATCGTTCCACATCTGCTTCCATAATACTACTAGCAAAGTTAATTGTTAAGATATCCTCAAAACTAATGATGGCACAGTTAGTCCGTGATGAAAATGGTTGTCCCATATAAATGTCCACACGCTCCACGAAGGGCTTCATATTGTCAGGGAATTTCAGGACACCCATATTTGTTAGGCCAGCGGATGAATTCCGATCTTGCACTTTTGTATAAAATTGCCGAACCACGAAGTCTTTTAAAAATAGAGGAGTGATTCTAATAAAAGGATGACTTTGTGTAGCAGCGTTCGTAGTAATATCCCCACGTAAAAACTTTTCGTTAACATAATAACGCATGTAGCGTTGAACATGTGAAATAATTTCATCAAAGGAATATTCACCTAAACGAGGATCTATAGATGGATATATCATAGAAATAAAATTACGCAAAGTTTTTGAAGGAAAAAAGCGTCGTAGGTTAACAGGCATTGCAATTTTAACGGGATGTAATTTTAAGTTCCATTGGGTATTTTGTTTTTCTAATAAAGAATATAATAAAACTGCATTTAAGTATTCTGTAATAGTAGCATGATGTTTTTTTGCAACTTCCATTACTTCTTGTACCGATAATATTCCATCAATAATATTCAAAGTATAAAAAGGTTCTTTGGTTCCACGAACGCGATAGGCTTTTTCTCCCAGTCGTGGAGGACGTACTTTTGCGTTAGCATATCGCATATAAGCATCTTCAAGTTCTTCGGGATGTGGTTCTTCGTTAATGTCTAATACGAATATTTCTGAAGTTATATCATGTCCTAAAAGTCGTAAGTAGCTAGCAGTAATGGTTTGTAATACACACATTCCGCCAAAACCATCCCCAAGACAGTGGTGTGCTTCCATAGAAATTCTGTTTTCATAATAATAAAACCTTAATAAATAGCGGTTATTTGATTTAAAAGGCATAGGCATACATGGATTTTTGATATCTTTTCGTATGAATGGTCCGGGTCTGTGATTATATTCTAGATAACGCCAAAAAAGACCTTTTCTCATAGCCACCTTATATGTGGGAAAACGGTCTAAAGATTGATCGATAGCTTGCTGAAAGATTTCTGGGTTGATACGTTCTTTTAGTAAAAAAGAAAGCCGATATACAGAAGAAAAGTTCTTTCTTTGTAAGGTGGGATAAACAATGGCAGAAAGATCTAACTTGTACCATGTTTTTTTTGTTTCTTTATCAGAACGTGCTTTGGTCGTATTTTTTTTTGTTGTCATAGTAACTCCCGTTTAGTAAAAAATAATATCTTATTATTATAGCCATTTTTGTATATAATAGCAAGAAAACAAAAATTTCGAATTTTGCATTTTACAATAAATTATGGTACACTATAACAGTTTACACGATTGTGATTAGAACAAATTAATACAAAGTGAAAGGGTTGTAAATGTGATGGATAAGAGAAATCAAAGTTTTATGACACTGATTAAAAAAGTCCATGGTCTAGTAGAAAATTCAGATATAGAAAAGCATAGACAAAATCAAGATAATATGGGCTCACTTTTTGGAAAACAAAAAGAGCTAACAATAAAAGAAGTTAACATTGGCGAATTAAAAGGGGAATGGTTAAGCGTAAATCGATCACATATGAAAAAGTATGTGATTCTTTATTGTCATGGAGGTGGTTACACCACGGGAAGCTGTCTTTATGCAAGAACCTTGACTACTAAGTTCGCTTCTACAACGTCTATGGACGTGTTATGTTTTGATTACCGATTGGCACCAGAAAATCCTTATCCTTCAGCAGGTGAGGATGCAATGAAAGCATGGGATTATTTAATGCTCTTAGGTTATGGAGCTAGGGATATTATTGTGGCAGGGGATTCGGCTGGTGGAAATATGGCATTAACGCTGATATTGAAATTAAAAGACCAGGGTAGATTACTTCCAAGGGGGTTGGTTTTAATGTCACCTTGGACAGATTTGACCTTACAAGGAAAAAGCCACGATACAAGGGCTGAAATTGATCCGGTTTTAAATGCGGATTATATAGAAAAATCAATTAGAAGTTACGCAAACGGAGAAGATTTAACCGATCCGTATATTTCTCCACTTTATGGAAGCTTTAAAGGATTTCCACCCACATATATTCAAGTTGGTAATAATGAAATCTTATTAAGCGATTCAACGTTGCTTTATAAAAAGTTGATTAAGGAAAATGTTACCGTTAAAATGGACATCTTTAAAAATATGTGGCATGTTTTCCAAATGTCTCCCTTTAAAACGGCATATGAAGCAATGGATAAGAATGCTGAATTTATTTATGATATTTGCAGATAGATCAAGGAATAAAAGATACTATTAATGAGAAAATGACAAGAGGAAGAACATGTTATATATATATCAAGTAGGTTTTATTAGTGTGATTTGTTTTGTGGCAGAAATATTACATGAATGGATGCCATTTCCAATACCCACCAGTGTATATGGTCTTATTATTTTATTTCTATTATTATGTTTTAAAATTGTAAAAGTGGAACAGATTGAAGAGGTATCCAATTTTTTTATGTTAATTATGCCACTGTTATTTATATCACCAAGTGTAAGTCTGATTACATCAATGGATGCAATTAAAGGGCAAATCATTCCACTCATAGGAATGTTGGTTCTATCTACAATTGCAGTCACGGCAGTAACAGGATTTGTAGCACAAGGAATAATCCGTCTTAAGGATAAAAATCAAAATCCTAAAGATAAAGAACAGAATGATAAGGGGTGTGAAATCAGTGAATAGTATGATTGTGAATAGCACTTACTTTGGAGTGGCAATTAGTATTGTTGCCTATTGGATAGGTTCAAGACTAAGAAAAAAATGGAATTATCCCATTATGAATCCTTTATTGATTGCAATGATATTAATTATTACATTTTTGGGAATAACAAAGATAGACTATGAAACTTATGATAAGGGAGCGAAATATATTACGTTTTTGTTAACACCAGCTACCGTTTGTCTTGCTGTTCCCTTATATAAACAAATTAAAATCTTAAAAGAAAATATGATCGCTGTTTTTGTTGGAATACTATGTGGATGCATTAGTCATGTTGTTGTTATTATTGTTGTAGCATCGGCGTTTGGATTGGAGAAGATATTAACTCTTTCCATGTTACCAAAATCTGTCACAACAGCCATTGCACTAGGCATCACGGAAGAAATAGGGGGAATTCAGGCAGTAACGATTGTAGGAGTCTGCGTGGCAGGTATTATGGGAGCAGTAATAGGACCCACAATACTAAAGATATTTCATATATCTGAGCCCGTGGCACAAGGATTAGCAATCGGGACAGCTTCCCATGCAGTTGGTACCTCTAAAGCTGTTGAACTTGGAGAAATACAGGCAGCAATGAGTTCTTTAGCGATTGTAGTAACAGGACTATTGACCGTTGTTATTGTACCGCTCGTTGTAAAATTCTTATTTTAATAATCAAAAATTTTTTTTTAAAGGAAATACGTGTATCATACAGAATATTTAAATTAGGGCGTTTGTAGAGGGAAGTTTTTAAAGTGTCAATGAATAGCATAAGCAAGATGAAACTTGCAGATGGGAGAATTATGACAATACGTGAAAACTTAGAACAATGGGAAAAGAGCTACTTAAGTCCCCATGCAGCTCTTAGCATAAATTCGAAAGGAAGAATGCGTGATGAGGAACAGTGCGATATTAGACCTATCTTCCAAAGAGATAGGGATCGAATCTTACATTGCAAATCTTTTCGAAGATTAAAGGATAAAACACAGGTCTTTTTGACACCAGATGGAGATCATTATAGAACGAGATTAACCCACACATTAGAAGTGTCTCAGAATGCCAGAACCATAGCAAAGGCGCTTCGTTTAAATGAAGAGTTGGTGGAAGCCATAGCACTTGGACATGATTTGGGACATACTCCCTTTGGTCATGCAGGAGAGCGGGCACTAAATGAGATATGTCCATTCGGATTTAAACATAGTGACCAGAGTGTAAGAACAGTGGATATTTTAGAAAAAGATGGACAAGGATTAAATCTTACTTACGAAGTCAGAGATGGGATTTTAAATCATCAAACAGAAGGAATGCCACATACATTAGAAGGTAAAATTGTGCGGTTTTCCGATAAAATAGCATACATACATCATGATATGGATGATGCCATTCGTGCAGGTATCCTATCAGATAAAGACGTACCAACAGAGATTGGCGATGTGATTGGATATACGACAGGAGAAAGATTAGATCGTTTTATTCATGATCTTGTTACAACGAGTGCTGGAAAAGCCGATATTATGATGTCTGAACCAGTAGGAAAGGCAATGACAAAATTGCGTTCTTTTATGTTTGAACGGGTTTACCAAAATATAGAAGCAAAAAGTGAAGAAATAAAAGCAGAGTTACTCATGAAAACATTATACGAATATTATTTAAAACATATAGATTTATTACCAAATGATTTACTTGTACTTATGGCAAATGGAGAGCCTAAGGAAAAAATTGTGTGTGATTATATAGGAGCTATGACAGATCGTTTTGCCATTGCAACCTATGAAGAACTGTTTATTCCCAGGTCTTGGAACAGATGATCTTTTAGTTGGATTCCATTAATATACAAATAAGAATAGAAGGCGGTGTGAATGTACTATTCCGATGAATTAGTAGAAGAAGTTAGAATGAAAAATGATGTTGTGGATATTATTTCAGGTTATGTACGCCTTCAAAAAAAAGGTGGTAACCATTTTGGATTATGTCCATTTCATAATGAAAAATCACCTTCTTTCTCCGTTTCACAAAGTAAGCAAATGTATTATTGTTTTGGATGTGGAGCAGGGGGAAATGTATTTACCTTTATTATGGAATATGAAAATTATTCCTTTCAAGAAGCCATTAAATTTTTAGCGGATCGTGCAAGTGTAAATTTACCTGAAATTGAATATACTGAAGAAACAAAGAAGAGAGAAAGCAGAAGAAATCAGATTCTTGAAGTGAATAAGGAAGCTGCCACGTATTTTTTTTACCAGCTTCGTAAGGAACAAGGAAAAGTGGCACATGAATATTTGTTGAAAAGAGAACTTAGTGAAGAAACGATAAAGAAGTTTGGCTTGGGTTTTGCAAATCAATATAATGATGATCTTCTTAAATATTTAAAAAGCAAAGGATATAAGGATGATTTATTAAAAGATGCAGGACTTGTTAATATTGATGAAAAAAAAGGCATGTACGATAAGTTTTGGAATCGTATTATGTTTCCAATTCAAGATGTAAATCATAGAGTTGTTGGCTTTGGCGGACGTGTTATGGGTGATGGAAAACCAAAATATCTCAATTCTCCAGAAACTACTGTATTTGACAAAAGTCGTAATTTATATGGATTAAATTTTGCAAGAACGGCCAGACAGAACAATATTATTGTGTGCGAAGGTTATATGGATGTTATAACGCTGCATCAAGCTGGGTTTACACAAGCGGTTGCTTCCCTTGGGACAGCCTTTACATCTGGACAGGCTAATTTATTAAAAAGATATACGGAAGAAGTATTACTTATTTATGATAGTGATGAGCCAGGAACAAAGGCGGCCCTTAGAGCAATTCCTATTTTAAAAGAAGCAGGAGTTACCGGTAAAGTAATACAACTTCTTCCCTATAAAGACCCAGATGATTTTATAAAGAATTTAGGGAAAGAAGCATTTCAAGATAGGATTAATCAGGCAGAAAACAGTTTCTTTTTTGAAATCCGCATAATGGAACAAGCCTATAATTTGAAAGATCCTGAGAGCAAAACTAAATTTCATCGAGAAATTGCAAAGAAATTGTGTGCCTTTACGGAAGAGGTAGAAAGAGATAACTACTTAGAAGCAATTGCAGAGCGATATGGTATGGGATTTGATAACTTAAGAAAATTAGTAATAGGATACGCTGCAAAAACAGGACTTGTTGCAGAAAGTCAAAAGCCAAAATCGGGAATTCACTCTAAAAGAGGACCGGATGATGCCATTAAAATGGCACAAAAGTTACTACTTACCTGGTTAACGGAAGAACCTAGGCTATATGGGAAGATTAAAAACTATCTTTCGCCGAAAGACTTTACAGTAGAACTGTATGCAAAAGTTGCGGAAAAGTTATTTGAAGATCTTTTGAAAGAAAGGGTAAATCCTGCTAGTATCATTAGTATGTTTGAAGAAGAAGAGCAACAACGGGAGGTAGCTTCCCTGTTTAATACAAAATTACATGAGCTTACAACAAGGCAAGAACAAGAAAAAGCATTTCACGATATTTTATATAAAGTAAAGAAAAATAGCTACGAATACTTCTCTAGTATGCTCGGAGCTGATGTAAATGCACTAAATCAAGTAATAATAGGAAAAAAAGCATTAGAAGAGCTTGGTAAAACGCATATTTCTTTCGATTAAGGAAAAAATAAAGTAGGAATCATTTCATGGAAGGATGGAAAATAGAATGGATGAAATCACACAAGCAAGGTTTGAGGAGAAATTAAAAGAACTCTTAATCATTGCGAAAAAGAAAAAGAATGTCTTAGAATTTCAGGAAGTAAATGATTATTTTGCTGAGATGGCATTAGAAGAGGAACAATTTGATAAAGTTCTTGAGGTATTAGAAAAGAATGGAATTGACGTTCTCCGTATGGTAGAAGAAGAGGAAGAAGATGAAGAAATTATCTTAACAGAAGAAGATGAAGTAGATGTTGAGAAAATTGACCTTTCTATCCCTGATGGTATTAGCATTGAAGATCCAGTAAGAATGTATTTAAAGGAAATTGGAAAAGTTTCCTTGTTAACTGCGGAAGAAGAAATTGAATTAGCTAAACGTATGGAAAATGGAGATATTGAAGCGAAAAAACGTTTAGCAGAAGCAAACTTACGATTAGTAGTAAGTATTGCAAAAAGATACGTGGGTCGTGGTATGCTTTTCCTTGATTTAATTCAAGAAGGTAATCTGGGTCTTATTAAAGCTGTTGAAAAGTTTGATTACCGAAAAGGGTATAAGTTTTCAACGTATGCTACTTGGTGGATCAGACAAGCTATTACTAGAGCTATTGCAGATCAGGCAAGAACCATTCGAATTCCAGTTCATATGGTAGAAACAATCAATAAATTAATTCGTGTTAGCCGCCAATTGCTTCAAGAACTAGGTCGTGAGCCACTTCCAGAAGAAATTGCTGCAGAAATGGGTATGCCAGAAGAAAGAGTAAGAGAAATCTTAAAGATTTCGCAAGAACCAGTATCTCTTGAAACTCCTATAGGTGAAGAAGAGGATAGTCATTTAGGTGATTTTATTCAAGATGATAATGTTCCTGTACCAGCGGATGCTGCAGCGTTTACCTTATTAAAAGAGCAATTAGTTGAAGTACTAAGTACTTTAACAGATCGAGAACAAAAAGTATTAAAGCTCCGTTTCGGGTTAGAAGATGGAAGAGCTAGAACGTTGGAAGAGGTAGGAAAAGAATTTAGCGTAACAAGGGAAAGAATTCGTCAAATTGAAGCAAAGGCACTTCGTAAACTTCGCCATCCTAGTAGAAGTCGCAAACTGAAGGATTATTTGGATTAAAAATCAAATAATGACAGGATTGAGCTAGGTAGGTGAATATATGGAATTATCACAAAGATTACAGGCAGTGGTAAATTTGGTGACTCCAGGTAATGTAGTAGCTGATGTTGGTTGTGATCATGCCTATGTGTCTATTTACCTCATAGAAAAGAAAATATGTAAAAAAGTAGTAGCGATGGACGTAAACAAAGGTCCTTTGGATATAGCAAAGGGGCATATTGAAGAGTATGCTTATTCAGAATACATAGAAACAAGACTTTCAGATGGAGTTTCCGCCTTACAGGTAGGAGAAGTGGATACCCTTATATGTGCAGGAATGGGCGGGAGACTCACCGTTGATATTTTAGAAAAAGGGAAAGATAAAATTTGTTTCATGAAGGAACTGATCCTTCAACCTCAATCAGAAGTATGGCTTGTACGAAAGCATTTAAAAAATCAGGGATTTTTAATTGTAGAAGAAAATATGGTTCACGAAGATGGAAAGTACTATTTTTTAATGCGAGGAGTTATAAAAAAACTACAACATGAAGAAAATCAAAGGAATCAAAGGAATGACCTAAAGAAATTATTAGGAATAGAAAGTGATCATTTGGAAGTTTTGTGTAATAAATATGGTTTGGAATTATTATTTACTAAAAATGCGGTTTTGCATGGATATTTAATGAGAGAAGAAAAAAAAATAAAAGAAATCTTGCAAGGACTTCATAAGGAATCGGGAAGCAAAAAGAAACGGCTGCGAATGGAAGAATTAAAAAGAGAATGGGAAGATATTCATTTAATTTTAAAGTTTTTTAGTTAGGGGGATTTTATGAAATGTAGTGAAGTTATCGAAAAACTAGAGGAACTTTCCCCTGTTGCTTTTGCAGAAAAATGGGACAATGTTGGATTAGTAATTGGGAATAAAGAAAAGGAAATTCGAAAGGTTATGATAGCGGTTGATGCAACGGAAGATGTTATATTGCAAGCTTTAAAATATAACGCTGATATGCTATTAACACATCATCCAATGATATTATCAGGAGAAAAGAATATTATTTCGGATGATTTTATAGGAAAGCGAATCATTACATTAATCAAAAATGATATTTGCTGTTATGCGATGCATACTAATTTTGACGTTATGGGAATGGCAGATGCTGCCGCAGATGTAATCGGCTTAAGGGATAGGAAAGTTCTAGATATCACTTATGAAGATGAAATTGCAAAAGAAGGCTGTGGTAGATTCGGCAAATTATCTAAAATGATGACATTGGAACAGTGTGCCAATCATGTAAAAAAAGAGTTTAAGATAGATTCCGTTCGAGTATATGGAGATAGGGACTTAAAGATAGAAAAATGTGCCATAATGCCAGGATCCGGTGGTGATTATATAGAACATGCAATCCAGGCAGGTGTTGAGGTTCTTGTAACAGGAGATATTAAACATCATCAAGGCATGGATGCATGTGCAAAAGGGTTGGCAATCATTGATGCAGGGCATTATGAATTAGAAAAGATATTTGTTCCTTATATGGAGGAATTCTTTTGCAGAAATATGAATAGTTTAACTGTATGTGGAGCAAAGGAATCGGTTCCATTTTGGGTGTTATAATAGAGAAATCAATATTTGAAAAGAGGATATTAGGCATGAACGAAATGGTAACAATTAATATTGAAGGAAATGTAGTACAGTTTGCAAAGGGAACGACCTATGAACAAATCGTAAATGACTATCAAGATCAATGTTGCGGTTTGATTGCCCTAGTAAAAGTAGATGGTAAAATTAGAGAGTTAAGCAAAAGGGTTGAAAAAGATTGTAAATTAAAGTTTATTTATTTAAATGAAAGTGTCGGTCATAAAACTTATTTAAGAACAGCGACATTTTTATTTGTAAAGGCAGTTCAAGATATTGTTGGAAAAGACAAATATCATAAGATCAAAGTGGAATCTTCCATTGGAAACGGATACTATTGTAGTGGATATGGAGATTTTACCGTTACAGAAGAACTAATAGAAAAAGTCAATATAAGAATGAGAGAATTGGTAACTAATAATACTAAAATTGAAAAAAGGGCAATTCCTATTGATGAAGCAATTCAGTTATTTAGAGAAAATGGAATGGAAGATAAAGTAAAACTCTTTAAATATCGTAGAAGTTCCATGGTTAATATATATAATATGGATGGATACTTGGATTATTATTATGGATATATGTTTCCTAGTGCAGGGTATGTAAAACACTTCCAGGTATTATACTATAAAGATGGATTTATTTTGAATTTGCCAGACAAGTCAGAACCAACTAAAATAAAGGAATTTATCCCAAGGGAAAAGTTATTTGAAACGTTGCAACAAACCAATGAGTGGGGAATTAAATTAGGAATAGATACGGTTGGTGACTTGAATAATGAAATTTGTTGTGGTAAACTAAACGAACTAATTCTTGTACAAGAGGCATTGCAAGAAAGTAGGATTAGTGACATTGCAAAAGATATAGTGGAACGTGGTGGAGTAAAGTTTGTAATGATAGCAGGGCCCTCTTCCTCTGGCAAAACAACCTTTTCCCATAGATTGGCGATTCAGCTTCGAACGCATGGAATGATACCACATCCTATTGCTGTGGATGATTATTTTGTAAATAGAGATAAAACACCAAGGGATGAAAATGGTGATTTTAATTTTGAGTGTCTTGAATCCATTGATATGGAACAATTTAATAGTGATATGTGTGATTTACTAGCTGGTAAAACAGTGGAGCTTCCTAACTTTAATTTTAAATCAGGACTAAGGGAATATAAGGGCAATTTCAAAACATTAGGTTGTGATGATATATTGATTATTGAAGGAATTCATGGGTTAAATGATAAGATGTCTCATTCACTTCCGGTAGAAAGTAAATATAAAATATATATTAGCGCATTGACAGCACTTAAGATTGATGAACATAATAGAATTCCTACAACAGATGCTAGGTTAATCCGTCGCATGGTAAGAGATGCAAGAACAAGAGGTGCATCTGCCAAACGTACTATTGAGATGTGGCCATCCGTAAGAAAAGGAGAGGAAGAGAATATCTTTCCATTCCAAGAAAGTGCTGATGCCATGTTTAATTCAACACTGATATATGAATTGGCGGTATTGAAACAATTTGCAGAACCATTACTTTTTGGAATAAGTGTGGGAGAACCAGAGTATGATGAGGCAAAAAGACTTCTTAAGTTTCTAGAATACTTTTTAGGTGTTAGTAGCGAAAACCTTCCGAAGAATTCCATCGTCAGGGAATTTGTAGGGGGAAGTTGCTTTCAAGTATAATAATGGATAAGTAGGACAAATGATCGCAGCTTAGCGTATGCTACAGGTGAGGAAAGTCCGGGCTTCAAAGGGCAGGATGCCGGTTAACGGCCGGTGGAGGTGACTCCAAGGATAGTGCAACAGAAATATACCGCCATTTTATGGTAAGGTTGGAAGGGCAGTGTAAGAGACTACCGCCCTCTTGGTAACAAGAGGGGCATATGTAAACCCCATTCGAAGCAAGACCAAAGATCGCACCTAATGGGTGCGAGTGAAAGTGATAGATTAGCCCGATCTGCTTTCAGGTAGGTCGCTTGAGGCTATTGGTAACAGTAGCCCTAGATAGATGATCATTCAACGACATAACCCGGCTTATCGTCCTACTTATTTTTTATAGGAAACTTCTAAATTGGAAGTTTCTTTTTTTATAGTAATCGTGTATCCACGTTTTCAGAAGGTATAAGAGGTAATATAATAAAATGAGAAAATTAAAGTTCTATTTTTATAGATTAATGATCGTATCCTGTATGCTCCTTTGCGCGTATCAAAAGACATTAAAAGTGCAAGCGTATCATCCTGATATGGTAAATAAAAGGCTGATTCAGACTACAACACCAATGGAAGAATATGAAGGTTTACTTTTTTTGGGTTTATTAGAAACAGATTTATTAACAGAGGAAAATGTAGATGAAACCGTAAAGAATGTTTCGGATAGCATAGTGAAAATCTATGTCAACGGGTATGCTGGAAGTGGAGTTATTTTCGATGTAACAAAAGATTATTTAATGATTGTTTCCAATAAACATCTATTAATGTATGATGTAGTGGGTGAAATTGCAGTAGACGATAGTTCCTTGTTGCAAGGAAATGTAATTGGGGTTTCGGATCAATATGATGTAGGTTTTATTTCGGTTTCTTCCAACCAATTAACAACGAAGGAGCAGGATAGCATTAAAAAGGTAAATCGCGAACAACAAAAATATGATGAATTAAATATAGGTAGTACAATTATTCAAATTGGTTCTACGGATGGTGTCGCTTCCAATGTATATTCGGGAACCGTTGTAAATACATGGGAGTTTATTGGTGAACTTAATTCCTTTATGTTACATAACAGGTGTTATGCGAAACCAGGAATGTCTGGCGGTGGAGTTTTTGATGGATATGGAAACTTTATGGGAATTATTACAGCTGGAAAGAAAGACCAAACAGTATGTTTACCCTTAAGTATTATAACAAGTGAATATGAAAATATAATAAAGAAAGTCCAATAAAAAAATTTAATAAATGACTTTACAAAAAAAATAAAATTTTTATAATAAAGTTACTAGAATGTGGAAATTGGTTAAAGCGGGTGTTATGATAGAAAAAGTGACATGACAATAGGATGGAGTAAGAAAATGACAAAAATAGATATTATATCAGGGTTTTTAGGTGCAGGAAAAACAACGTTAATTAAAAAGTTATTAAAGGAAGAGTTAAAAAACGAAAAGACAGTATTAATCGAAAATGAATTTGGTGAAATTGGAATAGATAGTGGATTTTTAAAAGATTCAGGTATCGAAATCAAAGAAATGAATCAAGGGTGTATTTGCTGTTCTTTAGTAGGTGATTTTGGTACTTCCCTAAAGGAAGTTTTAAAAGTATATAACCCGGAGAGAATCATAATCGAGCCATCGGGTGTGGGAAAACTATCGGATGTAATAAAGGCTGTAGAAGGTGTTATGAAAAGTACTGATAGTAAGATAAATAGTTCCGTGGTAGTTGTTGATGCCACAAGATGCAAAATGTATATAAAAAACTTTGGTGAATTTTATCTCAATCAAATTAGTAACGCAAGTACAATTGTTCTTAGTAGAACAGATAAAATGGATCAAGAGAAATTAGAAAAATGTGTAGAGATGATTCGGGAATATAATCAGTTTGCATCTATTATTACAACTTCTTGGGATAAATTAGAAAGCAAATTAATTATAGATACGATAGAAAATGGAAGGGACTTAAATTCACAACTACTACAAGAAGTGGAAGAAGAATATAGTCATCATGAGGAAGGGTGTTGTTGCGGAGGTCACGACCACGATCATCATTACAATCACGGGGAAACATGTGGGTGCGGAGGTCATGACCACGACCATCATCACGGTCACAACCATGGTCACCACGCGGATGAAGTATTTACAAGTTGGGGAAAAGAAACAACAAAAATATATACAAAAGAACAAATAAAAGAGATTCTTCTTAAATTGGAAGAGGAAAAGGAATTTGGGATGGTGCTTCGTGCAAAAGGGATGGTTCCTTCGAAGGAAGAACCATGGATTTATTTTGATTATGTGCCTGGTGAAATAGAAGTTCGAGATGGAAAGGCCGATACGATTGGTAAATTATGTGTCATTGGATCAAAATTAAATGAGGACAAGTTAAGCAAACTGTTTTTTGGAAAATAGAATGTAAAAAAGTAAAAAATTAAAAATGTAAAGAAGGAATAATATGAAGCCAGTTTATGTTATTAATGGATTTTTAGAAAGCGGAAAAACAGAGTTTATCACATATACCCTTGAACAACCATATTTTGATGTGAAGGGAAAAACCCTTATTATTGTATGTGAAGAGGGAGAATTGGAATATGATGAACCATTATTAGTAGATAGCAATGCTTGTATAGAGTTTATAGAGAAGGAAGAATATTTTACTCCAGCCGTATTGCTTGAATTGGAGAAAAAATATAAACCAGAAAGAATTATTATAGAATTTAATGGTATGTGGGATTATAAAAATGCAAAACTACCATGGCATTGGACGATTGAACAACAAATTACGACAATTGATGCGTCTACTTTTTCAATTTACTATAATAATATGAAGTCATTGCTTGCAGAGATGGTTCGTAAATCAGAACTGATTATTTTCAATCGCTGCGATGGTATCAAAGAGTTAAATAGCTTTAAACGAAGTGTAAAAGCCGTCAATCCAAAAGCTACTATTATTTTTGAAGATATGAATGGAGAAGTGAACGAAATAATGGAGGATGACCTTCCATATGATTTAAAGAAAGAACTTATTGTACTAGACAATCATAGTTATGGAGTCTGGTATCTGGATTCTCTTGATCATATAGAAAGATACATTGGAAAAAAAGTTCAATTCACTGGAATGGTTTTAAAGCCTGATAAATTTCCAAAGAACTATTTTGTTCCAGGAAGAATGGCAATGACTTGCTGTGCGGACGATATGGCATTTTTAGGATTTGCCTGCCACTACGAAAAAGTTTCAGAATTGCTGGATCAACAGTGGATATTAGTGACTGCAATTGTTCAAAAGGAATACTTTGCAGACTATAAGGGTGAAGGCCCAGTACTTCAAGCTATTTCTATATCCAAATGTAGGGCACCGAAGGAAGAAATTATTAACTTTATGTAGTACCAAAATACAAAGACAACAGTGTATTTTATTTATAACAGGGGGTCAAAATGTACAATTACAGCTGGTTTGAATGGTTAGCTTTTTTCTATTTTTATTGTTTTTTTGGATGGTGCTTTGAAAGTATTATGGTATCCATTCGCGAGAAAAGATTTGTTAACAGAGGATTTATGCGGGGTCCGTTTTTGCCATTATATGGATCCGGAGCTATTATGATGCTTGTGGTATCAAGGCCTTTTCAACACAATATAGTACTTACTTACATAGCAGGATGTATTGGTGCTACTTGTTTAGAATTTATTACTGGGGTTTTAATGGAAACATTATTTAAAGTTAGGTATTGGGATTATTCTCATATCAGGTTTAATATTCAAGGAAAGGTATGCTTATATGCAACATTAGCATGGGGCGGATTAACAATCTTAATGACAAGATTCTTACATCATTTTGTGGAAGATTCCGTTTTTTTATGGAATGATTCTATACTATTAATGGGGGTGAAAATAATCACTGTTTTACTGATACTTGATTTTCTTTTATCTTTTAAGGCAGCGCTGGAATTACGAGATATTCTTATTAATACGGATAACATAAAAATGGAGTTTGAACATTTACAAAAAAGATTGGATGTTTTTATGGCAGTGGTAGAAGATGTGAAAGACGGTTATGTGGAAGAGTTTAGTAAAAAAATTAGTGAAACTATTGAACAAATTAGAGAAAATGCAGAACAAAAAAAACAAGCCAGTGTGTATTACCTTGCAGAATTTGAGAAAAGTATAGAAAGTCAAATTGCAAAAATAAAACATTTTGCCAACCGTAACAGTGAAGAATATCAAAAAGAAATTAGCAGCTTGGACGAAAGTTTTCAAGAGCAAGCAGCAAAGAGGGCACGTCTAAAAGGAATAAAAGATTTTTATCGCCGTAGGATGCTTATTGAAAATCCAAATATGGTTTCAAAAAAATTTAAATCAACGTTGGATGAATTAAAAAGGGTAGCATTAGAAAGAAAAACAGATAAAGAAAATGATAAAGAAAAAAATAAAAAAGATAAAAAAAATGAAAAATAAGCTAGATTTTTAATAGATATTTATAAAAGAGAGTGCTATACTTAATGTGGTTCAAAAGTACTATAAAACAGGAACGTAAACAGAAACGGAAACAGAAAATAAGATGGGGTGGATTAGTCAATGGAAGCTTTTGAAAAAAGACAAATGAAAATAGGTGCTATCATGGGTAATTTAGATGCACCTCACGCCTTTGAACTTGCAAGTGGCATGATACATGCTTCCAAGATAAATAATGTAGACCTTATGTTCTTCCCGGGAATGTATGCACAATCTTATTACGAGACAAGTATGCTAGCAGAAAGAGCAAAGTATGATTATCAAAACACAGTCATTTTTGATTATATTAATAAAGATGATTGCGATGTTTTGATTATTTCTATGGGTACTGTTCGTACTTTTTTGGATGCTAGTGAGTGGGAGGGATTGCTGAAAAAACTGAAAGGAATTCCGTCTATTATATTAGAAGACACATTAGAGGGTTATTCTAGTATTACCATTGATAATGCGAAGGGTATGTATGATGGTTTAAAACATCTCATTGTTGATCATAACCTAACAAAGATTGGATTCGTAGGAGGGAATAAGAGTAACTTCGATGCAGAGCAACGTTTAGAAGTTTATTATTCGATTATGAAGGAATATGGATTAGCATGTGATTCTAGCATGGTGGTTCATGGAAACTTCACGGAATATACAGATGAACTTGTAGGAAAGTTATTAGATGATAATCCTGATTTGGAAGGAATAGCCTTCGCAAATGATATGATGGCATTGGGAGGATATCGAGAAATTAAGCGAAGAGGCCTCCGTGTTGGAAAAGATATCGCAGTCATAGGATTTGATGATTACATTTTATCCATGTCCATTGACCCCCCACTGACGACTGTTCGTGCAAGTGCTTATCAATTGGGTTTTAGTGCTACTGAACATGCTTTGAAACTGATATATGGTGATGAAATTCCTAACATCAAGATACCATCTGAACTTATCATTAGGAATTCCTGTGGATGTAAAAATTTAGGGACAAAGCTTATCATGCATGGTGATACGGTAGATATATACGATGAAAAACAATATGTAGAAAGAATAGTACAAAATATTGTACATAAATTTACTGATCAAGTTAGATATAATAAGATTTATGGAATAATGAAAAGATTTGTAAATGACGTTCTCAAGTTAGCTTATAGTAACGAGGAAGTTGAAAATAGAGATGATAAATTTATAAAACTAATTCGTGAACTACTAAGCGAAGAATTTACGGAATTCATCTCCATTGATAAATTATATTTGGAGCTTAATCAATTTATTCAAAGAGTTGTAAAGAATGAGCAAGATAGTAAAAAACGGAATCGTCTTGTAGATGTTTTAACTTCTATTTATGAATATATAACAAATTATATAACGGGTGATTATCATAAAAATAACACTAGATACAAAAAGGATTCCTGGTATGCAACCTTTATTGCTAGGGATACTATGGTTTATTCTACAAATGAAAGAGAAGCAATTTATCAGATTATACTTAAATTAAAGGCATTACAATTTCAAAGTGCCTATATCCATCTATTTGAGGAGCCGTCAAGAAATTACAATGATGGTCATTGGAAAAGCCCAGACAAACTCTTCTTAGCATCTTACTTTAATAAAGATGAAGCGATTGCATTTGAACCTGAGGAAAGACCAATTATGACAATTGGACAAAGTTTAGATCGATTTATGATTAAAGAAGGAAGATTTACGACGGTTAGTTTCAGCCTTTTTGCCAATGAAGAGCAATATGGAATATTAACTTGTGAAATCCAGCTTCAAGAATTTTCCTTTGCACATACCCTTGGTTTACAAATTGGTACAGCTTTGAAATTCTTGCATTTAATGCGAAAACAAATGGAAATGCAAAAAAAATTGGAGGATAGCTTAGATATTATTAGTAGAAAAAATGATTTATTAAGCGAATTATCCATATCGGATGAATTGACAGGATTATTAAATCGTAGAGGTTTATTTGAAGAAATATTTACGTTGATTGCAGAGCATAAAGGTGGATTGGCAGTTATGTTTTTTGTTGACATGGATAATTTAAAAGGAATAAACGATACCTTTGGACATATTGAAGGAGATTTTTCTTTGAAAAGTATTGCAGATATTTTAAAGAAAAGCTTTCGAAGTGAGGATGTAATCGGCCGCATTGGTGGGGATGAATTTGCAGCGTTTGCTTTAATCGATGAACCTGGTCTCATTCAAAAAGTTAAAATGGATATCAACAAACTTAGTGATGAATTAAACAGAACAAGTGGTAAACCGTACTATATTGAAATGTCCTTTGGTATCAAGGAGTTTATTTGCCATCCAGGACTTAATATAAGTGATGTTTTGAAAGAAGCGGATGCTATTTTATATAAAGATAAAAAGCTGAAAAGAAAGAACTTTTTGAAAGAACAATAAGCTAGAGTAACTCGGGTAAAGAAGCGGGTAAAGAAGAGAATATAAAAGGGGTTAACATCCCTCATTTAAAATATTGCAAAAAACGAGAATACATGGTAAAGTTAGACGTATTTTAGGAAAAAAATGAGGAGATTTAACAATGAAAAAGAGAATGTTAGGAATCATAGTAACGATGATATCTGCAGTGATGATGATTACTGCTTGTGGGAAAAATGAGAGTGAATATACAATTGGAATATCTCAATTTGCAGAGCATGGTTCCCTTGATAATTGCAAAGAGGGGTTTTTGGAAGGTTTAAAAGAAGAAGGAATTGTCGAAGGTGAAAACTTAAAAGTTATTTATGATAATGCACAAACAGATACAGGGATGGCAAGTACTATTGCAGATAACTATGTAACAAAAAAAGTGGATTTGATATGTGCAATTGCAACACCAAGTGCAATGAGTGCATATAATGCATGTTTGAATACAGAAATACCAGTGGTATATTCAGCAATTTCAGATCCAATAGGAGCGGGAATAGCAAATGAAGATGGATCAAGTGTGGGAAATATCACGGGTACTTCAGATGCACTTCCAGTAGAAGAACAGTTGACGATGATACGGAAGATGATGCCGGAAGCAACGAAAATTGGTATTATGTATACAACAAGTGAAGCCAATTCTATTAGTACGATTGAGGAATACAAAAGACTTTCATCTGATTACGGATTTACAATTGTGGAATCTGGTATATCTTCCATTGCCGATGTATCTCTTGCAGCAGCAGATTTAGTGACAAAAGTAGATTGTATTTCCAATCTAACAGATAATACGGTAGTAGAAGCACTTCAAGTGGTTTTGGAATATGCGAATAAAGCAGGAATTCCAGTCTTTGGAAGTGAAGTGGAGCAAGTCAAAAACGGATGTGTCGCTGCTATGGGACTTGATTATTTTGAACTTGGAAAACAAACGGGAAAGATGGCAGTAAGAATTTTAAAGGGTGAAAAAAAGGCAAGGGAAATCCCATTTGAAATTTTTAAAGGTGCTAGTCTTTATATCAATACGGAAGCAGCTGGCAAGATTAATCTTACCATTTCAGATGAATATACAAAAACAGCGGTAGAAGTATTTAGTAGTATTGTAATTGACTAATTGTATGGGAAATAGTCTTCATAGAATGACAAAAGTTCTAAAATTAGTGGAGGTATGGAAGTGAATCTTTTGATCAGTGTCCTTGAACAAGGTATGATATATGGGATTATGTCTCTTGGGGTATATATTACTTACAAAATTTTGGATTTTCCAGATTTGACGGTGGACGGAAGCTTTCCATTTGGAGCTGCCATTGCCGTTGTATTAATTTCAAAGGGATGGAATCCACTTTTCACGTTACCTATTTGCTTTTTAGCAGGTGCTGGAATAGGTGCTTTAACAGGATTGATTCATGTGAAATTAAAAGTTAGAAATCTATTATCAGGCATTATTATGATGACAGCACTGTATTCTATTAATTTAAGAATTGCTGGAAAAGCTAATTTCTCTATCTTTCAATACGATACTATTTTTGATAACAAGTTTTTAAATAATATATTTTCAAATCGTATAATTCCCAAGCAATTAAGGGATTATCAAACTGTTTTTGTAATTTTGTTGGTTTTGCTTACAATCAAATATTTGCTTGATTGGTATTTGAGAACAAAATCAGGGTTTATGCTTCGGGCAGTGGGAGATAATGATACACTAGTTACCTCCATGGGTATTAATAAAGGATTTGTAAAGATTGTAGGTCTATCCATTGCAAATGGTTTAGTGGCTTTAAGTGGATGTATTTATGCTCAGCAACAAAGGTACTTTGATGTTTCTTTTGGAACAGGTACTGTTGTCATTGGTCTTGCTAGTGTCATTATTGGAACAAGTCTTTTTAAAAAAGTCACCTTGATAAGGGTGACTTCCAGTGTTGTAATAGGCTCGCTTATTTATAAGGGCTGTGTCGCCCTTGCTATATTTATAGGATTAAAGAAATCTTCTGATTTGAAATTTATTACAGCTGTATTATTCTTAGGAATTCTAGTAATCAGCATGGATAGAAAGAAGATGGTGAAGAAGTATGCTTGAGTTAAAAAAGATATGTAAAAATTATAATCCAGGAACAGTCAATGAACTTTGTCTTTTTCAAGATTTTGATTTTACTGTAAAAGATGGAGAGTTTGTGTCTGTTGTAGGTAGTAATGGATCAGGGAAAACATCCATGCTTAATATTGTGTGTGGGAGTATTGAAGTGGATTCAGGTATAATTTTAGTGGATGGATTCGATATTACCAACAAAAGAGATTACATTCGTCATCAAAAAATCGGAAGAGTTTTTCAAAATCCAGCTTTAGGCACTTGCCCTAATATGAATATCCTTGAAAATATGTCAATCGCAGACAACAAGGGAAAGCCATATAATATGAGTAAAGGCGTGAATAAAAATAAAACAGATTTTTATTGTGAGTTGTTAAGCCAATTGAATCTGGGTTTAGAAGATAAGATTCATACAAGAGTTGGTTCGCTATCAGGTGGGCAAAGACAGGCACTAGCACTACTCATGTCGACTATGACACCAATTGATTTTCTGATTTTAGATGAACATACCGCTGCACTTGATCCAAAGACGGCAGAAGTTATTATGCATTTGACAGATAAGATTGTGAAAGAAAAGAATGTTACAACCATTATGGTGACACATAACCTTCGTTATGCAAGTGAATATGGTAATCGTTTGATTATGATGCACCAAGGTGAAATTATAATAGATAAATGTAAACAGGATAAAAAAGATATGAATACAGATGAGATAATGGCTGTATTTAATAAAATCAGTGTGGAATGTGGTAATTAATTGGAATAAGTATGAAACAAATATGGAGAACGCGATTAGCGTTCTCCATATTTTTCTTCACAATATTTGCAACGATAGATTTCTTTTTCTTCATCGGTCAGACTGAAGATATGAGGTAATTCTTGCTCAATGGAAGTAATACATCGTGGATTTTTGCATTTCATTACATTGCGGATTTCACGGGGAAGGATCAAATCTTCTTTTTCAACAATTTCACCATCTTTAATTACATTCACTGTAATGTTGTGGTCAATGACAGCTAGAATATCTAGGTTTAAGGTATTTACATCGCACTCTACCTTTAAGATATCCTTTTTGCCCATCTTATTACTTTTTGCGTTTTTAATGATAGCAACCGCGCAGTCTAACTTATCTAATTCTAAATCATGATATAGAGCCAAACTTCTTCCAGCTTTAATATGATCAAGTACAAAGCCTTCCTCAATTCTTCCAACATTTAACATTATTCACCCCTGTTCTGCATGTATGATAAGCATGCTAATGATTAAACTTCTATACCTAACAATGTTAGTATTAATGCCATGCGTACATAAACTCCATACTGGACTTGTTTAAAATATACAGCTCTTGGATCGTCATCGACCTCAATGGAAATTTCGTTAACTCTGGGAAGTGGGTGTAAAACTAACATGTCCTTTTTGGCAAGATCCATTTTAGCTTTATTTAAGATATAGAAATCTTTTAGACGAACATAATCTTCTTCATTAAAGAAACGTTCTTTTTGAACACGGGTCATGTAAAGAAGGTCTAAATCAGGCATTACTTCATCAAGACTGATTACTTCCTTAAAAGCTACCTGTTTAGATTTTAAAGAATCAATAATATAATCAGGTATCCTTAATTCATCGGGAGAAATAAAGATAAAGGTAATATTATCATATCGAATTAAAGCATTAATAAGAGAATGTACAGTACGACCAAACTTTAAGTCACCACAAAGACCAATTGTAAAGTTATTAAGTCGACCTTTTAAGGAACGTATTGTTAAGAGATCGGTCAAGGTTTGTGTAGGGTGTTGGTGGCCACCGTCACCTGCATTAATAACGGGGATGCTAGATTTACTAGCTGCAACCATAGGTGCACCTTCTTTTGGGTGTCGCATGGCACAAATATCAGCATAACAAGATATCATGCGAATGGTATCCGATACACTTTCTCCTTTTGAAGCGGAGGAGGAGCTGGCATCGGCAAATCCTAGAACATTACCTCCTAAACCTAGCATAGCTGATTCAAAGCTAAGTCGTGTACGGGTGCTGGGTTCATAAAAACAGGATGCTAATTTTTTCCCATCGCAGGAATGGGCATATTTATGCGGATTATGTTCAATATCTTCAGCTAAATAAAAGATGTTCTCTAGTTCCTCTACAGAAAGATCAAGAGGACTCATTAAATGTCTCATATGTTGTTTCTCCTTATCATGGGACTCACATAAAAAAGCTTTCAGCCATTGTAACATATAGGTTACATACTTTCAATAAAAATGAATATAAAGTTTTGCTTATTTATTTTGCTTTATTATGTTATTTCTTATATAATAGAGAATATCAAAAAAAGTAGTGTAGTTTAAAAAAGTGGTTTAAGGGAGGATTTAAAAATGATGTTTGTAGAACGAAAAAGATGGAAATTTCTTGGTTTGCCATTTACGTTTACCAAGTATTCCATTAAAGAAGACTTGCTAACAGTAAATACGGGAGTCTTAAATCGTATGGAAAATGATTGTTATATGTATAAGATTCAAGATGTTCGGTTAAAGACATCTATATGTGAAAGGATCTTTAAGCTTGGGACAATAACTTGCTATACAGGGGATACTACAGACCCTACCTTGGAACTCATACATATTAGGAATTCTCTAGCGGTTAAGAACTTTATATTAGATGCATCAGAAAAAGCACGTATGAAACGTCGTACCCTAAACACATTAGATATTGGAGCAGGTGCAATGGGTGATTTAGGAATCGCTGATTTTAATCATTAATTGATGAATGGTGCGTTTAAAAAGCTAGTGAGTGGTACATTTACAAAGTCAGTGATTGCAACTTACTTAGCACTTTTTCTATGACATACGATTCTTTCAAAAATTAAACCAGCTGCAAACCAATAAGGGATGTAATCTAGTCTTATAACTTTGCTAATATTCCACCTTGAACGACTATAGTCCCAAGGACAAAGATGATGCTTGCACAGAAGTTTGCCTGTAAAGAATTCAGCAAAAAAGATGCATAACATATAAATAGTTCCTCGAAATGCAATACATTTAGTTTTTAAGGGATAATATAAGTAGGTAAGGATAGAGGCCATTCCATAGATAGGAAACATCCAGATCGATGTGGTTCCTTTTAAGGAAAGGTCTCTTTTTTTAAGGGAGTCCATGGCAGTAAAGCTGATTTCCATAATCCATCCTACAATTCCGCAGGTAATAAAGTTTTTCAATAATGTTTTCATAAGAATAGTATTATCATCTTTTATAAATATATACGACCACAAAAGGAACTACTATCATTAATTTGATTAATATAAAAGAAGTAAGGATATGCTTAATCAAGAAAAGGGTGCATCTATGAACGAAAAACAAGCAATGGAATATATAGAAAAAACAAATCAAATAGGAAGTATTTTAGGACTTGAAAGCATCAGGGAATTATTAATTCGCCTGGGAAACCCGCAAGATGAATTGAAGTTTGTCCATATTGCTGGAACCAATGGAAAGGGATCAACGCTAGCCTATATTTCTACAATTCTTCGGGTAAGTGGTTATAAAGTGGGAAGATATATCTCACCTACGATAGTTTCCTATTATGAAAGAATACAAATTAATGAAAGGCCAATTGCAAAAACAAAATTTGCATCTTATCTAGAAAAGATATCATTGATCATCAATGATATGGTAGAAGATGGATTATCGCACCCCACCTCTTTTGAAATAGAAACGGCATTAGGGTTTCTATATTTTAGAGATAAAAAATGTGATATCGTTGTTTTGGAAACAGGAATGGGTGGGGCATTAGATGCCACAAATATTATTAAAAATACAATAGCAACTGTTTTTGCTTCTATTAGCATGGACCATATGCAATTTTTAGGAAATACATTAGAAGAGATTGCAAAAAATAAAGTTGGAATAATAAAAGACGGGTGTTATGTAATTACCACAAGCCAAGAGAAAAGTGTAATGAAGTGCTTACAGGATGAATCAAAGATACATGGATGCACCTTTCTACTATCAGACTATTTAAGCCTTAAAAAAGTTAAATCTAAAATTAATAAACAGACTTTTACGTATGAGGGGTTTAAGGAACTTGAAATTTCCCTTAACGGAAGACATCAAATTGAAAATGCGACGTTAGCAATTTCGTGTATCAAGGCATTGAATTTGTATGGATTTAAAATATCTGAAGAAAGTATTCGAAAAGGTCTAAAAGAAACAGTTTGGAACGGGCGTTTTTCTGTCATTGGTGAAAAGCCAATATTTATTGTGGATGGCGCTCATAATGAGGATGCAGCAAAAAGATTGGCAGAATCCATAGCATTTTATTTTACAAATAGAAAAATAATTTATATAATGGGAGTGCTAAAGGATAAAGAATACGTAAAAATCATTGAGCAAACTTATTCTTATGCGGAACAAATTATTACAGTCACAATTCCAAATAACCCAAGGGGAATGCAAGCGTATGATTTGGCAAAGGAGATAAAAGAGTTTCACAATTGCGTTACAGTTGCAGATAGCTTACAAGAAGCAGTAGAAATGAGTTATTTATTAGCGGATAAGAATACTGTCATTGTTGCATTTGGTTCCCTATCTTATTTAGGGGAGTTAATAGGAATCGTACAGGAAAGAGATAAGATTAGGAGAGATACTCATGGTAAATAAAGATAAAATAGAACAAGCTGTAAAAATGTTGCTAGAAGGTATGGGGGAGGATATAACAAGAGAAGGATTAGTAGAAACTCCAAACCGAATTGCAAGGATGTATGAAGAAATCTATAGTGGAATGGATGAAGATGCAGCAATTCCTTTATCTAAAACGTTTTCTGCTAAGAACAACGAATTGGTTGTAGAAAAAGACATTGTGTTTTACTCCACCTGTGAACATCATTTAATGCCCTTTTATGGAAAGGCGCATGTGGCCTACATTCCAAATGGTGAGGTGGTAGGACTTAGTAAATTAGCGAGAACAGTGGAAGTGTTTGCAAAACGCTTGCAGATTCAAGAACAACTTACATCAGAGATTGCAGATGCGATTATGGAGTATCTAAAGCCACAAGGTGTGATGGTTATGATAGAAGCAGAACATATGTGTATGACTATGCGAGGCGTTAAAAAACCAGGTAGTCAAACCGTTACCATTGTAAGTCGAGGCTCTTTTGTGGATAACGATAGTTTGCAAAACACTTTTTTTCATATCGTAGGAAGACAGTAATGATATGAAACGAATAAATAATTTGATTAATCACCCAGTTTATATAGAATGTCTTGAAAAAATCGTAATTGCAGAAAGGGATAGAAAATTTTGCAAACATGATATGAATCATTTTTTGGATGTAGCAAGACTTGCAACAATTCTAAATTTTCAAGAAAAAATAGGATTAGAAGTTGAATTAATCTATGCAGCGGCAATGGTTCATGATATCGGTAAATATGTCGAGTATGAATGTGGGACGTCCCACGAAATTGCGAGTTCTCATATTGCGCGTAATCTATTAAAAGATTGTAGTTTTGATGTGATCGAAATGGAACAGATCCTCAAAGCTGTAGAAAATCATCGAAATAAAGATGTTTCAGAAGAAAGGAATTTATCTGGAATTATATATCGCGGAGACAAAATGAGCAGATGTTGTTTTGCCTGTAAGGAAATGGAAAACTGTAATTGGGAACTTGAAAAAAAGAATTTGAACATAATATATTAAAATCATATAGTATAATCACATAGTAAGATACTATTATGAAGATTATAATACGGTAAAGGTAGATGAAAATGAAAATTGGAAATTCGGAATTTGATATTCTAAATAGAACCTATGTCATGGGCATTTTAAATGTTACGCCAGATTCCTTTTCCGATGGGGGAAAGTATCAAACAATCGACTATGCTTTAAAACATGCAGAAGAGATGATAAGGGATGGGGCTTCCATTCTAGATTTGGGTGGAGAATCTACAAGGCCTGGATATACTCTTCTTTCAGAGGAAGAAGAAATTTCGCGAATTGTACCAGTGATTGAAGCCATAAAAAAAGAGTTTAAAATTCCAATTTCCTTGGATACTTATAAAAGTGCAGTGGCAAAAGCGGGCATTCAAGCAGGAGCAGATTTAATTAATGATATTTGGGGATTGAAGTATGACGCTAAGTTAGCAGAGGTAATTGCATCAAGCAAACTACCCTGTTGTTTGATGCATAATAGAGGGGAGGCTCATTATAGAAGCTTCTTGCAGGATGTGATTGAAGATTTGGCCCAGACTATACAAATAGCAACAAAGGCAGGAATCGAGGATAATAGGATTATTCTTGATCCAGGTATTGGTTTTGGAAAAAGTTATGAAAATAATCTGGAAATGATTAATAATTTAGAAGAACTGCACATGTTTGGATATCCTCTTTTACTTGGAACCTCTAAGAAATCGGTGATTGGACTAACATTAGAATTACCCATTAATGAGAGAATGGAAGGAACATTGGTTACTACGGTAATGGCAGTTATGAAAAGATGTGCATTTGTAAGAGTTCATGATGTGAAAGAAAATGTAAGAGCAATTAAGATGGCAGAAGCGATTCTAAAATCATAAAAACAATTCAAAATTGTAAAAGGAGGCTTTTATGGATAAAATCAAAATTGATAATTTAGAAATATTTGCATACCATGGAGTGTTTCCAGAAGAAAATAAAAAAGGACAACGGTTTTATGTGAGTGCGACGTTAGTTACGAATACTCGTGATGCCGGTCAACAAGATGATTTATCCCTTTCCACAAACTATGGAGAAGTGTGCCAAGTGATTCATCGTTTTGTTTCGGAACATATATTCCAATTAATAGAGACCATTGCAGAGCGTTTGGCAGAGGTTATCTTATTAGAGTTCCCCCTTGTGAAAGAAGTAGAACTTGAGGTGTTTAAGCCAGAAGCACCCATTGACTTACCCTTTTCTAATGTTTCTGTGAAAATACTTCGTGGATGGCATAAAGCATATATTGCTTGTGGCTCTAACTTGGGTGATAAAGAAAAGAATATTAATCTAGCCATAGAAATGCTAGGTAAAGATAAATATTGCAAAGAGATCAAATGTTCTTCCATTTTTAAGACAACACCCTATGGTGGTGTGGAACAAGATAACTTTTTAAATGGAGTCATGGAAATAATGACGTTGTATCAACCAAAAGAATTACTTGATTTACTAAAGGAAATTGAATCAAAAGCAAATAGAGAGCAGAGTATACGCTGGGGTCCAAGAACATTAGATTTAGATATCATTTTTTATGATACTCTCATATTAGAAACAAAGGAATTAACAATACCCCATATCGATATGCACCATCGAGATTTTGTATTAAGACCTCTATTGGAATTAACGAAGTTTTATATTCATCCAGTATTCCATAAAAGTGTCGTAGAGCTATTTGAGGAATTAGAAGAAAATCATATTATATAGTAGAAGATATCTAAAGTGATGGTAGTCCTTACTTAGAAAGCAAGGCCGCCTCTTTGGCGGCATCAAAGGTATTTACGGAACCATCGCCATAGGTATTTACTTTATAAACAGGGGTAGGAGCTCCGAACCCATTAAAATACACATATTTTGAAGTGATATTGATATTTTCAAAAACACCGTTCTTAATGATTTTATCCTCTGTTCCATCAATTTTAACTCTTTTAAAAGCAGCGTCTGTGGCATTAGTCTGATAATACACATATTCCTTACATACATTAAAATAGTCAACTCTATCGGTTGAAAGGACTTGCATGGTGTTTGTAAATAAATCATATCTACATAAACTGTAATTATCATCAAGATTCATATAATAGATAAAATTATCTTGGAAAATAGGATTCCATAGATTACCTTTATAAACCTGTTCTACTTGTTTTGATATAGTGTCGAGAGTATATAAATAATGATCATCTTCTATTCCGTTAAAATAAATAAGTCCATTATTGGAAGAGTTAGGATTTATCTCATAATCAACTATTTTTTCTTCTTTCTTTTTGTCCGTACCCATTCTGTTTAATGATAATTTTTCGTGGTCATCTTTAAGTTGAAAATAGATGGAGTTATCTATTAATAGAAAGGTTTTAATGGAATCTCTATTCAGACAGACTGCTTCCTTTCCATTTTTTTTACAACGATAAATTCCATAGTATCGAAAATAACTTCCTAAATCCGAGGCTGAGGAGGAATCATTTTGGTGGTAGTAAAGATAGTTGCTATCGGCGTTAAGGGAAGTGACAATGGCTGATGATATTTTTTTAATATTGCTTTCGTCTAAATTCATAGAATATAAATCGCCATTATCATAAGCATTAGCAAAAAAAACAATACCATTATTCTCGCAAAATAATCCGTTGTTATTTAAATTACCAGCGGTATTCCCTAGTGTGCCTTTGGGGTTTTTGGTTATTTTCTTTGGTATAGATAAAAAGATTAAGATGGCTAAAATAATAAATAATATGAAAAAAAAGATGGAAAAACTTTTGCGTTTCATAATGTATCCTCCTTATGTAAGAATAAATCTATTATAGCTTTTTTTGAGCAACAAGAAAAGATATATTTCATCAAGTATAAGGTTTAAATATTAGATATTCCTTGTAAATTTGCGTATTTTTCATTATAATACAGAATAATGAAAAGAAACGAAACAAGTAACATAGTGAGGGAAACAGATGGATTTAGATAAGTTAAGAGAAGAAATAGATGGAATAGATGAACAAATTGTAACTCTATATGAAAAGCGTATGAAAGTTTCCAAAGAAGTTGCAGAATTTAAAATTAGTACTGGAAAAAAAGTATTCGATAAGGTGAGAGAAGAAGAAAAGTTACAAAAGGTAAAGAGCTTAACTCACAATGACTTTAATAGCCACGGTATCGAAGAGTTATTTGAACAAATTATGTCTATGAGTAGAAAACTGCAATACCAATTATTGACCCAAAATGGAAGTTTGGGAAAATTACCTTTTATAGGTGTGGATAGCTTAGAAAAGAACCAAGCAAGAGTAGTATTTCAAGGTGCAGAAGGTGCATATTCCCAAATTGCCATGGAACAATATTTTGGGAAGCATGTAAATAGTTTTTCAGTGGATACTTTTCGTGAGGCCATGAGTGCAATAGAGGAAGGAAGTGCAGATTTTGCAGTTCTTCCCATTGAAAATTCTACAGCGGGGGTTGTAAGTGAGAACTATGATTTATTAGTGGAATTTGAGAATTATATAGTAGGGGAGCAGGTTATCCAAATAGAACATTGTTTGATGGGACTAGAAGGCACACAGATTTCAGATATAAAAACGGTTTATTCACACCCACAGTCTTTATTGCAAAGCGCAAGGTTTTTGCAAGATCATAGTGGGTGGAAACAAATTAGTATTAAAAACAATGCATTTGCGGCACAAAAGGTGAAAGATGATAAGGAACTTTCTCAAGTTGCAATCGCTAGTGAATATGCAGCGAAAGTTTATGGACTTGAGGTATTACAGAAAGGTGTCAATGATGTTAGTTCCAATTCCACGCGTTTCATTATTGTTTCAAACCAGAAGATTTTTTTGAAAGATGCAAAAAAAGTAAGTATTTGTTTTGAAGTGGATCACAGAAGTGGTTCCCTTTATCATATGCTTTCTCATTTTATTTATAATAATCTAAACATGAACAAAATTGAAAGTAGACCCATTGAAGGTCGTGATTGGGAATATCGTTTTTTTATTGATTTCGACGGTAATTTAGCAGATAGTTCGGTAAAGAACGCATTGCGTGGACTAAGGGATGAAACAAGGAATATGAAAATACTAGGTAACTATTAGAAAAGAAGCAGGTCTAAAAGATGGAGACGAGAAATTAGATGAGAAACAATGAATTAGTATTATACCGTAATTTTAGTCAAGGTAAGTTGTTAAGTGACATGGCTTGGCTTATGGAAGAGTATCAAAATGATTTTTATAACAGGGAAGACAAAGCTGCATTATTATATGAATGTATCCATGAATTGTTAGATATGGCTGCCAGCCATGGATTTTATGGCAATATATGGCATTGCTATCTGGCAAACTTATTGGTCAATAATGAAAATGCATACAGTACATCTTGTGAAATAATAGGTAATGTGGAAGGTACTTTAAATAATGCAGTATTACACGATTTTTCCATTATACATGAATTTTTAATCTATGATTTTACAAATATGATGAAGGAGTTAAAAGTGGATTCCTTTGCGTTATTATTGGATTACAAAGCATGCATGGAAGCGGGAAAGGTATATAATACAAGGATTCGAGATCGAATTTGTAAATTGGCAGTAAAACTTGCGAAAGCGGATCATCCAGAAGATATCAAAGATGTGATGACTGATTTTTATAAAGAATACGGAGTAGGTAAATTTGGGCTTCACAAAGCATTTCGTGTGGAACACCATAGCGAAGGAGTGAAAATTAAACCTATATTAAACATTGCCCATGTTTATTTAGATGACCTGGTTGGTTATGAAATTGCAAAACAAAAATTGATAGCCAATACAGAAGCATTTGTGGAAGGGAAAAGAGCTAACAATTGTTTGCTTTTTGGTGATGCGGGAACGGGGAAGTCCTCTAGCATCAAAGGTATCTTAAATGAATATTATGATCAAGGGTTACGTATTATTGAAATTTACAAACATCAATTTCAAGATTTAAACGAGGTCATATCTCAAATTAAGAACAGAAATTATAAATTCATTATCTATATGGATGATTTAAGTTTTGAAGATTTTGAAATTGAATATAAATATTTAAAAGCAGTGATTGAAGGTGGGCTTGAAAAAAAACCAGTCAATGTATTGATTTATGCAACTTCTAATAGAAGGCATTTGGTTAGGGAAAGCTTTAAGGACAAACGTGATATCGATGAAGAATTACATGTAAATGATACAGTTCAAGAAAAGTTATCACTTTTTGCAAGGTTTGGAGTAAACATCTTTTTCTCAGCTCCAGATAAAAAGGAATTTCAAAGTATTGTAAAAGTCCTTGCAAAGAGGCATAGTATTATCATTCCAGAAGAAGACTTATTACTAGAGGCTAATAGATGGGAGCTATCTCATGGAGGTTTATCAGGAAGAACCGCACAACAATTTATTGATTATCTTCTAGGAAAACAATAGGACGAGGTAGCGTTATGACAATGAAAATGTTTGCGGCAATAGATGTGGGTTCCTATGAATTATCCATGAAAATATTTGAATTCTCGGCCAAAAATGGGATGAAAGAAATTGATCATATTAGGCATCGTATTGATTTGGGAACCGATTCCTTTACAACGGGGAAGATCAGTCATGGGAAAGTAGATGAATTATGTAAAATATTAATTGAATTCACTGGAATTATGAAGACTTATAAAGTAATCAATTACCGTGCTTATGGAACGAGTGCAATTCGGGAAACAGAAAATGCCATGATTATATTAGATCAAATTCAAAATAAAACAGGAATCAAAATCGAAGTTCTTAGTAATTCAGAACAACGTTTTTTAGATTACAAATCCATTGCATCAAAAGGTGAAAAGTTTAATAAGATTATTGAAAAGGGAACTGCCATTATTGATATTGGTGGAGGTAGCTTACAAATATCTCTTTTTGATAAAGACCGATTGGTGACGACTCAAAACATTAGACTAGGTGTGTTGAGAATTCGTGATAGAATTACGAAACTGCAACCAAAAAGTAGCCAAGTGGAAGAGTTATTAGATGAAATGATAAGTAATCAAATGGCCGTATTTAAGAAATTATATTTAAAGGATCGAGAAATTAATCATATCATTGTAGTTGACGACTATGTTTCTTCCATCTTGCAAAAACGAATGATGGGTGCTGAAGTACCTGGTTATATTGATTCTGAAAAATTTATGATTTTTGTTAACTCACTGAGAAGTAAGACAACGACGGAAGTATCCCATGTTTTAGGGATTGCTGAAGAAAATGCAACACTATTATATATTTCTGCGATTCTTATTAAACGTTTGATTAAAGTGATGGAAGCTGATTTGCTATGGGCTCCAGGCGTAACCTTATGTGATGGTATTGCCTATGAATATGCTGAAAAGAATCATATGCTTACCTTTGAACATAATTTTGAAGATGATATTATTGCCTGTGCCCAAAATATTAGCAAACGATACATGGGAAGTAAGCGTAGGGGAGAAACGTTAGAGCAAATTGCCCTTACTATTTTTGACAGTATGAAGAAGATACATGGCCTTGGAAAAAGAGATCGTCTGCTACTTCAGATTGCAACATTACTTCATGATTGCGGTAAGTATATTAGCCTAACAAATGTTGGCGAATGCTCCTATAGTATTATTATGTCAACGGAAATTATTGGACTCTCTCATGTGGAAAGAGAAATGGTTGCTCATATTGTAAAGTATAATCATATTGAATTTAGTTATTATGAAGAAATTGGAAAGACAACAACACTTGATATGCAATCGTATTTAACCATTGCTAAATTAACGGCAATATTAAGGATTTCCAATGCCTTAGATCGAAGTCATAAGCAAAAGTTTAAAAATATTACTACAACACTAAAAGAAAATGAACTTATTATTCATGTGGATGCGGATGTAGACATCACGTTAGAAAAAGGGTTATATGGTTCAAAAGCTGACTTTTTTGAAGAAGTATATAGTGTACGTCCCATCATTAAGCAAAAGAGATGCATATAAGTGTAAAGGAGGCTTCAAATGGAAGAAAAACTTAACTTTAAGAATCCAGCATATTATAAAAACAGAGAACTTAGTTGGGTTTTGTTTAATAATCGAGTATTAAGTGAAGCCCGTGATAAACAAATTCCTCTTTTTGAAAGATTGAAATTTTTAAGTATTACGGCCTCTAACTTAGATGAATTTTTCATGATTCGTGTTGCATCATTAAAAGACATGGTGAATGCAAATTATAATAAACCAGATATTGCAGGATTAACTCCAAGCGAACAATTAGTAAAATTAAATGAAGTCACTCACGAATTGGTGGAATTACAATATTCTTCTTATAATCGTTCTTTACTACCAACATTAAAAAATTGTGGATTACGTGTGATTACAAAACATGAAGAATTATCGGAAGAAGAGGGTATGTTTGTTGATCGATACTTTATGAACAATATTTATCCCGTATTAACCCCAATGGCAGTAGATTCTTCTAGACCCTTTCCACTGATACGTAATAAATCTTTAAATATTGGTGCTCTTTTATCAAAAAGTGGTGAAGAACTAGAATTTGCAACAGTTCAAGTACCAAGTGTATTATCTAGAATTGTTAAGATTCCATCCTTAGATAATAAGGAAACAGTTGTTATTTTATTAGAACAAATTATTGAACGAAACATTCAAAAACTATTTTTAAATTATGATATTGTGTGTGCCCATCCTTTTCGAATTATGAGAAATGCGGATCTTACTATTGATGAGGATGAGGCTGCGGATCTTTTAAAAGAGATTGAAAAGCAGTTAAAAAAACGTCAATGGGGTGAAGTCATTCGATTAGAAGTAGAAGAAGGCATTGACAAGAAATTACTAAAAATAATTAAAAAAGAACTTACTATACTAAGTGAAGATGTTTATTTTATAGGGGGGCCTCTTGATTTAACATTTCTTATGAAAATGTATGGGATGGACGGATTTGATCACCTGAAAAATGAATGTTATATACCACAGCCTGTACCCCAATTACCTGTGGATTGTGATATTTTTCAAGAGATTCGAAAAGGTGATGTACTACTTCATCATCCCTATCAAACATTTGCCCCAGTAGTGGAGTTTATACGACAAGCGGCTAGGGATCCAGAGGTATTAGCGATTAAGCAAACCTTATACCGCGTTAGTGGAAACTCTCCAATTATATCCGCACTTGCCAGTGCGGCTGAAAATGGAAAACAAGTTTCTGTTTTAGTAGAATTAAAAGCACGGTTCGATGAAGAAAACAATATTGTGTGGGCAAAGAAACTTGAAAAAGCAGGATGCCATGTTATTTATGGGTTAGTGGGATTAAAAACACATAGCAAAATTACCCTTGTTGTACGTAGAGAAGAGGACGGAATACGTAGGTATGTACATTTAGGAACGGGAAACTATAATGAAGCCACAGCAAAATTATATACGGATATGGGAATTTTTACTTGCAAAGAAGCTTTTGGTGAAGATGCTACAGCGGTATTTAACATGCTTTCGGGTTATTCAGAACCATTAAGTTGGAATAAACTAACCTTGGCACCATTGTGGCTGAAGGATCGGTTTCTATTTTTAATCAATAGGGAGACAAATAATGCAAGGAATCATCAATCTGCAAAGATTATTGCTAAGATGAACTCCTTATGTGATAGGGATATTATAGCTGCATTATATGAAGCTAGTAATGCGGGCGTTAAGATTGAATTGATTATTCGTGGTGTTTGTTGTTTAAAGGTAGGGATCAAAGGCGTTAGTGAGAATATATCGGTTCGATCCATTATTGGTAACTTCCTAGAGCATGGTAGAATATTTATTTTTGATAACTGTGGTAATACTGAAATCTACATGGGGAGCGCAGATTGGATGCCCCGTAACCTAGAACGTCGTGTTGAAATATTGTTTCCAGTTGAAGAAGAAGCTCTGAAGCAAAAGATGCTCCACATTATGGAAGGTCAGTTAAAAGAAAACGTGAAAGCCCACGTTTTACAAGCAAATGGTGAATATGAAAAAATAGATAAAAGGGGAAAACAAAGCTTTAATTCCCAAGAGGTTTTTTGCCAAGAAGCAATTTGCGAAGGAACAGTAACCTTAGAAGAAAATAACGATAGAGTTTTTATTCCAGAAACACATATTGAATAAAGGAATAAATTTTAGTAAGGAAAATAAAATGTGTCAAATAATATTAGCTTCTGCCTCACCTAGAAGAAAAGAACTGTTAGAGCAAATAGGTGTTACATTTACAATAATACCTAGTAAGCAAGAAGAAGTCATTACAAGCAAGGAACCAACGGAAATTGTGAAAGAGTTGTCCTTACAAAAAGCCATGGAAGTGGCAGAAGTAATTACAAAGGGGAAGGAATCGCCTCATGAAATTGTCTCAATCATAATTGGAGCAGATACAATTGTAGCATATGGCAATCGTATCATGGGAAAACCAAAAAATGAAAATGAAGCAAAAGAGATGCTTACATTGTTACAAGGAAATATGCATCAGGTATATACAGGAGTAACCGTGGTAATAGATAAAAAGTTTGTAACCTTTTGCGAGAAGACGGATGTTGTAATGTACCCTATGAGTGATCAACAAGTGAATGAGTATATTAAATCCAGGGAACCAATGGATAAAGCAGGAGCCTATGCAATTCAAGGAAAATGTGCTATGTATGTGAAAGAGATTCATGGAGACTATAATAATGTTGTTGGACTTCCTATTGCCAGATTGTGTCAAGAGATTGAAAAGTTAGGATATTCTATTGCATAAATTTGTAACATGTGATAGAAAAGAAGAGGACAAAAAATCAAGAATGATAGCAAAAGGAAAACAGGATGGTGAGACAAAAGATTAGAGCAGTCATATTTGATTTGGATGGTACTTTAACGAATTCATTAGAATCTATTGCATATAGTGTTAATAGAGCAATCGCGACAGTGGGATATCCACCTTTTTCATCCGAGAGATACAAAACCCTTGTTGGTGAAGGAGCAGAAGAATTAATTAAAAGAACGTTACAAGCAAGTGGTGATACATCGCTAGAACACTATGATTACGTGCGTGAAGTATATGATGATCTATTTGAAAAGGATTGTATGTATCAAGTAAAGGCCTACGACGGAATTAAGAAAGTATTAGATTCCTTAAAAAAAAGTGGAATTAAAATGGCAGTACTTTCTAACAAGCCACATGTAAGAACCAAAGAGGTTGTTGAGGGAATTTTTGGAGTCAACATATTTGATTTTGTGCAAGGTCAAGTTCCTGAGCGAAAACGAAAACCAAGCCCAGATGGAGTATTTTATATATGCCAGCAATTAGGGGTGTCTGTTAATGAAGTAATGTATGTAGGCGATACAAGTACAGATATGCTTACTGGAAAAGCATCGGGGGCATTTACGGTGGGAGTGTTATGGGGCTTCCGTGACAAGAAGGAACTAGTGGAAAATCAAGCTGATAGTATCGTGTCAACTCCGGAAGAGCTTCTTTTGTTAGGAGGCATGAAGATTGATTAGATTAGTGGCTACAGATATTGATGGAACATTGGTAAAAGATTCTTCACCGAAGGTATATAAGGAAATGATTGATGTCATTAAGAAGCTTACAAAAAAAGGTATCATTTTTGTTGTTGCAAGTGGTAGAACTTATGATAGTATTAAAAATATGTTTCGTGAAGTAGA
This sequence comes from Lachnospiraceae bacterium, assembly GCA_035270785.1. Taxonomy (GTDB): domain Bacteria; phylum Bacillota; class Clostridia; order Lachnospirales; family Lachnospiraceae; genus DATESN01. The sequence continues at coordinate 19,241 of DATESN010000011.1, read as the reverse complement.
AGAAGATATTGTTTATGTTGCCGAAAATGGTGCACATATTAACTATAAAGGAAAAAACCTATTAATTACGGAAATGGAAAAGCAACATACGTCTAATATTATAAAGCAAATGAGATATTATAGAGATACTTGTGATTTTGTTGTATCCACCCCAACGGGAAGTATTTTAGAAACAAAGAATGAAGAATTTATAGCATTAATTAGAGATGGATATCATAATAAGTATAAAGTAGTGGAAGATGTGTTAAAGTTAGAACAACCAATTATCAAAGTTGCTCTTTACCAAAAGAAATCAATAAGGGTATTGGGCGAAGATATACTGATTCCTGCTTGGAAAAACAAAGTCAAAACGTGCATGGCAGGAGAAGAATGGGTTGATTTTATGGATTCTAAGGTAGATAAAGGGAATGCTTTACTATTTTTACAAGATTTTTTTGGAGTTAAAAAAGAGGAAACCATGGCATTTGGTGATAATTCAAATGATATTGGTCTTATGAAAGCAGCTGGGGAAAGTTACGCTGTTGAAAATGCAAGAGAAGAAGTGAAAGATCAAGCGAAATATGTTTGCATGTCTTATCACAATAAAGGTGTATATCAAATTTTAAAAGAGTTATTATAGGACAGGAGGTATTTTTATGTACGATTACGATGATGCAGTATTAAGTTGCTTTTTAAGAAACCAATTACAATTATTTCCAGAGAAGGTTGCTGAAAACTTGGAGGAAGTGGATGAATTTTTAACAGATTGTTTGGCAGTGGTTCTTCATTCAGCAAAAGAGGTGTATGAATATTTTGAAGAAGTAGGAGTGGATTTAGAAGGAAAAGAGGAAGATGAAATTCTTGAACTGGATGAAGTGTTTAAAGTTGGAGATGGAAGATATTTAGTCGTGGAATGCTAAAAGAAATATTTTTTTAGAACTTCTGTAATTCCATCATGGTTATTGTCGGAAAGGGTACGATCCGTTGCACTATCTTTTACAATTTGGGAGGCGTTATTCATAGCGACACTGTGAGTAACGGATTGGAGCATGCTAATATCGTTTTCAGCGTCTCCAACAGCAACAGCATGGTCTAAAGAGATGCCCAAATAGTGACATAGATATTGCAAGGCATTTCCTTTTCCGGAACTAATCGGAAAGAATTCAAGATAGTTTTCGTTTGAAAAGACACAAGAAATTTTATTGGAGGGAAAAGAAGTAACGACCTCTTTGAGTTTATTTAATTGTCTTTTATCGCTTAAATGAATGGCAAGAAGTTTAAAAGGTTCCTGGGATAGGGCAGACATAATATCATGAGTGATCATAGAAGGTATATCAATTGCAGTTTGGTAATGATCTAATTCTGCAGATTGTTCCTTCGCAATAATATGTGTATCGGAATAGGTATGGCAATAGATTCCTAATTTATTAGCTTCCCCTAAGATACGCTGTGTGTCTTGAAAAGGTACCCTTTTTTCATAAATGGAAATCTTGGTATCACATTCATAAATCAAGCCTCCATTATAGGAAATAATATATACACCAGGATAATCCAATTGAAGTTTTTCTTTTGTTTTTAGGATGCTGTCTAAGGGGCGGCCAGAGGATAATACTAATGTATGTCCTAAGGAAATCATGGTATCAAGCTGCTTTTTGGTGTACTGAGAGATCATATGACTGTCATTAAGTAATGTTCCATCCATATCCGTAAAAAGTATTTTAGTTTCCATAGGGTCTCCTATTTATTAAATCAGTAAGAATTGTTTCAGGTATAAACAATTTACCATATCCGTAAGCTAAGTCAATCTTAGGCTTATTTGATCCGTGGAAATCAGATCCACCACTAATACATAATTGGTATTTTATAGCTAATCGTTTCATATCCCGTTCTTCTGAGGTGCTATAGGTACTATAAACGGCTTCGATACCCATGAGGCCTTTCTCTTTTAAAAGTGAAACTAATTCTTCTAAGACAGGTGTACTCATGTGATATAGGATAGGATGGGCTAAAATGGGGATTCCGCCAGCTTCTAAAATAACTTTGATGGCTTCAAATGGAGTTACTTTTTCACGGGGAATATAGTAGGGAGAATAGTCGCCGATATATTTATCGAAGGCTTCAGACATGGACTTAATATAGCCATTGTCTAGCATAAATTTCGCATAATGAGCTCTAGTAATAACAGCATGGGGAAATGCAGTTTGTAACTTTTCATAAGTAATGTCAATGCCAGCTGTTTGCAGCTTTTGACACATCTTTTCGTTTCGTACATCTCGTGAATTTTGAAAAGCACGAAGGTGAGATAAAAAGACATCTGAATGGTAGTCGATGTAAAGACCTAGGATATGAATATCTTTGCCATGGTATTCTGAGGATAATTCTATTCCGGGTATTACTTCAATATCTTTTCCTTTGGCAGCATTTGTTGCCGGTAAGATTCCATCAATTGTATCATGATCGGTAAGGGCAAAGGCTTTTAAGCCTTTTTCAATAGCATAATCAACTAAATCAGCAGGGGACATAGTTCCATCTGAGATGGTTGAATGAACGTGTAAATCAACAATTTTCATAATGTACCTTTCTTTATTGAATTGAAAAGTACCTGTAAAAGTCTACAGGTACTTTTCTTTGTATTTAATTTTCGTCTTCTTCTATATTTGAATTATAAATGGTACGTTTTCTAGCCATTTGATCACTTTCAAGGTAATCGTCATAATTGGTAATCTTATCAATCAAAGAACCGTCAGGAAGAATTTCAATGATGCGATTTGCAGTAGTCTGAACAACTTGATGATCGTGACAGGAAAGTAGTTCAACCCCATTAAATTTAACCAATCCATTATTAAGAGCAGTGATCGATTCCATATCCAAATGATTGGTAGGTTCGTCAAGAATTAAGCAATTAGCACCTGAAATCATCATTTTTGAAAGAAGGCAACGAACTTTTTCACCACCACTTAATATTTTAACTTTTTTAATGCCATCTTCACCAGCAAAAAGCATGCGCCCTAAGAAACCACGAACATAAGTAACGTCTTTAATAGGGGAATAGCCAGATAACCATTCAACAATGGTGTAATCGTTATCAAATTCTTCTGTATTATCTTTTGGAAAATACGTATGTGTTGTAGTAATACCCCATTTGATAGTTCCTGAATCTGGTTCTAATTCTCCAACTAAGATTTTGAATAACGTAGTTTTTGCAAGTTCATTACTACCAACAAAAGCAATTTTATCTTCATGCCCAACAAGGAAAGAAATATTATCCAGCAATTTTTCTCCATTGATTGTTTTGGAAATACCTTCCACACTAAGAACTTCATTTCCAATTTCTCTTTCTGGTCGAAAGTCAATATAAGGGTATTTTCTACTAGATGGTCGAATATCATCAAGTTCTATTTTATCCAAAGCTTTTTTTCTTGAGGTAGCTTGTTTTGATTTAGAAGCATTGGCCGAAAAACGAGTAATGAATTCTTGTAACTCTTTCATTTTTTCCTCTTTTTTCTTATTTGCATCTTTCATTTGTTTCACCATTAATTGACTAGATTCATACCAGAAATCGTAGTTACCTGCATAAAGTTGAATCTTACCGTAATCAATATCAGCGATATGAGTACAAACTTTATTAAGGAAGTAACGATCATGGGATACTACAATTACAGTGTTTTCAAAATTAATTAGGAATTCCTCTAACCAAGCGATGGCATCTAAATCCAAATGGTTTGTAGGTTCATCAAGAAGGAGAATATCAGGATTACCAAAAAGAGCCTTTGTTAGAAGAATCTTTACTTTTTCACTACCGGTTAAGTCTTTCATAAGGGAATAATGACAAGAAGATTCAATTCCAAGTCCGTTTAATAACATGGCACTATTGGGTTCTGCTTCCCATCCATCCATTTCTGCAAATTCACCTTCTAGTTCACTTGCTTTTATTCCATCTTCATCAGTAAAATCCTCTTTTGCGTAGATTGAATCTTTTTCCTTCATTATCTCATAAAGGCGTTTGTTACCCATAATAACGGTATCCATAACGGTATATTCATCATATTTAAAGTGATCTTGTTCCAAGAAAGAAAGTCTTTGACCAGGAGTCATAATAATGTCGCCGCTGGTTGTTTCTAACTGTCCAGAAAGGATCTTTAAAAAAGTTGATTTTCCTGCTCCATTAGCCCCAATAAGACCATAGCAGTTGCCTTCGGTAAATTTAATATTAACGTCTTCGAATAACGCTTTTTTGCCAATTCGTAATGTTACATTGCTTGCACTTATCATAAAAAAACCTCTATACTTTCAATTTATTATAAACGTTGCCTTATATAGTTTAACGTAAATATATTTTTTTGCAAGTCAAATATAATTTTTTTCTATTTGTAGGCATTTTTATGTCGAAAAAGCTCAAAATAGAACAAAAAGTGTATGAAACAATTATAAAATGTGGTAGAATATGAATAATAGATTACCCCCTAAATATGATTGGAGGATTTCAAATGGCTAAAGAAAATGAGCAAAAAGGTAAGGTGAGTTTTTTGCAATCAATAAGATTCAAAATTATGATATTGGTATTGATTTCGGTGGTTATTGCTACAAGTGCAAGTATATTTTTTATTATTTCCAGGCAGGAAGAAAACACCTCGAAGACAACGCAATCGAGTATGATGGATTTAATCTCTGCATATGGCAAGTTGGTGGATATGGAGCTTGTTCAAAAGGGTACTTTGGAATATGAGAGTTATGCAGAACTTTTATCCGATGTAAAGCTAGATGGCATGAATACTTCTTATGCATATTTAGTTACATCAGATGGGATTATGCAGTATCATCCAACCCAAGAAAAAGTGGGAGCAGCTGTTGAAAATGAGGTTGTATCTGGACTTGTGACGCAAATTCAAGGTGGTGCACATCCTGTAGATGGAGTAACAAGTTATTTATTTAAGGGAGTCCAAAAATACGCGGGATATACAGTATTAGAAGACAATAGTATTTTGGTTATTACCGTTGATGAAAAAGAAATTATGGCGCCAATGACACAAATGGCTAAAACAGCAATTATAATGGTTGTTTTGATTATTATACTTTTTGTGTTTGTAGCGTATGGATTTGGAACGATTATTTCAAGACCAATTAAATTAGTAACGGAAGTTGTTATGGAAACATCAACTTTTAACTTTAAAGCAAGTAGTTCTAGAGTACGAAAGATTCGAAGTAGAAAAGATGAAGTAGGGGCTATGGCACGGGCAGTATCGGGAATGCGTTCTAATCTTAGGGATATGGTGACTGAGATAGAAGGTGTAAGTCATCAAATTACAGGAGATATTACATTAATTAAGTCAATTAGCAATGATATCAATAGTATGTGTACAGATAATTCTGCAACGACAGAGGAACTAGCTGCAAGTATGGAAGAAACAGCAGCAACTACGGAGACAATTAATAGCAATATGGGGCATATGCAAAAGGGTGCTACCGATATTAAGACATTATCTATAGAAGGAGAAGAAATATCCGGAAAAGTAATGGAAAGAGCAAAAGAACTGAAAAACACAACAGAAGCTGCTAGTAAACGTACAGAAATTATGTTTAGCAATGTAAAAGAAAAAACTAAAATTGCCATTGAAGATTCTAAAGCGGTAGAAAAGATTAATGAATTAACAGATGCTATTATGGCAATCTCTTCTCAAACAGGATTACTTGCTTTAAATGCAAGCATTGAAGCTGCAAGAGCAGGGGAAGCAGGAAAAGGATTTGCTGTTGTTGCAACAGAAATTGGTAATTTGGCAAATCAAACTTCTAAAACAGTAGGAGATATTAACTCCATTGTAAAAGAAGTAAATCTTGTAGTATCTAAAATGACAGAAAGTTTAGTTGAGACAGCAGACTTTTTAGAGAATGTTGTTAATAAGGATTATGATCAATTTAGAGAAGTAAGTGTTCAATATAGTGATGACGCAGTCATATTTAAGGATAGTATGGAAAAAATAGAGGAATCTATAAGCACTTTGACGAATACGATTTCAGAAATTGTAGTTGCATTAGATGGTATTAATTCTACTGTAAACGAATCAACCATGGGAGTAACAGATATTGCTGAAAAAACAACAGATGTTGTAACCCAAACAGTTAAAAATTATGAATTAGTTGAAAATTGTATGGTATCTGTTGAAAAATTAAATGAAATTGCAGAGATGTTTTTAGTAAAATAAAAATGATTTCCCCTGTCAACCTTTTTGAAAAAGGTTGACAGGTTTTTTGAAATCAAATATTGATTGACAGGATGAGTTATCCAATGATATATTAATTAAAATAAGAAAAATTCATTGATCAAAATAGTACTGGTAGACTAAACATCACAGAGAGTCGGGAATGGTGGGAACCGATATGAATAGCTTTCAGGAATGGGTTTGTGAGAAGCGAAGGTGAAATAGAATTTAGTAACCCTAGCCGTAACCTCTACGTTATAGGAGGAGGATATCGAAATAACTATTTCTGTATCTGTAAGAGTTAGAGTCAATTGGTGGCGTGTATTTTCCGATAAAGGAAGATACTTTTTTTTTATCAATTTATTCTAAGAATATGGGTGGCACCACGTGATACACGTCCCTGTTTAAGACAGAGGATACGTGTATTTTTTTTATATTTTTATGAACAAAGGGAGGAATAGACCATGAAACGTAAATTAAGGGCATATAAAAAGACGGTAAGTATTGTAAATGAAACGGCAATATCCATGTTTGAAGGGATTGCAAAAAATCAAAAGAGTTTTTTGTTAGAAAGTTATGACAAAGAAAATGGTAGATTTTCATTTTTTGGAATTAATCCTGAAGAAACGATTGCTTCCAAAGGAAATAGTTTGGTAATAACCAATAAATTAGGGGAAGTAATTACAAAAGAGGGGAATCCTTTGAAATTGTTAAAAGAATATTATAGTGAATTTGAGGTAACAAAAGATGATGGAGAGTTGGCCATGCTGGGCGGATTGGTAGGCAGTTTGGCTTATGATTTTGCAAGATATTCGGAAGTTCTTCCTGATGAGAATCCAAACGATATTGGCATTGAAACCATACAATTGATGTTAACAAAAGAGTTCATTTCTATTGATCATAGGGCGGAGACTATGACGGGGGTTATACTAGAAGAAGATACGGAAGAAGGAAGAAGGGTTGGAGAAAAAAGGGCAGAAGAGTTAATTGAATTAGTAAGGGCAAGCATAAAAGAAACAAAGAAGGAATTTGTTCATGATGGAAAGATTATTCAGAAAACGGATTCTCTAAATGACTACATAGAGAAAGTTGAAAAAATAAAAAGTTATATTAAAGAGGGGCATGTATTTCAAACAGTACTTTCACAAAGATGGACTATTGAAACAAAACAAGATGGGTTAGAACTCTATAAAGAACTAAGGGAATTAAATCCATCCCCCTATTTATATTATTTTAACTTTGGCGAGTTTGAAATTATAGGGAGTAGCCCTGAAATGATTGTAAAGCAAATAGATAATAAAGTGTATACCTGTCCTATTGCAGGTACAAGGCGAAGAGGTAGGGATGAGGAGGAAGATCAATTATTAAAAGATGAGCTTTTACAAGATGAAAAAGAGAGAGCAGAACACGTTATGCTAGTAGATTTGGCACGAAACGATATGGGGAAAATTGCTGAGTTTGGGACCGTTAAAGTAACTGAGTTTATGAAAGTGCAGAATTACTCTCATGTAATGCATATTGTTTCTTTGGTAGAGGGCAAGAAAAAAGGAGAATTCCATCCATTGGATTTGATTACCTCTTTTTTGCCAGCAGGGACATTAAGCGGAGCACCTAAGATTAGAGCAATGGAAATCATTGATGAATTAGAAACGGTTCGTAGAGGTCTGTATGGTGGAGCAACTGGTTATTTAGGGTTTAATGGCAACATGGATTTTTGTATTACTATTCGAACGATGATAAAGAAAAAAGATAAAGTCTATTTACAAGCAGGGGCAGGCATCGTTATGGATTCGGTAGGAAGTAGTGAATATCAGGAATGTTGTAATAAAGTGATGGCTCTTGCAAAAACATTAGTAGAGGAGGAAAATTTATGATACTCTTAATTGATAATTATGATTCTTTCACCTATAATTTATATCAGTATATGGGAATATTTACAAATAATATCAAAGTAATTCGAAATGATGAGATTACAATAGAAGAGATTACAAAAATGAATCCTGAAAAAATAGTGCTTTCCCCAGGACCAAAGAGTCCTAAAGAGGCTGGCATTTGTATTGACATTGTAAAAAATTTTTTTGAGTTCATACCTATTCTAGGGGTTTGCCTGGGACATCAGTGTATTGGAGAAGCATTTGGTGGAACGGTTACCTATGCAAAAAAAGTCTTCCATGGAAAACAAAGCAAAATGGAGCATGAAGGAACCAGTATCTTTACAGGAATTAACTCACCATTAAAAGTTGCCAGGTATCATTCCTTAGCGGTTTTAGAAGAAAATATTCCAGAGTGCTTACAAGTAATGGCAAGGACATCTGATGGGGAAATTATGGCATTAAAGCATAAAGAATATCCTGTAGTAGGATTACAATTTCACCCGGAATCTATTTATACAGAGCACGGAAAAAGAATTATTGAAAACTTTGTAAATGGAAAAATATAGATTGGAGGATACAATAAAAAATGATATTGGATAAGATTGTAGAAGACAAGAAAAAGAGATTAATCCAGCAAAAACAGGAAGTGTCAGAAGATAAAATGAAGAGTATGGCATTGGAATCAACCAGAGAATCCATTCCCTTTATGGAGGCAATGGCTAAAAAAGGACTTTCTATTATTGGAGAGTTTAAAAATGCGTCCCCCAGTCATGGTAAAATGAATCAAAAAATGAATGTAACAGATCGGATAAGGCAATATAATTCTTCTATGGATGCCATTTCCTGTCTTACAGAAGAGGATCATTTTCAGGGAAGTATAGAATATTTTAAGGAAATTAGAAGTATTTCGAATTTACCGATGATTCGAAAAGACTTTATAATTGATCCCTATCAGGTATATGAATCAAAAATAATAGGAGCAGATTGTATTCTTCTAATTGCTGCAATTTTACAGGATAAGGAGATGAAGATGTTGTATGAATTAGCCTATCTTCTCGGAATGGATGTACTTGTGGAAGTACACGATGAAGAAGAAATGAGAAGAGCCATTGAATTAGAAGCTAAGATGATAGGAGTGAATAATCGTAATCTTAATGATTTTAGTGTCGATTTGCATGTTACTAAAAGGCTTTCCAGACTCATACCAGAAGAAACATTATTGGTATCGGAAAGCGGAATTAGTAATGACGATGATATTATATTTTTAAAGAAATGTAGGGTCAATGCACTGCTTATTGGAACTGTTTTTATGGAAACAGAATATCCGGAAAAATTGGCACTTAAATGGAAAGATATTTTCACAAATAACATGTTATAATAGGTGAAAGATGAAAGAAAGAATGGAGTTTAAGATGACCCCTAAGATTAAAATCTGTGGATTAACAAATCCGGCAGAAGCCTCCTATCTATTGGAGGAAAAAGTTGAATTTGCTGGAATTGTACTTTTTTATGAGAAGAGCAAGCGGAATAATTCCATTGATAATGCTAGAAGAATTCTTGAAGTATTACATAAAGGTGATATAAAAACAGTGGCAGTTACGGTGTCTCCCACCAAAGAACAAGTAATCGAGATTGAAAAATTGGGGTTTCATTATATACAAGTTCATGGCTTTTTATCGAAAGAAGTATTTGAAACCGTCAATATCCCCATAATAAAAGCGATACAAGTAACCGATGAGCCCTTAGATGAGGCACCCTATCATTGTTCAAATATCGCAGGATATTTGTATGATGGCAAGAATTCAGGTAGCGGAGAAACCTTTGATTGGACTTTGCTAAAAAATAGTAGAAAAGATGAAAAGATTCTTTTTTTAGCAGGTGGACTTACCCCTGACAATTGTAGGGAGGCAATAGAAAAGATCCATCCAGATGTGTTGGACGTATCTAGCGGAGTGGAATTTGATAATGAAACAGTTGGTAAAAACCCAGTGAAAATAAAAGAGTTTGTTAGAATGGTAAGAATAGTTGAGTGAAAATGCAGATTCAGCGATTAATTTTTTTGCATGTTTGCAACGTGCGGATAGGAGTAAATGTGAATAAATCATATTACGGAGAATTTGGTGGACAGTATGTGAGTGAGTCATTAATGAACACATTATCAGAGTTAGAAACTGCCTTTCATAAGGCATTGAAAGATCCGAAGTTTCTGGAAGAATATCATTATTATTTGAAAGAGTATGTAGGTAGGGAAACACCCCTTTATCTTGCACAGCGACTCACTGAAAAATATGGACCTAAGATTTATCTAAAAAGAGAAGATTTAAACCATACGGGAGCTCATAAAATTAATAATGTAATAGGTCAAATACTTCTTGCAAAAAGAATGGGAAAAACCAAAATTATTGCGGAAACAGGAGCAGGACAACATGGTGTTGCAACCGCAACGGGAGCAGCCCTATTTAACATGGAATGTACAGTATACATGGGTAGTGAAGATATAGAAAGACAACATCTTAATGTCATGCGTATGGAGATGCTTGGTGCAAAAGTTGTAAGTGTAACATCAGGAAGTAATACGTTAAAAGACGCAACCAATGAAGCAATCCGAACATGGGCAAAAGAAGCAGAAGATACCTTTTATATTATCGGGTCTGCAGTAGGTCCATATCCATATCCTAAGATGGTAAAAGAGTTTCAAAAAATTATTAGTGTGGAAGCAAGAAGACAATTCCTTGAAAAAGAAGGTAGACTTCCAGAAACAGTGATTGCGTGTGTTGGTGGAGGCTCCAATTCCATTGGAATGTTTAGTGAATTTTTAGAAGATAAAGAAGTTGAATTAATTGGGGTTGAAGCAGCGGGTTTTGGTATTGAGACAGGACAACATGCATCAGCCATGGCTCTTGGTCGTCCAGGAACATTACATGGTATGCGTTCTTATTTGTTACAAGATGAAGATGGTAATGTAGAACTAGCTCATTCCATTTCAGCAGGGCTTGATTATCCGGGAGTTGGTCCGGAACATGCCTATTTAAAAGATACGAAAAGGGCAAAATATGTTTCCGTTACCGATGTAGAAGCTATGGATGCGCTGATTGAATTATGCAAATTAGAAGGAATCATTCCGGCTATTGAAAGCGCACATGCACTGGCATATGCATTTAAAAAGGCTAAAAATATGAAAAAGAAAGATGCTATGATTATATGTTTGTCAGGTCGAGGCGACAAAGACGCACATACAATTGAGGCTTATTTAAAAGGCGAAGCATATTTAAATTAGGGGGGACGACTACATGAATCGTATTGAAGAAAGAATGGCATATTTACAAAAAAGCGGGGATAAGGCATTTATCACGTATATGACTGCTGGGCTACCCAGCCTGGAAGCCTGTGGAAATTTAATTAAGGCACAGGAAAAAGTGGGAACCGATGTAATAGAACTTGGAATTCCCTTTTCGGATCCCGTGGCGGACGGACCAGTAATTCAAGCAGCTTCTTATAAGGCAATTCAACAAGGGGTTAATCTAAGAAAGATTTTTGATGTAGTAGAACAAGTAAGGCAGGATGGTTGCAAGATTCCCATTGTCTTTATGATGTACTTTAATACAATACAATTTTATGGGTTAGCAGCATTTGCGGCCAAATGTGCATCCGTTGGTGTAGATGGGTTGATCATACCAGATTTGCCTTACGAAGAACAAGGCCAATTACAAAAGGTTCTTGATAAGACAGAAGAAGCACCTATTATGATTCAGTTGGTGTCGCCTGTTTCCAAACAAAGAATTCCAATGATTCTTCAAAATGCAAGAGGTTTTGTTTACTGCGTTTCTGCCATGGGTGTTACTGGACAGGCAGCAAATTTTCACAAAGATATTATGGAATACTTAGCAAAAGTTAAAAGTGTTTCTAAAATTCCAGTCATGATGGGATTTGGCATTAAAGAAGCAGCAGACGTATTGCCTATGAAAGATAGTATTGATGGTTGTATCGTAGGATCACATTTTATTAGTTTAATGGAAGAAAACAACTATAGCGAAGAAGTGGCGATGGATTATATTAAGCAATTCAAGTCGGAATTAAATGAAAAATAGTTGCGAATGAAATATTGTTGTACTGGAGATATCGTTATGAATGAAATCTCATTTTCGATGGGATAAAGGTATATGGGAAACGAGGGTATTTTATGAAATTAAATGTAATTACGTTAGAACAAAGAATAAAAGACAATGTAAAACATTATGGCTTGGATAAGCTTTTTTCTTTGGATCAGATAAAGGATCAGTTAGCAACAATTGCAGAATATTCAGGGGTGGATATTTTGATAACAGATCAACATGGAATGAAAGTGATAGAAATTGGGGATTTCTCTAATTATTTTCCTAATGAAATGGAACATTCAGGTAGAAGATTACGAATTAGGAATCGAGATTTTTTATATGTTACCATGAATTTAGAAAAGATAAATAAGGAAAAACGTCACTTAGTAGAAAAGATGTTAGAAGATATATTTGTGTTACTTCAAGAAAAGGGAGAGGCCACATATTTACACCAAGAGTTTTCTATGTACTTGGATGAGCTAGAAGAACAATTAGATAAGAGAAGTTATCATGCTAGAAATAGCATAAAAGAAGATACCTTAACGGGAACCTTAAACAAAAGCTATTTTACGAATAGATTGCAGGTAGTGGAACGATCTGAAGTGTTACCGGTGGCTGTAATTTGTGGTAATATTAATGATTGGAAATATGTGTATGATCATTTTGGAAATCAAGAAAGCGATCGACTTATTCAGGTAATTGCATCTATTTTACGAGAACAAGCAAAACCAGAATATGTAATTGGCAGAGTGGATGGGGATGTTTTTCATATTATCATACCCATGGCAGAAGAAATGGAAGCAAAGGAATTTTGTAAAAGTGTACAAGATAAATGTTTATCTTATAAAGATGAAATATTAGCGCCATCCATTGCTTTTGGAATTGTTATTAAGACAAATGTGGAAGAAAAAATGGAAACACTATTTTCAGATGCAGAATATGAAATGTATCAGGATAAAATTAATTTAAAAAAAGTACCAGGATATCAAGAGCGGTTAAAAAAATGAACTAAATGGTTATATATAATTAAATGTATTTTTCAACTATTTTTGCATATATTTAGGAAGGATTATGCATTTATTAAAACAATATTAAATCTCAATTATAACTAAAAATGAGATAAGTTGAGAAGAAGTGAATAATAAAGAGAAAAGATGAGGAAATAGGTAGATATATCCATGCGGTTGTTCTTGCATATGAATGAAAAAAAAACTAGAATGTATTTAGAAATTAGCACTCACCACATTGGAGTGCTAACAAAACAACATATTAATTAAATAAATATATCAAGGAGGCTTTCCAATGAAATTAACACCTTTAGGCGACAGAGTAGTATTGAAACAATTAGTAGCAGAGGACAAAACAAAATCTGGAATCGTATTACCAGGACAAAACAAAGAAAAACCACAGCAAGCAGAAGTGATTGCAGTAGGACCAGGTGGAATGGTTGATGGTAAAGAAATAACAATGGAAGTAAAAGCTGGCGATCAGGTTATTTATTCTAAGTATGCTGGAACAGATGTTAAAATTGAAGAAGATGAATTTATTATTGTTAAACAAAGCGACATTTTAGCAGTGTTAAGCTAACATCTTTAAAACTATGGATGAAGAGCTAGAAGAAAAAGTTAGAAGAAAAAGTTAGAAGAAAAAGTTAGAGAAAAAGTTAGAGAAAAAGTTAGAATAGAAATCAGGAGGCGTAATAAATATGGCAAAAGAAATCAAATTCGGAGCAGATGCTCGTGCAGCATTAGAATCTGGAGTTAATCAATTAACAAATACAGTGAGGGTTACATTAGGACCAAAAGGAAGAAATGTGGTTCTTGATAAATCCTATGGATCACCATTAATAACAAATGATGGTGTTACCATTGCTAAAGAGATTGAATTAGAAGATGCATTTGAAAATATGGGAGCTCAGCTTGTTAAGGAAGTGGCAACAAAAACCAATGATGTTGCAGGAGATGGAACAACAACAGCAACCGTTTTGGCACAGGCAATGGTTAATGCAGGAATGAAGAACCTGGCAGCAGGAGCAAATCCAATTATTTTAAGAAAAGGTATGAGAAAAGCTACCGATTGTGCAGTAGAAGCAATTGCGAAAATGAGTTCAAAAGTAAACGGAAAAGAGCATATTGCTAGAGTTGCGGCAATTTCAGCTGGAGATGATGAAGTTGGTAACATGGTGGCAGATGCTATGGAAAAAGTATCTAGTGATGGTGTTATTACAATTGAAGAGTCAAAAACAATGAAGACGGAACTTGACTTAGTGGAAGGTATGCAATTCGATAGAGGGTATATTTCAGCATACATGGCAACGGATATGGATAAAATGGAAGCAACGTTAGATAATCCATATATTTTGATTACGGATAAGAAAATCACTAATATTCAAGAAATTTTACCAATCCTTGAGCAAATCGTTCAATCGGGAGCAAAGTTATTAATTATTGCGGAAGACGTGGAAGGAGAAGCTTTAACAACATTAATCGTTAATAAACTTCGTGGTACATTTAATGTGGTAGCAGTGAAAGCACCAGGATATGGTGATAGAAGAAAAGCAATGCTTGAAGATATTGCCATCCTTACAGGGGGTCAAGTGATCAGTGATGAACTTGGTCTTGATTTAAAAGAAACAACCATGGAACAATTAGGGCGTGCACAATCTGTTAAGATTCAAAAAGAGAATACGATAATTGTTGATGGAGAAGGTGATAAAGCTTCTATTGCTTCTAGAATTGCTCAAATCAAAATGCAAATCGAAGAAACAACTTCAGAATTTGATAAAGAAAAGTTACAAGAAAGACTTGCAAAACTTGCTGGTGGAGTAGCGGTTATTCGTGTTGGTGCAGCTACAGAAACAGAAATGAAAGAAGCAAAGCTTCGTATGGAAGATGCACTTGCGGCTACGAGAGCGGCGGTAGAAGAAGGAATTATTGCTGGCGGTGGTTCTGCATATATTCATGCTGCAAAAGACGTGGTTAAATTGGCAGAAACCTTAGAAGGGGATGAAAAGACGGGAGCAGAAATTGTCTTAAAGGCATTGGAATCCCCATTATTTCATATTGCTTTTAATGCAGGACTAGAAGGAAGCGTTATCATTAATAAAGTTAGAGAAGCAGAAGTTGGAATTGGCTTTGATGTTTTAAAAGAAGTTTATGTGGATATGGTATCCGCAGGTATTCTTGATCCAGCAAAGGTGACAAGAAGCGCACTTCAAAACGCGAATAGCGTTGCAAGCACACTTCTTACAACAGAAGCTGTTGTTGCAAATATTAAGGAAGACCTTCCTGCCATGCCAGCCGGTGGTGGTATGGGCGGAATGATGTAATTAGAAAGTGATATGATTAAATAATTTTGTTAGAACTGAAAGAGACTCCGGGAAAGTCACTAGTGACCTTTCTTAGAGTCTCTTTTCATCATATTATTTTCTTGTTGCCATAGATAAAATTTAATACTATAATGAGAACAATGTTCTAATATAAAACTTAAAAGAGGCAAACTATGAAAAAATTAGAAGAATACGTAAGAAGTATACCAGATTTTCCGGAAGAAGGAATTATCTTTAGAGATGTAACAAGCGTGTTACAGGACGCGGATGGATTACACCTTGCAATTGACACAATGCAAGATTTAATTAAAGATTTAGAATATGATGTAGTAGTAGGTCCGGAATCCAGAGGATTTATATTTGGAACACCTATTGCATATAATAACAGAAAACCATTTGTATTGATTCGCAAAAAGGGCAAACTCCCTTGTGAAACAGTGACAATGGATTATGAATTAGAATATGGAACAGCAACGATTGAAATGCATACGGATTCTATCAAAGCCGGACAGAAGGTTCTTATTGTTGACGATTTAATAGCTACTGGTGGTACAACGAAAGCTATGATCCAATTAATTGAATCACTTGGTGGGGAAGTGGTAGGAATTGTTGTATTAATGGAACTTGCTGGATTAAAGGGAAGAGATAGACTGTTGCAATACCGCCTTGATGCAGCAATCAGATACGAAGGTAAATAGCACAATAAAACAGTAAGCCGGTGATACTATGACAGATGAGAAAAAAGAAGTAATTATTGATTATGGTCGAATTGAGGCCATGGATGAATTCTTAAGTCCTGAAGAATTATATCAGGACCTTATTAAACGTGTACAAAAATATCACCCATCGGACGATATTTCCCTCATTGAAAAAGCATATAAGATAGCATATGAAGCTCATAAAGATCAAGTGAGAAAATCAGGTGAACCTTATATTATTCATCCTCTTTGTGTGGGTATTATTTTATCTGAAATAGAGCTTGATAAAGAAACAATCATTGCGGGACTTTTACACGATGTTGTGGAAGATACCATTATGACAGTGGATGATATTAAAAGGGAATTTGGGCCAGATGTTGCTTTGTTAGTTGATGGAGTAACAAAATTAGGGCAATTGCAATATTCTGGAGATAAAACGGGCGATAAGCTTGAGATGCAGGCGGAAAATCTACGAAAAATGTTTTTGGCTATGGCAAAAGATATTCGTGTCATTTTAATTAAACTTGCAGATCGACTACACAATATGCGTACTTTAAAACATATGTTACCAGAAAAGCAGCAAGAAATAGCAAGGGAAACATTAGATATTTATGCTCCCATTGCTCAAAGGCTTGGTATTTCTAAGATCAAAGTAGAATTAGATGATTTATCACTAAAATATTTAGAACCTGAAATCTATTATGATTTGGTAGATAAAATTGCTGTACGTAAAGCGGTTCGAGAAACGTATATCCAAAATATCGTCAATGAAGTAAATGAACATATTCAAAATGCCGGAATTCAGGCACTGGTTGATGGTCGCGTGAAACATTTCTTTAGTATTTATAAAAAGATGAAAAATCAAGATAAGACAATTGATCAAATTTATGATTTATTTGCTGTGCGTATTATAGTAGGTAGTGTAAGAGATTGTTATGCTGCACTTGGTATCATTCATGAAATGTATAAGCCAATACCGGGACGTTTCAAGGATTATATAGCTATGCCAAAATCAAATATGTACCAGTCACTACATACAACGTTAATTGGAACAACGGGACAACCATTTGAAATACAAATAAGAACGTATGAAATGCATAAAGCGGCAGAGTATGGAATAGCAGCCCATTGGAAATATAAAGAAGCAGCAAATGGAAGAAAAGTAGAGGAACAAGAGGAAGAAAAGCTTGTTTGGTTACGACAAATATTAGAGTGGCAAAAAGATTTATCGGATAACAAGGAATTTATGAATCTACTGAAAAGTGATTTGGATTTGTTTTCTGATAATGTGTATTGCTTTACACCAACAGGAGATGTTAGAAATTTACCAACTGGATCAACCCCAATTGATTTTGCCTATTGTATACATAGTGCAGTAGGAAATAAGATGATTGGTGCTAGGGTAAATGGTAAATTAGTAACTATAGATTACGAAATCAAAAATGGTGATCGTATTGATATCTTAACTTCTCAAAACTCAAAAGGTCCAAGCAGAGATTGGCTAAACGTTGTAAAGAGTACGCAGGCCAAGAATAAAATTAATCAATGGTTTAAGAATGAATTTAAAGACGATAATATTATTAGAGGAAAAGAATTATTATTAGCATACTGTAAGGCGAAATCAATAAATACGGTTACTATTATGAAACCAAAATATATAGAAAATGTATTGAAGAAGTATGGTTTCGAAGATTGGGATTCTGTCCTTGCTGCAGTTGGTCATGGTGGATTAAAAGAAGGCCAAATCATTAACAAAATGGTTGAAATGTATGATAAGGACAATAAAAAGCAAATAACGGATGAAAAGGTTTTACAAGAGATATCAGAAATAGCTCTGAATAGACAAATGTCTCCAAAATCAAAAAGTGGTATTGTTGTTAAAGGTATTCATGATCTGGCCGTGCGTTTTTCTAAATGTTGCAGTCCAGTTCCGGGAGATGAAATTATAGGTTTTGTTACAAGGGGACGTGGTATTTCCGTTCATAGAACAGATTGTATTAATGTAATCAATATAAGTGAAATGGACAGGGAGAGGCTGATTGATGCCGAATGGCAACAATCTGATACGGAATCAGAACGCCATGAAAAATATGTAGCTGAGATTATTATCTATGCGATTAATCGAAATGGTCTTCTTGCAGATATCTCAAGGGTGTTAACAGAAAAAAAGATTGATATTCTTGCCATGAATACAAGAACGAATAAGCAAGGAAAAGTGACAATGTCGATTTCAATTGAAATAACTAGTAGAGATGAATTAATCCGTATTATTGATAGAATAAGAATAATCGAGAGTATCATTGACATCGAAAGAACTTCAGGCTGATAAAAATCAAGATAAAAATCAAGATAAAGAGCTGTCTAGATGGTTAGATGGTTAGATAGAAAGGTTAAAGAAGAATGACAGATATAAAAGTAGGACGTTTAGTAATAGGGTCCGTTCAAACAAATTGTTACTTTTTATATGATGCAAATTGTAAGAAAGAGGAAAAACAAGTTATTTTTATTGATCCTGCTGATAAAGGTGATTATATTTATGAGCAATTACGGATTAACGGATTTCATGTAGCAGGAATTCTTCTTACTCATGGTCATTTTGATCATATATGGGGAAGTGAAAAGCTTCGTGAATTATCAGGAGCAAAAATTTATGCCTTTGAAGATGAAAAGGCATTGTGTGAAAATGCTTCAACAAATATGTCAATGCAAGCAGGAAGACCATATACGGTCGTGCCTGATGTTTATTTAAAAGATGGTGAAGAAATTAAGATAGCTGGAATGTCGTGTAAGTTAATAGCGACACCTGGACACACCATTGGGAGCTGTTGTTTTTACTTTGAACAAGCAAAGATCTTAATCAGTGGAGATACCTTGTTTCAAGAGTCTGTTGGTAGAACTGACTTACCTACAGGTAGTATGAGTATGTTGACTCATTCTATTAAAAATAAATTAGCGGTATTACCAGGGGACGTGACTGTTTATCCAGGTCATGGAGATAGCACAACGATTGCATATGAAATAAAATATAATCCGTTTTGCCAATAAGCAAGGCGGATTATTCACGTAAAGAT
>DATESN010000010.1:0-18731 GCA_035270785.1 Lachnospiraceae bacterium | reverse complement strand
TTTTAACGACACGCTATTTTTCTATCGATTCCTTGACCTTTTTCTTCTCATTTCATATAGTTTATCTAACAACTAAAACGAGAAGGAGCATCCCCGACCAAAGTTCCGCTCCTTCTCTCAACATACCAAGCCACGCATTGCTGCGTGCCACATACTAATGATAAGAAAATTCACTTTACTTTGCAAGCTTAATTCCATAAATAATTCCGATTATTGTATTTTTAAGAATGCCCAGGATTCGATTGTCGTCTCTTCTGAGGTTTGTCCCACCTGCGGTGCCAAGCATTTATGCTCTTTTCATGCCTCTTATGAACGCGATCTGATTGTCATCGAGAATCACGCTGTTTTCTGTCACCATGTTTCTATTTCCAGAGTCATCTGTTCTTCCTGCGGACATACCCATGCACTTCTTCCAGATGTTTTAATTCCCTATGGATCCTATAGTCTGTTTTTTATTCTCAGAGTTCTGCGCTTATACTTTCTTCATTCTTTTACCGTGGAAAAGTTATGTTCCATCTATTCCATCAGCATCTCCACCTTATATGCCTGGATTGCCTTGTTCCATAAACAAAAAGCGCTATGGTTAGGAATTCTTTCCGATGTAGAAACTTCCTCTCTTTCTTTTCTCTGTTTTCTCATGGATGTTTCTTCCTTCCCCATGGATTTCTTTCAAGTCTTTCCCTTTTCATTCTTGCAGCAATGCCCCTTTACGACACGTTCTCATCTTCCCTAGCAAACCTTGCTTTTTACCAGTTGCTAACCACAGGATTCCGTAATCGTATGCAAGCCTCCTGTCCTTTATACTGATTTTAAAAATACAAGGAGGTTTACTCATGTCAAACCAAGCAACTTCACCTATCAAAATCGCTCATTTCCGGTTCGCTCTAATCGCACCGGTTATTCAGGGCATCTATTCGGATGTTTCTGCTTCTGCCTATTATCGTAGGGTGACCCAACACCCCCTCACGCTTCCGGATGGTACCACCTTCCGTTATCATCCAAAAACCTTAGGCAAATGGACCCATCTCTATAAAAAAGGGGGCATGGATGCTTTAATGCCACAGGTTCGGGCTGACAAAGGTTCTACACGAACGCTTAGTGATGTCGCCATAGAAGAAATCTACCGCTTAAAAGAAAAGTATACAAGACTCAATGCTACACAAATTCATATCCGGCTCATAGAGGAAGGATTTATTCCCGCAGATGTTTCCGTTGCTTCTGTTCAGCGTTTCATTAAGAAAAACGACCTGAAATCTGCTAGAAACTTAACCATCCGAGATCGTAAAGCATTTGAAGAAGAATTCTTCGGTGGTCTTTGGCAAGCGGATACCTGTTATCTTCCCTACATTACGGAAAACGGCAAGTCCCGCCGCACTTACTTGATTATGATTATTGATGATCATTCCAGACTCATTGTAGGTGGTCGTATTTTCTACAATGATAATGCTTACAACTTCCAAAAAGTATTAAAAGAAGCAGTTGCTACCTATGGTATCCCTTTTAAACTTTACTTAGATAACGGTTCTTCTTATTCCAACGAGCAGTTAACGCTTATCTGCGGTTCCATTGGATCGGTGGAGCTTCATACGCCAGTCAGAGACGGGGCTAGTAAAGGTAAGGTGGAACGAAATTTTCGTACCCTCAAAAATCGTTGGCTTTATGGACTTGATGCCTCTCAGATTCAATCACTTCAGGAGTTTAATCAGGAACTATTGGCTTACATCAGAAAGCACAATACCACCATCCATTCCGCCACCAAGGAAACGCCTCTGGACCGTTTTAGAAAAACCAATTCATCGATTCAGACACCAAAATCATCAGAGTGGCTAGACGAGTGCTTTCATAATCGTGTCATTCGAAAAGTGAATCATGATTCTTGCATTTCCCTTGATGGCACTTACTATGATGCACCTATGCAGTTTATAACGATGAAGGTGGAAATCCGCTATCTGCCTGACCGTATGGAAGATGCCTACATTCTCTATGAAGGTGTTCATTATCCGATACATCCTACCGACAAGGTAGCCAACGGCAAAGCCAAACGCAACAATCTTCCCCTTATGGACTATTCTAAGAGAGGAGTGATGTAATGTACAAAAGTTACTATGGACTTTCCTTTAATCCCTTTGATAAGCAACACCTTCAGGAATCGGATTGTTTCCAATCCCAGGATCACAAAGAAACCCTCTCTCGTTTGAACTACTTAAAAGACGTCCGTGGCATTGGTGTTTTTACGGCACGTCCCGGCATGGGGAAATCTTTTGCCTTACGTTGTTTTGCAAAATCTTTGAATACAAACCTCTTTCAGATGGAATACATCTGCCTGTCCAC
Source organism: Lachnospiraceae bacterium (assembly GCA_035270785.1). Lineage (GTDB taxonomy): Bacteria > Bacillota > Clostridia > Lachnospirales > Lachnospiraceae > DATESN01. Next base: position 16,400 of record DATESN010000010.1, on the reverse strand, counting down.
CATTTCTGTCTCAGAATTCTATCGGCAGTTCTGTACCTGTTTGGGTGTAGAAACAACCGGAGGAAAAACAGGAATGTTTAAGGCGATTCAGGAGCGTATTTACTACCTCTATAAAGAGAAGCGAAAGCCCATGATTATCGCCATTGATGAAGCACAATATCTAGGTTCTGGCATCTTAAAGGATATCAAAATGATTATGAATCATGGCTATGATTCCCTCAACTGCTTCACGTTGATTCTGGCAGGGGAACCGTATTTAAATAACATCTTGGAAAAACCGGTTCATGAAGCCTTAAAGCAGCGCATTACCGTGCATTATAACTATGAAGGTCTGGGGGATCATGAAATTGCAGACTACATCCTTCACAAACTTTCCATGGCAGGCGCTTCTAGCTCCATCTTAGAAGATGCTTCCATTGGTGCAATCCACGGCTACTGCCAGGGAAACCCTCGTTTAATTGATAATTTAATGACGGACGCCCTTGCGTTAGGGGCACAACTTGACAAGAAATCCATCGATACGGATGTCATTCTTGCCGCTATTAATGCCCAAGCGCTTCACTAAATTCAACTTTATAATTTCTGAGTTCTGAAAGGCCGTGGCGTATGTCATGGCCTTATCAAATCGAAGGAAGTCCTCCGATTTGATAAAGCTACGACAGTGCGTCGCCGCTACCACTGATATCGTGTTGTGTCGATGAAAGCGCGTTGTTTTCATGCTGAACTTAGGAGCAAATAATTTGCAGTTGGTGGTGATTGAAGCGTGTCGCTTAACATTCTAGCTTGTCCATATAAATAATTTTTGCTTATTCAACAATAATATGTGAATACCTCAGAACTTATCATTATTCTACTTATTTGTTTATTCATAATGGGAAGCCCGTTTTTTTGAAATCTATATTAGCCATTAAAAAATTCTATAATATTAGTGATCCCAATTAATGCATTCTTATCTTCTATTGCTGGTTTTTCATTTGTATTATGACTAAATACTACTGGCATAATATCATAAGCATTCATATGATGCAGTAAACAACAGGCTGTCTCATATGGTTTATTAATATTTCCATCTCCTCCACCTACTAATATTACCGCACCTTTTTTAGATTTTTGGATTGGCTTTTCATTTCTAAAGTAACTGGCACAAAAATAAGTTTGTAAACGACTTCCTACATTTAGCAACGCCCCTGTTAATTCTGAAAAATAAATAGGTGATGCAAGTAAAATATTATCACTCTCTTGTATGTATGCATAAACATCTTGCATTGCATCATTTACACAACAACCAGTGTTTTTCCAGCAATATCTGCAATCAACACATGCTCCAATTCCACAATCATACGCATTAACAATTTTATACTCACCATTTAAGTGATCAATAACTTCACCAATAAGACTTACCGTATCACCTTTTTTTCTTGGAGAACCATTAAATATTAATGTTTTCATTGCATTATCCCTCATTTAACAATTCTTATATTTTCATTTCTTCTCGGCTATAAAATTGATCATTCAAATATTCTCTATAAAACTAATAAACTTTTTTTCAGCAGTTATTATATCATCCTCATTTATGGTAACAATTGCATCTTCCTCAATAAACCTAATCATATCTGAATCTAATTCGTTTATTATTTTTTTTGCATTCTCTCCAGATACTCCAATTAGTAAGTGTTTAACTTCCATGTTATTCATTTTATTTATTGCAATTCTAATTTTATTTGAATCAAGAGATATATTTTTAAGTAGATTAGTATTAATTGAAAATGGTTGCTTATTATTATATTTATTTATAACTGATTCATTTAAATCCGATTTACTTATATTTTCTTCCACGCTATTAAGAAAAAATATCCTTGAATTTTTTCCTATAATCGACGCACTTAATTCAATTAAATAATTTATATCATCACCATTTAAAATACACATCAGTCCATTTACAATCAACTTATGAATTTTTTTATTTTCAAAATCATCTTCATAATTATTCAATATTTCATATATTTGATTATTTTCAATTTTTTTCTGCAAACATATAGAAAAAACTTCTGTCATAAATTCAAAGTCTTTACAAACAAAATCAAATTTGAGTATACTTAAAATTCCATTTTTCCTTGTATATTCATATGCTTTTAATACATTTAAAGCAACTTCAATTTCTTTTGTCATCTCCCAAACTCCTCCTTATTATATTATAATTTTCATAGTTATTAATATCAAATCATGGAAATAATCAGTCATAACTTTGATATGTTTATTAAAATTATATATATATGCAAAATCATTACTAAATTAGAATTTCACTAATAATACCCTCCGTTCCATACGGTGGTAAATAAGCGATATATCTGAAAATAGTTGATTCGTAATTACCAGCAATAGCGAACCACTCAACTCACTTTCAAATTCAAATTTGTCTATGTGACTCTTACTTTCGTTGCTTTATACATTGGATTATATCTAATCTGAATTCTCTATGCCCACTAAAAAAATTTAGTTGCCTTAGTAAGAAAATGTAGTTCAGTTATATCATACAATTGACACTCTACATAACCATTAATTACAAATCCACATTCAATTTGTCCACCTATATAATCTTCCATAGTATGTCCATATTCTATCCATTCGCTGGAACTATCAAAATCTGCAGAACAATATGGCATTCTATTTAGTGCTTTATAATATCCACCATTTTCGTCATCAATAAAATCACATATATAATTTATTGGATTTGGTGCCATCATTATGAATGTTCCACCATTTTTTAGTACACGGTAGCACTCTTTAAAAACCGGTTTTACCGCTGGTACATACATTAACGAAGTCGGATTTAATATATAATCAAAGCTACCATCAGAAAAACGTGATAAATCACACATATTTCCCTTTTCAACTCTAAAATGTAACAACTCGATTTCTGCAATTTCTCTATCTTTATCCAGCATCTTTTCGGAAAGGTCTAAAACAGTAACATCTGCCCCTGCACAAGCAAGTAAAGGAGCTTGCAATCCACCTGCTCCTGCCAAACATAATATTTTTTTACCTTTAACATCCTTTAACCAATTATTCGGTATGTATTTATCAAAAAACTTTATTCTAAGATTTCCTTCTCGAGCTTCACGCATTTGCTCAGATGTTGCACTTGCTGACCAATCTACATTGTTATCTACAAGTGCATTTATATTTTTTTCAACTTGTTCATAAACATTTATCATAATAATCCTCACTATAACACTTAATTGTACAGATTCTTTATTTCCTGTAACTTACACTAATCCTTACCTCTATTAAATCTAATGGGAAGTTCATTTGCAATATGAATTTCCTACAATTTTAATTATACATAATCCATCTCTTGAAATAGCTCTTCTAGTAAATCAATTATACTTTTATCAATAAAATAGAAATGATTTAGGTACTGAAGTGAATCTTTCATTCTTTGTTTAATACTGCCACTTTTTAATATATTTTGATTGGTTAAAGCATACACAGCATTGCATACTTCATCAGCTAAACCTTTAGCTGAATCTGTTTTTCCACACAGAAATTTAATACAGCAACGGTGTATTAAGCGAATAGTTCTATACCATTGAGGTCTTTCTGGCATAAGTCTACTTATAATAACACTTCGTTTTATGTCTTCTGCTATCTTAAACCCATAATTACATAGAATTACATTATTATCAATTTCACTACTTAAAACACATTTACGAATATCCAAATCAACAGAAATTCGATTTTCGTAATTGAGAATATATATACCCATTGGATTTTCTGTAAGATTTGTAATAACGATATTATCATATCCAGAAATTATATCATCAAGTATTTTAGAATTAATGTTTCCATATAGTATTAAATCAATATCAGAAAATGGTTTTGCTGTTCCATGTGCTAACGAACCTTCTAATACAAGTGAGAGACAATTTTGGTTACAGGCTTTTTTTATGTATTCAATATATTCCTCATGTTTTTCAGTTGGAAAATACATAGTTCCAGACCTCCAATCGTATTTCTTATTTATGGTTCTTCTTATAAATTAATGGGAAGTTGGTTTACTGAATCTTACGTTTGAATATGGAGATTATCCACCGTGTGCTACCATAACTTTGTGAGGACGCAACCGAGCTTATTAACTCCCATCCCTCATAACCCAATCCATTAAGTTCATTTTGGAAAGTATTTTGATCAATTTTTCCACCAAGCACTCCTTTTGCATCAGTAAACAATGTTCTATATTCATATTGCTCCATGTTCTTACACTCCTCTATTATTCTTTATGAAAATAACTTTCCAACTGCTAAATATCTGATTGCTAACTGTTTTGTTTATATAAGGATAATGACACATATAACTTTTATATTCTATTCTTTATAAATATTACTACTGTGAATCCAATAATTCCACTAAAAGGTATACTTCATTCCATGACCTACTTTATTATATATCTTTGTATTACTTCTTTAAATGTATCACTATAAAATTCTGCATCAAGTTTTCCACTGCAATTCATAATAACATTAGCAGAAGCAATGTTACTTTTATCGCAACTAATAATAATATTGTTTAGTCCTATTGTTTTACAAAAAGCTAGTGCATCATATAACATATTGGTTGCGTAATGATGTCTTCTTTCTGTTGGTCTAATGCAATAACCTATATGGCCACCCTCATTTTTAAGAAAATTATTTAATGCCAATCGTATGTTTATCATACCAATAATCTTATTGTCAGTTTCTCTTACGTAAAAGTAGGTAAAGGCAGGCACTCGATCACCTTCAATATTCGCAATATCAATGTCAGCTATAACCTTTTCAATCCATTTTTCGTATGATGACTCATTTAAATATCTATCCAGTGCACCGCTTCCATTTATTTCCGAATTATATGTAAGGAATTCATTTATAAAATCGATTGCATTATTTTTAAAATCTTTATTTGGAAATACAAATTTCATTTTTCTATCCCTCCGCAAAATTCTGATTTTTTACTTACATATTTTATATTTACTTCATATATATAATTGGAAGCACATTTAACGAATATATCGGCACTTTGGATAGTTCGAACAACCATAAAATTGCTTTCCTGCATTAATTCCTTTTTTAGCTGTTCGTAATACTAGCTGAGCGCCGCACTTAGGACATATATGGCCTGAGTCATTTTTACCATTTAAGTTAATAAAACGTACCTTTTCATTATTTAACTGGTGAGGGCTATTATTCTTATTTATATTGTGAACATGCTGGAGCTTCTGTTCTTCACTTATCTGGGTAAATGGATATAATTTATCATATATTTTTTTGATTTCTTCTAGACTCACGTTACTACTTTGCATGCTTCCCGCTTGATTAACAGCTCTTTCTATCACATGTCGATTTATCACCTGCACGTCTTGACTAGTTACATTAACCTTTTTAAGTGTACATCTCTCGGAAAAAACAATAATTGAATATAGTGTAACTGCATCTCCCACCATGTTACGTAGCCATTTAATATGAATCTTATTCTGCATGATCGGATTAAAGAAACGTTCTTTATGGGAATGACCTTTCCCCTGGGGTAATGTCTGTGTCCAATTTTTTTCTTTTTCATCCCCAAAAATCCAACCACTATAATTTTTACTTTCAAATACAAATATTCCATTTGAGTTAATCAAAAGTACATCAATCTCTGTAGTCTCGCCGTTCTCCTTTGGTAAATAGCAATTAAATAGAAATTTTCCTCCCGTATTTTCATGATAACAAAGACGTTTATATATCTGATACTCCCCATTTCGCCCTATATCAAATATGGTTGACAGAAACGAGTTATGCGTAATCTTATAATAACTTCCTTGTTTGAATTGAATATTCTTAACATAATATATTCCAAAAAATAATAATATACTTAAAAGCAAAAACATACATTTTCTCCTAATTAAGTCTGGCATCCTCTTTTATTTCGTTAAGGAAGTTTACAATTATCAATAGGTGTTCTTTCTATAACGAAAATCTATCCTGTATCATTTTTGCAACTATCTCTGGCTCCAAATCATAATTATGGATTTTGATATAATTGTTATATGGTATCTCATTGCTAAAACTTTCTAAACGATATTTTTTATCTAAATCCAGTAAATTCTGCTCTGAAAATATAAGATTTCTTTTAGATGCTTTGTTTTTCAATCTATTTTCAGTTTGATTTCGTTGGAGACGTATCTCCTGAGGTGCAACCAATTCTACATAATATATATCTGCACCTTGCTCCTCAAAGATATCGGTTACATGCTGAACATAATCCCAATCCGACTGCTGATCAAAGGCCCACATATATGTGAAAATGAGACCTTCATTATTGCTTTTTGAATACTCTTTAAATATTACTTCCCTCAATCCAGAAATTGTTTTACCTTCAAAGTATCCAAATATTTCAATAACAGGTTCAATTGTCATATGATTATGAAATAACCTAAGTCCTGTTAGCTTCATAAGTTCTTGGCCAACTGTCATCTTGCCCACTGCGGCATCCCCAATTAAAAACACTAATTTCATTGTGATATCCCCCTACTTGATATAGATTTCATCTAACTTTTTCTGTCTTTGTAATAATGAAGTCATTACTTTTATAAATCGACAATGCTTTTTCATTCCACTTGGCAACATGAATTATGATAGCATTGTCACTATATACTCTGATATGGTTTATTGCCCAAAGTAATAATTTTTGTCCGATACCTTTATTTTGATATTTTTTGTTAACAACTAAATCATCAATCTCATTTCCATAGCAGGCAACACTTCCTACAATGATTTGATCTTGCAACAATAAAAAAATATCCTTCATTTTATCTTTCAGTTGATCAAAATCACTATAGAAATTATACGGTTCCACATCAAGTTCTTTTCTCATACTATAAAAGCATTCATTATAAATACGTTCATACTCTGAATAATAATTTTCCTGAAATGGTATTAATTTAACGTCCGTAGATAAAATTCCTTTTCCTATATATTGCATTTCATAGACTATTATTTCTTTCATAAATCTCCTCACAAATTTAGATTTACTTCATATTTATAATGGGAAGCTCGACATTGACTTTTTTTCAAACTTATTTATATTATATTCCGGAAAATGGGTATCTCCATTTGTTAAAGCTTATATGTAAAAATATCACTATTTTGCTTGTCTTTTTTTAATAATCTTAATAATTAATAATATCAAAAGGATAACTACTGATATTGCAACTAGAGAAACAATAGCATCCGTTAATAATTGAAAATCCATTGTAATACCCCCTTTCTGTCTATATGCGAACGTTAAATTCTATGTATTCACTATTTTAAGTTTGTCCACCAATAAATATAATAGAACCAAATACAGTTGCAATATATATAATGGGAAGCTCACCAAACCTACAAATTTAAATTTGTTGAAGTTCGTAAGATGCTCATTTTTGCGAATTTTATATTTCACGCATATAAATAGTATCCATGTCTCCACCATAGTTTTTCAATGAATCATTCGGCATAAAACCACATTTCTCATAAAACCCATTCATGTCTGATGGAATGTATACCTTTGAAAAATTATTTTCCTTGGCATAAGCGATAACGGTTTCTATCATTTTATGACTCACTCTTTTACCGCGAGCACTTTCATCTACAAAAACACTGCTAATCCATGGAAAGTACCTATTTTCAGGATAATAATCCTCTTTTAAGAAAGAACAGTAACCAATAATATTATCATTATCAATCGCTATAAAAAATGCTTCCCATTCAGAAAATCGATTTTCTCGTAACATACCTGCTATATGTTTGCCAGCAATCCAAGAACAATTCTCAGCAAAATCAATTGTTTTTTTCCACAGTGCACTATTGTATTCTATTCGTTCTATCTTCATTACGTATACCTCCTAATATATAAATAATCTTCTTCACAACTTCAAATTTTCCTATTATATTCTTTTATCTTTTATATCTTCATAAACATAATTGGGAGTCAAAATAAACTACATGTGTAATCATTTTAGTATCTATTCACATACTCTTTTTTTGCTTTCTCGGTATACTTGGATATAAATTGTCCTTTTGCATTGGTATAACCATCTCTATTATGCTCAAACTTCTTCCAAAGAGAGAGTTTCATTTCTTCATACTCTTTTGCCAGAGCAGGATTGTCATTCATATAATCTCTAAAATATAACTCATTATTATCACCTAAATATCTTAAATGCAAATGATAAACTCTTTCATCAAATCCCTCATTTGTATAACCTCTACAAAAAGACTTTTTATTTTTTTCCTCTGCCATACAACTGTATCCATTTTCCACAAGCAATTCTTTCATACGGTTCATCGAAGAATTCGCTGGAATTTCTACGAGTATATCAATCGTTGGTTTTGCCCAAATTTTATTTATAGCGGTGCTTCCAATATGATGTATTTTTATTTTTTCTAATATAAGAAAACTTTGAAGTCTACTTTCTTCCTCTATATACCATTCTTTCCAATGTTCTTGATGCTGTACAAGTAATATAGGAAATAAATCCCATAATTGCTCTAAAGTCATCTCTGATAATGCTTTTCCCATATAATTTCCCCCCACAAATTCTGACCTATCTGTTCCATACTTATACATTTTATAAACTTCATAGACATAATGGGAAGTTTAATTAATGTTTATAACTCGCTATTATTAGTCAATTTCTACATATCGCAAGTTAATTGATTCTAGTCCACCTTCATCTTGTTCAGCTATACGAATGTCTGCAATACGCAAATTATAAAGCGGGATTGATACTGATGGTCCAGGAGGATATGTGTTAGCTACTTCCTTTGATATGACACCTACATCCATTTCTTCTATTTCAAAAACGTATGACTCTCCCACAGTCAACTGAGAAGCCATTTCTTGTCCCAAATAAATTAAAAATGGGCTTTCTTGGAAGCATGTGACCACCGCTATTTGAGGTGTGACTTCATCTAAACAATAATCTGGTATTACGTCACGCACCTTTACAACAAATGAACCTTGTAACTTCACATGCACGAATTGAGATGTGCATTGAGGGAATTGTGGCAGAATACTTTCAAAAGTAGTGGATTCTTCTGCACTATTTTGGGGACTTTCTTCGCTAACTCCAATAGAACCTTCACCACTTAAATTTGAAAATAACAATATTAAAGTTATAATTAGACAAGCTTTTTTCATTGCATTTCCTCCATATCTTAAATTAGGATATTATATTAGTTAAAGATATAGCCTTTGGGTAAAAATGTTGACTAAGTTATAGAGCCTTACTTAAATAAATCATGTCCACTAATTGAATACCGTTATCAAACATTGGGTGGTCATAATTGTCTATAAAAAAGTCCTTAATTATATGCGAAATCTTAAAACCGTTTTTTTCGTAAAACTGTAATATCCATGGACTGTCACCAGTTCCTACAATCATAGTCTTGTACCTGCCTTGGTAATGTGAAAAAATGTGATTCAAAAGTTTGCTGCCATACCCACTGCCATGCCATTTTTCATAAGTGGCTATGTTTTTTAGCTCACATACATCATCACTTTCCCGTGTAACTACGCACACGCTTTTCAAGTCGTTATCATATAAGGCAAATAAATCCCCTCGCTCTAAGTATTTGTCTATCATGGATTCTTGTTCATCTGCTAACAAGAGTAAATCCAAGAACTGCTTTTTATTTACGCAATAGCTTTTTATTTCCAAAATGCACCATCCAATCTTTTCCTGTAGAAATCGCATCAATCATTTATATACATAGGACTTGGTACTCAATTTAACTAGTAAATATTTAGTATTCTATTTATTCTAGTGCGATTGTATCTCTGTAGACAAATTGGATAAATATTTAAAAAAATATTAAGTACTAATGATAGTAATGCTTTTGTTAAGTCATGTACACAATATAAGCCTATTGAGATAAACGCCATTAATATAGCAATTATTATATGTTTTATTTCATTTATTCGGCTTTGATATTCAAACTCCTTTAACCCTAAAATAGTAAAATTCATTAAATTATAATTAATTACCTTCTCACTTTTAACCATACGCATTACTAATTTTTTATAAATGGGGACACCCAAAAAAAATATATCTTATTATTTTGTTCAAACTTTTTACTTCTAAAATAATTATCATTAAATATTCTAAATAAATAATTCATAGTTAAAATCCTTATCCTCTACCTATTAACAAAAATGATTGCTAAATAAGTATCAACAATTGTTTTGCTATTGTCACCAATTGCGAAACATTTTATTTTTATACATAATGGGAAATTATACTTCCCGTAAATATAATTCAACCTATCAGTGTTTTCTTGAAAATCACATTCAAAACATTCTCCGGTATATCCTGATTAAGATAAATTTGTAACATACTTTTTGGTGTAATCTTAAACTGTTGCAATTGGTGTTTATGCTCCTGAATAGCCTCGGCTTCAATATTTATGTGATCTTTAAATGGGATAATCCGAATAAATTTTTTTCCTATATAATAACTTGGCATTTTTGCCCATAACTTCTCTTCAATCTCATTAGGAACACTTAGAATAATTAGCTCTCTTAATTCAACGAAAAGACTTTGTATTTCACTGCAATATTTTTTTATGAGATCTTCAATGTCTGCATTCAAATTTGTATACCCCCATAGTTTTAATTTGTCTGTTTCTTTTGTATTTCATTAACCTTCATACATAAAATGGCATTCAAATAATTGGAATTTAATCTTTTATCATTTCTTCTACAGCTTGTTTCCAATATTTTTCGGAAACATTAGGCCAAATACAATTTCCGGTTTCTTCTTTGCATAATGCCATCGCCCTTGCTAAAACTGTGCCATGAGATAAATCACCTTTACGCAATAAATTTTTGGTCACGCTGCACCAATATGGTGCATGTTTATCAAGTCCAGATTCATGGAGTTCTTCAATCACCTTATCCACATTATAACTAAGGCTAATAAATTCTGATGTCCATGATTTTGTTTTCTTCATTGCATGTAATATTAAAAACTGTGTTTTACCATTACTATATATTGGGACACCAACTGCTCCCGCATTTAATACGGCCTTTCCATTATGTTCAATTTTACTCTGGATATGTGTATGGCCACATAGAATTATAGATGACGATATTGAGTCCATGATTTCATAGGTTTTATCATTATTGGCCAATAACTTTTCATTTACATTATCGGGAGAACCATGACATATTGTAATCTCTGGCATATCATCAATGTAAACATTTTGGGATATCTGTAAACTCCGAAAAAAGTCCAAATCTTTCTTATTTAAATGACTATATGTATACAGCAAAGAACCTGTTGTAGAATTATGATGTTGCCATCCTCTTTCCCCATTTTCATGAAAGTTCAACCAATAATTTTCTTTATTTCCTCTAATGAAATAACACTTATACCGAGTACTTATTTCATAAATAAGTTTCATTGTTTTTTCAGGATATGCCAATTCACCAACATAGTCTCCTAAAAATATAAAAGTATCAATGTTTCGAGATAAAGCATAATTAACACAATGCTCCAATGCAATATAATTACCATGAATATCTGATAAAACCGCTATATCCATCTTGTGTTCTCCTTCTATCAATATTTTATATTTGCTACTTATAATGTTTTTTTCATATATCCACAAGTAAATGGAAAGAAATCATATTTTTCTGTCCTTAAATGCTCTGCTCCATACTGTATGTACCATTGTTTCAATTTAACATTTTCTTCTACAATTCCAATGTTCATTTGCTTACATCCTAATTGCTTAGCATAAGAAAATGCGTGTTCCATTAATTCCTTACCAATGTTTTTATGCCTATATTCAGACAAAACACATAGGTTATTCAACTCACATTCCCTGTTTCCTTGCAGCTGCAACGAATAATACCCTAAAATTTTCTCATCATCATTTAAATATGCAAACATTAGACGTCCTTCTTCTAATTGCCAGATTAATCTTTCATTTGTTGTTGCGAATGCAGTAAAGCGGGGTGCATTTTCTTCTGTAAAACCAAATTCATTCGCCACTGAAAAAAAACTTGACCTTATCACTTCTACACATTCAGGAATATTTTCTTTTATTATTTTCTTAATCATTGTAACCTCCAAAATACTAATTTAACTATTTGCTTCTCTTATATCGTATAACCTTCATAAATATAATGGAAAGTTTCCTGCACAAGGTGGTTTATTTCTTCAATAAAAACACCAACATCTTTTATTTTTATAGTGAATTGCCGCAATTAATGTCAAATGGAGCAATCAGTAGTTTTTGAATATCTTTCAAATAGGTTTCAAAGAACCATTTTGTTGCTTTGCCAAAATTCTCTCTGTTATCAAACTCCCAAAAAGAATAATATTTAACACATTTTACTATCTTAGTTAATTCTCTTGGCGCTTCACCAAGTTCGATACCATCAATTGTATAGAAACGTTTCATATACTTGATTGCAATACATCCTTGTTGTTTTATTTGTTGTTTCGCTATCGTATCTGCAATGGCCTCAAACTGTTCCAGTTTCTCAGGCTTTACTTGAAAAAGTTTTATTTCAGAAAATGTTTTTTTCACACAAAATACCCTCCTCGTCAAAAATAATAAATCTTCACCTTAAATTAGTTGATTTATGTTACCACTATTAAAAGAAGATGAATTAACATGCATTCAATAAATAGGTAATGATTGCAAAACGGTATATTCTCTCAAGTATATTCCTCTCTTATCTTCATGGGTAGATTCATAATCGTTGTGATGCGAAAATATTTCTAATGCTACATTATACTTAATACCGCCATCTAAATCCGAAGCATACAATTCTTGATTTATTAGTTTTTATAAAAGTCTATTGCAAGTTTCACTACCCTTTCCAATTCACCTACTTTATTAAAACTATGTTCTGCACCATTTATCTCAATCAAATTCAAATTAAACATATTGCAAAACTTTTTTGCATTTGAAATAGGTGTCTTTCGATCTTCTACACCATGAATAAATAGATAATTCGTTTTTCCCGGATTAAATTCTTGGCAAATATCTCTCTTAATGATATCATCATAAAATTCATATGGAACTTGAATTTTCCGATTGTGCCCAACTACCAGTTTACACGTTTCCTTAAATTCATCCATTTTAATGCCAATAATATTTTCAAGAACATTTCTTAAATCTATAGCTGCACTCTTGCATACAATTTTTTTAATATCATATTTCTGTTCACTTCTCCACATTAGAATAAGATCCGCACCCATACTTGTTCCAAACACTGATATATCAGCGTTGGGAGCAGCTGTCCTTACATGTTGATATACTGCACTAATATCATTGAGGCAGTTCTCTAAAGTAAGCTTCTCACCTGAAACTTGGCTCATACCATGTCCAGGAAAGTCAAAGCATATAAATCCCTTTTCTTTTAATCCATCCGAAAGTAAATCAAACATTGGAATATCTTTTGCTCCCATGAATCCATGACAAGCAATTACAACGTCTTTCATTTCTCTACTCAAATTACATTTACATGATATCGGGTAGTCTCTTGTTATTTCAACATTCACCATTATAATTTTCTCCATAAATTTCATAAGAATATACGAATCTGTCACTATTTCTAACAATTTCGACGCAATTGATTAAAGATTACGAATCTGTCCCCGATCATACCGTTTACATGATGTTGTGACTCTGTATGCTGAACCATAATAATTGTTTTTTTATTAATAGTCTTCCCTTTGAAAGAAGTCATTGATTATCTTCCCTGCTTTTTCCTTTTCGGATATTGATCAGTTTGTTCAATATCCCCTGTATAAGTCATATAGTCCTCCTGACAAAATCAAATTTTATCGTACATATTAATTAATAATCAGATTCCCATTATTGCTATTACACGAACATCACATTACCTATTTTACTTATAATTCAAATATTCTTTTTTCCAAACATTTTAACATATTTCTACTTAATAATATCTATAATGTAATAATTAGTACTATAGATGTAATTATTAGAGTTGAAAAATGCTTTTTATCCAGGAGGGGTGAAATGTAACCCCACCTTCCCGTTTTGTAAACGAGTTTCACAATTTGAAAGTGACCTTCTATTTTTGTAACCGAATTTCCACATTTCCACTTTCCCCTTAAATGAATTTATAAGCCTTAAATCAATTTATATGTCCTTGCAAATACTTAATTGACACAACTTTGACACAAGTTCGTACACAATTTTCATTAACAATAAGAGTGAATAACCGTGAACAGGAGTGAATATACCACGAATATCACGTCCCACAAAATTCACGATATCATATTAATCATCACCCAAAGTATCAAAAAAAGAGCCTTACACCCCCTATTTACTGGATAAGACTCTTCTTTTCGTAATATTTTTTAGCAGGGAAAGAGGGATTCGAACCCCCATGAACGGTTTTGGAGACCGTGTGAGTAAGCCCGAAAAAGTGCCGTTTCCCGTTATTCCCGAGCCTTAAAATCAATATGACACAAGTTTGAACACAAGTTGTATTTATACAAAATCCTATAACTATTGTACTCAAAATTTATATAATTTACAGTATGATCTTTTATGAAAAACTTTTTTTTATTATTTTTGTCATTATCATTAGTTGACTCTTGTGGAATTTTTCCATTAATACCTTTTTCTTCTCTGCTGCTAATTATATTATTAGTTTTTACTCTGGCTAGTCCAGCTAGGATTTTAGGGAAAAGGTGTTTGGTCGCTCCGATTCACAACCGCTGTTAGTACCTGCGATGTAAGGACTTTTAGTACGTGATTGAATTGACCGTTTGTGTCAAATAGGAGGTCGGTGATAATACAAAATCGTTATTTCAATCCGTTTCTCAAGGTGATGGATAGGTGGATGTGCTCGTTTATGATATGAAATTTTATATTTCGACACACGTATCGGTATACACTAATTTTTTAACATTCTTCTCGCTCACAAGCATTATATCTGTTCCAACTGGCATGTTAAATATCTCAATAACAGCGGGTTCTATGTTAACAATAGTTCCCCAATCACACACAGCCATATTGGATGAATCAGATAAAAAGTCATCAGTGTCTATGTCCGACAAAAATCTCCAACCGTTATCTAGTTCATTACGTGAAGACTCTCGGATACACCATTTGACATTCCCCAAACCATTCAAAATGTTTTTTGATACTACACATCCACCTAAACCCATGCTTTCCATGTTTATTCCTCCTTGATTAGCTCTTTAATTTTATCTGGTCCACGTTCTTTTAACAATTTTCTAACACTAATTCCTGACTTGTTAGTGATATCAATGTTTTGATGATTTGATAATACTTCTTCTAAGAATTTCATACCCTCATCTGATTGACGTTTTAGAAGTTCTAAACATACCGACAACAATGCAGTATTACCATATTTGCTATCAATTTGAACTAAATCACATCCGCGTTGAATCAATAATCGGGCTAAATCAAGCGCTCCATCAAAATTTATATTTGCTGCTAGGTAGTGTAATTCATTAAAACCCTCTTTTGAAATAACGTTAATCTTCACATTTTCATTCAATAGATAATGCGCTACTTCAAACTTTCTACAAATCAGTGCCCTTTGAAATAAACTTATTCCATTTGCGTCCGCAGTATCGATAATATCACTAAGCTTTTGAGCTTCAAGTTTGAGTTTATTCAGTAGGTCATCAAGTGTTCCAAATTTTATAACAGTATCATAATCAGCTTTCTGTAAATCCATCTATTTTCCTCCAGTTCTCATTATTCAAATAAGTGCCCTCTATTCGTGCTTGGTAGTTCGGGTCTATAGTTACTTGGATTTTTATACCATTCCAAGAACTCTTGTTTGCTAATAGTTCCATCCATATACAGTTTGTGCATATCCGAGTATTTCTCTCCTGGAATATGCCCCATATCCCATTGACTATTCCTTGGCTTTGTTGGATCCCATTTGATTTCAACACCAGTAGGGTCATATACTTTGCCGGTAATAGGATCTTTAGCATTGTTCCAGACTTCATCAACTTGCCCCTTGCCATAGCTAGGTCTGCTATTAGTATATGGCTTAGCTTTTGTGGCTACATCGTCTAACCCACCCTCAATTACATCATCAACAGTCTCTAAACCACCCTTTATTCGCGCCGCTTTATAGGCATTATACATAAGTCCAACGGAGTAAAAACCGCCAAATACAGCACTTGTAATATTAGCAACACTTTGTGTTGTATTATACCATCCTTTTTGATGAAGTCCTTTGTTAAAATCGGAAATTGCATTGTTTTCTGGGTCAATTACCTCATCTAACGCTGCAGCTAAATCAAGACAATTAGGAATAAAAGCTACCGCGGTTGAAGCAAATGCTATGCCGGCCACCGTCAGACT
>DATESN010000009.1:0-51896 GCA_035270785.1 Lachnospiraceae bacterium | reverse complement strand
AATGCAAAACCAGGAAGTATTGCTTCAAAAGCAAATATGGTAAAACAGTATAATGAGAAAAACAATAAATAGGGGGTAAGTAAAATGGAGTTTATTGAGATTTCTGCTAAAACGGTTGATGATGCGATTACAAAAGCTTGTCAAAAGCTAGTGATACCAAGTGATAAGCTAGAGTTTGAAGTTATTGATGAAGGTTCTTCAGGTTTTTTAGGGTTTAATTCGAGACCTGCGAAAATAAAAGCTAGAGAAAAAGAAATAGTAGCATCGTTAGAAGATAAGGCGACTGCATTTATGAAAGATGTTTTTGTAGCAATGAATCTTGCAGTTGTTGTTTCTGTAAAGTTTGATGAAATAGAAAAAGTTTTAGAAGTAGAATTAAGTGGCGATGAAATGGGAGTTTTAATTGGAAAAAGAGGACAAACTCTAGACTCAATACAGTATTTAGTTTCTTTAGTAGTAAATAAAGGAACTGGCGATTATATTAGAGTAAAGGTTGATACTGAAAACTATCGTCAAAGAAGAAAAGATACTTTGGAAAGTTTAGCAAATAATATTTCATATAAAGTAAAAAGAACAAAAAGACCTGTTTCTTTAGAACCAATGAATCCATATGAACGAAGAATTATTCATTCTGCTTTACAAAGTGATAAGTATGTTACTACTCATAGCGAAGGTGAAGAACCTTTCAGAAGAATTGTGATATCTTTAAAAAAATAAAAACTAATAAAAATATCTTTTACTCCTTATTTAATTAGTGGTAAAAGGTATTTTTTTTGTTTACAATTTCTTGTATGGTTAGTAGAATAAGAAGATAAGATTTAAAAAATGATTAGTGTGGGTGTAACGTCACGCGGATAGGGAAAAAGATGAAGACAGATACAATAGCTGCTATTGCAACGGCCATGTCCAATTCTGGAATTGGAATTATTAGAATAAGTGGATGTGATGCAATTCAAATTGCTAATAAAATATATCGTTCTAAAAATAATAAAAAGAAATTAAATGACGTATTAAGTCATACAATTCATTACGGTTATATTATTGATTCTTGTCATGAAAACGAAATATTAGATGAAGTTATGGTTTCTGTAATGAAAAAGCCAAACAGTTATACCACGGAAGACACAGTAGAGATAAATTGTCATGGTGGAATTCTTATAATGAATCTTATTCTTGAAGAGGTACTTAAAAATGGTGCTAGATTAGCTGATCCTGGTGAGTTTACAAAACGGGCCTTTTTAAATGGAAGGATTGATTTATCCAAAGCAGAAGCCGTGATTGATCTTATATACTCTAAAAATAAATTTGCTTTGAAAAGTTCAATCAGTCAATTAAAAGGTTCTTTATCTCAAACAATTCATGAATTAAGAAATCGAATCATTTTTGAAATCGCTTTTATAGAATCTGCCCTTGATGATCCCGAACATATAAGTTTAGAAGGTTATCCAGATAAATTATCAAGGATTGTGGATAACTTATTAAAATCTTTGAAAAAGTTATTACAGTCTTTTGAAAATGGAAAAATCATAAAAGAAGGTGTTAATGCCGTTATAGTTGGTAAGCCAAATGCAGGAAAATCGTCATTATTAAACTTGTTAGTTGGGGAAGAAAGGGCTATTGTTACAAATATCCCAGGGACAACACGTGATGTTTTAGAAGAATCTATTATTCTTTCTGGAATAGCACTTAATATAATTGATACAGCTGGGATTCGATCAACGAAGGATGTTATAGAAAAGATTGGTGTAGAAAAAGCTGTCAAATATGCAAATGATGCTGATTTGATTATTTATGTTGTAGATGCGTCTATTCCGTTGGATGAAAATGATGAAAAAATAATAGAGTTAATGAAAACAAAAAAATCAATTATTTTATTAAATAAGACAGATTTATTTACTGTTGTGACGGAAGAAATCATTAGAGATAAGATTCAGATGGATGATATTACAATTATAAAGACATCAACAAAAGAGCGTCTTGGAATAGATGTTTTTGAAGATAAGATTAAGGAGATGTTTTTTAATGGTATCGTTTCCTTTAATGATGAAGTATTTATTACGAATATGCGTCATAAAGAAGCACTTAGTGATTGTTATGAAAGCCTAGGGTTGGTTAAAAAGAGCCTATTGGATGAAATGCCGGAAGACTTCTATTCTATTGATCTAATGAGTGCATACGCTTCTTTGGGATACATTATAGGGGAAGAGGTAGGAGAAGATTTGGTGAATGAGATATTTTCTAAATTTTGTATGGGCAAGTAATGATATAAAAAAGTAACAATGAATTTAAAAACTACAATAGTTATTAAGGAGAGTAAGGATGCCTGAAATTAGAAATAAAGTTGATGTCTGTGTTGTAGGGGCTGGACATGCAGGTTGTGAAGCAGCATTGGCCTGCGCAAGAATGGGTCTTGAGACAGTGATATTTACGGTTAGTGTTGATAGTATTGCATTAATGCCATGTAACCCCAATATTGGCGGTTCATCCAAAGGACATTTGGTTCGGGAGTTAGATGCTCTTGGTGGTGAAATGGGAAAGAATATAGATAAAACGTTTATACAATCAAAAATGCTAAATTTATCAAAGGGGCCTGCTGTTCATTCCCTTCGTGCACAAGCAGACAAATCTGAATATAGTAGATCTATGCGAAAAGTTATGGAAGATACAGAGCATTTAACTATTAAACAAGCTGAGGTTAGTGAACTTTTATCAGAGGATTATGTGGGTGATTCATCTAGCATTTCTACGAAAAGGATAACGGGAGTAAAAATTTTCACAGGTGTTATATATGAATGCAAAGCAGTTATATTATGCACAGGGACTTATTTAAAAGCTCGTTGTTTATGTGGAGAATCAATTACGCATACAGGACCCAATGGATTACAACCTGCTAATTATTTGACGGATTCTTTAAAAAATCTTGGAATTGATATTAGAAGATTTAAAACAGGAACTCCTGCAAGAATGGATAAGCGTTCTATTGATTTCACTAAAATGCAAGAGCAATTTGGTGATAAAAAGGTTGTCCCATTTTCTTTTTCTACAGATCCGAAAGATGTTCAAATAGATCAGGTTTCGTGTTGGTTAACCTATACGAATGAGAAGACCCATGAGATTATTAAAGAAAATTTGGATCGTTCCCCATTATATAGTGGAGTTATTGAAGGTACTGGGCCTAGATATTGTCCTTCTATTGAGGATAAGGTTGTAAAGTTTTCAGATAAAGACAGGCATCAGGTCTTTATAGAACCAGAGGGTTTACATACCAATGAAATGTATATTAGTGGCATGTCTTCTTCTTTACCAGAGGATGTACAATGGGCAATGTATCAAACAGTACCAGGACTTGAAAAAAGTAAAATAGTTAGAAATGCATATGCAATAGAATACGACTGTATTAATCCAAGACAATTGTTTGCCACATTAGAATTTATAGATATTAAAGGGCTATTTAGTGCAGGTCAATTTAATGGAAGTAGTGGATACGAAGAGGCAGCGGCACAAGGACTAATTGCAGGAATAAATGCGAGTTTATCTATTTTAGGAAAAGAACAAATAACCATTGATCGGGCAGAAGGATATATTGGTGTTTTAATAGATGATCTTGTTACAAAAGAGAACTTTGAGCCATATAGGATGATGACATCAAGGGCGGAATATAGGTTAATTCTTAGACAGGATAATGCCGACTTAAGACTTAGAAAAAAAGGATATGAGGTTGGGTTAATTACAAAAGAACAATATGAAAAGGTTTTGGAAAAAGAAAGATTAATTGTTGAGGAAATAGAAAGATTAAAAGCAACAACAATAGGTGCATCAAAAGAGACCCAAATGTTTTTACAAGAGCATGATAGCTCTGCATTAAAGACAGGCGCTAATCTGGCAGAGCTTATTTGTAGACCAGAACTTAATTATGAACTTATTGAGCAAATTGATTATAAGAGAAAACCATTACCATTAGATGTAATTGAGCAAGTTAATATTAATGTAAAATATGAAGGATATATTATAAGACAGTTAAAACAAGTGGATCAATATAAAAAAATGGAAAAAAGGTTAATTCCACTTAATCTTGATTATGACTTAATAGATAGTATTCGTAAGGAAGCCAGACAAAAATTAAAGTCTTTTAATCCAACTTCAGTAGGGCAGGCATCTAGAATATCTGGAGTTTCTCCAGCAGATATATCTGTTTTATTAGTATATTTGGAACATTTTAATAAATCAAATTCTAGCAATTAATAAAGTAAGATAAGTTAGGAAAAAGAGTTGAATAATAAAGCATTTTGACTTTTACTTGAAAGGCACGTTTGCAACGTGTAGATGGGAATATAGATGAATAAACTTGATACCACTCAATTTAAGAAGGATCTATTGGAATTGAATATATCTCTTTCAGAAGAGCAAATCAATCAATTTTTGGAGTATTATGAATTATTAATAGAGTGGAATTCTATTATGAATCTCACTACTATTACAGAATTTAACGAAGTCATTACAAAACATTTTATCGATAGCCTATCCTTGGTAAAAGCATGTGATTTGTCAAAGGATTTAAAGATTATTGATATTGGCACGGGGGCTGGGTTTCCTGGGATACCTTTGAAAATAGCGTTTCCTAATCTTAAAATTACATTATTAGATTCTGTAAATAAAAAACTTAATTTTCTAAATACGGTAATAGAAAAGTTAGATTTAAAAGATATTGTAACATTACATGGACGTGCTGAAGATTTTGCAACACCAGATAAGTTAAGGGAAAAATTTGATGTGTGTGTTTCAAGGGCAGTCGCAACCCTTTCTACGTTGGCCGAATATTGTTTACCTTACGTAAAGATAGATGGAAAGTTTATTTCATACAAATCAGAAAGAATAAGTGAAGAACATTTGCAAGCAAAATCAGCAATCTTTTTGCTTGGTGGAAAGGTAGATGAGCAAATTGAATTTACACTTCCTTCCTCAGATATTTATAGAAACCTTTTTGTGATTAAGAAAGTAACTAGTACTAATAAAAGATATCCTAGAAAAGCAGGACTACCAGGAAAAGAACCATTAAAATAGTTCTTTTCCATTATCCAAAAAAGGTTTCTATAAGTTCAAATACTTTTTCAGGGTTCTCCATATGGGGTAGTAATTTAGTTTTATTAAGATATTCTGTTTCAATAGCTATATTGTAGTATGTGTACGCATCAATGGTAGAAGTAATATCCTTTATTTCTCCTCCTGCAATAATAAGGATACTTTGGTTTACTTCTTTTAAAGCATGTAGTATATTTGCGTTAGTATATTTTCCTACATAGCTACTAAAGGAATACTTAGATGTATTCTCTAAAAGATGAGCTGCTTCAGAATAGTAGTAAATATCTTTTCGATCTATGTTTGATGGATCAAAGAAATATTCATTTATAAATGATTTTAATATAAAATGCTTGGAATGAATGATATTAAATAGAAAAGTACCAAATATAGGTATATCAATAAACCATTTAAGTAATCTTGTTTGTTTAGAAGGAATTTCGTTGCATTTATAGAGGTCTTGTGGATTGATAAAAATCATTTTATTAATGATTTCAGGATCATTGTGATTAGCCATTAGAGCGATTGGTGCTGAATCACCGGTTGCCACAATATCAACTTTTTTACCAATTATATTTTTTATAAAATCACTTATTAATTGTACATATAGAAAATTAGTGTAGGTCATATTAGGTTTGTCTGATAAGCCGTACCCTAATAGATTCAGGGAATAAACTTCATGGTTTTTTGCAAGCATACGGCTTATCTTATGAAATTCATAAATACTACTTCCAGGAGTTAAATTATGAATGAGAAGAATTGGCGTTCCTATTCCATTTGTAGTATAATTAACTTTACCAAAACGCCATTCAAAATATTTATTTAATGAAGTACTTAGTAATTTATCTTTTGTAGAGATTGTATAGGCAAGATGGTTTATGCAATGAATACTTACCGTTACTAATCCTGTTAATGTAAGTAATACTTTATATTTTAGTTTCATATTATTTTACTCCTATCTATTAGTTTCACTTTATTATATTATAATAGAAAATGTATACGTATACAAATGAAATATTTAATTCTTTTATTATTATGTTTTATTAGTTTATAGGATAAAAATAATTAAATTCAAAAATACAAACATAAGAGGAAAAAATGATTAATCAAAATAGCTTTGAGCAAGTTAAACAGAATGCAAATGAGTATGAAATATTGCAACAATTATTTCTGGAATTTTTAGATGAAAAAAATGAAATTCAAGGAATGATTGATATTAACAAGGATCATATAAGAGAAAACGATTGCTATTTAAAAACAATTTGTGAATTTGATGATGTAAATATTAAAGTTTTTTCACCAAGAAATACAGAAAGTTTATATAAAGATAAAATTATCGATAATCAAAATGATAGAACGACATTGGAAAATGAAAATAAACTTTTATATAAGAAATTGAATATTATTTCAGTTCGTATCGATAAACTTAAATATGTGTTAGACATCATTGGTGATGAGAAAAGTGTAAAGAAAGTCCATCAAGAAGATTCCAATAAGACTATATCGGTAAATCCATATAGGGCTACACCAGTAGGTTATGATGAAATCACACCAGAACAAGAGGTGAATAGTGATTCTAACAATTTAAAAGATTACCCGTTAGATTATAAAAGTATAAAAGTTAATATTTTAGATATTCAAGAAAAGGAACGACAAAGAATCGCTCGTGACCTTCACGATACTACGGTACAAAGTTTAACCCATTTAATACATAAAAGCGAATTAGCCTCAAAATTCATGGATCAAGATATTTTAAGATCAAAATTAGAACTTGCTATCTTAAATAAAAATATAAAAGAAATAATTAATGAAATAAGAAATACGATTTTTAATTTACGTCCTATGATTTTAGATGATATGGGAATCAATTTAGTGTTAGACAGGCTTAAGAATATTCTCATAGAAAGATCAAATATGAAAATCGTATTTTCTATTGATGAAATAATATCCCAAGACGAGCTCCTTCTAGTTACAATATTCCGGTCAATCCAAGAATGTTGTTTAAATGCCATTCAACATTCAGGAGGTCAAAAATTATCAGTAGATTTGAAATATAATAATGATAATATTGAAGTAACCATATCAGATGATGGAGTTGGATTTCAATGTCATGACGAAGATTCAAAAAATAGACATTTTGGTTTATCTATTGTAAAAGAAAGAATTTTTTTGTTATCAGGTAAAATTGAGATTTCTTCAAGAGATCCAATAGGAACTTGTATCATTATTACAATACCACATAAGGATGGAAAGATATATGATTAATATTATGATAGTAGATGATCATGCAATGATTCGAGAAGGGTTAAAGAGCCTTATAGAATTTGACGGAAGAATCAAGGTGGTGGCTGAGGCAAAAGATGGAGAGGAATGTTTGTCTGTTCTTAGTGATATATCACCTGATGTTTTATTATTGGATATTAATATGCCGAATATGAACGGTATAGAAGTTTTAAAAGTCATAATTAAAAAGAAAATTAAAGTTAAGGTGTTGATTTTAACACTTCATGATGAAGTTGAATATCTTGTAAATGCTATTGAAAATGGAGCACAAGGGTTTATTTTAAAAGACAGCCCATCCTCAGAATTAATTAATGCAATTGAAGTGATTCATTTTGGTGGTGAATATATTCAGCCTGATTTAATACCAAAATTAAATGCCACATTAATAAATAAGAATCTTGATCAAGAAAAAATAAACCTTTTAACAAAAAGGGAAGTAGAAGTTTTGGTGGCTATTGCAAATGGAAATTTTAATAAAGACATTGCTTCAAATTTAAACATCAGTGAAAGAACTGTAAAAAATCATATATCTAATATTTTTAAAAAGATTGATGTTAAGGATAGAACACAAGCCGCAGTTTTTGCAATTAAGAATAATTTAGTAAGACTTTTTTAATTATTTCAAAACCCCTATTGTTTCACGTGAAACATTAGGGGGTTTTCGTTTCAGCAATACTACATAATGTTTCACGTGAAACATCTAAGGCTACATGTTGTACAAATCCCTGTGAAACATTGGAAGATAAACAAGAAAAATAACACGTGAAACAAAAAAGTGTATATAATATGGTGTTTTAAACAAAAACAGCAGCATACATATAGTATGTTACTGTAATTAAGCCACTATATGTATAAGTAAAATATAGCTTAATAAAATACAATAGTTGGTAGAAAAAATTACGAAATGATTATAGATTATAAAGGCAAATAGTGATATAATCGATAAGTGAATGTTTGAAGAGAAGGCGGTCTGTCGAACCGTAATGAAAGGTGAATACTATGGGAAGAATTATTGCAATAGCAAATCAAAAAGGTGGAGTAGGGAAAACGACTACATCAATTAATTTATCTGCATCTCTTGCAGCAAAAGGAAAAAAGGTACTAGTTCTTGATATTGATCCACAAGGAAATACAACCAGTGGTTTTGGTATCAACAAAAACGAGTTAGAAAATACTATATATGAATTAATTTTGGGAGAATGCTCGATTCAAGAATGTATTATAAAAGATGTCATACCAAATGTATCAATATTGGCTTCAAATGTAAATCTAGCAGCCGCAGAAATTGAACTTATTGGAGTTGATAAGAAAGAGTATATTTTAAAAAAGGAAGTCGATTATATTAAGGATAATTATGATTACATAATCATTGACTGCCCCCCTTCTCTTAGTATGTTAACTGTAAATGCAATGACTACTGCAAACACTGTTTTAGTACCAATACAATGTGAATATTATGCATTGGAAGGGTTGAGTCAGTTGATTCATACAGTTAACCTGGTAAAAGAAAGGTTAAACGCCGACTTAGATATTGAAGGAGTTGTTTTTACAATGTATGACTCAAGAACAAATTTATCCAACCAGGTAGTTGAAAATGTAAAGAGTCATATACAGGAAAATGTATATAAAACTGTCATTCCAAGAAATATCAGACTAGCAGAGGCGCCTAGCCATGGCATGCCTATCAATTTGTATGATCCAAAATCAGCAGGAGCTGAAGCATATATGTTACTTGCAGATGAAGTTATTAATAGAAAGGATGTATAACATGCCACCAAGAGGATTAGGAAAAGGATTAGATTCATTAATACCAAATACACTTGGAGAATCTAAGCAAAAGAAAAATACGACATCAGATAACAATAAAAGTGCTGAAACTAACGGAAGTACTCCGGAAGCATATGTTAAGATAACTAAAGTAGAGCCAAATAGGGATCAACCCCGAAAGAATTTTGACGAAGATGCATTATTGGAACTATCGGAGTCCATAAAGCAATTTGGATTATTACAACCCATTTTGGTTCAGGACAGAAAAGATCATTATGAGATTATAGCAGGGGAACGTAGATGGCGAGCAGCGAAAATTGCTGGGTTAAAAGAAGTACCTGTTATTATTAAAAACTATACGGAACAAGAGATTGTTGAAATATCACTAATTGAAAACATACAAAGGGAAGATTTAAATCCCATAGAGGAAGCTTTAGCATATAAGCGACTTCTCATGGAGTTTGATTTAAAGCAAGATGAAGTTGCAGAGCGTGTTTCAAAAAGTAGGACCGCAGTTACTAATTCCATTCGATTGCTCAAGTTATGTGATGAAGTACAACAAATGGTTATCAATGATATGATTTCTACTGGACACGCAAGGGCGATTATTTCAATAGAAGATCCAGAGTTGCAATACACATTAGCACAAAGGATATTTGATGAAAAGTTAAATGTACGTGATGTGGAGAAGCTGATAAAAGGTATGAATAAACCTTTAAAAATAAAGAAAGTTGAGGAGAGAAACCTAGACTTTATTTATAAGGATATTGAAGAAAAACTCAAACAAAAGTTAAGTACCAAAGTAATTATATCCTCAAAAGATAATGGTTCAGGAAAAATGGAAATTGAATTCTATTCAAATGAAGATTTAGAAAGAATTATGGATACATTTAAATAAAAAAGCAATTTCAAATTACGGAGGAAAAGAAATGTCAAGCAAACTGTTGGACAGTATAGGTTTAGGTAGTGTTGATATTGCTTATTTTTTCATTGGTATCATAATTACAGTTTTTATACTAATTATATTAATCATGGTGGAGATAAGTAAATTTTCAAAATTAAGAAAAAGATATAATAAGTTTATGCAAGGAAAAGATTGTAAAAGCTTAGAAAATAAAATGTTAACTATTTTTGAAGAAAATAAATTTTTAAGAACAGTATCTGATCAAAACAAAAGAGATATTAGAAAGATATATAAAAATTTAGAGCAGGCTTATCAGAAAGTTGGATTGGTAAAATATGATGCATTTAAAGAGATGGGTGGAAAACTAAGTTTTAGTCTTGTATTATTAAATGATAATAATGACGGTTTTATTATTAATTCAGTTCATAGTAGCGATGGTTGCTATTCATACACAAAGGGAATAAAAGGTGGAGAATGCGAGATATCATTGGGTGAAGAAGAAAAGAATGCATTAGTAAAAGCCCTACATTGTAATGAAAAAAGTAAGGAGTGACTTTCGTGAGAATTATTAAAGTAGAAGATATAAATAAGGGGGAAATATTAGCGAAAGATGTGCTAGCCTGTGATTATCAAATGCTTTTAAGAAAAGGAACTGTTTTAAAAAAGGAATATATTGATAAATTGATTGAATTGGATATTAAAGAAGTATATATAGAAGAAATTATAGAAATAGAAGAGAATGAAATGGTTTTAATGAAAGAAGAAATGGAGATAATTTATAAGAATACGATACAATCCATTTTGGAAAAACATATTTATAAAAACAATGAGGAATTATCAGAGATCAGTAAAGTTGCTGATAAAATTATTGGAAATATTTTAGATGAAAAGAAAGTTATGGAAAAGGTATATGATATTAAGGGGAGAAATGCAGATATTTATGAGCATTGTATTAGTTTGTGTACTCTAGCAATACTAACTTCACTTAAACTAGGGTTAGAAATAGAAACGGTTCATGATGTAGGTGTAGCCTGTTTGCTTCATGATCTGGGTCTTCGCTATTTAGTTATTAATTATAAGAATCAAAACTTGCTTGAACTATCGGAATATGAGTACGCAGAGTACAAAAAACATCCCATTTATGCATATAGTGTATTAGAAGAGGAAGAGTGGATATCTGAAAGATGTAAAAGGATAATACTGATGCATCATGAACATTTGGATGGGTCTGGTTATCCATTACATACAAAGGAGATACCATTAGAGGCAAAAATAGTTTGTGTATGCGATGTTTTTGATGAAATGATCTCTGGTATAGGATGTATGCGTACGGAAGTACATGAAGCAATTGAATACTTAAAGATTTACAAAGGCTCCCTTTATGACACAGATGTCATAAACACATTTCTTCAATTTACAGCAGCTTATCCAGTAGGTACGAAGATTAGGACGAATAATGGCCTAGTTGGTGTTGTAATAAAACAAAATAAAGAGTTTTCTGAAAGACCAATGATAAGACTGATAGAAAGAGAAAATGGAAGTTTTAGTAAGGAAAAACAAATCATTGATTTATTAGTACAAAAGAATATATTTATAAAAGATGTAATTCATTAGAAAAGGAGTATTACTATGTTAGATATAAAGTTACTTAGAGAAGACCCAGAGGCTATTAAGAATAATATTAGAAATAAATTTCAAGATTCTAAGTTAGCCTTAGTAGACGATGTTATTGTTTTAGATGCTGAAAGTAGAAAAACGCAAAAAGAAGCAGATCATCTTAGGGCAGAGAAGAATAAGATTTCAAAAC
Organism: Lachnospiraceae bacterium; assembly: GCA_035270785.1. Taxonomy (GTDB): domain Bacteria; phylum Bacillota; class Clostridia; order Lachnospirales; family Lachnospiraceae; genus DATESN01. Next base: position 40,059 of record DATESN010000009.1, on the reverse strand, counting down.
AAATTGGTGGTTTTATGGCTCAGGGGAAAGTTGCAGAAGCAGAAGAAATGAAGAAGCTAGTTGCAAATCAGGCTGAAAAATTAGAAAAACTAGAAATAAAAGAAGCTGAGTTGCAAGATAAGATTACTAAAATAATGATGGTTATACCAAATATTATTGATCCTAGTGTACCAATAGGAAAAGATGATTCCGAAAATGTGGAAGTAACTAAATATGGCGAACCAGTAGTACCAGATTATGAGATTCCTTATCATTCAGAGATTATGGAAAGATTTCATGGTATTGATCTAGATAGTGCAAGGAAAGTAGCAGGTAATGGGTTTTACTATTTAATGGGAGACATTGCCAGGTTGCATTCGGCTGTTATTTCTTATGCAAGAGACTTTATGATCGATAAGGGTTTTACCTACTGTATACCACCTTTTATGATTCGAAGTAGTGTAGTGGCGGGTGTAATGAGTTTTGCAGAAATGGATGCTATGATGTACAAAATAGAAGGGGAAGACTTGTACCTTATTGGAACAAGTGAGCATTCTATGATAGGAAAGTTTATAGACACGATTATTCCGGAAGAGCAATTACCACAGACATTAACAAGTTATTCACCATGTTTTCGAAAAGAAAAAGGAGCTCATGGGCTTGAAGAAAGAGGAGTTTATCGTATTCATCAATTTGAAAAACAAGAAATGATTGTGGTTTGTAAACCGGAAGAAAGCCCGGTATGGTTTGATAAATTATGGAAGAATACAGTTGATTTATTTCGCTCATTAGAGATCCCAGTCAGAACACTTGAATGTTGCTCGGGGGATTTGGCAGATCTAAAAGTAAAATCCTTTGATGTTGAAGCATGGTCTCCAAGACAAAAGAAATATTTTGAAGTTGGAAGTTGTTCCAACTTAGGGGATGCACAAGCGAGAAGATTGAAAATTAGAGTGAATGGGGAAAATGGGAAATATTTTGCCCACACATTAAATAACACAGTAGTTGCTCCTCCTAGAATGCTAATAGCATTTTTAGAAAATCATCTTCAATCAGATGGTTCTGTTAGAATTCCAGAAACTCTTCGACCATACATGGGTGGTCAAACAGAACTTCGTTAAAAGTAAAAAGTCAGAGGTGAGTTTTTTGCATAAATATTTAAGAGCAGTCGGTTTCAGTAATATAAAAAGTAATAAACAACTAAGAAAGTTAATTGCACAAACGATTGCAGCAGCCACAAATAAGAATTTTGTACCAAATAGCGAAAACGGGTTGTTTGCGGAGTATAGCAAAGATTATATGGAGAATATAGGAATAACGGTACGAGGTGAATTTGATGATGAAAACAAGTTTTCATATGAGTATTATTTTCCATATTTGCGTGGAAGTGGAGTAACCTCTGAAGAGGATGTTTCCATTGAGCGCCATGCCGAAAAAGAGTCCTATGCGGGAATTTGTGATGACATAAAAGTAGGCGTTTCATTAATATTTTATCTTCAAAACATTATTCCATATATAAAAGTAAAAGATTTGAATTTGTTACCTGTCAGGGGAACAACCTTAACCTTGTCAGGCTTATCGTGCCAAGGTGTGGTAATGATGCCTATTACAAAAAATGAATCAGAAAAAGAAAAGGTGAAAAAAGCCACCATAAATAGAAGTCAATTAATTGAGGCTGCCAGAAAAGGTGATGAGGATGCTATTGAAAGCTTAACCTTAGAAGATATGGATACATATACAACTATTTCTAAGAAAATACAAAAAGAAGATGTATTTAGTTTGGTAGATACTTATTTTATGCCATATGGTATAGAGTGTGATCAATATTCTATTTTAGGTGAAATTGTTGATTGTCATTCACTTCATAATAGTTTGTCTAATGAGGAAATTTATCGAATGACTATTGACTGCAATGAATTAATCTTTGATGTATGTATTAATAAAGAAGATATACTTGGGGAACCTGGAAAAGGAAGACGTTTCAAAGGGATAGTTTGGATGCAGGGATATATAAACTTTCCAGAATAAAAATTATAAAAATTATTCTCAAGAGCTGGATTGCTTTTTCTTCCTATTAATGATAAAATGTTAAAGTTGTTTCCATAGTTAAGTGGATATAACCTGCCCCTCCTAAGGGGTAAGATATCCTATCACCTTGAGAAAAAAGGTGATGGTGAAAATGTCAGTTAGAGTAATACAAAATAGAATATGTTTTCCTAGTTCAACGGATAGAACAGGCCCCTCCTAAGGGTCAGATCAGGGTTCGATTCCCTGGGAAAACGTCCATTTTACGCGGTTTTTCAGCATTTTGAAAAGCCGCGTAAAACTTTTATATATGGAAATGATGTCGATGTAAAAAATGAATTTCAGAGAAAAGAGCTTGCTAATTTTCTTAGCAAGCTTTTTTGATTTTGCTAAGAGAAAAGGTCGTTTTGCTAAGAGTTTTGAAAATGAAGATTTGCTAAGAAAAGTGATAGGTGCAATCATAGGTACTTTATAGAGGTAGAAAAAGGAATATGGTGATGGTATAATAACTTTGATATATAGTTTAAATAAATGAACAGATAAACATATCGGAAGTTGGATGAGGTGAAGAACAATGAGAATAAGACCATATCAAAATAAAGATTTTAATACAATATCCCAATGGATAACAGAAGAACGTTCACATGCTTTATGGTGTGCCAATTTAATTCCTTATCCGATAGAGAAAAAAGGGTTTTATGATTTGCTACAGGATGCGGAAGAACGGTGTGGAGATAGTCCATTTGTTGCTACCACTGATGAGGGAAAGGTAATTGGTTTCCTCTGTTTCTCTGTCAATTTGAATACAAATGAAGGTATGCTCAAATTTGTAGTGGTTGACAATACTATAAGGAATAAGGGATATGGATGCGAAATGATAAAACTGGCTGTTAAATATGCCTTTGAAATAGCTAAAGCAGATGCCGTGCAATTGAATGTTTTTCCACAAAATCCCGGTGCAAAAAAATGTTACGAAAAAGTAGGTTTTAAAGAAAGAACATTAACAGAGAATGCGTTTCGTTTTAAGGATGAATCATGGGGAAGATGTAATATGGTTATTAAAAGATAACGACTGTGAAATTTGAAGTTGTCGCACTGTTTAGTTTGAGTGAATTACGATTCAGGGAAAAAAGTGAAATTATTGGAGGATTTTTGTAATGAGTATATCAAAGGGATGGCAATGGGAAATGTTGGGGGAGAATCAAAGAGAGTACTGGAGAAATCCTTCAGAAGAATCATATTATCTGGTCAATCGCTGGAAGATGCAAGGAAAAGAAGATTTTTTGGATCTAGGATGTGGGATTGGAAGGCATTCCATTTTCTTTGGAAAAAATGGTTTTAATGTAAGGTGTTTAGATATCAGTGAAGAAGCTGTGGTAAGTACAAAACAATGGGCTGAGCAGGAAGGATTGCATTTTGATTACGCGATAGGAGATATGCTTAAGCTTCCTTATGAAGACGGTAGTGTAGATTGCATTATGTGTAGAAATGTGATTTCACATTCTGATACTAAGGGCGTTGTACAGACAATTGATGAGATAAGACGTGTACTTCGAAATGGGGGAGAGTGTTTTCTTACATTAGCTTCTAAAGAAACATGGGGATTTAAGCAAGATGAATGGCCGCTTTTAGATAAGAATACCAGAGTGAGAATGGATAATGGACCCGAACATGGAGTTCCTCATTTTTATGCTGATTATAATGATGCCATAGATCTTTTTAAAGACTATGAGATTGTGAGCATATCTCATGTGGAGACTTACTATAGACATGATGGAAAAAGATTCAATTCTGCTCATTATCACATTCTGATAAAAAAATAGAGGGACAATTCCCAGTCTTGCGGAGTGACTAAGACAGAGCGTAAAATTTCAGTAATACGCTCTGTTGATGTGCTGATTTTTCTACGATATACTCCTTCAAAAAGGAGTGTGCTCTTATGGGTAGAGAAATTTATGACATCATCAATGACATGGCAGAAGTATTAAATGCATCGCAGATGCAGAAACTACAAGAGGTGTTGGTAAAACGGTTATCTGAAAATACTGTATCTGATTATTTGCAGACAACGAATGTGGACTTTCTAGATATGTTTTTAACTGCAAAGCATTTAGAAGGGTGTTCTGACAAAACAATACGCTATTATAGGTGTAATATTGAAAAGATGTTGGATACAATAAATATTCCGGTCATAAAGATAACGACCGAGATGCTACGAAAATATCTTGTAGAGTATCAAACGATAAATAATTGTGGAAAGGTAACTATTGATAATATTCGTAGAAGTCTTTCCACATTTTTTTCGTGGCTAGAGGAAGAGGATTATATTATAAAAAGCCCAATGAAAAGAATTCATAAGGTAAAGACTGCCGTTATTGTAAAAGATACCATTCCGGATGAGAAAATAGAAATTCTTAGAGATAATTGTAATAATCTGCGTGATAGGGCAATGATTGATTTTCTGCTTTCAACAGGAATTAGAGTAGGCGAATTGGTAAGGCTGAACATTGATGATATAGATTTCTCTGAGCGGGAATGCGTGGTTTATGGCAAAGGAGACAAAGAGAGGAAAGCATATTTTGATGCTAAGACCAAAATTCATTTGTTGAATTATATTGAATCAAGGACAGATAATAATATAGCGTTATTTGTGTCGTTAAACAAACCACACAGTAGACTTACTGAAAGCGGTGTGGAGTTACGATTACGAGAAATGGGGAAGAAGTTAGGTGTAGAAAAGGTACACCCACATAAGTTCAGAAGGACTATGGCCACCAGAGCAATTGAGAAAGGTATGCCGATTGAACAGGTACAGAAAATTCTGGGACATGAGCAAATAGATACAACGCTCAGATATGCAATGGTTAATCAAAACAATGTGAAGCTATCGCATCGAAAATATATTTCATAGATTGACTTGTAACGCAAAAGACGTTACAATAAAAGAAAGATGGAGGTGTATTCTATGGGAAAAACAGCAACATTAAATATAAGAGTAAATCCAGATGTAAAAGAAAATGCAGAAAGTGTATTGGCACAATTAGGGATACCAATGGCTACTGCTATAGATATGTATTTAAAACAAATATCATTAGTAGGAGGAATTCCCTTTTCTATTGTATTACCAAAAGCAGCTAATTCAGTGAATGCAGATATGATGTCTGTTACACAGATTCATCAAAAGTTAGAAAAAGGATATGCCGATATAGAGAAAGGAAATGTTGAGGATGCAGCTAGTGCGTTTGTGGCATTTAGAGAGAGGCATTAATGAAGCAATATAAGGTAGAGATTACAAAAGAAGCTTTGCAGGATATGGAAGATATATACAATTATATTGCTATAGATTTGCTTGCTCCGGATAATGCAATGGGGCAATATAATCGCATTGCTGATGAAATACTTACATTAGACACTTTCCCGGAACGATTTAGGATTATGGATTCTGAGCCGGAAAAGAGAATGGAGTTGCGTAGAATGCTCGTCGATAATTATTCAGTGTTTTACACAATCCGTGACGAAAGGGTAATTGTAACGGATGTGTTATACACGGCATCTGATATAGAAGCACGTTTGAGAGGCGAGATATAAAAGCACGCGTTTATTTGAATTTGGAGAGAACTACTATGAAAATTTTAGTGATAGGCGGAACAAGATTTTTTGGTATTCATATGGTTGAAGAACTTTTAAAGGCAGGCCATGAAGTTACTATTGCGACACGAGGAATTGCTTCTGATTCATATGGTAATAGAGTAAAGCGCATTATAATCGAGAGAACAAACGAAGAAAGCATGAAAGCTCTGCGGGAATATTATTTTGATGTAGTGATTGATAAAATTGCGTATTGTTCAAATGACATAAAGTACGCAATGGAGAATATAAACTGTGATAAGTATATTCATATGTCAAGTACGTCCGTCTATAATCCAAAACATATAAATACTTTAGAAGAGGATTTTGATGGGAATTCCGATGATTTTGTATGGTGTAACAGAATGGCATTTCCGTATGAAGAGATTAAAAGGCAAGCGGAGTATGCTTTGTGGCAGGCATATCCTGATAAAAAGTGGATTGCTGTAAGATATCCATTTGCAATCGGAAAAGATGACTACACAAAAAGATTGTTATTTTATGTTGAACATACGATAAAATCAATTCCGATGAATATAGATAATTTGGATTATCAGATGGGATATATTCGTTCTGATGAAGCGGGAAATTTTATAGCGTTTTTGGTTGATAAGGATGTAAATGGAGCAATCAATGGAAGTTCTAAAGGAACGATGTCTCTAAGAGAAATAATCGATTATGTTGAAAATAAAACTGGAGCAAAGGCGATTATTAGTAAAGAAGGAGACGATGCACCATATAACGGAGAACCGGAATATAGCATAAATGTAGACAAAGCAACTACATTAGGGTTTAGATTTTCCGAACTGCAAGATTGGATATATGATCTTTTAGATTATTATATCGAACTGGTTAAGTGATTTTCGCGTTGTAAAGAAGTTCGACAAATTTGAAGTTGACGTATTGTTTACAGAAAGTTTGGAAGTAATGAATTTTTGTGGGAGGAAAAAATTAGATGAAACATGATTTATGCGTAAAAATGGAAGATGGAATTCTTAATATTCGTGTTGGCGCGATTATAATGAAGGATGACAAATTTCTTATGGTAGAAAACGACCGTTTCGACCATATGTATTCTGTAGGTGGAAGAATTAAATTTGGTGAAACAGCAGAAGAAGCAGTGGTACGTGAGGTGTTTGAAGAAACGGGTATAAAAATGGAAATTGACAGACTTGGTTTTATTCACGAAAACTTTTTTCCGGGAGATTCCTTAAAAAAACAAGGGAACATAGTTCACGAGATTTCATTTTTCTTTTACATGAAGGTTCCTACAGACTTTGAACCGGTATGTGATAGTTTTACAGAGGATGGAGACAAGGAGCATTTGGTATGGATTAGAGTTAATCATCAAAAGAAATATTACCCTGAATTTTTCAAGACAGAACTAGCTAATCCATCTAAATATGTTAAACACTATGTAACTAAAAATGTGTAAATGGATAGGAAGAAAACTTTGAATTTGACGAGGTGTATTTATGCTAAAATTAAGACCATATCGAAAAAATGATAGTCAAAAAATAGTAACTTGGGCTCAAGACGAGAATACATTTTATAAATGGAGTGAAGGAAGGCTTGGCAGTTTTCCTGTTTCAGAGGAACGAATGGAACAGGCAGTTTCTGGAAGAATAGCTAATGAAACATATTTTCCGTTTGTTGCTTTTGATGAAAATGGAATAGAAGGTTTTTTTACTCTTCGCCAACCTGGAGAGGTAGCAGGTGAATTGAGCTTCGGATATGTAATTCTGAATCCCGAGGCAAGAGGAAAAGGTTATGGAAAACAAATGTTGCAGTTAGGTTTAAAATTCGCATTTGAACTTTATGGGGCTTCGAAAGTGACATTAGAGGTTTTTGAAAATAATCCAAGTGCGTATCATTGTTATAAAGCGGTTGGATTTATCGAAAATGGATATAGCGTGACATATAATATATGTAATGAAGAATGGAAAAGCATTGAGATGGAGATTTGCAATAAAATCTATGATTTGTAGTGAATAGAAACTTTCAGTCTTGCGAAGAGACTGAAAACAACAGAAGATTTGAAGTTTCATAATTGATGGAGGATAAGATGGCACAGCAGAATATATATGATAATGAAATATTCTTTGAGGGATACAAAAAGATTAGAGATAACAAAATAAATGCTAATAATTTATTTGAAATACCTGCATTGTTTTCTATGTTGCCAGATTTAAAAAACAAAAGAGTACTAGATATGGGATGTGGTTTTGGAGAACATTGTAAACACTTTATTGATTGTGGAGCAAAAAGGGTAGTTGGGATTGATATATCCGAAAAGATGTTAGAGGTTGCCAGAAACGATAATAGTGACCCTAATATAATTTACATCAATATGCCTATGGAAAAAATTACAGAATTAAATGAACAATTTGATATAGTAGTTAGTTCATTAGCGTTCCATTATGTTGAAGATTTTGAAGGAGTTGTTAGCGACATTTACAATATGCTTGATACAGAAGGAATATTTATTTTTTCACAAGAGAATCCGTTATGCACCTGCCATTCTGGAGGAAACAGATGGACAAGAGACGAGCAAGGCAATAAGATACATCTTAATCTTGCAGATTATGGTATCGAGGGAGAAAGAGAGTCAGTATGGTTTGTTAATAATGTAAAAAAATACCATAGAACTTTCTCGACAATCATAAACACATTAATAAATGCAGGATTTTCGATAGAAAGAATGATTGAACCTTTACCAACAGATGAAATACTTGAACAATATCCAGATTACAAGGATTTGTTTCATAAGCCAGATTTCTTATTGCTAAGAGTAAAGAAGTGAAACTTTCAGTTTGTAGTTTAATTATTCCTGTAGACATCCTGTAGACTACATGTCGATTCCATGACTAATTCTTTTTGAAAAAAGGTGTGATATTGTTATGATAGGCAATTGAGAGAGACGTCGAAAGACCTCTTCCTCAGTTGCCTTTTTGTTGCAGCGAAAGTTGCATTTGAGCTCAAAATCAGAATACGTACGGTTTTGGTTCTGGGCGCTTTTACTATCAACCTATTTACATGGAGGAAAATCCTCTGTTCCCACAATAGGGATCGCATTTTCCTTCGGAAAACTAGAGAAAGAACAATTAGGAGGATTAGAATGGAAAGACCAGAAATGAGCTTTGAAGAATTCAAAGACAGATTTATGGAAGACCTACCCAAGGTGCTTCCTGCTGATGTAGGCCCGGTAACATTAGAGCAGACAGATGTTAGTAAACTTCAAAATGAAAGTTATCAAGGTGTAGTGATCCGGCCGGAAGGAAGTCAAGTTGGAGTAACACTTGATATGATTAATAACTATATTTCTCCCACTATTGGCGAAATGAAACTTTTAGATATAAACACTAGGGTTATTGAAAAGTATTATCAAAAGTTGCTAAAGACAAAAGCAGTTGGAGCGGTGGCATTTGGCAAAAGGACAGAAAAAACGAAGTTTGTTACTGCTCAGACGGTTCGAGAGATACACAAGATTTTGCGAAGTTGTTTTGCGCAAGCAGTGAAGTGGGACGTAATGGAGAAAAATCCATGTATCAATGCCACGTTACCAAAGACGGAACATAAGCAAAGAGAGATTTGGAATGCCGATACACTGTTTAAGGCAATGGAGGTTTGTAATGATGAGCGATTAAAGTTAGCCATCAATCTTGCATTTTCCTGCTCTCTACGTATCGGTGAAATGCTTGGGCTTACTTGGGACTGTGTGGATGTTACTAGGGAAAGTATTGAGAATGGAACCACGCATATTTTCATTGATAAGGAGATTCAACGTGTGAATCGCAGTGTTCTTGATACATTGAATAACAAAGATGTAATGACTATTTTCCCAGCGGTATCATCAAAGACAAGGACTTTACAAATCATGAAAACACCTAAGACCGTAAGCAGTATCAGAAAGGTCTATTTACCTAAAACGGTAGCTGAGATGTTGATTGATTGGAAAAAGAAACAGGATAAATCCCGGGAAATCCTAGGAGACGAATATCAAGATTATAATCTTGTGTTTGCAAGCGCACTGGGGATGCCTTTGGATGGAACGGTAATACGTACATCTATGAGAAAACTGATTAAAGAAAATAATTTGCCTCCGGTAGTTTTTCACTCGCTTCGTCATTCCAGCATTACCTATAAGCTAAAGCTTAATGGTGGTGATATCAAATCCGTGCAAGGGGACTCGGGCCATTCACAGGCGCAGATGGTTACAGATCAATACTCCCATATCTTAGATGAAGATCGTGTTCATAATGCGCAGCTCTTTCAAAATGCGTTCTATGATAATAAATCTCAAAAACCAGTAGCAGCTAAACCAGATGATGCAAGTCAAGAGCTTTTAAGCAAAGTTCTTCAAAATCCGGAACTGGTGGCTTTACTACAGGCACTGACAAATAAATAGTAAGGTTATATAATAGGAACATAATGAAACGGTTGTGTTCCTGTTTTTTATGTCCCACCTCATAGCAGACCTTTCTTAGCAAAATCTAATTTCTTGCTAATTTGCACCCCTTATTTGCTATGTACTTGGTTCGACTGAGATTGACAACGCTTTATAATAAAACCGAAACAAACCTTGATAAATAGGCACTTTGATTATCTTACATTGACAGCGATGTCCCACCTCATCCGAGCCCTCCTAAGGGCAAATCGCCAGTTCGACTCTGGCTGGGAACATTGCTACAAGTCTAATTATAAAAGGCTTGTAGCTTTTTGTTTTAATATCCTAATGTTTGTGTTAAAATACCATTAAAGTATGTAGGAAAGTTCTTATTAGAATCATCCTATTTGACTAGTAAAAGAAAAACCAGCTCAAAACTTAGAGGTATTACATGGATTATATTGTGTTAGACTTGGAATGGAATCAAGCAGGTGATGGCAAAGAAAATGAAGTATCAGGATTCCCATTTGAAATCATTGAAATTGGTGCGATAAAACTGAATAGTGAAAAAGAGATGATAGATGAGTTTACTCAGTTGATAAAGCCGCAAGTCTATCATCAGATGAATCATATTACGAAAAAGTTAATACATCTTCAAATGGAAGAGTTGGTGAATGGCAGGCTATTTCCAAATGCTATCCATGATTTTTTAGAATGGTGTAAATCAGATTATATATTTTGTACTTGGGGTCCATTAGATTTATCCGAACTGCAAAGAAATATGGAATATTATCAATTAGATGAACTTTCTAAAGGACCACTCAAATTTTATGATGTGCAGAAACTATTTAGTATAGCATATGAAGATAAGAAGATTCGAAGGTCATTAGAGTATGCGGTGGACTTTCTTCATATTACGAAAGACATACCTTTCCATAGGGCCTTCAGTGATGCGTATTATACGGCAAAGGTATTTTCCAAAATAAATGAACCAATTGTTATGGAAAAGGTATCCTTTGATGTTTATGTTATCCCAAAAAGAAAAGAGGAAGAGGTTCACATTGTATTTGATGAATATTCCAAATATATATCAAGAGAATTTGAGGATAAGCTAGCAGCTATGGAGGATAAGGAAGTAGTTAGCGTAAGGTGTTATCTATGTAATAAAGTTATGAAAAAGAAAATCAGATGGTTTTCACCAAATGGAAAGCATTATTATTGTGTCGCTTACTGTGATAAGCATGGATTTATTAAAGGCAAGATTCGAATGAAGAGATCAGAAAAAGAAAAGGTTTATGTTGTAAAGACATTAAAGATAATTCAAGAAAATGAAATGGAAGATATAAAGTTAAAGCAAGAAAAATCTAGAATTCAAAGACAAATAAAGAGACAGCAAAAAAGGCAATAAGAGTAGATTATAAGTAATGGCTTCCCCTTTAAAAGTGGAAGCCATTACTTATGTTTATATAATAACTTTAATGGAACTAGTTCCAATCTCAGCAGAAAGAATGGTATCATTACCGTCAATTATAATAGTTGCTCCTGTTGCACGGGTTACAATAACATTAACAAGACGAATGGAATATGATTTTGTAGAGCTGGTTGTAATTGTAATCTCATTTTCAACTTTTATAGCAGATGCAGTTAAGTCTAATTGATTATCCACGCTGTATACTTTCGTTGAAGCTTCCTTATTATCAAGTAAGGAATAAATACGAAGTTCAACATCTTCTGAATAATCGTAATCAGGTTTGTCATCATGGGATCCAATAGCAATGATGGAATTTTCTTTTACCATGAGAGGAATACTTAGATAATCATGATTTTCATTAATCCATTTTGCACCAATTTTTTCTTCCCCAGTAAAGAAGTTGGTCCATGTTCCACTTGGCAAATAATATTCAGCCACCCCTTCTTCATTAAAAATAGGAGCTACTAAAAGATTATCACCTAACATGTATTGTTTATCTAGAAAATGGCATGTTTTATCTTCATTATATTCAAGCACCATACTACGCATAGTAGGTATACCTGTTTTAGATGAAAAAATACTGGTGCTATATAAATAAGGCATAATACGTGCTTTAAGTTTGGTAAAGAAACGAACAACATCAACAGATTCTTCGTCATAAACCCAAGGAACTCGGTAAGAGGTGCTTCCATGCAACCTACTATGAGATGATAATAATCCAAAAGCTACCCAGCGCTTATAAACATCTGGAGTAGAGGTATGTTCAAAACCTCCAATATCATGTGCCCAGAAAGCAAAACCAGACATACAAAGAGATAATCCTCCACGTAAACTTTCTTCCATAGATTCATAATCAGACCAACAGTCACCGCCCCAGTGAACAGGGAACTTTTGACCACCAACAGTTGCTGATCTAGCAAATAATACTGCTTGCCCCTTACCACGTTTTCTTTCTAACAATTCATAAACACATTTATTATACAAATAGGTGTAATAATTATGCATTTTCTTAGGATCGGAACCATCAAAATAAACGGCATCAGTAGGTATTCTTTCGCCAAAGTCGGTTTTGAAACAATCCACTCCCATGTCAAGAAGAACCTCTAATTTATCTTGGAACCATTTACAAGCGGAAGGATTTGTAAAGTCAACTAAAGCCATTCCTGGTTGCCACATATCCCATTGCCAGACATCTCCATTCGTGCGTTTTAGGAAGTAACCATTTTCTTTACCTTCTACAAACATACTAGATTCTTGTCCAATATAGGAATTAATCCATAAACAGATATTTAAGCCCTTATCTTTGATTCTTTCAAGCATTCCTTTAGGGTCTGGAAATACGCGATCATCCCATAAGAAGTTAGACCAATGAAATTCTTTCATCCAAAAACAATCAAAGTGGAAGGTTCGAAGTGGAATATCTCGATCTAACATGCCATCAACAAAGCTCATTACTGTTTTCTCGTCATAACTTGTAGTAAAAGAGGTTGATAACCAAAGTCCAAAAGTCCAAGGAGCTGGTAAAGAAGGTTTTCCAGTTAAATCTGTATAGCGGGATAGGACTTCTTTCATAGTAGGACCATTAAATAAGAAGTAATCTAAATATCCTCCTTCAACAGAAAACTCGGTTCTAGTTACCATTTCAGTTGCAACCTCAAATGATACGTTTTCCGGATGATTTACTAAAACACCATAACCTTTGTTGGATACATAAAAGGGAATGTTTTTGTATGATTGATCAGTACTTGTTCCACCATCAGCATTCCAACAATCAACAGATTGACCATTTTTAATAAATGGAGTAAAGCGTTCACCCATACCATAGATAAGTTCACCCACCCCAAGGCTTAATTGTTGGCGCATATAAGTGTCTTCAGAGTCTCCCTTATCATAATAGAGACCTTTCCAATTTGTCTTCATACAGGCAAGATCACGAGCAGTAGATTTGGTTATGAACTCTCCATTTCGTTTGTATGTCATAGACCAAGGGTCTTTTGTAATCTCTAATGTTAAAGAGCCATTTTGAATAATAACCATGTCATCCGATTCTGTTACATCTAAAGGAAGGTTTTCAGTTTGCTCTAAATCAAAGTTTGGAGATTTTTCTAAGGCACCCATATAATGATAAGTTTGTACTCTTAAAACTTCGGGAGCAGGAGAAGTAATTACAAGTGTCAAATTAATTCCACCCAAGGTGTCACCTCTTCGATTAATGTGGCTAGTTGGCGCACATAAAGTAACTTTATTCTGTTCAATCGTTGTGTAGTAAACTTGTTGCGGTGAAAAGCATTCGCAATTTTCTTTTTGTAACCAACATCCGTCGCTAAATTTCATTTGGTAGATCTCCTTTCTAATTAAAAAGATTCATAGCACTGCATACATTATAGAGAAGAAATTGATTTCTTAATACCTCTCTTTTTATACAAGTTATACTCATATAATTTAACATAGTACGCCAGAAAAAGGCAAGGTCTTTGGATAATTCATTACCGTTGTTTACAATTGTAAATAAATAATAAATCCGCATTTATTATTATAATACACTTGATACGATTCGAATGAAAGTATTCACTTTAGGTGAAGGGAAAGTCCTCCATAATTATACTCTATTAGTAAACATCAATACAAGATACGAAATACTGCTAGATTATAAATGATAGATATCGTAAAATAGAGTATCAACAAGTAAAAAAAAGTTTTGATTAGGAGCATAGAATATGGAATTTAGACATGAACTTGTATTTCCAAATGACGATCTACCTTTTAAAATGTTTGTGTTTGAAGGGAAAAATGGAAACTATAAAGTGGTAAAGCATTGGCATCAATCGATTGAGATATTTTTGGTTCTAGAAGGGGAAATAGATTTTTATATTAATTCCTCTCCCTACATGTTAACAAAAGGTCAGTTTATCTTAGTTAACTCTAATGAAATTCATTCCATAGATGCACCAAATGAGAATTTTACCATCGTATTACAAATACCTCAGGAAACATTTTCTGATTTTACAGAAGAAGAAATCATTCAATTTAAGAGCACAAGATATGAAAAAGATTCTGAATTAATTCAGTTAATAAAAAATATGTATGGCATCTATGCTGAAAAACAATATGGATACGAATTTGAGGTTCAAAGTATTTTTTATCACCTTTTATATACACTTATTACAAAATATAAGGAAAAGAATGTTGATCAAGAACGCATTAAACAAAATAAGAATTTAGAGAAATTATCAAGTATTACTCAATTTATAAGAGATAATTATAAGGAAAATATAACATTAGAAAGTGTTGCAAAAAACTTTGGGTTTTCAGCAACATATTTATCCCGCATTTTCCAAAGGTATGCAAGAATTAACTATAAGGCTTATTTGATCAACATACGAGTAGAATACGGATTTAAACAATTAAGCAATACAGAAGATTCTATTAGTGATATTGCATTAGACAACGGTTTCCCAGATAGTCGCAGTTTTGCAAAGGCATTTAATAAAAGATTTGGATTACTGCCAAATGAATATCGTAAGGAATTAAAAAGGACAAGAAAGTGCCATTAATTAGATAAGTTTATGGTGGCAGAGAAAAGTAATGTTTTATATAATACAGGTAGGAGTCAGTAATAATAATACTATGTTTTAGTAGGAAGGATTGGCAAAGAATATATGAAAATTTTAAATGTATCAGATCAGGGATTTATTCCTTATGGACGAGTCCTTACAAATGATTATGAGGTTTCAGAGTTATTAAAAGAAATGGAAAAAACAGATGCACCAGCGGGAGGAGTAGTTTATTATCCTAGCATACCTGAATTAGAAGCATTACCAATTTCAAGAATAATGCAAGACAGTTTCTTTGGTGGACTTCCTATCCAAATAGGATACTGCAATGGAACAAATACAAAATTAGATGCAATAGAATATCACCGTAATTCAGAAGTGAATGTAGCAGTTACAGACCTTGTTATTTTAATAGGAAAACAACAAGACATAGAAGAAGACAACACCTATGATACAAGTAAAATAGAGGCTTTTTTAGTTCCAGCAGGTACTGTATTTGAAATGTATGCAACGACGTTACATTATGCACCTTGTTCTGTGGAAGGCAGACCTTTTAGAAATGTGGTTATTCTACCAAAAGGAACAAATCTTGATTTGCTTGTTAATCCAATGGGTGCAAAGGAAGACCCACTATTATTTGCTTCAAACAAATGGCTAATTGCTCATGAGCAAGCAAACATAAAAGGAGCATTTAATGGCCTAAAAGGAATAAATATAGAAATATAGAACTATAAAAATATAAAAACAAAAAGTGGAGGAAAAAAAATGTTGAACAATTTACCAAAAGTTAAAATCGGTATCGTAGCAGTAAGTAGGGATTGTTTCCCAGAAGTATTATCTGTATCAAGAAGGGAAGCTTTAGTAAAGGCTTACAAGGAGAAATATGGAGATGCAGACATTTACGAATGTCCAATCTGTATCGTAGAAAGTGAAATTCATATGGTACAAGCGTTAGAAGATATTAAAAAAGCGGAATGTAATGCATTGGTAGTATATCTTGGTAACTTCGGGCCAGAAATCTCTGAAACATTACTAGCAAAACATTTTGATGGTCCTGCCATGTTTGTAGCTGCAGCAGAAGAAACAGGAGATAATCTGATTGGAGGACGTGGCGATGCATATTGCGGTATGTTAAATGCAAGCTATAACTTAAAGTTACGTAACATTAAAGCCTATATTCCTGAATACCCTGTTGGAACAGCGGTAGAATGTGCAGATATGATTAAAGAGTTCGTTGCAATAGCACGTGGAATCATCGGTTTAAGTGATCTGAAGATTATTAGCTTTGGTCCACGTCCACTCAACTTCTTAGCATGTAACGCACCTATCAAACAACTTTATAATCTAGGTGTTGAAATTGAAGAGAACTCAGAACTTGATTTATTTGAAGCTTTCAAAAAACATGAAAATGATCCACGAATTGGGGATGTTGTAAAAGATATGGAAGAAGAACTTGGCGCAGGTAACATGAAACCAGAAATCCTTCCAAAATTAGCACAATATGAATTAACCTTACTTGATTGGATCGAAGCTCATAAAGGCTATAGAAAATATGTTGCTATAGCAGGAAAATGTTGGCCAGCATTCCAAACACAATTCGGATTTGTTCCTTGCTATGTAAATAGTCGGTTAACGGGAATGGGTATTCCTGTATCTTGTGAAGTTGATATTTATGGAGCATTAAGTGAGTTTATTGGAACTTGTGTAAGTGAAGATACCGTTACCTTACTTGACATTAATAACTCAGTACCGGCGGATATGTATGAAGAAAGCATCAAAGGAAAATTCGACTATACATTAAAAGATACTTTTATGGGATTCCATTGTGGTAATACAAACTCTAAAAAACTATCAGCTTGTTCTATGAAGTATCAAATGATCATGGCTCGTAATCTTCCAGAAGAAGTTACACAAGGAACATTAGAAGGCGATATTATACCTGGAGAAATCACATTTTTCCGTTTACAAAGTACGGCAGACAACATTCTTCGTGCCTATATAGCACAAGGAGAGGTTCTTCCAGTTGCTACAAAATCATTTGGCTCTATTGGAATCTTTGCAATTCCAGAAATGGGAAGATTTTACCGTCATGTATTAATTGAAGGCAACTATCCTCATCATGGAGCGGTAGCATTTGGTCACTTCGGTAAATCCATTTATGAAGTATTTAAATATATTGGTGTTGAAGTAGATGAAATTGGATTTAATCAACCTAAGGGAATGATGTATCCTACAGAAAATCCATTTGCATAAGAAAAGTAACTAGAACCATAATGAATCTTGCCCTGAAAACTTTTTTCGGGGCAAGATTTTTAGAAAAGGAGGACAACATATGTTATATATTGGTGTAGATTTAGGAACCTCGGCTGTTAAAATGCTGCTTATGGCAGCAGATGGTAAAATTGAAAAGATTGTTTCCAGGGAATATCCACTTTTTTTCCCACATCCAGGTTGGTCGGAACAACATCCTGAAGATTGGTGGAGTGCAGTCGTAGAAGGACTAGCAGAGCTAACCGCTGATTGTGATAAGTCACAAGTTGCTGGAATTAGCTTTGGTGGACAAATGCATGGACTTGTCATCTTAGATGAAAAAGATGAAGTAATTAGACCAGCTATTCTATGGAATGATGGTAGAACAACGGAAGAATGTGATTATCTTAATAATGTAATTGGTAAAGAGACATTATCAAAATATACGGCTAATATTTCATTTACTGGATTCACAGCACCAAAGATATTATGGGTGAAAAAAAATGAACCTGACAACTTTGCTCGTATTAAGAAAATTATGCTTCCAAAAGACTATATTGCTTATAAGCTATCTGGGACTTTCTGTACCGATGTATCAGATGCATCAGGAATGCTTGTATTTGATGTAAAAAATAAATGTTGGTCCAAAGAGATGATGGATATATGTGGCGTTAGGGAAGAACAATTGGCAACTATTTATGAAAGTTATGATATTGTTGGAACATTAAAGCCAGAACTTGCCTCTTTATTGGGACTCTCTGAACGTGTTAAGATTGTAGCAGGGGCGGGAGATAATGCGGCTGCAGCGGTTGGCACTGGTACAGTGGGAGATGGAAAATGTAATATTTCACTGGGGACTTCAGGAACCATCTTTATTTCAAGCAAAGAGTTTGGAGTAGATAAAAACAATGCATTACATGCCTTCGCCCATGCAGATGGAAACTATCATCTTATGGGATGCATGTTAAGTGCAGCTTCCTGTAATAAATGGTGGATGGATGATATTATAGGATCTCATGAATATGCGAAGGAACAAAAAGAAATAACAGCCCTTGGAGAGAATCATGTATATTTTTTACCATACTTAATGGGTGAACGTTCTCCACTAAATGATCCATATGCAAAAGCATGTTTTATTGGACTTACCATGGATACTACACGTTCAGATATGTTACAAGCAGTATTAGAAGGCGTAGGATTTGCTATTCGTGATTCCCTTGAAGTTGCCCGTTCACTTGGTATTGATATTAAACGCTCTAATATTTGTGGTGGTGGTGCAAAAAGCCCTCTTTGGAAAAAAATGATTGCGAACATCCTAAACATTAAGCTTGATTTAATTGAAAGTGAAGAAGGTCCTGGATATGGAGGGGCAATGCTTGCGGCAGTTGCATGTGGAGAATTTGCATCTGTGGAAGAAGCAGCAGAAAAACTAGTAAAGATAGTGGATACCATTGAACCAGATCCAGAACTCGTAGAAAAGTATGAACAAAAATACCAGAAGTTTTCAAAAATTTATCCTACGGTAAAAGAGCTTTATAAACAGTTAATGTAATATTAAAATTGAAACTTTAAAAGTCATATCCATCATATTTAGACTTATGCCGCCGTCTTTTTTTACGGCGCAATCGTAAATGTCTTCTTCTTGAAAAATGATAATTTCGTATGATGGCGCGAATGATAAATAAGATGATAACAATAAAAGCAATAAGGAGAATTCCAAAGATAATATTCTTCACATTAATAAAGATAACCTTATCATTTGCTTCTGCAGAAAGAATAGGGTCATCAAGTGCAGTCTTTGGATTATCCAATACACCATCAAAGACAATATCATCTGAGGAGCTTTTTTCCAGATTTATCGTTACTGTTCCAACGCAAACACCTTGATAAGTATAAGTGATTTCAGCTAATGAGGAATCACTTATCGTATCATAGGAAAGAGAGGAACTAGCATCACCAAATACCGCGGAGATAGGTAATACAATAAAGGAATCTTTATTTAGTGATAAAAGAGGATCACTATTGCCAAAGACATCCGTATTAGATTCAAAAAAGTCGGAATGCTGAATATTAAATTGTGTTTCGTTTTCAGCAATATTTAACATCTTAAAATTACTAAATCCATAATTAAATAAATCCAGAGTATCCGTAAACTGATCAGGAGATTCTTCTTTTAAAATAATACAAATTAGTCGCATGCCATCTTTTTCTGCGCAGGACACAAGAGTTTGTCTTGCCTTATCTGTATATCCTGTTTTTCCACCTATTATATATTCATATTCATATTGTTTGCCTTTTAAAAGCTTGTGGTGGGAAGCAATCCAAATATCATCCGGTTGTGTATCACTAATAGGAATGTTATATATTTGAGTATTAGACATTTTACAAAGCAATTCATTACTAAAAAATTCTTTTGCTATTAATGACATATCATATGCGGTGGTGTAATGATTATCATCAAAGAGACCATTAGCATTTGAAAAATGAGAATTTAGACAACCTAGTTGTTTGGCTTTTTCATTCATTAAAATAGAAAAATCACTTAAGGTTCCACTAATATATTCCCCAATAGCATTCGCTGCTTCATTGGCAGAACCAACTAAAACTCCATAGAGTGCTTGCTCCATAGTAATCTGTTCACCCACATCCATCCCCATTCCAGAAGCATCAGAAGGAACACTAAATACCGCGTCATGAGAAAAAGAAATGTCATCATCCAAATTTGAATGTTCAATGGCAATGAGACTGGTTAATAATTTAGTGATACTAGCAGGGTATTCTTTTTTAGTAATATTCTTAGCATAAAGAATGGTTCCCGTACTAGCTTCTATTAAAATTGCAGCATCAGCTCCAATGAGAGGACCATTGGGCCAATTTTCAATTTCATTAGATTCTACAGGAAGTTCCTTCCTAGCATCAGCCTCGGCCTGAAAATCTGTTGCATTAACTCCTAAAGTAGAACTAAAAAAGAGTGTTACTGATAAGAAAGTAGATATTGTTATGGTTGTACAAAATTTTGTAAAACGTAATTTTTTTGTTAAGAAACTCATATTTTTATCCCCTAATAGTTAATTCAATTATATTATTATGATACACTATTTTACTAATTAACCAAAGTGTAAATAGAGAATTAATTAAAAATTATGAAAAAGTTCACAAATATAGATAAAATAATGAGAAGTAGTAAGGTTAAAAGGAAATATTATGTTCTATCCTTTTCAAAAGCATATTATTGGTGTAAGATAAGAAAAGAGTATAGGAAGGATAAGAATATGCGATTAAGAAACATCCCTGGGGCAGAAGAAACAATTGAAAATAGTCAATATGTGATTAATAACCCGGAATATTATAAAGGAACATGGAATGAAGTGTTTAAAAATAGTAATCCAATTTTTATTGAGATTGGTATGGGAAAAGGACAATTTATTACAACTCTAGCTAGGGAAAACCCACAAATCAACTACCTTGGTATAGAAAAGTATCCAAGCGTAATGCTTCGAGCAATCCAGAAAATTCAAGATGAGGATATACCCAATCTTTTTTTCATCTTAACTGATGCAAAGTTATTACCAGATGTATTTGGTATAGAAGAGATTGACAAAATATATTTAAACTTTTCCGATCCTTGGCCAAAAGAAAGACATGCAAAGAGAAGGCTTCCATCAAAAGAGTTCTTATCAAGATATGATAAATTTTTAAAGGGTAAAGGAACGATTGAATTTAAAACAGACAATAAAGGGCTATTTAACTTTGCGGTTGAACAAATGGAAGAGGCGCATTGGAAAATCAATAAAATTACTTATGATTTACACAATGACCAAGAAATGGTACAGGGTAATGTGATGACAGAATACGAAGCTAAGTTTTCGGCTATTGGAAACCCTATCCACAAATATATTATTTGGCGATAAAAGAGATAGAATAAAGCATGTATACTAAAGTGTAAGTGCATCGTAGATGTTAGATAAATCTAATATTTAGGGGGCGCTTTTTCACGAGTGAAAGAACGTTTTTATAATAAGGGGGAGCAATCATATGTATCTATTATTTTTTCTAGTTTGGATTATTTTTAATGGACAGGTAACTTTAGAAATCATACTTTTTGGTATCGTAATAGCTGGATTGATGTATGGGTTTATTTGCAAGTTTATGGATTATAGTATAAAAAAGGATCTTTTTATAATAAAGAAATTTTTTTATATCATGCATTATGTCGTTATACTAATTTCTGAAATTGTAAAAGCAAATTTTGAGACTATGAAATTAATACTATCTTCAAAGTATGAAATAGAACCTGCAATAATAAAATTCAAAATAACATTACATTCAAAAACTGCAAAGGTTCTTTTGGCAAATTCTATTACCCTAACGCCAGGGACAATAACCGTATCCTTAGAAGAAGATGAACTTTCAGTTCACTGCCTTGATAGGCCATTTGGTGATGGAATGAGTACATCCATTTTTGTTACACTTTTAGAAAATTTAGAAAGACCTATTGATAATAGTAAAGGAAGGAAAAGTGAAAATAATGAATAGCGGAATAGCTAACTTAGAAGCAGCATATTACTTTGTTTTTGTAGTAGCACTGATTTTTTTAGCGTGTATGATTTTCTTATGTTTAATTCGTGCCATTATAAGCCCAAAGGTTACTGATCGAATTATTTCTATTAACATGATAGGAACCATGATTTTGGTAATGATTAGCGTTTTGGCACTGATGCAAAAGGAAGGTTATTTGGTAGATATTTGTATTATTTATGCGATGATAAGCTTTTTATCGGTGGTTGTTTTATGTAAGGTTTACATGGGTGTTTACATAGAAAGGCAAGAAAAGCAAAAGAAGGAGGAGCATGATTTGGAAAATATAAATCATGTATAGAATGAGATGGTTTTTATGAGCTGGAGTCGTTTTATTATTGGTACCATATTGCTATGTGTGGGTTTAATAATTTTTGCAATTGAATTGTATGGAGTATTTAAGTTTAAGTTTGTTTTAAACAGGATGCATGCTGCATCTCTTGGGGATACTTTCGGAATTGCCATATCCCTTTTAGGCCTTATTATTATGAATGGTTTAAATTTTACTAGTTTAAAGTTATTTCTAGTAATTTTATTTTTATGGTTCGCTTCTCCTGTATCTTCTCACTTAATAGCGAGACTAGAAGTAACAACAAACGAAGAAATTGATAAATATTGTGAGGTGGATAAATGATGGAACTATTCACCTATATTTTATTTGGGTTTTTAATAGTGTGTGCTATTTCCGTTAGCTTTTCGAAGAATCTATTAAAATCAATTTTGATTTTTATGTCATATAGTTTAGTGATGTCTTTAATTTGGATCATTTTAGAATCTCCAGATCTTGCCATTACGGAGGCAGCAGTGGGAGCAGGTGTTACAAGCATACTCTTCTTTGTTACATTAAAAAAAATACATGCTATGATTGATATGGAAGAAGAGGAGGACGATAGTATTGAGTAAAGAAAAGTTAGAATCGGAGTACAAAAAAACAAAATCTTATAGATTTTTCACATGGTTAAATGGAGAAAAAGATCCCTATTTAGATCAGGTAGAAAGCAAGACTCATGCAAAAAATCATATAAAGGAATTGCCACTTCAAGAACGTTTAAAAGAAAAACAAAATAGGTTCGATAGGGTATATGATATTCCAAATAATAAAGAAATTAAGATGTTTGAATGGATTTATCAAGTGTTTTCTGCTCTATTTTGTATCATATTAATTATTATATTGTTAATTACAGTTTCTAATCTACCTAGAACGGGAAATGTTTTCAACCCAAACAATAACGAAGTAGCGGGAAGATATATTGAACAAGGCCTAAAAGAAACAGGAGCAACAAATATCGTTGCAGGGATGATTCTTGATTACCGTGCATTTGATACATTAGGGGAATCTCATGTATTATTTGTTGCAGCTATAATTGTAGTCATTTTATTGAGAATTGATAAAAAGAAAGATAAAGAAAATCATTCATTAGAAAAATCCATCCGAAATGATCGTATCTATGAGCCTAAAAATGATGCAATTTTACAGAAGATAGCATTTGTACTTGTACCAATGATTATGATATTTGGAATCTATGTAGTTTTAAATGGTCATTTATCCCCGGGAGGGGGTTTTTCGGGAGGAGCTATTATTGGAGCGGGACTTATCTTATATTTGAATGCGTTTGGATTTAAGAAAACAGAACAGTTCTTCACAGAAAAAACCTTTAAATGGGTGTGCTTTGGTTCTCTTTCCTTTTATTGCGTTGCTAAGAGTTATTCTTTTTTTACAGGAGCTAACAACATGGAAAGCCATATTCCAAAAGGAATTCCCGGTCAAATATTAAGTGGTGGGTTAATATTACCATTAAATATTGCAGTAGGCTTAGTTGTTGCTTGTACCATGTATGCTTTTTATGCCTTATTTAGAAAGGGAGGTTTCTAAAGTGGGATCAAATTTATTACACAATTATCAAGAAGCAGTTGCTATGATTTTGTTTGGTATAGGTTTTTCAAACTTGCTACTGCAAAAGAATCTAATAAAAAAGATTATTGGGCTAAACATAATGGATACAGCAGTTTACCTTTTTCTAGCATTAAAAGGTTATATTAATGGTCGGGTAGCTCCTATTATTGTAGATGGAGTCCAAGATACTGGTACCTATATTAATCCAGTTCCTAGTGGATTGGTACTGACAGGTATCGTAGTTGCAGTATCAGTGACCGCGGTAATGCTTTCTTTAACTATTCGCCTTCATAAAAGATATCATACCCTTGATTTAGATGAAATTTCTATGATATTGAAAAGGGAGGAACGATGAAATGTTAGACTTTGTACAAAACTTTCCATTCTTCTCTATTGTTCTTTCTTTATTTGGTGGTTCCATTTGTGCTGTTTTAAATGAAAAACATGCAAAATGGGTAAATACTTGCTTGATTTTTATGGTAGGTGTAATGTCAGCAGCGGTGCTTTTCTATTGCTTAGGAACAGGGGATTATTTCGTATATAAAATGGGTCATTTCCCTGCACCATGGGGAAATGAAATAAGAGCTGGCGTGTTAGAATCAGGGATGGCATTATTTTTCAGTATTATAATGTTATTATCAATGACAGGTGGTCGTAAAAAGATAACAGAAGAAGTAGAAGGTAGCAAAATAAATTACTATTATACGCTAGTAAATTTATTGCTTAGTTCCTTGCTTGCCATTATTTATACAAACGATTTATTTACGGCTTATGTTTTCGTTGAAATTAATACTATTTCCGCATGTGGACTGATCATGATTCGGCAAAATGGCCGTACGATTGTAGCGGCCGTTCGATATATGATTATGAGTTTACTAGGTTCAGGTCTATTACTAGTAGGAATTTCCATGCTCTACGATTTAACGGGACATCTTCTAATGTCAAACATTAAGGAATCAGTGGCTTTAATTTATGCAGATGGTGCCTATCGTGTGCCGTTACTTGTTACGATTGCCTTGATTTCAGTTGGACTTGCAATAAAGAGCGCACTATTCCCATTTCACTCGTGGGTACCAGATGCATATGGTTATTCTACAGCTTCATCAGCCTCTATTCTTTCAAGTTTAGTTTCAAAAGGGTATATATTTTTATTAATTAAAATTTTTTACCGAGTAATTGGATTTGATATTATAACAGATAGTAAAATTGTTAATATCCTATTTATTTTTGCTCTAATCGGTA
Organism: Lachnospiraceae bacterium; assembly: GCA_035270785.1. Taxonomy (GTDB): domain Bacteria; phylum Bacillota; class Clostridia; order Lachnospirales; family Lachnospiraceae; genus DATESN01. Next base: position 15,052 of record DATESN010000009.1, on the reverse strand, counting down.
TGATTTCTGGTTCCTTAAGTGCAATTCAAGAGAATGATATACGAAGAATGATTGCCTTTTCATCAGTAGCACAAATAGGATATATATATATGGGAATCGGACTTGGAACAGAGGCTGGTATTATAGCCAGTTTGTTCCATATAATTTCTCACGCCTCGAGTAAGTCTTTGTTATTTATATCAGCAATTGGTCTTACCGATGTGTCTAACGAAAGTAGAGAATTTATTCATTTGACAGGATCGGGATATCGTAATAGGATTGCGGGGATCGGTTTTACGGTGGGATCGTTATCTATGGTTGGTATACCCCTGTTTTCTGGATTTATTAGTAAGTTATTATTTGCCGAGGCAGCTGTGCAAAATCATGGAAAAATGCTACCAACAGTCATTGTTTTAGCAGTCAGTACTATATTAAATGCGATTTACTTTATGAAGACAGTAATTCGAATTTATACGCCTATTAGTAGTCCAGGACAAGAGAAAAGAACTTGGAAAAACCAAAAGGTCTATGCAATAACCATTGCATGTTTTATTGGAGTAAATGTAATCATTGGATTATTATCACAACCCATTGTTAACTTAATTACAATGGGACTTGAAATGTTTGCCTAGAGGAGGAGAAATAGATGAATATATTTATAGTAACGCCCATTGCTTTTCCAATTCTAATAGGAATATTGCTATTAATCATTCCTACAAAATGGTTTCAGTCGAAGGTTTTCACTAGAAGTGGACTTATTTTAATAGTTGCATTTTGCCTTGTCATGAATGGAGTTCTTGTACTTTGTTCCATGTTAGAGACAAATGGGAATGAATTGCCAAAAGTAATGTTTTATTTAACAAAAAGTCTTCCAATTATGTTTAAGATAGATAAAGTAAGTATTATATTTGCGTCCATTGTAACTATTGTATGGATAGTTGCAGGGTTCTTCTCCTTTGAATACTTTAGAAATGATAATAATGAAAAAAGATTTTATGGATGTTATTTAATTCTATTTGGTATTTTAATTGCCCTGGATTTTTCGGCCAATTTAGTCACCTTTTATATTTTTTATGAGCTCTTAACATTGGTTTCAGTTCCCTTGGTTTTGCATAATCAAACAAAAGAATCCATTATGGCTGGATTAAAATATTTATTTTATTCCTTAAGTGGTGCTTACATGGTTCTGTTTGGATTTTACTTTTTAAATCGATATAGCAAGACGATTACATTTTCTCCTGGGGGCATTTTAGATATGACACTCATTCAAGGTCATGAAGGACTTTTGCTATTTGTTGCATTCATTATGATCTTAGGTTTTGGAGTTAAGGCAGGAATGTTTCCCTTACATGCTTGGTTACCTACCGCTCATCCAGTGGCACCAACACCTGCGTCAGCAGTGTTATCCAGCATCATTGTAAAAGCAGGAGTCCTTGGCATCATTCGTGTTGTTTATTATTTATTTGGACCTGATTTTTTACGTGGAACGTGGGTTCAATCCGTATGGTTAGCCCTTACACTCATTACTATATTTATGGGATCCATGCTTGCCTATCGTGAAAAAGTATTAAAGAAGAGGTTGGCATATTCTACGATTAGCCAAGTATCCTATATCCTTTTTGGACTGGCATTATTAAATCCCATTGGAATGTCAGGCGCTCTGCTTCATGTAGTTTTTCATGCCTTTATTAAATGTGGATTATTTTTAATTGCTGGTGCAATTATCCACAAAACAGGAAAAACAAAGGTCACCCAGTTAAGGGGAATCGGAAAGGAAATGCCTGTAACAATTTGGTGTTTTACTATTTTATCATTAGCACTGATTGGCATACCCCCAATGAGTGGATTTATTAGCAAATGGTACTTAGCAACAGGGGCTTTAAATGAAAAAATACCTGTCTTTTCTTTGCTAGGGCCTGTTATTTTACTGATAAGTGCATTTCTTACAGCAGGATATCTACTTCCTATTACAATAAAAGGGTTTTTACCTGGAGATGATTTTAAATATGAAACACTTGAAAAGAAAGAACCCAAAAAGTTAATGTTGGTGCCAATTCTTATTTTAACAATACTTGCAATTGTCTTTGGCATAATGCCAAACGGACTGATAGGTTATATTAATGGAATTATAGTGGCGGTATTCTAAAAGAAAGGAAGCTAAATGAACGAGAAAATGTTAATAGTAGCAGTTTTGTTACCTATAATTGGTAGCTCCTTGCTTCCCTTAATGAAATTTAAAAAGAGAATTCACATGGAGATCTACATAGAATCTATTGTAATCATTACATCCCTGATTGTATTTTTTCTAATTACTCACAGACCGGAAGAGGAAATGAAGGTATTTCATTTTATAGGAAACTTCTCCATTTCCTTTCAGATGGATGGCTTATCCATGGTGTTTAGTGGATTAATATCTGCGTTATGGCCTCTTGCTACTCTTTACGCCTTTGAATATATGAAGGGAGAAAAAAGTGGTGAAGGTACTCATGAAAAAACATTTTTTATGGCTTATGTCATCACGTTTGGAGTAACGTTAGGAATTGCATTATCTGCAAACCTTCTTACCATGTATTTCTTTTATGAAATGCTGACATTAGTTACATTACCACTTATCATGTATACCTTGTCCCGTGAAGCAATTTTGGCCTCTCGTAAATATTTGTATTACTCACTTGGTGGTGCAGCATTTGCATTTATTGGGTTAATATTTATTATTATATATGGAGATAGCCTTAACTTTATATTAGGAGGAACCCTTAACTTAGAAAAGGTGGGAGATAGAACTAATGTTTTACTTTTAATTTACGTCATTGCTTTCTTTGGATTTGGGGTAAAGGCAGCGGTATGTCCATTTAACTCCTGGCTTCCTCAGGCTGGAGTTGCGCCAACTCCTGTAACGGCTTTACTTCATGCAGTTGCAGTTGTAAAATCGGGTGCTTTTGCAATTATTCGAATTACATATTATTCTTTTGGAGTTTCTTTTTTGAAAGGAACATGGGCTCAAAATGTTGTTATGATAGCAGTAATAATAACTATCGTATATGGATGTAGTATGGCAGTAAAGGAGACTCACTTTAAAAGAAGGCTAGCATATTCAACCATAAGTAACCTTTCCTATATCTTATTCGGTGTTGTAATTATGACACCTCTTGGACTTATGGCGGCTTTGAGTCATATGATATTTCATGGAATTATGAAGATTTGTTCTTTTTTCTGCGCAGGTGCTGTTATTTATAAAACAGATAAGGAATATGTGTATGAATTGGATGGACTTGGTAGGAAGATGCCAAAGGTATTTAGTATCTTTGCAATTTCTTCATTTGCACTTATGGGAGTTCCAGGACTCAGCGGTTTTGTTAGTAAATGGTACCTAGCAAATGCAGCCGTTTATAGTGAAAACAAATTGGCTTATGTGGGAATTGGTGCATTACTAATTTCTGCGTTACTTACTGCAATTTATTTATTATCTATTGTTATTAGGGCTTTTTTTCCAAAAGAAGATTTTAACTATGAAACAATAAAAGAAGTCAAAGATCCAAATTGGTATATGATGGTTCCCTTAGTTATTTTTTGTATCGCGATAATAGGGTTTGGACTTCATTCGGGTCCCATTATTGGCTTTTTGTCTGATGTTGCAAACGGCATTTATTAGGAAGAAGGTTTTTAGATATGGAAGGAAATATGATGTTACTATTTTTAGTGATGTTCCCAATGGCCGGGGCATTGATATCTTACATAATTGGCCGTAAAAGCAAAAGAATAAGAGATTCTTTTGTGCAGATCGTTTGTGTCGTTGTGTTTATGGCATTTATTTTTATTCTTATCAACTACAAAGATTATAATAATACCTCTTTTGCATGGAACAACTTTTGCGGTTTAGGACTTCATTTTACCTTTGATGGATTTCGGATTATCCAGGGAGCTCTTACCTCATTTCTCTGGCTTGCAACCATATTATTTTCAAAAGAATATTTAAAAGAAAATAGAAATCGTAATCGATATTATTTATTTACGTTATTAACATTAGGTGCAACCATGGGTGTATTTTTATCCTCGGATTTATTTACCTTATTTATCTTTTTCGAAATGATGTCCTTTACTTCCTTTGTATGGGTAGCACATGATGAGAAAAAAGAATCAATACGAGCTGCAGAAACATATTTGGCAATTTCAGTTTTAGGTGGATTAGTAATGCTAATGGGTATTTTTTTACTATATCAACGAATAGGAACGTTAGAAATATCACGACTTCTTAGTGAATGTGCAAATTATGGAGATGAACCAATACTATATGTGATCGCATTTTGCTTATTGTTTGGATTTGGTGCAAAGGCAGGGGTATTTTTATTACATGTGTGGATGCCAAATGCTTACACCTATGCCCCAGCCCCTGCCAGTGCATTATTATCAGGAATACTAAGCAAAACAGGTATTTATGGAATTATGATTATATCGGGGAGTATTTTTTATAGGAATGCAAGTTGGGGAGGAGTTTTACTAACGTTTGGTGTACTTACCATGGTTTGGGGAGCTCTTATGGCACTTGCTTCCACCAATTTAAAACGGATACTTGCATGTTCGTCCATGTCACAAATGGGTTTTATATTGATTGGGCTAGGAATGGTTGGATTATTAGGTCAAGAAAATACAATTGCTGCTAGAGGGACCATACTACATATGGTGAATCATTCCTTGTTTAAGTTAATCTTATTTATGGTAGCCGGAGTTATTTTCATGAATACTGGAAAGCTGAATCTTAATGAGATCCGTGGATATGGACGTAATAAACATATATTAAAAGCAATTTTTTTATCAGCCGCTTTTGGTATCAGTGGTGTTCCTTTATTTAATGGATATGTTAGTAAAACGCTAATTCATGAAAGTATAAAAGAAGGAATGAAATTAGGAGTGTTGGATGGGAATACCCTACAAAGTGTTGAATACCTATTTATAATTAGTGGTGGATTAACAGTTGCCTATATGTCCAAGCTGTTTATTGCTGTTTTTATTGAAAAGAATTCAGATAACCATGTGCAATGTGAATATGACAGTATGAAAAGAAAGTATATGACGAAAAAGACAGCAGTTATCCTATCTTTAGTAGCGGGAATATTACCAGTCCTTGGTTGCATGACAACGGTTGTTACCGATAAAATAGCAGATATGGGTCAGGGAATTATGAATGTTCAAGTAAGAAGTGAAAAAGTCGAATATTTTAATGCTCAAAATCTAAAGGGTGGTATGGTAACCATTCTTATAGGAATTACTATTTATGTAGGTATTGTAAGGATATGGATGATGAAAAGCCAGAAAAACCAGAAAAGCCAGATAAAGGACTATGTGGAGAGTTGGCCAAAATGGATTAATTTAGAGAATTATATCTATAGACCCATTTTTTTAAAAATCCTTCCATTTATTTTTGGTGTAATAAGTAGAGCCTTGGATTGTTTATTAGATGAAATAATTGTCTTCTTAAGAAAAACAGTATATCAAGACTTAAAGTTTGTTGCAGAAATAGAGGAAGGAACTAAACTTACACTTATTTTGGGGAGTCTTATGAATAAAGTGGTAGGAATACTGAATAAGACATTACGCAAGAAGTACCCAATAGAAGAAGATTACATTCATCGCCTAGCAGTAATGCATGACATTTTCATTGAAAATAATCATGTAATTGCAAGGAGTCTATCCTTTGGCTTGTTGCTAGCATGCATTGGTTTTGTAACTACATTACTATATTTATTATGGTGGTGATAGATACTATTATAAATCTTTAAAAAAATGGACTACCAGATCTTGGTAGTCCATTTTGTGCAATCCCAAACATCAGTTGCTAACCCTTCATAGAATTCAGGTTCATGACAGACCATTAAAATACTTCCTTTGTATGCTTGTAATGCTCTTTTTAATTCAGCTTTTGCATCAACATCCAAATGATTGGTTGGTTCATCCAGAAGTAAGATATTGGTATCTCTATTGATTAACTTACAAAGCCTAACTTTCGCCTGTTCTCCACCACTTAATACTTTCACCATACTTTCAATATGTTTTGTAGTTAAGCCACATTTTGCTAGTGCAGAGCGAACTTGATATTGCGAGTAGGAAGGAAACTCCTCCCAGATCTCATCAATGCAGAAGTTATTTGATGCTTTGCTTAGTTCTTGTTCAAAATATCCAATGCTTAAGTTTTCCCCTAGTTCAACAGTTCCTTCTAAAGGCTTCATGAATCCTAATATGCTTTTTAGTAGAGTTGTCTTTCCAATACCGTTTGCACCAATTAATGTAATCTTTTGACCTCGTTCCATTTCTAGAAAGAGAGGCTTGGAAAGAGGCTCTTCATACCCAATTACAAAATCTTTTGTTTGGAAAATATATCTTCCAGGAGTTCTAGCTTCGCGAAATTTAAATTCTGGCTTTGGCTTTTCACTAGCTAATTCAATTACATCCATTTTATCCAACTTTTTTTGACGAGACATAGCCATATTTCTTGTAGCAACACGAGCTTTGTTACGAGCAACAAAATCTTTTAAATCATCAATTTCCTTTTGCTGTTTATGGAATGCAGATTCTAATTGAGACTTTTTCATAGCATAGACTTCTTCAAATTTGGAATAGTCACCCACATAGCGACATAATTGCTGGTTATCCATGTGATATATGATATTTATTACACTATCTAAAAAAGGGATATCATGGGATATTAGGATAAAAGCATTCTCATATTCATTTAAGTATCTCTTTAGCCATTCAATATGTTCTATATCTAGATAGTTTGTAGGTTCATCTAATAATAAAATGTCGGGCTTTTCTAATAATAATTTTCCCAGTAACACTTTCGTTCGTTGTCCACCACTAAGGGCAGTTACATCATTATCCAAGCCAAGATCCATAAGACCTAAAGCCCTGGCAACTTCATCTACCTTAGAATCAATTAGATAAAAATCATGCATGGTTAGTAAATCCTGAATGGTGCCTAGCTCGTCCATGTAAAGTTCTAATTCTTCTTCTGTGGCATCCCCCATTTTGTTGCAGATTTCATTCATGCGAGTTTCCATATCGTAAAGAAAATCGAAGGCTGACGATAAGACATCTCGCATTGACATTCCTTTACTTAAAACAGTATGTTGGTCTAAATAACCAACACGTATATTTTTTGCCCACTCCACATTACCTTCATCAGGCATAAGTTTACCAGTAATAATATTCATAAAGGTAGATTTACCTTCACCATTAGCTCCAATTAATCCAATGTGTTCCCCCTTTAATAAACGGAAAGAAACATCTTGAAAGATGGCTCTATCGCCAAAACCGTGAGACAAGTTTTCAACATTTAAAATACTCATTTGTGACTCCTATCAATGTAATAAAATTATAACGTTACAATAGTTACCTTATAAAATGCTTTGAAATTATAACATAAATTTAAAAATTTGGCTATCCTAAGAATATGTTATTAAATAAAACTAAGTGGTAGTATTTGACTTGTAAACGCCATACAAATTTAATATAATAGCAGTATTAGCTTATAAACCGACAAATTATAACTAAACACTACTTTAGAATGCCCATGGAGGACATCATAATATGGCATTAATGCAGATTAGCTTTTTTTCAGATGAATTAGAAATGATGGTAAATATGGATGTAATTATACCACAAAAGACAAAATTTCAAGTAGGAATGAAGGGAATGAGCCCAGAAGGAAAATATCCTACACTTTATTTGCTACATGGAATCAGTGATGATCATACAGCATGGCTCAGAAGAACATCCATAGAAAGATATGTAAGTGAGATGGGAATTGCAGTTGTAATGCCTAATGTTCATCAAAGTTTTTATTCGAACATGGAACATGGTTTTAAATATTGGAATTTTGTTTCAGAAGAACTTCCTCGAGTATGTAGGACATTTTTCCCTAATATGTCAGAGGATAGAAAAGATACCTTTGCAGTTGGATTATCTATGGGGGGATATGGTGCATTTAAGTTAGGGCTTGGTGCTCCTCAAACATTTGGCGCGGTGGCATCCCTTTCCGGTGCACTAGATTTAGTGGCAGAAATGGAAAGTGATAAATCCAAAAGAAAAGATGAATTCTGGAATACTATTTTTGGCAGTAAAGAAAATGTAAAAGGTTCTAGTAATGATTTGTTTTATTTGGCAGAGCAATTAGTGGTAGAAGATCAGTTAAAACCCAAAATGTACATTTGGTGTGGAACAGAGGATTTTCTGTATGAAGAGAATCTGAATGCCAGGGACTACTTTATAAAATTAGGATATGATGTTACTTATGAGGAATCTAAAGGAGATCATCAATGGAAGTATTGGGATGAAAAGATCCAAAGGGTGCTTGAGTGGTTACCCATTGGTTGCAATGTACAGGAGGCATAAGAATGGATTTATTAGTAAAACTTTATGATTTTAAATGCAAGTTTGATTCCGATAAGTTAGCATTAAATGGGATTACTATAAAAAGGGCGATGAGTCCAGACAAAACTAAGATACTTGATTTTATTAAAAAAGAATATACGCAAAATTGGGCGGATGAAAGTGAATACGCACTTATGAACAGCCCTATTTCATGCTATGTAGCAATTAAGAAAGGGGAAATCGTTGGGTTTTCTTGTTATGATGCCACGGCCAAGGGGTTTCTCGGACCGATAGGAATTAAAAGCAATGAAAAAGGTGCGGGAATAGGACAAGCACTGTTATTTCACACCTTAATGGGTATGAAAGAAAATGGATATGGTTATGCCATTATTGGATGGGTAGATGACGCCATAGAATTTTATAGAAAAACATTGAATATTATAGAAATACCTGATTCTACACCCGAAAAGAGTGTGTATCAAAATTTAATAAATTTAGATAGTGAAGAATAAATTTAAAATAAAAATAAAAACTTGTTCTTTAGAGATTTTACAGTATTACTTAAAAATGAGATTATTTAAAGACAAAGAAGTAGGGGTACTATATGACTTATACATTCCGACATACAAAATATGCCAGTTACTTAGGACTTGTTACCCAAGCCATTGTTAATAATTTGGTGACTTTATTATTTGTAACATTTCAAAAGGAGTTTTCGATTTCCATTGAAAAGATAGCATTACTGATTTCCTTAAATTTTGGTGTTCAGATTATAACGGATTTAATTGCAGCTAAATATGTGGAGAAGATTGGATATCGTGTGGCATTAGTCCTTGCGGAATTACTTTGCGGAGTGGGTTTAATCAGTCTCGGCTTACTTCCCAACCTTTTTTCAAATCCATTTAATGGACTCATCATTGCAACCATGATAAATGCGGTTGGTGGCGGTCTTATTGAGGTACTAGTAAGTCCTATCGTGGAGGCATTACCGGGAGATGAAAAGGAATCAGCCATGAGTTTGCTGCATTCATTCTATTGTTGGGGACAAGTTAGTGTGGTTCTTCTTTCCACTCTTTTTTTCCAAACAATAGGAATTAGATATTGGAGATATCTACCGATGTTATGGGCAATAATTCCCTTTTTTACTGCTTTTTTATGTAGTAAAGTGCCAATTCGTACATTGGAACATGAGGATGGGAGTATGCCTCTTAGACAGTTATTTAAGGTTAAGATATTCTGGATTTTTTTTGTTCTTATGATTTGTTCTGGGGCATCGGAACAAGCAATGTCTCAATGGGCATCTTTTTTTGCAGAAAGCGGTTTAAAAGTATCTAAAACAGTTGGTGATTTATTAGGTCCTTGTACCTTTGCAATTCTTATGGGTACTTCCAGAACAATATACGGTATTTTTGGTGCAAAGATGAATCTGAAAAAGGTTATTTTAGGTAGCAGCATTTTATGTATAGGTAGTTATTTGGTGGCAGTGTTTTCCCCTAATCCTATTCTTGCATTAATGGGATGTGCTATCTGTGGTTTTTCAGTGGGTATTATGTGGCCAGGTGTATTTAGTCTCTCCGCAAAGTATTATCCTAGGGGGGGTATGGCCATGTTTGCAATTTTAGCATTGGCAGGTGATCTTGGTTGCTCCTCGGGCCCGGGATTAGTTGGAATTATATCAAATAGGACAAATGATTTACATCTAGGTCTTTTAGCCGCCATTATTTTCCCTGTGATTTTAATATTATTTGTGGTCTACTTAAATAAAGAAGCTAAGAGATTAAAGTTATAATTAAAGTTATAATAAAAAGATAATACATAATCTATATAAAAGCAGGAGGATATTTCGTGAGGATAATCCAATTATCAGAGGTAACAAGAAACATAAAGGAAATGTGCATAGAAGCCAATTATTTTTTATCAAAAGACATGACAAAAGCCATGAACCTTGCTTGTGAAACAGAAAAATCACCATTAGGAAAACAAATATTGAATCAGTTACAAGAAAACCTTGAAATTGCAGGGAGTGATTTAATACCCATTTGTCAAGATACAGGTATGACGGTCATATTTATGGAAATTGGCCAGGACGTTCATTTTGAAGGTGGTGTTTTAGAAGATGCCATTCATGAAGGTGTTCGCAAAGGATATGTGGACGGATATTTAAGAAAGTCAGTAGTAGGAGATCCACTTTTAAGGGAAAATACAAAAGATAACACACCGGCTATTATTCATTATGAAATAGTTTCGGGAAATAATGTTAAGATTACGGTTGCACCAAAAGGTTTTGGAAGTGAGAACATGAGTCGTGTTGTGATGTTAAAACCATCTGATGGAATAGAAGGAGTTAAGAATGCGGTTATTACAGCAGTAAAAGAAGCAGGTCCTAACGCGTGTCCGCCTATGGTAATAGGTGTTGGAATTGGAGGAACTTTTGAAAAATGTGCGCTTATGGCAAAAAAAGCATTAACAAGGTCTGTAGACACACATTCTAAAATACCTTATATAGAAGAAATGGAAAAAGAGTTATTAGACACAATTAACAAATTAGGAATAGGACCAGGTGGCATGGGAGGAACAACAACCGCATTAGCAGTTAACATTAACACCTATGCAACCCATATTGCTGGGCTTCCTGTAGGAATTAATATTTGTTGTCATGTAAATAGACATGCAGTTAGAACAATATAATAGAAAAGAGTTTCTTCTATATAGATGGAGAATGATAATGTATATAGATAAAGATTATATAAAGGACACTATATATAGAAGAAACAGGAATCAAAATGAACTTAGAAAGGATACTACATATGAATAAACATATAGAAGCTCCTATCAGTAAAGAAGTCGTAAAAGGGTTAAAGTCAGGAGATTATGTATTTATAACGGGAATCATTTATACAGCAAGAGATGCGGCGCATAAGAGAATGTATGAATCGCTTCAAGATGATAAGGGAATTCCTATTATTTTGGAGAATAATATTATTTACTATATGGGACCATCACCTGCTAGAGAAGGAAGGGTGATTGGATCAGCCGGTCCAACAACTGCTAGCCGCATGGATAAATATACACCGATGCTTTTGGACCTTGGATTAAAAGGAATGATTGGAAAAGGAAAAAGATCAGAGGATGTAATAGAGGCAATCATTAGAAATCAAGCAGTATACTTTGCAGCAGTAGGAGGGGCGGGGGCACTCTTATCAAAAGCGATAGTTGATTCAACGATAGTTGCATATGATGATTTAGGCACAGAAGCCATTCGTAAATTACAAGTTGTAGATTTTCCAGTAATTGTAGTTATTGATTGTGAAGGGAATAACCTTTACGAAACTGCCATAGAAGAGTATAAATGTAAAGAAGCAGAGATTTTATAAAAAATAGAATAGTAAGCAATAATAGAAAAGAGATATATATGCGTAGAATATTAGTAATGGCTTTTCATCTTTTTTTAAAAACACCATATTACTGGTTTCAAATATGGTGGTGTAGTATTCATAAAAGTATTAGCTATGAAAAAGGATATCAAGTAATAAGACACATTACACAAAAAGCAAACCGTGCAGGTCGAGTTACAATTGAAACCCACGGCTTAGAAAACATTCCTAAGGAAAATGGCTTTATGCTTTATCCAAATCATCAAGGTCTTTATGATGTACTTTCATTTTTAGATTCATGTCCTGTACCCTTTGCTTTTGTTATTAAGAAAGAAGTAAGTAATCTTATCTTAATAAAACAGATCATAGGGGCAATTGGTTCTGAGGTGATTGACAGGGATGACATTAAGCAATCCATGCAAGTAATTAATAAAGTGGCAAAAGAAGTAGAGAATGGAAGAAACTATCTGATCTTCGCCGAAGGAACAAGAAGTAAAAATGGAAATAACCTCTTGGAATTTAAAGGTGGTAGCTTTAAGTGTGCGACAAAATCAAAATGCCCCATTGTCCCATGTGCACTCATAGACTCATTCAAACCATTTGACGAAAAATCAATAAAACCAATTACAGTTAAATTAATATACCTGCCACCTCTATATTACGATGAATATAAAAACATGAAGACCAATGAAATTGCGGAACAAGTAAAGTCCAGAATAGAGGCGGTAATAAGAGAATATACAAGCTAAGAAAAAAAACAGAAAACAAACGAAAAACTAATTGACAAACAATATCCCCTTTAGTATAATAACATTTGCGTCACGAATGAGACGTATCAACTTTATATTGGTAGTGGATAGCGTATCAGACGAGGAAGTTACATTCCTATGGAGAAATACTCAAGAGGCTGAAGAGGCGCCCCTGCTAAGGGTGTAGGTCGTTTACACGGCGCGAGGGTTCAAATCCCTCTTTCTCCGTTCATATGAGTATCTAAGCTGTACTAATAAAAAAGGACCTTAAAAATAGGGTCTTTTTTTTATTAATATAAATAAGAGCAACAATATGAGCAAATATCGTTAGAAAATAGTGCTTAATTTTTAAAAGATACTACATCTTGTATGAAAAAAAAGAAGGAATATTAAGCGATTATTTTAAGAAAAATTCGTTGACTTTTTTGGCATACTGAGATATAATAAAATTCCACTCGCGAAACAATAGACTGATAACAGATGCGGTGGAATAATTTTTGAAAAAAAGTGTTGACAATTAAAAACGAACATGTTATTATTAGTGAGTTGCGTTTGAAAAAAGCAACAACAAATGAACATTGAAATAGGAAGAAATTCCTAGGATATTTTACCCGATTAAACCAAGGGTAAAAATGCCTTAACTTGTTAAGGCAAAGTTAATTCCTAAATAGTAATGCAACCTTGAAAATTCATTATGATGATGAATCTTTAAGATTCAAACAGGTTTTAACGAACCTGAAAAATTTGAGAAAATTTTTGAAACGAATGTTCTTCGAAAGAAGAACGAACCAGAACAAAAACAGTAAAGTGTTTCGATTTATCGAAACAACGGAAAAAATTAGCTAGATGTTGATTTTGACCAAGGAATTAAACTATAATTCGAGAGTTTGATCCTGGCTCAGGATGAACGCTGGCGGCGTGCTTAACACATGCAAGTCGAACGGAAATATTATGTGAAAGAAAGAAAGCTTGCTTTTAATCAATCTTTTAATATTTTAGTGGCGGACGGGTGAGTAACGCGTGGATAACCTACCTTATACCGGGGGATAACATTTAGAAATAGATGCTAATACCGCATAAGCGCACAACTTCGCATGAAGTAGTGTGAAAAACTCCGGTGGTATAAGATGGATCCGCGTTTGATTAGTTAGTTGGTGAGGTAATGGCTCACCAAGACCGCGATCAATAGCCGGCCTGAGAGGGTGTACGGCCACATTGGGACTGAGACACGGCCCAAACTCCTACGGGAGGCAGCAGTGGGGAATATTGCACAATGGGGGAAACCCTGATGCAGCGACGCCGCGTGAGTGAAGAAGTATTTCGGTATGTAAAGCTCTATCAGCAAGGAAGAAAATGACGGTACTTGACTAAGAAGCCCCGGCTAACTACGTGCCAGCAGCCGCGGTAATACGTAGGGGGCAAGCGTTATCCGGATTTACTGGGTGTAAAGGGAGCGTAGACGGTATGGTAAGTCAGATGTGAAAGGCAGGGGCTCAACCCTTGAACTGCATTTGAAACTATCAGACTAGAGTGTCGGAGAGGTAAGTGGAATTCCTAGTGTAGCGGTGAAATGCGTAGATATTAGGAGGAACACCAGTGGCGAAGGCGGCTTACTGGACGATAACTGACGTTGAGGCTCGAAAGCGTGGGGAGCAAACAGGATTAGATACCCTGGTAGTCCACGCTGTAAACGATGAATACTAGGTGTGGGTGTGCACTGCACATCCGTGCCGCAGCTAACGCAATAAGTATTCCACCTGGGGAGTACGTTCGCAAGAATGAAACTCAAAGGAATTGACGGGGACCCGCACAAGCGGTGGAGCATGTGGTTTAATTCGAAGCAACGCGAAGAACCTTACCAGGCCTTGACATCCCAAGGAAAGATCCTTAACCGGATCCCCTCTTCGGAGTCTTGGAGACAGGTGGTGCATGGTTGTCGTCAGCTCGTGTCGTGAGATGTTGGGTCAAGTCCCGCAACGAGCGCAACCCTTGTCCGTAGTAGCCAGCAGTAAGATGGGAACTCTACGGAGACTGCCGGGGATAACCCGGAGGAAGGTGGGGATGACGTCAAATCATCATGCCCCTTACGGTCTGGGCGACACACGTGCTACAATGGCGTAACAAAGGGAAGCGAGCCCGCGAGGGGGAGCAAACCCCAAAAATAGCGTCCCAGTTCGGACTGTAGTCTGCAACCCGACTACACGAAGCCGGAATCGCTAGTAATCGCGGATCAGAATGCCGCGGTGAATACGTTCCCGGGTCTTGTACACACCGCCCGTCACACCATGGGAGTTGGTAATGCCCGAAGCCGGTGGCCTAACGAAAGAGGGAGCCGTCGAAGGCAGGACCGATGACTGGGGTGAAGTCGTAACAAGGTAGCTGTATCGGAAGGTGCGGCTGGATCACCTCCTTTCTAAGGATAGAAGTAAGGGTTGCGTTTCTGGTAAGTTGTCATATGTGAAAAGGTTAAATAAGTTAATTTGTCTGGTGGCGATGCGCGCAGGGGCAACACCCGTTCTCATCCCGAACACGACGGTTAAGACCTGTACGGCCGATGGTACTATACTGGAGACGGTATGGAAG
>DATESN010000008.1:0-6277 GCA_035270785.1 Lachnospiraceae bacterium | reverse complement strand
GATATATTTAATGAAGGTGTAGATATTCCAGAGGTAAATCAAGTAATCATGCTAAGGCCAACACAGTCTCCGATTGTATTTGTGCAACAATTAGGCAGGGGACTTAGAAAATCTGAGGGAAAAGATTTTGTATTAATACTTGATTTTATCGGAAATTATAAAAATAACTTTATGATACCAATCGCATTATCTGGAGATAGAAGCTACAATAAAGACTCCTTGAGAAAATATATTGCGGAAGGAAACCGGATTATCCCAGGAAGTTCTACCATTCATTTTGATGAAGTAACAAGAAAGCGAATTTATGAGTCGATTGATGTTTCAAACTTTAATGATATAAAAATAATAAAGGACAGTTACAAGCAGTTAAAGTATAAGTTGGGTAGGATTCCTACATTGAAAGACTTTGATGAACATGGAGAAATAGATGTATTAAGAATATTTGACAATCAGTCATTAGGATCTTATTATCAATTCCTTGTAAAATATGATAAAGACTATACCATTCGCATTTCAGACTGTGCAAGTAAATATCTAGAATACATCAGTAAGAAATTTGCATCTGGGAAACGGGCACACGAATTACAATTGCTAAAGCGGCTTTTAGCGTATCAGAATGGAGTATTAAAGAAGTTATACCAAGATCTTCATGAAAAATACGGAATTCAGGCAACCGACAACACAAAAAATAATGTTGTAAACGTTCTTACAAATAAATTTGCTACTGGATCAGGGAAAACAACATATGAAAATTGCATTTTCATTGAAAAAGAAGGAGAAGACTATAAAATCAGTGCTTCTTTCTGTAAAGAACTGAAAGATTCTAATTTTCATGATATGGTTAAGGAAGTATTAGAATTTGGATTACATAGAAATCAGTTAAATTATAACCAAAGGTATTTAAATACTAGCTTTCAGCTTTATTCCAAATATACCTATGAAGATGTGTGTCGGCTTTTAGAATGGGAAAAAGGAGAGGTTGCCCTTAATATCGGGGGTTATATATATGATAGTAGAACAAAAACTCATCCTGTTTTTATTAATTATCATAAAGAGGATAAAATTCAGGATTCAGTAAAATATGAAGACCGATTTGTAAGTCCATCTACATTAATTGCTATTTCTAAATCAGGAAGAACAGTGGAATCAGAGGATGTTAAGACTGCTTTGAATGCGGAAAGACTGGGTGTTCAAATGGAGCTTTTTGTAAGGAAAAATAAAGATGATAAAACTTCAAAGGAGTTTTACTATCTTGGAAAAATAAAAGCGACTGGGAAAACACATGGATTTGTAATGAATAATACAACCAAGACAGCGGTGGAGATTGAATATAGTTTAGTGACTCCTGTGCAAGAAGATGTTTATGAATATATAACCAGTTGAAATTATTAGAGCAAATATGAAAATATAGCATTACATATCATTCGAAGGGGAATTGATAACAGTGTTATAAAATATTAATAAAAACAAAAGTCTAAAAGGAAAAGGAAAAAGGGGAAAAGCTATGGGAATATTCGACAAATTAAAAGCACCAGTATTTATGAAAGAGGAAAGTGATGCAACAGCATATATTGAGCGTCTTAGGGCTTTACAGGAAAAAGCGCAAGGCAAATTAAAGGAAGACATTGATAAAGAGATTAAAATTGCAACAATTGGGGAGTTTGGAGAAAAGAATATAGCATTTGAGCTTAAAAATAGTGCAATGCCAATGTACATATTTCATGATATACATTTGGAGGTGGATGGCCTATCAGCTCAGATTGACTACATCGTTGTAACAAGAAAAATAACTTATATTATAGAATGCAAGAATTTGATTGGAGATATAGAGATTGATATCAATGGCAATTTCATTAGAAGTTATGAATTATACCGTAAAAAAGTAAAAGAAGGTATATATTCTCCAATTACTCAAAATCAAAGGCACTTGGAGATATTAAAACAAATTCGACGTAATTCGAAAGGAAATATTATTACAAAAACATTATTTGAAAAAAACTTTGATGATAATTATAAATCTATAGTAGTATTGGCAAATCCGAAAACAATTTTAAATGCAAAATATGCCAAGAAAGAAATGAAAGAGAAGGTAATTAGAGCAGATCAGCTTATCAAATATATTAAAGAAATGAATGCTGCATCGAAATTAGTATCGTTTACGGATAAAGAAATGAAGACATTTGCAGAAGAACTACTTGAATATCATACCCCTAATAAATCTGATTACGCTAAGAAATATGAAGATATATTAGAAAAGATGAACGAAGATAACATAACGATTGATAAAAAGACAGTTGAAAATATTTCAGGTAAATATGTGTTGAAGAAGTATAAATTTAGTCAACAAGCACCACAACAGAAAGAGAAATTTTACGTTCCATCGCAGACAATAAGCAATCAAGAGGAATTGATTTTAAAGCTCAAGGAATTCAGACTACAAAAAAGTAGACAAGAGAAAATAAAACCATATTTTATTTTTAATGATACACAGATGATGGATATAATTAGTAGAATGCCTAAGACAAAAGATAACCTGTTAGGCATCACAGGATTTGGAAATGCAAAAGTTGAAAAATATGGAGAAGAGATACTCACGATCTTAAAAAATATTTAAATAAAGGAGTATTATGAAGACAATTGAAGTAGTAGCTGCGATTATAAGAAAAGATGACAAGATATTTGCAACGCAACGGGGAGCTGGAGAATTCAAAGGTGGATGGGAGTTCCCAGGTGGAAAGATGGAGCTAGGAGAAACCGCGGAGGAAGCATTAATCAGGGAGATAAAAGAGGAACTAGATACTTTGATTGAAGTGGGTGAGCTAGTAGAGACAGTGCAATATGATTATCCAAACTTTCATCTAACGATGCATTGCTTCATATGCAAACTTGTTTCAGGTGAATTGATTTTAAAGGAGCATACGGATGCCAAGTGGTTGGATAAGAATGAACTTAATTCAGTTGCATGGCTTCCGGCCGATCTAGAATTAATTGAAAAATTAATAAAAATAATTTAAAGAAAGATTTTAATTTTTAAATGTAAAGAAATGTCATTCATATATTGATTGAAGTAGTCAAAGCAGGTAAAGTAAATTGCGTTATCGTAAAGGATTTTTCGCGTTTTGGCAGAGATTTTATTGGCTCAGGACAATTTATGTCAAAGATGTTTCCAGAGCTTGGAATCCAATTTATATCCATAAATGATCAATTCGACAGTCTCACAGCTGATATGTGCGAGACTGCTTTAACCATGTCTGTAAAGAATTTGATCAATGATTCTTACAGCAGGGATATTTCTGTGAAAGTCCGTAACAATCAAAGAATCAAAAGGATAAGTGGCGAATATATGGGCTCATTTGCAACCTTTGGTTATCTTAAAACCCCCAAAAATAAAAATGAATTAACTGTTCCGTTGGCTTTAAGAAGA
Organism: Lachnospiraceae bacterium; assembly: GCA_035270785.1. Taxonomy (GTDB): domain Bacteria; phylum Bacillota; class Clostridia; order Lachnospirales; family Lachnospiraceae; genus DATESN01. Next base: position 2,853 of record DATESN010000008.1, on the reverse strand, counting down.
ATGCGAAAGCCAAGTGGTGTGCGTCATCTGTATTTCGTGTGTTGACAGATGAAGTATATATTGGAAATCTGCCTCAAAGCAAAACAAAAAAAATGAATTATAAAATCAAAAAGACCATAAACAAGACTTCCCAGGAGTGGGTTAGATGTAAGGATAATCATGAAACAATTATTTCAATAGTAGATTTTGAAGCAGTTCAGCTATTGCTAAGAAGAGATACAAAATCAGTGAATAAAGAAAATGAGCCCTATTATATTGGATTTGGTCTGTGTTCCTTGGAAGGCCCATATTGTTTTAATCGGTCCTCTTGTTCAATCTCAAAAAAATAATTTGTACAGTCATAGTAAAGTATCTTGTCATTTCGCTTTGAAATGGACAGACTTTTTTTATAAATTTCTGACTGAATGAAAACATTTTCATTAGTTCTTCTTCTTTCCCGAGTTTTTAACCGTAATAGTTTTTTCTTTTTTATTCTCATAGACAGTTTTTGTGACATAAAGTGAAGCAGAATTCTTAGAACGTGATATTTTAAATCGCATAGGAAACCCATCTCATCCCCTACATTATAACATATCATGCAACGATTATTTTAAAAAGGACAAAAAAATATAGGCTTCTCAAGGCCTATAGGAATTGATATTCAATGCAACTGTCAAAACACGAAAATTTATGGAATGATTGGCGCATTTCACCAATGGTTGAGTAAAGTAAACCAAATTTCTTTCAAAAACACCCCCAAACTACCCTTTTGCGGAGTGGCTATTTTAATTTCTCACGTTTGACAGTTAGAGAAGAGTATAAAGCTTGAAACCCCTATAAACAGGGAACTCCAAGCTTTATTTTTTGCAAAAAAAGTGCGTACCTTATTTATTTTTTTGTGGATTTAAATATTTTTTTCATTTGTGTCGTGCTAATGATTTGATAATCAGTTCGAAAATCAAATGTCTCATGAAGGGTATCTGTCAAATCTGTTCTTGTATAGGTTGGAATATATTCCTCTGTTTGCACTTTGAAGAAGTTCATGTTTCGCAGCGTATTTATGATATTGCTGCTCGTATATTTGTTATCTAGTCGCTTTTCTAAGTATCGATGGATCACAAGTGCCAAAAAACAGGTGGTGAAATGAGCTTTGATTCGATCATCTCTGCTTAGGTATACCGGCCTTGCCTTAAAATCCGTTTTCATAATGCGGAAACATTCTTCGATTTCCCAGCGATTGTGATTTATTTTGGCGATAGCTGGTGCCTCGTCCTCCAGATTAGTACATACTGCATAAAAACCATCATAGATTGATTCGTAAATAATAGCATCCTCATTAATCCATCGTTCTTTGTAAAAAGTACAATTTCGATATTTCTCAATGCTTTCTTCCGATTTTTCTAGTTGGCTGATATCGTATTTTTCAGCGATTCTCTCTAGCAACCATCCCTCACTTGAAAGTGCCCATTCTTTTAAGTGTTTTTTTAGTTTTTTAATAGACTGAGTTGTAATGAAAGAGCGTTCATTTACGTTATTAAACTTGCGGTTATTTGTAGAAGAAAGACCAGCATCTGTACAGACAATAAACTTCGACATAGAAAAATCCTTAATTATTTGTTCTTCTAGCGGCTTTAAAGTGAGTTGCTCATTCGTGTTGCCAGCGTGAATAGAAAATGCGAGTGGAATCCTGTCACCATCCATAAACAAACCCATTTCCACAATTGGATTTGGTCTGTGTTCCTTGGAAGGCCCATATTGTTTTAATCCGTCCTCTTGTTCAATTTCAAAAAAGTAATTTGTACAGTCATGTAAGCGCGGACGACGATTTGAAGGGAAATAATATTTTGCAATTCGTCGATGATGGATATAGTGGAACAAATTTGAATCGCCCGGGCATGCAAGATATGTTGAAAAAGTTCGGGAAGAGCAGATCAAGTGTGTCATTGTAAAGGATTTTTCAAGATTTTCCCGAGACCATATTGAACTTGGAAGTCATATTGAACAGATATTTCCATTCATGGGTGTAAGATTTATAGCAGTAAATGATGGGTATGACAGTAAAGAAACGCTGGGTGGAATTAGTGGACTTAGCGACCAGTTTAAAATGCTTATTTATGATTATTATAGTAAGGACCTGTCGGAAAAAGTTAAGACCTCTATGGCTGCTTTAAAGAAACAGGGGAAGTTTGTTGGTGGACATGCTCCCTTTGGATATATTAAAGATCCGTCTGATAAATCAAAGATATTGGTAGATCATGCAGCGGCAACGGTTATTAGAAAATTATTCAAAATGGCGCTTGATGGGAACTCCTTATATCAGATTAGCAAGATTTTGAATGAAGAAGGAGTTGTGACTCCGGCTATTTATATGAAACAGGCAGTTGGCAGAGTGGATGGTAATTTTAAGAATCATACCCAGCAAAACTGGACCGTGAGCAAAGTGAAAAGAATTTTGGATAATGAAATGTATCTTGGAAATATGGTCCAGGGTAAATTAAAGTCAACCGGTGTTGGTTCTAAACGGCAGGTGCATGTTCCTGAAGAAGAATGGATTCGGGTTCCAGGTACACATGAAGCTATAATTTCTAAAGATATGTTTGAGAAGGCTAAGAAAATTAGGGCAGATGGATTTTATTATGGGGAAAGGAAACATGAATCACATGTGTTAAAGGGAAAAGTATTCTGTGGTGGATGCGGAAAAAGAATGATCCATTCTTACCAGGGAAGACCTAAATATGTCTGCAATACCAGGTATTATGGGAGTGGGTATGTGGTTGGGGAAGAAGCTGGTGTAGATGCAGCTGTGGATTTATTTGCTGGACCTGGTGGAGTTAGCAAAGGTGTTGATTTTTCTGTTAGCAAATATGAATGTGA
>DATESN010000007.1:0-3785 GCA_035270785.1 Lachnospiraceae bacterium | reverse complement strand
ACCTTAGAATATTTGGATACTAATTCTTTTGATGCAGTTATTTCAAATCCCCCTTATAAACTTAATAATAGCGGAATAATTAATCCAGAGGATAAAAAAGCAATATCAAGACATGAAATCAAATGCACTTTGGAGGATGTCATATCAACAGCTTCACAATTGTTAAAACAATATGGGAGATTCTACATGGTTCACCGTCCTGACAGATTAGCGGATATAATTTGTCTATTAAGAAAGTATCGGTTAGAACCTAAGCAAATCCGATTTGTTCATCCAAGAGCAGCAGAAAAACCAAATATGATTTTAATCCGCGCATCTAAAAATGGAAATCCAGAGTTGAAATTTGACCCTCCTCTGTACATTTATAATGAAGAAGGTAATTATACGGAGGATGTATATAAGATATATGGTGGAGAAAAGGAATGCCCCCGTTAGGAGGACATTCCTTTTATTTTTTAATTTTAATTTTATCTATTGGATGTACAGCAGGACCTTCTAAAATTTTTCCTTTTATATCGAATCTGGAGCCGTGACACGGGCAATCCCATGTTTTTTCAGCTTCATTAAATGAAAGTGCACACTTTAAATGAGAGCACACCGGGTTAATGCAGAAATATTCTCCCGCTTCGTTTTTATATACTCCAACCTTTTTACCGTCATATTCAATAATTTTTCCTTCTCCTGCTTTAACATTAGAAATTTCTTCAGAATCTGATGTTAATCGGTTTAAAAACCCAGCTGCGATACTTTTTACAGAGGATACAAATTCTTTTGATGATTGGACGGGAGTAAATCTTGCAGGATTGAAGACACCTGAATAATCATCATCTATGCAAAGTATTTTATTTCTCAAAATTAAAGCAGCTGCTGCAGAATGAGACATACCCCATTTTTTAAATCCTGTTGCTACATATAAGTTTTCTATACTGGATGTATATCTGCCTATGTAAGGAATTTTATCATAGGTCATACAATCTTGAGTAGACCATTTTGACACTATCTCTGCATTTTTAAAATTACTGTTAAGAAACTTCTCCAATTCACTATATGATTCGTTCTCATCATCCTTTTCGCCAGAGCGATGATTGCCACCTGCAAGAAGCAAGAGATTTTCTTTGTCTGAAAACTGATATCTTATGGAATAAATAGGGTCATTAATGTTTATAAACATTCCCTCAAAGGGTTGTTCGCTGGTTTTCGCAGTAATAATATATGATTTATCTTGGTAAAGTCTTAAAAAATAAAGACCAAAGCTATTATCAAAAGGATAGTGGGATGTAGATATAACTTTCTGAGCATGTATAGTTCCCTTTTCTGTTTCCACATCTATGTGCTCATCGTGAGGTTCAATATTTAGAGCCCTTACATTTTCATATATTTTTACATTGCTTTCAATTAAAATATTATAAAGACTATACAAATATTTTAGGGGGTTGAATTGACCTTGATTTCTAACGCCTATTGCTCCATATGCTTTGTTTGGAATAGGAACTGTATCTGTATAAAATCCGTCTATACCTAATTTTTCATATGCCTTTAATTCTTTTTTCAAATCATAAATCTCATTTACATTAGATGCGTAAACATATGCAGTTTGTTCTTTGTAATCACATTGAATGTTGTTTTCTTCGATAATCTTTTTAATTAGTTTTATGCCTTCTTCATTTGCTTTTAAATATTGCTTTGCTTCATCCAAACTAAAGTTGTTTATTAAATTGTCATAAAACAAGTCGTGCTGAACAGTGATTTTTGCTGTAGTATAACCTGTTGTACCGTATCCTGTTTTACTTGCTTCAATAATCCCTATGCTCAAACCGCAGTCCTTCAATAAATAAGCAGTGGTAAGTCCTGTAATTCCAGCACCTATTATTAAAATGTCAAATTCTTTATTGTCTAAATTTACATTAAGCCCTGCGGAGTTTTTTATATTTTCAGCTGTATCATGCCAGTATGAATGTCTTGGATATTCCATATTTATTCCCTCTTTTCGATATTAGTTTTTAAAATTGGATAAAGCTCATCTTCTTTTAGTGTTACTAAAAAAAATCAATTTATTCCTTGACTTTGCTCGTAATTTCGTATATCATGAGACAGAATAAAAACAATAATAAAAACAGTGATTGGAACAGTAATTGCAGTGGGATTCAAAGAGATATAATCGTTGGTGAGAGATTATAAGTCTGAATGCAAGGAAGATCATCCAGGAGTTTAATTTCTGAAACTACTAGTAAGAAATTACGTATAAATGCGTTAAATTTTCGAGAGACATATATTTATATTTAGTGTATTTATATGTAATTTGGGTGGTACCGCGAATTTCGTCCCATGTCGTTTGACATGGGATTTTTTGATGACCTATCCCTATTTTTTCAAGTGATAGCGCAGAAAAAACAGCGGAAGGTCAGAGGCAGCGCAATCCCAATTTGTGCGACCATCGGGAGCAAACAAATTGGTGATGAAGCCTGCCCTAACTGCATTCCCCTGCTCTAACTGCGTTTACTACAATTACTGTTATAATATAATAGGAGGAAAAAATGAAGAAATTTAAAGATATTTCAAAAGCTGACTACAAACAAAACGAGCAAGAGATATCCAAGTATTGGGATAAAATAGACTTACTGAAACAAAGTGTTGATACAAGACAAGATAAAGAACCCTTTATTTTCTATGAGGGTCCGCCCACAGCTAACGGCAAACCAGGAATTCACCATGTTGTAGCAAGGACATTGAAAGATTCTGTATGCAGATTCAAAACAATGGAAGGATACCAGGTTAACAGAAAGGCAGGATGGGACACCCATGGTCTGCCTGTAGAAATTGAAGTTGAAAAGCAATTAGGATTAAAAGACAAAACAGATATAGAAAAATACGGAATCGCAGAATTTAATGAAAAATGCCGTGAATCAGTATTTACTTATGAAGCACAGTGGCGTGAAATGACTAAACGTATGGCTTATTTAATTGACTTGGATAATCCTTATGTTACTCTTGATAATGACTATATTGAAACAGCATGGTGGATACTTGACAATATGTTCAAGCAGGGCTATATGTATGAAGGTCACAAAATCCTTCCATACTGTCCAAGATGCGGAACAGGTCTTGCATCCCACGAGGTAGCTCAAGGTTATGAAGAAATAAAAACAGTTACTGCTTATGCTAAATTCAAGAAAAAAGATGCTGATGAATATTTCATAGCATGGACAACAACTCCTTGGACATTATTATCTAACGTTACATTAGCAGTACATCCTGATGTAGATTATATAAAAGTAAAAACTAATGATAAAGAGAATGTAAAAGGTGAAGTTTATATTCTTGCAAAAGCTCTAGCAAGTAAAGTAATCAATGAAGAGTATGAAGTACTTGAAGAAATGAAGGGTAAAGAATTAGAGTTCATAGAATATGAACAGCTTATGCCTTTTGTTGAAGTGCCTGCAAATAAAAAGGCGTTCTATGTAACATGTGCTGACTATGTAACAACTGAAGACGGTACAGGTATAGTTCATACTGCACCTGCATTTGGAGAAGACGATTATAACACAGGAATGAAATATGGATTGCCTGTTCTTAATCCTGTTGATGATACCGGAAGATTCAGAGGAACACCATGGTCAGAAATGTTTGTAATGGATGCTGACCCTGCTATTCTAAAATGGTTAAAAGAAGAGGGCAAACTTTACAAAAAGGAACCAGTAGTTCATAACTATCCACATTGCTGGAGATGTCACACACCATTATTATACTATGCAAGACCAAGCTGGTATATTGAAATGACTAAACTA
>DATESN010000006.1:0-12354 GCA_035270785.1 Lachnospiraceae bacterium | reverse complement strand
TCAAATACGAGGTCATTTTCAACTAGATCAAAAATCTCATTACTTTTTGCGTTCTCAAGGAGAAGAAAAAGACCTGCATTTGATGTTAGATTCTTAGCTGTGAAATCAATTTTATTAATCATAATTTAAACCCCTTTTTCTGCTTTTGTTACTATTATTGTACCATATATCGACTCATAAAAGCTGATAATTCAACACATTTTTGAGCATTTTTCTTTCACCCAATGGGTGAAAGCTGAATTTTGAAGGAACGTATATTTATCAATGCTTTGAGGGTGGTTTATAAAGTACTGACGTAGAATCTCAGTATTACGTTTTGAACAAGTTAAAGAAATAGATACTTTTATGAAGAATTGGATATATTGGCTTATGGATTATATGTCTAGTCAAAATAATCGTGTGGAATGTAATGTTTTTGAAAAAGCTAAAAAATACATCTTAAACAATTATAAGAATCCAGATCTTTCTATTAAAGAGGTAAGCCAATTATTAGGTTTTAGTGAAAAGCATTTTAGTGCAATGTTTGCAAAAAATGTAGGAGAAACTTTTACGGATTATTTAACACGAATGCGTATTGATCAGTCAAAGGAACTTATGATTACCACTAATATGAAAATATACGAGATTTGTACTGAGATAGGATACAATAATGTGGAACACTTTAGCAGAGTGTTTAAAAAAGCGACTGGTTTTAGTCCAAGAGAATATCGAAATGGCTAGGGATGACATTATAAATGGTCATCCCTTTTTTCAAGTATCGTACCAAACATCAAGAATTAGTACTGGATATCATTCAGCTTTTATTTCTATTCACTTATAATAAAAGAGTAACAACACACAATATATTAACAAATTGGGAGGATTACACATGAATTCAAAGAAAGTTTTAGGTCCTGTACTTGCCTTAATGATGGCAACCACTCTTTTTGCTGGTTGTGGCAAAAAAGATGATTCAAAAACAACCACTACAGATAAACCGGAAGCACCGGTAGCGACTTCAACTGAAACAGTAGTAAGTGATGAACCTATTACATTAAAGTTTGCTTGTATGGGAGATCAAGCGGATATGTTTGAAAATCTAGGTATCGCGGCAGCTTACAAAGAAACTCATCCAAACGTTACGATTGAACTTGAAAAATTTAAAGATAGTGGTACTTTCGAAGATAGCTTGAAAATTAGAGCATCTGCTGGGCAATTACCAGATATTTCTACACTAAAGCCATATATGCTTTCTCGTTTTGCTGAATCAATGGTAGATTTAAAAGATTTAGATTCAGTAGCGAATAATTTGTACGCTGTAGGTTATGCAGTAGATGGTAAAGTGGTTGGTGTTCCAGATCAAGCAACAAGAGAATATGTATTCTACTGGAAAAGTATGTTTACTGACTTAGGTATTGAAGTGCCAACTACTTGGGACCAATTTATTGATGTTGCGATTAAAATAAAGAATGATGGAAATACAATTCCTATTATCATAGGTGGAAAAGATGCATGGCCAGATTATCCATTTAATGAATATATGCCAGCATTAGAGTCACAAGATGGTTTCATCTGGACAACAATGGCACACATGGATGCACCTTTTGATGATGATCAACCTTTTAGCATCGCTTACCAAAAGCTTCAAAAGCTTTATGATGCACAAGTAATGGGTGTTGATCCACTTGGTCTTGGTTTTGATCAAGCAAAAGTAATGTTTGGACAAAAACAAGGAGCAATGATGGCTTGTGGTGTTTGGGTATTTGCAGATATAAAAAATGCAGCTGGTGATGATGTTAGTGATTTAGGTGCTTTCTTACTTCCTACAAGAGATACGGAATCGGATGATTTCGTAACGATTAGTCAAGCAGATGTATTTTTAAGTATTGCAACAAACAGTCAAAACATCGATGCTGCTAAAGAATTTATCAATTGGTATTATAGTGATGCATGGTATCCAGCATATATTCAATCAGCTGGTTTTGTTCCAACAGTAGAAGGTGTAGAAGGTAAGTACGAAGATTTATTTGTTCAAGCATTAGCACTTCAACCAAATGCTAAAACTGTTGTATACGATGGTGGTGGTGTAGATTTTAACAGTATAGTTACAGAAACTAAATTTGATGTAAAGGTATTTGGACAAGAAATGATGATCCCTGGTTTTGATTTAGATAAGAAACTTGCAGATTTGAATGTTACTTGGGCAAAGGCAAGAGCAAGTTTAGGTATCAAATAATCAAATATAGATATAATTATAGATAAATAAAATCAAAGAGGCAGGTTGTCAACACAGCCTGTCTCTTTATCAATGAAAGGAGTGTTGAATCATTTGAAATTACAAAGTCGAAATCGTAACACATTTATTATAATATCTTTGATTCTACCAGTATGCTTGTTCGCGATGTTTGTGGTCTTTCCATCCTTGGATTTATTTCGCATGAGTTTTATCAATTGGGATGGTGTTTCTAAAAATCAGCAATTTGTTGGTACTGATAATTATAGAAAAATGATTTTTGATTCTCCAGATTTATGGAAATCTTTAAGTAATAATGGGTTATACTTTTTTATTCATCTAGCCTTTATCCCTATCGAACTGTTTGTTGCAGTGCTGTTAGATTCTAAAGTAAAAGGGGCCAAAATCTTTAAATCCATTTCTTTTTTACCATACATTATTAATGGCGTTGCCATCGCTTATGCATTTTCCTATTTTTTCTCTCCATATGGGGGAGCTTTAAATAATATTTTAACATCTTTACATCTAGAAGGTTCCATCCATAATTGGCTTAGCGATCCTAAAATAGTAAATTTTACATTGGCATCTGTTTCTCTATGGCGCTTTTGTGGTCTACATATTATTCTTTTCTTGGCTGGATTACAGTCAATTCCTAGGGACATTATTGAAGCAGCAACCATTGATGGTGCGAACTTTATTCAAAAGTTTAGATTTATTACAATTCCAAATATGACATTAATCATTGATTTTGTGCTTTTTGCAAATGTTAGAGGAGCACTGCAAACGTTTGAAATTCCTTTTGTCATAACTGGAGGAGGTCCGGGATATGCAAGTAGTACTTTTACCTTGTACAGCTTAAAAACAGCTTTTAACTTTAACAATTTTGGAATGGCATCGACTATGGGAGTTGCAATCATTGTACTTATAGTTATCGTGGGTCTCATTCAAAATAAGCTTGTAAAAATAGCTAGAGGTAAAAATGCATAAGTTACAAATAATAAGGAGGTACTTTTATGTCTCAAATAAATTTAAAAAAAGGGTTGAGTAAGTTCTTAACTTATCTATTATTTTTATGTATTACCGTAATCGTTTTCTTACCCATTTTGGTTACCGTCATTGCTTCCTTTAAGACTTCGGGACAACTTGGAAGTACATCACCTTTAGCATTTCCATCCTTTTCTAAAATAACCCTTGAAAACTATAAAACCATTTTTGAATCAGGGAAACTTTTGATCGCTACAAGAAATTCTGTATTTTTAGTAGTTGCTAGTGTTGTACTCAATGCAATTATTGGTTCAACAACAGCCTATGCGCTAGAGCGTTTTGAATTCAAAATGAAGTTTTTTGTTTATGGTATGTTTTTAATTGGTATGTTATTACCTGCTTATATAACTGAAATTGCAAGATTTCGCGTAATGAGTAAAATCGGAATGTACAACACGATAGGAGCACCCATACTAATCTATATTGCTACAGATTTAATGCAATTGTATATTTATCGGCAATTTGTTCAGAAAATCCCCTTAGCCCTGGATGAAAGTGCCATGATTGACGGTGCAGGTTATTTTACTATATTTTGGAAGATTATATTCCCTAATTTATTACCTGCGACAGCAACTTTAGCAATTATTAAATCGGTGGATGTATTGAATGATATGTATATTCCATATCTCTATATGCCAAGCTCAAGTTTGCGAACGCTTACAACAATGCTCATGGATTTCAGCGGTTCATTAACTGGTTCTTGGCAAACGTTAAGCGCAGCAATTGTAATCGTTATGGTACCTACAATTCTTTTGTTTGTTTTTTTCCAACGTTATATTTTTGCAGGAATTGTGGCTGGTGCAGTTAAAGAATAATATCAGGAGCTGATTACATTGCTTCTGTTGCAATTATAAAGAATTATGATAATATATGGGATAGTGGTCTATCTGATTACATGAAGAAGTAATTGATATGGATACAATGAAAAATGTTATAGGTTCATTAAAATGAAACGTAGATGGTACAAAGGTATACAAAATAGTATAGAAAAGAGGAAAATTATGAGAACAGAAATGAAATTTCATGAAGACACACAAAAACTTCATGTGGAAACAATGCAGGAACATGCCTACTTTATTCCGTTTGGATCAGAGGAGGATGCTTTTCAAAACCGTGAGAAATCCTCTAGCTTTCAGCTACTAAATGGAGAATGGGATTTTAAATATTATAAAAGTATTTTTGATGTAAAAGAAAAGCCAGAGGATATTTCTTTTGAGGATGTAATTCCAGTACCAGCAAATTGGCAGCTTCATGGTTACGATAAACCTCAGTATACAAATGTTCGGTATCCTATTCCTTTTGATCCACCGTATGTACCTAATGATAATCCTGTAGGAATCTACCGTAAAGGGTATTCATATACAGCCGATGGCAAGGATAGGATCCTTGGATTTGAAGGAGTTGATTCCTGTTTTTATGTATGGGTAAACAATCAATTTGTGGGATACTCACAAATATCCCATGCAACAAGTGAGTTTCATATAACTGACTTTTTACTAGAAGGTGATAATACTATTTTAGTTGCTGTTTTAAAATGGTGTGATGGAACGTATTTGGAAGATCAGGATAAATGGCGCATGTCTGGTATATTTAGGGATGTATATATGCTTTCCAGACCCCAAAATAGGATTAATGACTACCATGTAATAACTCACCTAGGTGAAGATTATAAACATGCTAAAATAGAAGTCACAATTGATGCAACAACAGAATGTGAGATTACACTATACGATGCTGACGGTGGGGAACTGGCATCGCAAAGGACTAACAAACTTGCAGAATTTAACGTTGAAAATCCAATGTTGTGGAGTGCTGAGTCACCCGACTTATATAGAATTGTTTTGCGTACAAAGGAAGAGAGCATTGGAGAGAAAATAGGTATTCGTGAGATTAAGGTTATAGATGGAGTTATTTGCATTAATGGAGTAGGGGTGAAGTTTAAAGGTGTAAATCGCCATGATAGCTATTGTGATTCTGGTTATGTTGCTACGCGTGAAAAACTAGTTGCAGATATTTTACTTATGAAAAAGTTGAATGTAAATGCTGTCCGTACATCACATTATCCTAATGCTCCTATATTTTATCAATTATGTGATGAGATGGGTCTTTATGTAATTGATGAAGCAGACGTGGAAACACATGGATGTGTAGATGTATACAATACGTTTGAATGGAAAGATGGCTATAATGGGATTGCGCTTCTTGCATCAGATGAAGGATTTGAAAAAGCTATTATAGACAGAATCCATCATCTTGTTTCCAGGGATATTAATCGTCCCTGTGTTGTGATGTGGTCTCTAGGAAATGAAAGCGGATATGGAGTCAACTTTAAAAAGGCGGCTGAAATGGTAAAGAAGCTTGATACAGAAAGACTTGTCCATTACGAGAGTATGCACAAGCTAGATGATACGGACTCAAGTATATTTGATATGGTATCCATGATGTATCCATCTCCAGAGTCGTTAAAGAAGGGTTTCTTCAAAAATAAAGAGGAAAAACGTCCCCTTGTGCTTTGCGAATATTGTCACGCAATGGGAAATGGACCTGGAGATTTAGAGGAATATTGGAAGCTCATTTATGAGGAAAAGCGTTTTGCGGGTGCCTTTGTATGGGAGTGGTGCGACCATGGAATTTATCAAGGAAAAGCTGAAAATGGAAAGTCAAAATACTTTTACGGCGGTGATTTTGGCGAGATTGTACATGATTCCAATTTTTGTATGGATGGATTATTATATCCTGACAGAACCCCCCACACGGGTGCGCTGGAGATGAAGAATGTATATCGTCCAGTTCGTGTTACACTAGTGAATAGAGATAAGGGCATTTTCAAATTTACCAACACCTATGATTTTATAAATGCAGGCACTAAGTTGACGTGTACTTATCAAGTGACGGAACAAGGGAGAATAATAAAGGAAGGTAATGTAATACTGGATATTGAGGCACATGAGGAAAAAGAGATAGAGATTCAGGAATTGGCAAATATTTATGGAGAAAGTCTTTATGTGAGATTTATTTTTGCAGAAGATGGATTCGAAAGAGGATTCGATCAGATATTGTTAGAAAGAATGGATCGTCACTATATTCCAAAGGGAAAAAAAGGACATTTTGAAATATGTGAAAGTTCAGAACAATACCAGATAAGTGATAATAAATTTAAATATACCATTTCTAAGCATACCTCTATGGTTACATCTATTGAAAAAGAGGGTAAACAATTATTGGATAGACCAACTGAAATTAATATGTTTCGTGCACCTACGGATAATGATGGTATAAAAGATAAGTGGTATAAGATCCATTTAAATGAAAATAAAGTAAAATTATATAGTATTACCTGTAAAGAGAAGGAAGATTGCGTTGTTATTGAGGCGTCGATATCACTTGGATATGCGATTAGTGAACCAGTGGCAAGAGTGAAAGTCTGCTATGAAATATATCAAGAAGGTGAAATTCATTTTTCTACCAAAGCACAAATACTAGAGGGCCTAAAATTCCTTCCACGTTACGGAATTCGTTTTTTTGTTTCAAAACAATATCAACAGGTAAAATACTATGGATATGGTCCAAATGAAAGTTATATAGATAAACATCGTGCATGTTATAAGGCATGCTTTGAAGCAGATGTTAATGAATTGTTTGAAGATTATATAAAACCCCAGGAGAATGGTTCCCATTATGGTTGTGACTATGTTACTATTTCAGATGGCGCTCATCAAATAAGCATATATTGTGACAAAGAGTTTTCCTTCAACTTATCCAGATACACACAGGAAGAATTATCAAGCAAGGCCCATAATTGGGAATTACAAAAATGTGAAAGTACAGTTCTTTGCGTAGATTATATGATGTCTGGAGTTGGCTCCAATTCATGTGGGCCAGAACTGCTTGAACAATATCAACTTAAGGAGAAGCAAATCAATCATAATTTTTGGGTTACATTTTAAGCTGTAATTTGTCAAATGATACAAACAAATAACAGGGTATTCAAAATCAAATGGTACATTCAGTGTAGAGAATGAAACAATACAATTTGGTTTTGGATACCTTTTTGTTATTGTAATTTAGTGGAATATAAATTGAAATAACATTTTCAACAATTAAATTGACAAAGTAAAAAATAAACAGTAAGATATGTAAGTGCTTACTTACATTACCAACACATAAATTTATAAAAGAGGTGTAAACAGATGAAAAAGGAAGAACGAAGAAAGCAAATATTAGATGCAGCTATGACTGTATTTGTGGAAAAAGGGTTTAAGGGTAGTACAACTCAAGAAATAGCAAAGGCAGCTAAAATATCGGAAGTAACATTATTTCGTTATTTTTCCTCGAAACAAGAAATATTTTTAGAGGGTATAGAACCTATTTTCATCCAGACATTAGAAGGAACGATTCACTTATCTAAGGATTTAAATAGGGAAGAAACGTTGACTTATATATTGGAAGAAAGAATCCAGTTAATTTCTAAGAATTATAAAATTGTTAGGCTAATATTAGCGGAAGATTCTCTTTTATCTGAGTGGGGAAGCGATGGACTTATGAATCGCATACTAAAGATTTTGAAATTGTTATTAAAGGAAATGGGTATATTAGTAGACCGGGAGGACTTTACTCTTCGATTAATTATGGGTTCCATGTTGTCATTTTTATATATGCCAGAGAAAAAAGAAGAACAAATGAAACAATATGTTAATCAAGTTGTTGCGCTTATCTTAAATGAAATAGAGGTTTAATCAGGAGGTTATTTTATGAATAAGTTATTTGAAAAGATTGGTGAACTAATTGAAAAGAGACCAGTGAAGACATTATTGTTTTCAGTTTTATTATTTATCATATTATTTACAGGAGTATCCAGAATAAAGATGGCTACTGGAAATGAAACCTTGGTTAAAGATGACAATCCTGTTTATCAATCAAATAAGGAAATGGAAGAATCATTTGGTGGAGAAGCCATTCTTGTACTTTTTACAGATTCAACCCAAGGAAATCTCTTATCCTATGAAAACATAAATAAAATATGGGATGTGGAGCAACGATTACAATACGAAGAAAATATATTTTCAATAATGTCACCAGCAAGCATTGTACATCAAATGACGGAAAGACAAAGTTTTGAAATAAAAAAGCAAATATTAACAATTAGTGATGGCCTAGTTGATGTTTCTGAACAATTACAAGAACTAAGTAATTTAGCCGGTGGAAATACTCAATTAGAAATGAAATTAAACGAAATAGCAAAAGGGCTTGAGATATTCCATAACAAAAGCAATATGATGGTCGCAACTATACCAGGAAATCAAATAGAATTAGATCAAATCATATATGATGATCAAAAAGCAATCAGGACAATATTTAAAGATGTGATTTTGGACGATCAAAATTGTTTAATGGTAGTAAAACTTCAAGGGAATTTGGGAGATGAAGAAAAAAAGCGAATAGGAAAAGAATTAATATCTATTTTGCAAAAAGAGGAATTTGACAACCTATCTTATATTGTTTCTGGAAAGCCAATTTTGGATGCTTCATTACAAACAGAGATGAAATCAAATATGATGATGATGGTAGTATTAGCAGTTATGATTATGTTTATTATTCTGGCTATCGTGTTTAAAGTGAGATGGAGAATGCTTAGTCTAGGCGTTATTTTATTATCCGTTATTGCAACGTTGGGATTTATGGGTATTTTAAGTGTGCCAATAACTATGGTGTCCATGGCAGTGTTTCCTATTTTAATCGGTTTGGGAATTGATTACTCTATTCAATTTCATAATCGATATGAAGAAGAAAAATCAGTAAAAAATACAATGAGGCAAATGGGAAAAGCAATAGCGATTGCTGTATTTGCAACAGTGCTTGGTTTTATATCTTTATATGCATCGCCAGTACCTATGATACAAGATTTTGGAAAGATGTTAACAATAGGAGCCGGTATTAGCTTTATGGGAAGTATATTTTTACTTATGCCAATATTATATTTACGTGAAAAAAGTAAGGATATAGATAAAGGTATAATTAAAGAAATAACACAAGAAATAACAAAAATAAAAATCGAAAAAGTAGTAGAAAATAAAACATGGTTAGAACGAATGCTCAAAGTATTTACAAAAGCTGTAATAAAGCTTTCTATTCCAATTTTAATTGTGGTGATTAGTTTAGCTGCTCTAGGGTTTTTTGTAGATAAAAAGGTTGGAGTGGAAACAGATATAGAAACCTTTATGCCACAAAAGATGGATGCATTAAAGGATATAAAAGTTATAAGAACAAAAGTAGGATCAACTGATCAAATCGCACTTTACCTAAAAGATACTTCTATTTTAACGAAAGAAAACATTCGGTGGATACAGGAAAAAACAAAAGAAATAGAAGAAAATTATAAAGATGTTGTGGTTAGTGTAAAATCAATTGATACTTTAGTTGGAAACTTATCTGTAGGACAGGATTTAAGCCAAGAAGATTATATAAAGCAAGTAGATATTTTGCCAAAGCAACAAGTAAATATGTTTTTGAATGAAAAACAAACAGAAGCAGTAATCTTACTAAACATTAAACATATACCTACAAAAGAATTACAGGCACTTACGGAAAAGTTAGCGAAAAACACAATGGACACGAATATGAAAGTTCAGATTACAGGAAAAAGTGTTTTGGATATAGAAATGGTTAACGGATTGACATCGGGTCGTGTAATTATGACTTTGATCGGATTAATACTTGTGTTTGCAGCACTTTTTCTCATTTATCGTAATGTTGTGAAAGCAATTATTCCAATATTACCGGTTGCTTTAATTATTGGTATGTCTAGTGGAATTATGTATCTGTTAGGAATTCAGTTTACACCAATTACAGCAACTTTAGGTGCGTTGGTATTAGGTATGGGTACGGAAATGACGGTGATGTTGTTGGAGCGTTATTTAGAAGAGCGAAAGTTAGGAAAAGAAAAAATGGAGTCTATGATAATTACGGTCACAATGATTGGAAAAGCAATTATCGCATCAGGACTCACTACAGTAGGAGGATTTTCCGTTTTGATGACGTCTAGATTTACAATTCTTAGAGATTTTGGATTTATGACTGTTATTAATATTTCTTTGGTGCTAATTAGCACGTTTGTAGTGCTACCGCCAATTATCATATTGCTAGATCCTTTTATGAAAGGAAAAAAAGCCAATTAAACATACAAGTGTACAAAATACAATGAAGCTAATAACATAGATTGGATTGGATACGATACCACCTAATAAAATAATGGACGCACCGAATATTGCCAAAATAGGGCATATGGTTCCCTTAAAATTGCCTTTAATGAAGTTACTTTTTTTCATACGAAGTACTTTGCTATATAATATAATGTAGCAAGTGTAGCTAAAGACAATTGAGATTTCACTAATATCTCCGCCTTTTAAAATACCACTTTTTTGAGTGAGATAATGCAAAATCATCCAGATAACGGTTATAACATAGGAAATTAATCCGGAAGGCAAAGATATCTCATACTTAGGATGAATGGTTGCTATTTTTGCGGAGTTTGGTAACATATTTTTACTTGCTAATGCCTGTGGCATACGAATGCTACCAAGAGAGATTCCGTTAATAACACCTAATACTGCGATAATAATAAATATCATAAGGATAGTCGTACCATATCGGCCAAAAAGTAGCAAACCAACCATGTTAATGGCAGAATTGCCTGTTGACATAATATACTCTGAACCAAGAATATGATTGAGTCCCAAGAAATATAATAAATAGACTGCTAAAATAACAATAGGACCAACAATAAGTGCTAGGGGCATGTTTCTTTTTGGATTCTTCACTTCATTTGTAATACTTGTTGCAATGACCCAACCATCAAAGGAGTAAGCAATAGGCGCA
This sequence comes from Lachnospiraceae bacterium, assembly GCA_035270785.1. Classification (GTDB taxonomy): domain Bacteria; phylum Bacillota; class Clostridia; order Lachnospirales; family Lachnospiraceae; genus DATESN01. Next base: position 1,223 of record DATESN010000006.1, on the reverse strand, counting down.
AGGGCAGCTAACCATTTAAATCCCACTTCTGATTTAGCAACTAGCATAGTGCCAGCTGGAATGATAGGAGTGGATGCATTCCAAAATAAACCCATGGCAGCAATTAGTATAAGGGGTACTAATTTTATGATTGTTGATAGGTTTTGGATATATCCACCAAGTTTATAGGAAATAACATTAATTCCATAGATAAAGGTAAAAAGTATAAATCCAAGGAAGACCTGCGCCTCTAACGTTGCATTTTCATCAAATAGGGATAAGATATAGATTCCTGCAACCCATGAAATAACTGCGTTTATGGTAGGATAGTAGACAAAGGTCTGAAACCATCCAAAGGCACTTGCAGCTCTGGTAGAGATGAATTCTTCATAATAGCCTACCACTCCACCATTTTTTTTGGTACGAATGGAGAGTTCGGAAATAGTTAGGCTACCAAATATGATGCTAAGTGCACCAATACAAAAAACAAGGACACCCAACCAGACATTTCCCCCAGTATAGGCTAATACATCATCACTTTTAAAAAATATCCCCGAACCAATTACAATTCCAATTATCATTGTGGTCGTAGTAAATAGCCCATAATGATCTTTTTTGTCTTTATTTTTTTCCATAACACTCCTGTTAGTTGTGATTTGTTTAAGAACTTGTTAGAAAAATAATTGTATAGAGATTTATTCGATTTGTCAAAGAAATTATATTTTATATTGTAAATAATTGATATAAATCAAGGTTAGATTGTAAAATCTTTGATAGAATAAGGTATAGAAAATAATCAACCAAATTAGAATGAAGGAGAAAATATGTCAAATCAAACAACATTTAACCAAGTTAAAAAAAGTCATTTAAAACATTAAATCAATATGTACCAGTTGTGGCAAGAGTTCATGGAGGTAGCCATCCGGAGTTTTTGGAAGTTCATAAATTATATGATATCATTATCATGAAAACAAAAGAAGCGGGAGTAAGAAAACCTGATCTAAATGAGGAATTCACTAAATTACGTGAAATTACCCATAACTACAAAGTTCCTAGTGATGTATGTGAAAGTTATGAAGCGGTGTATCATCGATTTATATTAAGTAAGAAAAATCAAATCACATTGATGGGTGGAATTTTAATTATCATTGGATTTATGAGCGGATTAGGTTTTAAAAATGAAAGTTTAGCGATGTGGTCCTTTGCTATTGCTTCTATTTTAGGGGTTGCACCAATTGCAATAC
>DATESN010000005.1:0-9221 GCA_035270785.1 Lachnospiraceae bacterium | reverse complement strand
GTGTCTACGTTTGAATTGTGGGTACTTGGCTTTCAACTTAGGGTTAAAGAAGTTATCGAATGCTTGGTGTAGGTTGATTACCGATTGTTGCAAAGCGATTGAATCATATTGCTTCAACCAGTGGTATTTGCGTGATTTTTTCGCAACAGCCAACAGCGGCTTGAGGTCTTTTTTGGCCTTCAATTTCAGGCCGTGACGCTTGTACTGGCTGCTAATGATGTGCAAAGCTTTGTTGTACGCAAAGCGCACAGCACCGAACTGGCGGTTTAAAAATTCCGCCTGCTCAGGTGTGGGATAAATGCGTACTTTTGTGGCTTTGATCATGCTGTATATAATGCCAGTCTTCTCTACGAGCAACAACCCATGACTGCCTTGCAGTCATCCGCTTATATCCCCGCCCGATTGGGCGAGGGTTTACGCGGGTTTTGCTAAGGGCATCATCATCGCAAGTATCCTCACCGTAAAAAAAGTTGCCGTAGAGTGCGTCAAAAAACCACACATCACAAGTAACCCTAAGTTTTTATAGCTATAAAAAAATGAACGGTCAGTCAACAACTTTAGCTAGCCTACGTTAGCTGTTAGAATTGTTACCTTTAAATCAACAACAAAAGTTAAGCTTCTGCTGCATCAGCCGACACCCTTATTCGCAAGCGCTGTTACAAGGCCTCAGAAAAGTACTTAGATTCTGGGGCGGTAGCGTGTCAAAAAAATTATCAGTCGACTACTCATGCTTGTAAAACTAGTTAAGGATTAAGGAAATTGATCACTGTAACCAAATCTTATCTGCCGAATAAAGCAAAATATCAAGCTTACGTTGATCGTATTTTTGAAAGTGGCTGGTTAACCAATAATGGCAGTCTGCTGCAAGAATTAGAATCTCGGCTTAAAAATTACTTAGGCGTTAAGCATTTAATTTTAGTAGCCAATGGCTCTTTAGCTTTGCAAGTTGCTTATCAAGCTTTGGAATTAAAAGGTGAAGTAATTACTACACCCTTTAGTTTTGCTGCAACAACCAACACTTTGGCTTGGGAAGGTTTGACACCTGTTTTTGCCGATATTGACCCGCGCACCTTTAATATCGACCCGCAACAAATAGAAGCACAAATCACCCCTAAAACAAGTGCAATTGTTCCTGTTCATGTTTTTGGTAACCCCTGCGAAGTTGAAGCCATTCAAGCCATCGCTGCTAAACACCAGCTTAAAGTGATTTATGATGCCGCTCACGCCTTTGGTTCAGAATACAAAAATCAAAGCGTCTTGAACTATGGTGATATCAGCACCCTTAGCTTTCATGCCACCAAGTTATTTCACACCATCGAAGGAGGCGCACTGATTACCAATGATGACGAACTCGCTAAAAAAATTCGTCTACTTATTAATTTTGGTATCACCAGCCCAACCAGCATAGAAAGCATTGGCACTAACGCCAAAATGAATGAATTTGAAGCAGCGATGGGCTTGTGTGTCCTAGATGATATTGAACATATAAAACAACGTAGAGAAGAAATTTGGCAAACTTATCAACAAGAATTAGCATGCACGGTGGTATTTCAACAATGGAACCAACACGGCAAAAACAATCACGCCTACGCGCCTGTATTATTTGAAAGCGAAGAAAAACTACTAGAAGCAGAAGCCAAACTAAAAGAAAACAACATACTGCCTAGGCGCTACTTTTACCCAAGCTTAGATACTTTGAATTATTTAACAAAAAAACAAAACTGTAAAAAATCAAGAGATATTGCTAGCAGAATACTTTGTTTGCCTATGTATCCTACTTTAATTATTAAAGATATAAAAAATAAATTCAAAAAAACAGCTATGAAAAACATGCTCTAGAAAAAAACACGCCATCAATTTAGTTAAGAACAAACAATGAGAAATAAAAATGAAATTAGCAATAATGCAGCCATATTTTTTTCCATATATAGGATATTGGCAACTTATATATGCCGCTGATAATTTTGTTCTATATGATAATATTGAGTATAGTAAAAATAGCTGGTTCAACAGAAATAACATATTAAAAAATGGAGATAAAAGCTTATTCACAATACCATTAAAAAAAGAATCAGATAAATTAAATGTTGACAATCGAAATATTTCAAATGAAGCAAGTAACCATATAAAAAAAATACTTAGACAGATCAAAAGTGATTATAGTAAAGCCCCATACTTTAACGAAACATTCCCTATAATCGAAGAAATATTTAATTACAATGAAATCAATTTATTTAAATATATATATAACTCAATATCAATTATCTGTAAACATTTAGAAATAATAACAAAAATAACAATATCATCGAATATAGATATAGATCATACACTAAAATCACAAGAGAAAGTACTGGCTATAAACAAAGAATTAAACGCGAAAACATATATAAATTCATCAGGCGGAATTAAACTTTACAGCATCGAAGATTTTAAAGACCAAAACATTGATTTAGTCTTTTTAGAATCAGAAGTACCAGCGTACAGACAATTTAAAGAAAAATTCATACCATACTTATCTATTATAGATGTAATGATGTTTAATAGTAGAGATGAAGTTAAAAATATGTTGAAAAAATACAAATTAAAGTAGCGAAAATTGTACTCATAGTTAGTGTCTAAGGAGGTTAAAGTGGCAAACAAACTTAACAGCCATATTAAAGCATATGCAGATAGTAATATTTATGAATTTGATAACAATATTATTTTAAACTGGTATTCAAAAAGAATTATAGAGCTATCTAACCCAAATGACAAATTATTAGAACTAGGACTAGGGCATGGGTTTACTGCTCTAAACTTCTCTAATTATTTTAATCATCATATTATACTCGACGGTTCAAGTGAAATAATAAAAAAATTTAAATCAAAGAATAAAAAATTTAAATCCAAAATAATTGAAACTTATTTTGAAAAATTTGAAACAAATGAAAAATTTGATTTAATTATAATGGGCTTTATTTTAGAGCACGTTGATGACCCTGTAATGATAATGAAAAAATATAAAAATCTACTAAGTCAAAATGGACGAATGTTTCTTGCTATCCCTAATGCAGAAGTAATGAATAGAAAACTAGGTGAAATTTCAGGATTACTAAAAAACATTACCGAATTATCAGAAAATGATTTTTTACTTGGTCATAAAAGATATTACACACAGAAAACCTTTATAAAAGATATTAATTTATCTGGATTAGAAGTAGTAAAAATTGAAGGAATTTATTTAAAACCATTTACTACAAAGCAGATGCTTAGTTTGAATTTGGATGAAGAAATCATTCATTCTTTATGTGAATTAGGAATAAATTATCCAGAATTATCAAGCGGTATAATAGTAGAAGTAAAATGAAAATATTGATAATAGGTGGGAACTCAGCTTTGGCTTTAAGTTTAATAAATTTATTAAAATTAAAGCACTCTATAATAACTGCAGGGAGAAAAAACTGTGATATTACTATTGACTTAAACAATGAAATAAAAATAGATAAGTTTCCTAAAAATATTGATACTGTAATCCATATTGCAGCTTCATTTGGAGGTACGACTTACACCGATTTTGAGGACGCAATTAATATCAATGTACTAGGGACATTAAAAGCCTGTCAATTAAGCCAGACTCTAAATGCAAAGCAATTTATTTTAATATCTAGTATGTCTTCCTGTTTAACTATCAAATCACCTTATTACACATCTTATGCTTTAACGAAAAGACAATCAGAGGAAATTGCTTCCTTATATTTTAAAAACAGTAATACTAATTTAACGATACTAAGACCATCTCAAATATATGGAAATAGTATAGTTTTTTCAAAACATCAGCCTTTTTTTTACCATATTTTAAATAAAGCAAAGAATGGTGAGGACGTTCTTATCTATGGCAAGAATGACGCCTTGAGAAACTACATTTATGTAGATGATTTAAATCAAATAATATCACATACTATAAATAAAAAAATATCAGGTGTATTTTATTGTGGATCAATGGAAGATGTTACCTATTCTGCAATAGCAAAAATTGCTTTTAAAGAGTATTCAAAAAATGGAAAAGTTAGGTTCTTAAATGATAAAGAAAATATTCCTGATAATATTTTTGAGAAAGATAACACCCTATATGAGAAAATTAATTTTTATCCTGAAATAACAATTGAAAAAGGCATAAAGCTAATAATTATGCAGGGTAAATTATGATAAATATACTTGTTTCAGGCGCTAGCGGAATAGTAGGATATGGTATTTTAAAATCCTTAAAAATGACCAATGAAAAATATTATTTATTAGGCACATCCATATATGAAGAATCTATTGCAGAAGCATTTTGTGATTTATTTATAAAAACGACCCCAACTACAGATATTTATTATATAGATTGGCTTATAAAAACTATAAAAAAACACAAGATTGATTTTATAATTCCGGGTATAGAGATAGATATGCAAACCTGGAATAAAAATAGAGTAAGAATTGAAAGTGCTACTGGAACTAAGATCTTATTAAACCATTCAGATTTAATAGATATTTGTAGCGATAAATGGAAATTTTATAAAAATATGAAAATAAAAAACATACCATATATTATAGAAAGTTCATTGGAATCAAACTATAAAAACCTAGTTAAAAAACTTGGATTTCCATTATTAATAAAGCCTAGGTGTGGCTTTGGTTCTAAAGGCGTAGTAAAAATTGAAAATGAAAAAGCATTTAATTTAATTAAAAATGAAGTAGGTTTAAAATTAATGGTTCAAGAGTTTGTTGGTTCAGAAAATGAAGAGTACTCATGCTCTGCTTTCTGTGATGGTGAAGGTTCATTTATTAGTTCACAAACATTAAGAAGAAAACTCTCTAGAGAGGGTTTCACTGAAAAAGCCGTTACTGTTGATGATAGTGATATAAATAAAGCAGTATTTGATTTATGTAGTTTTTTCAAACCAATTGGCCCAACCAATTTTCAATTTAGGAAATGCAATGATAATACAGTTAAATTATTAGAGATAAACCCAAGGATTTCTTCATCAACATCAATAAGAAGTGCTTTTGGTTATAATGAATCAGCTATGGCTGTGGATTTCTTTATTAATAAAAAAACCATTACGATACCAACTTTAAAAAAAGGTAGAGCTGTAAGATACACAGAAGATTATATATTTTATATTTAGTATTTTATTATGTAAAAAAATAAAGGTCTTAACAAAGATGAGTAAAATAGCATTTATATCAGATATACATAGTAATTTTGAAGCATTAAGAGAAGTCTTAAATGTAATTGATGGCCTTGGTATAAATAAAATATACTGCCTAGGAGATGTTACTGGCTACTATTCACAAGTTAATGAATGCTGTGATGAATTAAGAAAGAGAGAGATACCAGTCATCATGGGGAATCATGACTGGTATTTGGCTGGAGGGGGATTTTGTCCAAGATCAAAAAGCGTAAATGACTGCTTAGTTTATCAAAGAAAAGTTATAACAAAAGAAAACCTATCTTGGATAAAAAAATTTCCTATTCAACTTGAAGTGAAAGACATTAAAATGGTACATGGTGGATGGGCTAACCCTATTGATGAGTATTTAAACAATCCAACAAAAGAATATTTTGATAACGTAGAAGGAAAATACTTTGTGTCTGGACACACTCATTTAGCAAGAATAGATGATTTTGGTGATAAAGTTTATTGTAATCCAGGTTCTGTAGGGCAGCCACGTGATAATGATCCAAGAGCTTCATTTGCTATATTTGACGGGGAATTTAAATTGTTTAGAGTTAGATATAACATACAGAAAACTTGCATACTAATGGATGAAGCTGGTTTCAATAATTACTATTATGGTTGCTTAGAAACAGGTGAAAAAAACTTATGTAAACCAAAGAGAAATAACGTAAATGTTTAATTGGAAAAAATTAGGAAAAATATTTGACCCTTTAGAACAAAAAGATAAAAACTGGATGGAGATATATGCACAATCTCCCAATGCAATAGTTTTTGATAACTATATAAGAGTTTATTTTTCTTCTAGAGCAAAAGCAGATACAAATGGACAATTCATAAGCAGATTAGGTTATATCGATTTAGATAAGAACAACTTATTCAATGTATTAAAAGTTTGTGAAAACCCAATTTTACCATTAGGAGAAAGAGGCACATTCGATGAATTTGGTACTTATCCTGTATCAGTAATTAAAGATGATAAAAAAATTAACGCATATTATGCAGGTTGGACTCGTTGTGAGTCTGTTCCTTTTAATGCAGCAATTGGATTAGCTACTAGCTTTGATGGTGGGAATACTTTTAAAAAAGTTGGTCAAGGTCCTATTTTGTCATATACACCAAATGAACCATTTGTATTAGGAAGTCCAAGAATAAAGAAATTTAATGGGACATATTATTTATGGTACTCAGCTGGAATTCAATGGGTTAAAACTGAAGATACACCTCAACCTGTTTACAAAATAAGACTTGCTACATCAACAGATGGATTAAACTGGATTAAAGAAGAAAAAAACTTAATAGAAAGTGTTCTTGAAGAAAATGAGTGTCAAGCTAGTGCAGAAGTCATTTATTATAAAGAAAAATATCATATGTTTTTTTCATATAGGTATAATTTAGGTTATCGTGAAGAAAATCGAGGTTATAGAATTGGATATGCTCATTCAAAAGATTTAAAAAACTGGTTTAGAGATGATTCTAAAGCAGGTATAGATAAATCAGATAATGGGTGGGATAATGAGTCTGTAAGTTACCCCAGTATCTTTGAGCTTGATAATAAGCTATACATGTTTTATCAAGGTAATGGAATAGGTCAAAATGGCTTTGGAATTGCTAGATTAGAAAACTATAAGGAATAAATATGTATTGGGAAAAAATGGGTAAAATATTTGATCCTACAGAACATAATTTACCATCAAAATGTTTTGCTTTTGCAAAATCACCACAAGCTATTGTTTTTAATGATTTTATAAGAGTTTATTTTTCAGCAGCAGAAAAAGATGAAAAAAACAAATTGCTAAGCCATGTCCTATATGTAGATTTTGATAAAAAATTTAAAGAAATTTTAGATATCTCCTCTAAAGAAGTTATATCATTAGGTAATATGGGGTGTTTTGATGAACATGGGATTTTTCCTTTTAATGTATACAAAGAAAAAAATAAGATAATAGCATATACAACAGGCTGGAATAGAAAAGTATCAGTTTCAGCAGATGCTTCTATAGGTTTTGCACAAAGCTTTGATAGTGGAAAAACTTTCAATAAACTTGGTAATGGCCCTATACTTACATCTTCATTAAATGAACCTTTTTTAGTGGGAGATGCTTTTGTAACTAAATTCAAAAACATATATCATATGTGGTATATATATGGTTCAAAATGGATTAATGACATTAACACAAAAGACTCAGAAAGAGTTTATAAGATAGCACATGCAGATTCAAAAGATGGCATAAAATGGAATAGAGATAGTAAATATATAATCCCCAATATTCTTGGCGACAATGAATGTCAAGCATTACCTACAGTAATTTTCTATAAAAATAAGTACCATATGTTTTTTTCATATAGAAATGCTTTTGGATTTAGGAGCAATAAAAATGATAGTTATAAAACGGGCTATGCTTATTCAAATAATTTAAGAAACTGGGTAAGAGACGATTCTAAAGTAGGAATTCAATTATCAAGTGATGGTTGGGATTCTGAGATGATGTGTTACCCTTTTGTGTTTCATTGCGATGATCATATTTATATGCTTTATAATGGAAATGAATTTGGGAAGTATGGATTTGGACTAGCAGTATTACGAGACTAAAACTTAAAGGAAAAATAAAATGAAACGAGATTACAATAAAGAAGCAATGGACAACACAAGAAAATATAACTATTCTTTTGATTTTGATGTGATTCACCCTTATATGATTAAATCTTTTAAGCCATTTTTTATAGAAGGAAACTTATTGGAACTAGGAAGTTTTAAAGGTGATTTCACAAATCGATTTACAGAATTATTTAAAGATATTACGTGTGTTGAAGCATCTGAAAATGCAATAAATGAGGCCAAAAAAAATATAGGAAATAAAGCAGCATTTATTAACGATCGATTTGAAGATGCAGTGCTACCTAATAAATATAAAAACATAGTTATTACACATGTTCTAGAGCATCTTGATGACCCTGTAAGTATTTTAAAAAGAATTAATGATGAATGGTTAACTGAAGATGGGCGTTTATTTCTTGCTTGCCCTAATGCAAATGCACCCTCGCGCCAAATAGCAGTTAAAATGGGGTTAATATCACATAACAGTGCTGTAACTCCAGCAGAAGAAAAACATGGTCACAGATGCACATATAGTTTAGATACACTTGAACGAGATGCAGTTGCAGCAGGTCTTAAAATAATTCATAGATCTGGTATATTTTTTAAAGCTCTAGCTAACTTTCAATGGGATCAATTATTACAAACTGACATAATTTCTCAAGATTATTTAGAAGGTTGCTATATGCTTGGACAACAATACCCTGATTTATGTTCAAGTATTTATTTAATATGTGAAAAGGGCAGTAATAATTAAGGATTCTATGTTGTTTTTTTCTAGCAGAGATGGTTAATTAATTATCATATTTAGATCAGGTGAAACCTACCGGAGTACATTTAACAATACCCTTCATCTTTAAAATTGCAGTAATGTATTTGTGTGCTGAAGAAACACCTGATATTTGTGATAACAATAAAAACTCAGGATCATAGTAACAAATCATAAAAAATAGCAATCATTTTATTAAAAAAATAAAGTAAAAGCGTTATCTATAATAGCAATCGTTAATTTTAAAAAATATAAGATCAAAAAAACACCAACCAATGCACTAAAGTTGACTGCCCTAAAAACTGTTGTAGCAACCTCAATATTGTTATTAACTCTGGCGTAGCTATTTTAAATAACCTATAAATAGAAGATGGTATAAATATTGGAAATTTAAGTTTATTCAATAAATATTGTTGTAATTTTTATATTTATGCAGGAAACTTTGCTAAAAAAATAAAGAAACGCAAAGAAAAATTATTAGAGTTAGAAAAAGAATTTCTAAAACATATTCAATGTAAGCGCCCTTAAATCAGCCTCTTTTAACTCAATCTGCCTAGCATCACACTAATACCTGTCTTTTTAAAGGAGGTATTGGTTATGAATTTGCAAGAACGTCAGCAGTTTTGGCAGCAGCAGGTTAATACTTGGCAGACAA
>DATESN010000004.1:0-53463 GCA_035270785.1 Lachnospiraceae bacterium | reverse complement strand
TGGTGTCATGCCATACTTTACTGCATACTCATCCTCGGTTTCCTTAGCAATTCGTTCACGGTTAAAGCTTTCAGGTTCATCTGGAATTGCAAAATCATCCAATTCGTCTTCTTCTATTTCTTCCTCATCAAAATCGTGATTGAAGCTCCTATCCTCTTCATGAGTTCCAACCATTGCAATTTCATCTAATCGGAGATCTTCCGGCTGATATTCACCAGTAAGAATTAAAGCAGCAATCTCACTTTCGACTGCTTTCCATGAAAGGTAGCCTTCCTTTTCCCCTTCTACGTCTCTCCACTGGAGTCTTAAGCCTTGTGCATGAAATGTATCATACCCATGAAGTCCATAGCCTTCAATCGGCCATCCAGCCCCACCCTGACCATACTCTTTCTTAATCAGCTTGGCTCTTTCCGATGCTTCCATAACTTCTTCAAAGATTTCGCACACTCTGGTCATGCCATTTACAAAGCCTGTACCACTAAGTAATGTCTGAACAATATACTCATGTGGTATTACTGCTTCTTTCTTTGGCTCCACATAAGTATACTTTCTCTGAATCTTGTCCCCTTGAGCATCAAAAAAGGAAGCCTGTGCATATTGACCTGCTTCCTCATTTTTACCAAAGGTATTAAGTTCCTCTAGTTCTCTATCTAGTTCTTCATCTTCCGATGTAGTTTTTAATTCTCTTTCTAGTGAAAATGCATTACGACCTGATGGAGCACTACTTCCTCTGCCTGCATCTTCGCCTGTTCTCGTATCTTCCACATTTCCATTGTCGAAGATGGATTCTGTGGTTTGTGTTTCTCCAGATACGATTCCATCAATTGATCCAGAAGCTCGTTTGCCTCCTCGTCCACTTGATTCATCTTCTCTGCCAGCTTCCCAAATCGGTAAAGTGAGTTGAATCGGCTCCTCTCGTTCTCCTTGAGGTAATTCATTGCCATCCTTCCGTATTTGCCTAGATTCATCAAATTCTTCTCCTGCATTTCCGGCATCTGGATATCCGGATACAGCAGACCGTCCACTTCGTGGTAAGTCATCTCTACTACCATATGCAATTCTCCTTTCATTTTCAATGATCTTTAAGTTTCTGCTAAATTCTCTAAGAACACTACAGGAGACATCGCATACGAGAGAACCAAGACGATAAATAATCTCTTCATCCTTGATATTTACAATCTGACTAAAATCCTGTTCTTCTATAGATAAGTCAAATCCACATCTCGTTCCTACAGCATACATTATGCTCTGGTATACAAACTGTTCCATACCTGATTCCTGCTGTAAGCTCTCGCGTTTTGTACGCGCTTGACTGAAATCTTGCGCAAATTCCTTTATCACACTACCTGATAGCTGCTTTAATTCATGGAGTCGTTCTGAAAACTCCTCTTTTATTATAGCCCAAACATTTGTTCCTGTAAATAGTTTTAGAGCATTTTTCAAATCTTCTCTGCTGGCACTTTCATATTGTTCTATCTTTCCTTGTAAAACTTGAAAATCCAAATACTCCTTAAGCTTATCCCCATCTAAATCCCATGTTAGCTTTCCATTCCTGCCTCCAGTATCACTAATATCAAATACATATCTCATTCTAGGATTTAATGCTTTCGAGGGGAAGATAGCAATTCCCTTGCTTCCCCGCTTTACATATCGTTCTACCTTTTTCCATGTATCATAATCTGCCACCAGAGTAGAATGAGGACGCTGGGCATAGATCATGATAATGTTATCAAATTCGTATCGATAAAGCTGACCTGCAAGACTTAATATATCCTTCCAATTCTTAGACGAACTTGTGACCTCCTGAATCTGCCCTTCATAGATAGCTTGTACCTTATAATTCACACTCATTTCTTACCCTCCTAACTGACTATATAAGTGATATTGCTACTTTTTTTACAAAATTCCATTCTTCTGGATCAAAACATAAATCACAGCTGTCCGCTCCCTTTTTTCCCATCCTTTGAACTCCAGCATTTACTTTACTTAAAACTCTCAGCAAAACATATACCTGCTTGGTACTCATCACCATCTTCTCAAATGATAGCTCTTTTTCTCCTTTTTCCAAGATTTTATTCAATTTAAATGCTTCAACTAGAAGTTTTGATTTCAACTCTTCTACTTCATCCTTAAGAAATTCATATAATTGATGTTCTTGTTTACTATCTTTCCACTCTTCTTTTAGTAGTTCCAATAGAAAATCTATTGTGCTTTCAACTGTTTCATTTTTATATGTCATACTCATATCCTCCATTATCTGTTTTTCCCTTCTTGCATCCTAATCGGTGTAAAGTCTACTCCCTTCATATCCTCTGCATCAAGGATAATCTCCTGTCCATAATACAAGGCCATTGCTTTATCGATTGCTTCACCCATTGAATCTGCTTCTACTTTTTCTACCCTAGATAGAATTTCTTGAATCTCTATTTCAAATTGCCGGGACATTCTACATTCCCCTTCCTTTCTCATGAACTTTCTTCCCCTTAAAACTTTTGTCATACCTTCCCTCTTCCAAGTATTCCATAAAAATTTCTGCTGCTCCTGTACCGAACTCTTCATACATTGCATGTGTGACTGAAGCCTTAATGTCATCTGAAAGCAAATCATCCTTTATCATCTTCTGATAGTGCTTGAACCTACTTTTCAAATGTTTTCTATAGTCTACCAGGCTCTCAATTCTTTCAGGTGTCCCATACTCCTGTCTGATATAGCGAAAGTCGATAGTGGATGGTGTGGCTGAGAGATACACTCCATGTCCCCATTCAATTCCATATACACAATTGGATTTGCTTGGTTCCTCTCCATTTGGAGTCCTCATATATTGATTCACTCCAACTGCTACAATAAAGTTCCCTGTCTTAACATCCATTAACAAAAGGTTTCTTTCTGACAACTTCTCCATAACCCGATAATCATTCCCATTTAAATTACGAAGAATCTGTCCCTGTTCAAACTTAGCTTCTTGTAATTCATAGTGAAAACCATTGCTCATTCTTTTCCTCCAATCTAAAAAGGCAGAACCTCATTGGCTCCACCCTATCCTACTTACATTTCTGTTACTATGGTCTACCGATAAATACAATGCTTCCGATATTCGGAACATCTCTGTAAACTACTCCATACTCTTCACTTCTTGCTTCCACTACCTTACTCCCCCTAGATCTCCGCCACCTCCACCAGTCCACCCTAACATGGACAAATAATCAGGACTCATAATCTCTTCTAGCATCTCTACTTTATCACTGTTAAGTCCGTACTCGGAAATCATATCTCGATAAGATTTCAGGATTACATTTACATAAAGAGTGGTTGTAGTAATCATAGTTGTGGTCCCATCCTCATTTGCAATTATCTCTGTTACAGAACCCGTAGACGTCGTGTAAGAACACATATCATCAACAACCGAATGTAACCAAGCCTTAGATCTGTCATTCATTATAGTTGCTGTATCACCAACCCCATACTTCACCATATAAACGGCTACAATATCATAATAATTTGATGGAGCAGCATTCATACCTTCATAGTCCACATATACAATCTGTCCTTCGTCGTATCCGGTATGCTCGTTAGCAAGTGTGCTTACATCCCGATTGAACTCTGCCACATAAGCACTAGCTACAGTCTGTACAGTGTCTCCAGATTCAAGCGGTGGAAGAAATATGGCAAATGGTGAGTTATAAACAACTGCAACTATTGCTATTACAGGAATTGCAATCATAGCAACTAATAGAACTAATAATAAAAGCACCAATCCAATTATCGGTGCCACGGTCTTAATCCATAGTAAAACTCTTTTTGTAATCAGATCTTTAATTAGCTTTACTATACTATCCTGTTGATTATCCTGTGCTTTCATCTTATCTAGAAGAAATGCAAGCTTCCGGCTTCGATTCGCCATTTGTGTATCCTTTCTTTCAATCGCTACTCCTGAAGCATATCCGGCTGCAATTCCAATAGCCATACCAGTAGGACCACCCACACTTCCAGCTGCAGTCGTTGTGGCTGTAGTTGCTGTTTTTACTGCTATTTTTGAAGCCACCTTTGCCGTTTCTTTCGTTGCTTTCTTAACAGTTCCCTTCACTGCATTTTTTGTAGTCTTATTTGCAGATTTCTTTGCAAGCTTCTTTCCAGCTTCCACCTTCTTAATCCTACGTTTCTTTTGTTCCATTACCTTCTTCTTGAAAACTTTAGATCCTTGAGATGCCGTCCCTGTCACAGGTCTTAATGCTTCATGCGCCAAATAAGCCGCCTGCTGTATTTCCTTACCATTTTCCACCTGGTCGGTAGCTACCTTCGCGCCTACCGCCCCAATTCTTCCTACAACATGAAGATTCGTCTGCTTCACTTTAATAGATTGATTTGCTTCCTTTATATTCTTGCGAAGCTTTCCAATTCCACGCTCTCTGACATTATCAACTCCATGTACCGTACTCTTTCGATAGTTTTTCTTTCCCTTCTGATTCCTATATTCTGAAGCGCGATTTCTAGCACTACTAGATTCCTTATCAACTGCATCCTCTTTAATCTTAGGACTTCGATTCACTGTGTAAATGTTACTTCCTTTAATTGAAACATCCTTTGGATCTTGGGAATGGATCTTGGCTTTCTGCTTTGTATGGATTACCATCGGCTTGTCATCAATTTTCTTGATATTCAAGTTTCTCACCTTCTTTCTGAAATAAAATAAGCCGCTAAGGAGTAAATTGCTCCCTAACGGCTATGTATCAGTATTAATGTTCAATTTGTCTATACATTATTATGAATAATTTGAGCCAATCTACATACTTTATCAAAATGGGTTTTATCTTGGAATTTATAGCTATGCTTTTATATAATAAAAAAAATTAATCTATACTAGCAATAGCATCAAATATTTGCTCCCTAAAACTATTAAAATCAACAATGTTCTTGTTAAACGGGATATGCACAAAAACCATCTTTGTATCTAAATTATTTTGAGAAATATACTTTAACCCATTTAGATACAATTCATTACAAAAAGATGTCCCCGCATTGCATGAAATTCTTGAGATAATTTGGTTTTGCTTAAACAACAACCTTTAGCATTCTTTCTTATAAATCATCATTCCATTACCATAGGTGTCATCTTCAGCCCCGAATTCTTCTTTAAAAAATTTATAACCATTCTTTTCAAGTACTCTCATAGAGGCGTTATTTCCATGCATAACACGCCCATATAAAACATTTATTCCAAAAGTTTCAACTATATATTTGGTCATCGCTTTTACAAGTTCAGTAGCGTAACCTTTTCCACTATATTTTTTACATACTCCATAACCTATTTCCACTTCATTTGGATTTCCTTCAACTTCGTTCACACCTGTATCACCTATCAATTCACTTGTTTCTTTTAATTCTACAGCCAACACATACGGTAAATGCTTTTTATTTACACAATCAACGTAGAATTTAATTGCCCCTTGTGATTCTTCAATATCAGCATAACTTTCATTAGGAATCCATTTTCTAACTTCTTCCTCTAGATGATTTTCGTACAAACAGCGAGCATCTTCATATTTAAACTTTCTAATTCTTAAATTTTCTGTTTCAAATATATATTCCATATTGCTTTCCCCTTACAACTTCAAATTTATTGCCTATAAAACGACTCAATAATCCAATTTTAAGTTTAATCAAGTTCATTAAAAAAATATGATACAGATACATCATCGTTATGGGCAGGTTCTCCACCCATAGATTCATACAATGCACATGCAGCCTGGTTAGATTTTTCTGTAAATAAGAAGAATCTGCAAATCCCTGTAAGTTTACATAAGGATTTAATACCACACAAAATCTGTCTTCCTATACCCTGTCTTTGAAACTCTGGTAGAACACCAACTTCATGAATATATAACATGTTTCCTATACTATTTAATCTATTTAATTCATATCCATATGCAAAACCAATAATCCTATTGTTTTCTATGCAAGCAAAAATCCAATTCATTGGGTTGGATAAGAACATTCTTGCATTTTCTTCACATACAAAATCCTTCCGAAAATCTTCATCCATTTGCATTACCATTTTCAAATCCGAAACATATAATTTTCTAAACACTCTACTATGCATACAATAATCACCTCAACTTTAAAGTTATATTTTTGTTTCACTAACAAATCGGAGTTTGTGGTTATTCTTTGAAAAAGCAAAATACTGCTTCGAACAATGCTCTGGACTGTTCTTCGTCTCCCCACGATAGTGGGTCGTCTGCATAGCTCAATGTCCAAAACGGCTGATCTTCAGACAAGAAATTGGGCAATAACTTCCATATATCATAACATCTCTTACCGAACTCTGCGATGTTAAACATATCTGTTTTATATGCATCTTCCAATCCGTTAAAAAGAACCTTGCCAAATTTAACTGAATCAAAAGAATTTGTCTCATAGTCAAAATATCATTTCAAACGAGCAAAGGTCTTTTTATAATCAGAAGAACTCTCTTCTAATTCCAATAATACCTCATCATCAGGTGCTTTTAAAAACATTTTGTCTAAATGATTATTATATTCCTGTATAGGACAAAATCCCCATGCCCAAAGATATGCATATGCAAATAAACATTCCACGTTATGACACCCCACATATTCAAATTTGTCTTTCGTCACTCTAACTATTTGCTTCGTCTTTCCAATATCTCAAATAAAAACGATGACATGGTTTTAACACCAAACGACAAGCAGTCTTCATCAATATCAAATGTGGCGGTATGATTAGCACCTTTTAAGCCGCGTTTCAAATTAGCAGAACCTAAAAAGAAGAACAGTCCAGGTAATTCTTTTTGAAAGCAAGCAAAATCATCTCCCCCATGCACTGGCACTTCATAAATGGGTACTAGTTTATCACCAATTAACTCTCTTAAAATCAATTCTGCTTCTTCACATTCGATCTCATCGTTGTATACAGGTGGAATTGATTTTACATACTCAATAGTTACTTCTGACTTTGATTGTTTAGTATAATCATCAAGTATCTTTGACAACGATTTTCTAATAACATCCCGATATTGCTGCATAGAATACCTAAAAATAACTTTTATATGAATATCGCCAGTCTCATCATTTGATTCTTTTTTAAGAACTTGAAAATTCACTAAATGGTCAATATCCCTCTTACCATACGGATTAATACACCGGTTAATATCATTAAGTTTGCATATTAAGAGTTCCTGCTCGGCCCATCCGTTAAAGTTGCGACGCTTAACCTTTATATTAATATTTAGTATGTCTGTGCCAAAAAGAGCAGTTCTGTAAATAAGGCTTAACTCGCCGGCTTCCATATATGTTTGGTTTGCACCTAAACTACCTTGATGTAAACCATATATCGCTGAGGGACGAGGATTTTCCAGTACGCCATCCTCAATCATTCTCAATGCACCTTTTGTACATTCTTCACATGGTTGGAAGATAAACTTAACTGTCCCGCACAAGTCATCCTTTATCGATGTTAAGGTTTCTGCGATACCTAAAGCAATTGCTGTATGCGCATCATGTCCGCATACATGCATAACACCATCTATTTTTGATTTATATGGCACATCATTCAATTCTTGCATTGCACAGGCATCCATATCAGCACGCCAGGCTATTGTAGGTCCTGGTTTCTCACCGTTTAATAGTCCGACAACGCCGTATCCACCTATATTTGTTTGAACACTTAATCCTAATGCTGTTAGTTTTTCGGCAACAAAACTACTGGTTATCTTTTCACTATCGGACAATTCGGGATAAGCATGAAAATATCTGCGCGTGTTTATTATATCACCTGATATTCGTTCTACTATTTCGGATATTCGTTCATGTATATTTCTATTCATAACATCCTCCAAACTAAAAGTTTTTACGGTACATAACCAATCTTCCTTTGTTATTTCATAAAAGCAATAATCACCGCTAATTTGTGCACAATCAGGAATTTCCTTGTGTTTAGTCTCAATATAATGCATACCAGACTTTTGCATTACTTTACCGCTTGCAGGATTATCTATATGGTGGTGTGTATGAATTCTACTAATGCCTATTTTATTAAAGGAAAAATCCAGAACGACTCTACATGCTTCTGTTATTATTCCTTGATTCCAGATTTTTTTGCTAGCAAGGTAGTGTATGGATGCGCTCTTTTCTTCGTAGTTTATTTCATTCAAGTAAATGTAACCTATTGCTTCCGAAGGCTCCTTAATGACTATCACCCAATGATAATTATCTATTTTGCTATAATCGTCAATCCATTCTTGAAGCAATGATTTCGTTTCTTCGATATTTTCGTGTGGTTTCCAACCCCAAAATCTACCGACTTCTGGGTCTCTGACCCAATTACGATACATATCGTCTGCATCTCTTATCTCATATTTTCTTAGCAGAAGTCTGTCAGTCTCTAGAGTCTGAGTTCCATAATGTTTCATAATATCCCGTCTCCATTTTTATAATTCTTATTAGTTCGAAATATCCACCCACTGCTAACCAAACCATTATACTACAAACTGGAACTTGTTAATCACAATACAATCCAGTAACGCCTTAATAAGTGATGTCCTTCTGCTTCATTATATGCTTCTATGATATCTTCTAATTTCCCACCTAATTTTTCACATACATGACTGGATGCTGTGTTCTTATCATTGATAGTTAATAATACTCTTTCAATCCCATGTTCTTTCGCAATCTCCAGTCCACCGCGAAGTATTTCCATTCCATATCCCTTTCCCCATTCTGACACTCTTACTGCATAACCAATACTTCCAATGTCTATCATCACTTTTTCTGGGAATTCTGTTCTAAGTTGAAATTCACCAATAAACTTACCATTATCTACTGCCCAATAGTGAAAACTAATAGGTTGCCCTTCAATTAGTCCTTTTTCTTTTTTATCATACCAAGATTTTGTCTGTGAGAACCAATCTTCATCAATACTATTCGGGTTAGAAGGTCTAAAGTAGATGACATTATTATCGTACAATTCTTTACAATACTCTTTATATCCTAATGTGTATTCGGGACATCGTTTTATCAATTGCAACATATATGCCTCCATAATTTCAAATTTGGTCCTTTGATCATATAATTCAAGATTATTTAAAAGACTAGTGCATCTTTACTTATTATACCAAAAAAGCACCAGCCTCTCAATCAGTTTCTACTCTTATACAGAATAATTAATTATTCCTTCCCGTTTCTTCTCCTCAATCTTCTCATGGATATTGGTATTATATAGCCTGTAAAGATCTGTATCCTTACTAATCTGATTATCAAACGGAATAACCACTGATCCACACTTGATAAGACCCATACCTGCCGAAGTATTAGTTACAAATCGAAGTTGTGCCTCAGATACACCTATCACCTCAGCCATTTTTGAACTATCCGTGCTTGCCATATAGATTTGCAACAAAGTCAATTGCATCTCCATGTGCACCACATCCAAAACAATAGTACCGCTTATCCACCTTCATGCTAGGATGCTTATCATTATGAAAAGGACAACAAATCAATTTCGCCCTGTTTGGCTTTAATCCATTATTTACTGCAACATCATAGGCTGTAGCCTCTTCTCTTACTGCATCAAATAATCTCACAGACATTCCTCCTTCTTCTTTGCAGGTATCTGTTCTCTCTGTTGCTTGGCAAGTTCAACCTGCTCCTTTTGCTCCTTAAGCTTTGCCAGAACAGATGCTTTTGCAATGCCTGCAATCTCGTCTGTATTTTTCTTTTTTGATGCCGGATCAGTCAAAGCTTTTTCTATTTTCTTAGATATTGCACCCTTGCCTCTTTTCAAAAGTTCAACTACACGCTCCAATATTTTTATTGCAAATGGTTTATTTTCCTTTTTTATTCCAGCCTTGTCGGATACAACTCTTCCCTTATAGGCTTCTACAATTCCTACATCCTCTTCAATCGTCATAGCACGAACTTCTTCAGCAACTACTTCGCATGCTTTTTCATAGGCAACCTTTGCCACCTCTTCTGAAAAATTTCCTATGTCCTCAATTTTTAATTCAAGCGATTGCAACCTATCCTCATTATTGGCAATTTCTTTCGCCTGTTTTGCCAAAATATAATCATTTTTCTCAAGATGCTTCTTGCCCTCAAGAGGAATCTTCTCAATCACAACTCCATATTTTTCTGCAATCTCAATATAAAGTTTTCTAACCTCTTCATCAAAAACCATCTTGGCATTATTATATTTGTTTGATTTCTTCTCAGTATTAGGCCGTTCAAATCCCAGTGCTTCACAAGCTTTTTCCTGCTTTGGAAAATTCATTCCGTAACCATCATCAGCAAAGAAAACATGCCTCTCATGGATATGTGGAGTGGCTTCATCCATATGCAGAGCCCAGTCTAATACCTGCACATTAGAACCAAATCTTTTCATAAATTCCTCTACAAGTTCAGCAACAACCTGAACAAAAAGAGCAGGATCTTCATGTCCATCTTTTGTGCCAAGCTGATAAACTGTTTCCTCCGGGCAAGTCTTAGGATCCTCTCGAATCTGATCCATAGTTCTGATTCTGTCTTTATGCCTAGACTTGATATGTCTCTCAGTCTGTGCCTCCAATGAATCACCAAACTGATTACAATAAAATGCTTTTTCAATTTCTTCAAATGAAAATTGTCTTTCAGGTCTTACCCCATCTGTACCGGCAATGTTATATCCTTGATACATGTCCCAATATACATTCATGAAACTTCGACTCGAATCAATATGCTCAGCTGCATCAACATCAAATGATCTGTCATTGTGTCCAGCCTTAAAAACGCCATTTTCACCTTTACGACCATTGTGCCTGGTCGCTCTTACCTTTTGTTTTGCCATTAAAATAATTCTCCTTCCTCTGCATCATTCATAGAAACCTGCTGCTTCGCAGTCGCTTGTTTTCCTTCCTCGCAAAAAAAAAGAACCGATTTTATTCGATTCCTCTTAATATGCCACTATTCATTTTTTATTTTTTCTAAAAAGATTAACTTGCTTTTCCCGGCGAAGCCGTTAATTCTGCGCGATGCGTTACAGATAATAACCCAATATTAAGTGTCGCGTCCAACACTTTATTGGGCCAAGGTTGTCACCCTGGACGGACTAAGGCGCTCCACCCTTAACCAGGCACGGCATTTCATCCGCGACCCGATGGGGCTTTGCCCTCAACCCACAAGGCGCTTCACCCTTGACCAGACCGGACCTTGTCCTGGACCTACCAGGCTTTCCACCTGGACCCGAGCGGGAACTATCCCTGCACCCAGGCAAAGGCTCCGCCCTTGCATCCTGGCAGAGTCTTGCTCCTGCACCACGCTAAAATCGCGCAAAAAAAACAACAAATCATTATTGTGCACGGTAATGATTTGTTGCTTTATGTTTGCTTCTTGTCTACAAGTTATATCTCTTGCGAGTATAACAATATCACACCTTTTTCTTTTGAAAAGGGACAAATGGTGTTGACTATGTGTCATTAATGTGTTGTGTCATTCCGTCATGCCACTTTCCCTTCTTCCAAAAAACTCATAGTTCTTTCTTTCAAAAGTTTCTTTAGATCTCTGATTTTTCCTTTTGCAGTTTCATACGCAATTGTCTGTTCTGAAGCAATTCCCTGTAGGTCAATTTCCCTCATTACATACCTACGAAGCAATTCCTCATCTTTTCCCCCAATGCTACTAAGAACATTGGCAAAAATCCGAAAATCAATTCTCATAGCTATGTAATTCTTATATGAGAACAAAATATTATCCGGAAGCTTCTCATCCTCAAGAATAAAATCTATTACTTCTCCCTTATTCATACATTCAGCAATTCGAGTTATCATATTATTTCTATTTCGAGCACTATAATATTTACAATACTCATCCCAATGATACTTCATCATAAAGCTCTCAATCATGTAAATAACACAGCTTCTCTCACAGCTTAATATGTTTTTATAATTGTAATAATACTCATACAAGAATTCAAATTTATCTGACCTACTGACAGTACAGTAGGTTGACATTATATCTCTTCTTCTCATTTCCACTCACCTATCAATTCGAATATGTGTTCGATTATTATAATAATATAAATTAGTCTGAATGGAAATAGGAAAATGAAAAAATCTGCAAGACCTTATCATAGTCCTGCAGATTATACTCAATATTATGATGCTAGACATTCCACCGGATTATACTATCCGCTTCTCAAATTCAACAAAAACCGTTTCTTCACACCAACCTTTTAACTGACCAAGCATAAACTGTTTCTTTTTTTCAATCCACTCCCTTGTATAATGCCCCATATTTTCTGCAGCTTTTTCACCATAATCGCGAACCACCTGCGCTATATCACCGGAATTGATTTCATTGCAAAACAGTAAATACTCTTCAATCTTTGCACAAAGCTTCTTCCATTCCTCTGCAGCCTTATCCGGTTTATTATTTCGCAGATACGCAGCCACCAAGAATTTCGCCGTATCGCGATAATAACCCTGACAATGAGCCCTCATCTTATCGTTTTCCATAAACTGATCCATTATGGAAAGTCCCCAATGGCAATTATTTTCAACATCACTGAGGGAACCGGACCACATCAAACCTTCCGCTGCATATACAATCTGTTTATTCAGTGCACGAATGAAATTCTGATAGTTATCTCGAACCTGCATTTTCCAACCATTCATGCCCTCTTCATCAGCCTCGGCAAAAGAATAATAGGGTAGAAGCGGTTCCTGAAGCATATTGCTCTTTATCGATGGTAACGGAGCAATATGCTCACGGCCTTTTTCAAATTCCCGCAAATGCCAGTAAAGCCATGCTAATGCATAGTGACACTTTTCGGATGATTCTTTTTCATCAGAGTATCTTATAACTTGAAGCGCTCTATTTTCCGCCCTTTTCACCATCTGCTTCCATCTTCTCTGATCATCTTCCAGCAAAGCTTTGTAATATGCATTATGCTGATTTACAAACCGACTCATATGAGCAATTGACTGGACGAAGCGAGTCATAATACCATAATTAAAAATTTTTTCTTCGCACTTCTGATCCAAATACTCGGCTGCCGCCAGAGCTCCTTGTGACGGTTCACCACTGTCTCGTAATTTAACTGCTTCAAACCAAACTTCATCTGCTAGCTTATGATCATAGCTTTCTGCCGCAAATCCAAAAAGCGCATCTGTTGATACATTCAAAGCCTGTGCCAATGGAACAATCTGAGTCACATCCGGAAGACCTGCTCCGGATTCCCATTTGCTCACAGCCTGCCCTGTAACACAAAGAATACCTGCCAGTTCTTCCTGCGTAATTCCCAAATCGTGACGATACTTTTTTATATTATTTCCTAATGACATATAATCTACCTCTCTTTGACTACTATTCGTTCGATGCATCTTCGATAAATTCAATATAACAGAAGCCAAAGAGAATTCCTAACAACGCATTTTCGGAGAAAATCCAACTGAGCGTTGGATAAAAGTTCTGATTTCTATATATTGTGTAACTTCTTATTATTTTTATAAGATGCTCCTTACCCCAAAATCATTTTGTATAAGATGATGAAAATGCAATCTCTATGTACTCAGGAATCTTTTTTTATTTTCTACACACATAAATGTATCTTGCCAAATGTTTAAGATATTCTTCCTTTCCTTGAAGTACATAATCTGTTTGTTCAATCAACATATCACCCCACGTACCATTATCTTCACCCTCAAATCTATCTTTATATGCAAGGGCAACTTTCCTTTTATTCATGAGCATGTCGTATGAGTCCTCGGAAATATCCTTTACTTCATATTCCCAGCCGATTACTCTCATCGCCTCTGCAAAAGCAGTCGTATCCTCATTTGCCGTTTTATCCATAACATCGCCTTCCTGATAAGCTACGAATAAAACACCGCCAGGCTTTAGCCAGTTTCTAATTTGTGAGACAAAAGAAGCCATATCAGGAGCAAAATACATACTATCCATAGCAACAATTACATCAAATGATTCCTTAGAATACTCTATCTTACCTATAACTCCTACTCGAAAATCACCAGAATCATTATTTGTCTTCGCATGCATAATAGCATTGTCCGAATAATCAAAGCCATGTATATGTGCACCTGTCTTATCACCTAGGTACTTGATCATCTTTCCATTACCACAACCAATATCAAGAACATGTGCATCACTGTTCATAATAAATGGAACAATCATATCTATCTGCTTAACATCACTAAAACCATCCTGAGAAAAGTCTGCGCCATACGCATCTATACAAAAATCTCTAAAAGTCTCTGATGTTGACGCCATTTTATAAAACTCTTCATAAGCATCATAAAATAATAAATCTTCCTTCATAAAACAAACCAACTCCTTATATCATCTTAAAAGCCTTCAAAGCCCCAATAATAGCTTCTTCCTTCTCCTTAGGACACTGTGGCTGTCTGGATTCCTCAGACTTAGGTAGATTAAAATTCTCTGCCAATTCAATACCACATTTTCTCTTTACCTGAGCAATATAAAGACTCGAAACCTTCATACCATCATTATGCTCTGCAACATACTTCTTGATTTTCTCATGGGTTGCCTTTGTTTCAGCAGAAGTCCCCTCTAATTCAGCAACATCCACATCTACATCAATATAATCATCCGGCTTCTGACGGAGTTGGGAAAGAAGAACAACCGTCTCCACGTGCACCGTCCCAGGAAACATATCCACTGCAACCGCCCTATCCACTTGGTAGCCCTGTGTTAAAAAGACTTCCAGATCCCTCGCCAAACTTGTTGGTTTGCAGGAGATATAGACGATTTTATCAACACCATAATTGATAATCTTCTGTAGAGCCTTTGGATGGATTCCATCTCTTGGGGGATCTAGGATAATGAGGTCTGGTTTCTCGGCAATAGAATCTATAACCTTTAAGACATCTCCAGCGATGAATTCGCAATTAGTCAGTCCATTTAATTCTGCATTCTTTTTGGCAGCTTCTACCGCTTCTTCCACAATTTCTACACCAATCACCTTTTTGGCTACTGGTGCCATCAGTTGAGCGATGGTTCCTGTTCCACTATATAAATCGAATATAATTTTATCTTTTTTACCATTATCATCAATGTTACCCATAAAATCTCGCGCTGTTTGATACAGTACTTCTGCTCCTAGGGAGTTCGTTTGAAAAAAAGAAAATTGTGATATTTTAAAACGGAGTCCCAATATTTCTTCATAAAAATAATCTTTTCCATAAAGAACTATAGTCTCATCACTTTGCACTACATCTGCCAAAGAATCATTTTTTGTATGAAGGATTCCAACAATCGTTCCTTTTATATTTTCTAATCCACGTAATCGTTCTACCAATTCACTAAGATCGTGTGTTTCTTGAGTCGTTGTAATTAGGGCAATCAAGATTTCTCCTGTTTTTTGTGCTTTGCGAACTAATAGATGGCGAAGGTATCCTACATGACTCAGTCTATGATGAAATCCTACCTTCTTTTCCGTAAAATAGTGACGTACGCATCCAAGAATGGCTCTATAATCTTCATCCACAATTTGACAATCTGTAACGGATACAATGTCGTAAAAACTTCCTCTTTTATGCATACCCAGAGAAAGAGGTCCATTTTTCACTTCATCCCCAAAGGAAAACTCCATCTTATTGCGATATGCAAATTGGATAGGGCTTCCTTTAATTCCTTCAAAGGAATAGGCAATGGACGGTTGGTATCTATGAATGACCTCGTCTAGCAATTCTTTTACTTGACCACCTTTGATTTTTAATTGTTCTTCATAGGGAAGTGTTTGATAATTGCATCCTCCACAAATACCATAGTGCACGCACTGACTATCTATTTCTATAGAAGATGGTTTTACAACTTCTAAGAGTCTTCCTTCCCCTTTTCCTTTTCGTATTTTACTAATGGAAAAAGAAATTGTTTGCCCTGGAATGCTATTTTTTACAGTACAGGTCCGTTGATTTTTATTTCCTTCTGCTGTTGTTTCTTCAAATAATACAATTCCTTTATTGGGAAAGTCGATATGATCCACATATCCCTCCACTATTTGCCCTTTTTTCATTTCTAGTTCCTTTCTCAAAAAAAGGGATGCACTCATTCTGCATCCCTTTTGGAATAACTATTCTATTTTTCTAAAGTTTCTTCTTCCTCAAAAAATTCATCATCAAATTCATCATCGAAATTGTCTTCAAAATCTTCTAAGTAATCAGGAGTGAAGTAACGGTATACGGCATACGCTATCCCTGCCACTGCAACCACAGCACCCATAACAGCTAATACCCATAATAACTTGTTACATTTCTTCTCTTCAACAACTTGTTTGGGTTTCATTTTTCCAATCATCTCATTAATTCTTGCTGCTTGTAAAATATCATCTAATTTATTCATATTATACTCCCTTTCCATACATGTTATTGAAATTCTTACTACTATGATACCACTATTTACACAATTTTACTACAAGATTATATGAATTTGCAATCTAATTTCAAGTAATGTTCAAGGAATTTACAAATCAATTTACAAACTAACTTACAAATTAATAAATGTATCATTCCTATACTTTTTTCAATTTTGCAAAAGCTGCATACATAATCTTTGTACCAACGCCATCAAACATCACAGTTACTTGATAATCTCTTGGTCCCTGCATAATCTCCAAAACAGTTCCTTCTCCGTATTTCATATGACTTACTCTATCCCCAACGCCATATTCCAAAGTTCCCTCAAAACTTGGTGCTCCTTTCGTAATACCTACCGAATTGTCTAGTGATCCTCCAAATCGTCCTGATACCTTCGCCGTTGGAGCAGTGTAAGTAACACCATAGGTACTTTTTAATCTTGCATCACTTCCTTTGGAATTAGCAGGTTTCTTTAAGTCAAAGATATCATTTCCTAGTCCAGCTCCCACCTTTTTTGATCCATAATCCGAATCGTATGTTACAGGCTTCACTCCATACGTATCTTTAATACTGCTGCTGCCACCAATGGAAAAAGGATTTGCATTTACATGGGTCCTTGTAAAATAATCTGGTTCGCCATCATCATAGCGGCGCTTACTTTCCTGTGGTTTATGATCCATAAGTTCAAAAGGTATCTCTTTTACAAATCTACTTACTGGATTATATTGAGTTTCCCCACGAATCATTCTTTGTTTTGCACAAGTAATTGTCAAATCATCTTTCGCCCTTGTGATGCCAACGTAGGCAAGTCGTCTTTCTTCTTCTATTTCCATTGGATCTTCTGACGAGATTGTCATAAAACTTGGAAAGATACCATCTTCTAATCCCGCTAGATACACATTTTCAAATTCCAGCCCCTTTGCGCTATGAAGAGTCATCAATAGCACGCGGTTATCTGTTTCCCCTACTTTATCAATATCTGCAACTAATGCAACCTCTTCTAAAAATTCACTTAAATTTGATTCATCGTGGGTATCCTCATAGTTCACAACTTTACTGATAAATTCATCTATATTCGCGATTCTATCTTTTGCATCCTCTTCATCAGAAGATTCTAATTCGAGAATATACCTTGTATCTTCCAATATTTCCTTTACGAGATCCTCTATACTATAAAATTCTATTTTGCTTCGAAACGTTTGTATCATTGTTACAAAAGGTTTTAATTTTATATGACTTTTTCCAATGGTACTTATATTTTCTGCATCTTTCAATGCATCATAAAAACTAATTCCCTGTTCGTCGGCATAATCTTGTACACGTATAATGGTTGTTGCTCCAATTCCCCTTTTTGGTGTATTAATAATTCTTTTAACAGCAATATCATCTTTCCCATTATCGATAGTTTTTAGGTATGCTAACACATCTTTTATTTCTTTTCGCGAATAAAAATTAACACCACCTACAACATTATATGGTATTCCTTCTACCACAAAACGTTCTTCCAAAAGACGTGCTTGTGCATTGGTTCTATACAAAATGGCGCATTCACCATATGCTACATTTTCATTTTTGGCCTTTTTCTCAATATCATCTGCAATAAATTCTGCTTCTTCGTAAGCGTTATCAAATTGTTTGAAATGAATTTTATTACCTGCTCCTTGTTCTGTCCAAAGAGCTTTATCTTTACGTCCTTTATTATTTTTAATGACCGTATTTGCAGCGTCTAGGACCGTCTGGGTAGATCTATAATTTTGTTCCAATTTAATTACCGTTGCTTCCGCATATACTTTTTCAAAATCTAATATATTACGAATATTAGCACCACGGAATTTGTAAATGGATTGATCATCATCACCTACCACACAAAGATTACGATATCTTTGTGCTAAAAGTCTAATAAACTCAAATTGGGCAGTGTTGGTATCTTGATATTCATCTACCATAATATATTTGAAACGTTCCTGATAATATTCCAAGACATCGGGACATGTCTTAAAAAGTTCAACTGTTTTTACGATGATATCATCAAAATCAAGAGCATTATTTTTCTTTAATGTTTGTTGATACATCTTATATACTTCAGCATGTTTTTTCTTACTATAATCTCCCATTACATTCATTTCATACTCCAAAGGAGAAATCAATTCATCTTTTGCAGAAGAAATTGCATTTATTAAAGTACGTTCTTTAATGGTTTTTGTATCAACTTGAAGTCGTTTACAAATATCTCTAATTAAAGTCTTTTGATCATCTGAATCATAAATGGTAAAGTTAGTATCATATCCAATTCTATCTATGTAACGACGGAGAATGCGAACGCAGGAAGAGTGAAACGTAGATACCCAAACGCTTTCCGAGCCAAACCCAACAATGTTGTCAACTCGTTCCCGCATCTCTCCTGCTGCCTTATTGGTAAAAGTAATTGCCATGATATTCCATGGGTTCACTCCGTTTTTTTCAATAAGATATGCGATTCGATGAGTCAGTACCCTGGTTTTCCCTGAGCCTGCTCCTGCTAGTAATAAAAGAGGTCCTTCTGTATGTTGAACAGCCTTTGCTTGTTGATCGTTCAATTTATCTAATAAGTTCATAAAATCTCCTAAAATCCTTTTTTTCATAATACTTGTGCCTCATCATTATAGCAAAAAGAAATTAATAAAGGAACTCTAAAAAGAGTTCTCATTTCTTATTTTGATAAATTTGATAAATCCCAGTAAAGATTAATGTCTACTATTCCAGTAATCCCCGGTACATAGCCCGATTCTGTATATTGCCACATATTAAATTGATATAAATAAAGTGGTTCCTCCTGATAATCAGCGTACCAAATTCCATAATCGCCTAACTGATCCAATTCCAACTTTGTTGTGAGCCACTTTGAATTGGCATAAATCATGGGCACATATCCAAACTCTTTTACTTTTTCACAAAACGCACGTGTAATATCAGTCAGGTCCTCTACCGATAAGTGATCTGTTCTTGCCGTATCCCCCTTTATCTTTTCCGTGTCAAATACCACGGGATACGTAATTTCGTATCCATCTAGATTTTGGTTGACATAATTCGCTTCTTCTATTGCTTCTTCTACGGTAATGGCCTGTGAGAAAAAGTAAACTCCCACGTCAAGACCAGCTTTTAGAGCACTCTTTATATTACTCTTATATCTTTTATCCAGTACCAGACTCCCGTTTCCATATCCACGAAATCCAAGCCGAATTATAACGAACTCAATGCCACTCTCTTTTACCTGTTTCCAGTCAATCTCTCCTTGAAAGGTAGATACATCAATACCGAGTTTTGTAATTGCTTTTCCATCTTCCATATAATACTTGTATCCACCCTGTTCCTCTATCTTCTTCCAATCATAGGCGTGTCGTAATAAGTTAGGATTAAATGGAACCTCCAGATACCCTTCTTCTATATCATAAATCTTCATTGTCTTTTTCTCTATAGCATAGTCTTCTGTTGGTTCCTGTAAATTGGTTGTTTTTATTTTAGTCTTTTTTATTTTGGTTTCTTGGTTTTCGGCTTCTTTTGTTTTAGTCTTTTCATTTGAAGCATCTTCTGGCCCATAATGCCTTGATTCCTGCAAATCTATAACCTCATCCACTAATTCATTTTGCTTGCCCTTATCTTTTTTACTACATCCTACAAATGCACTTGTACTAATTAATATAATAATCAATATCATTCCAATTTTTACTTTATTCATAATCAGCACCCTAAACCTTTTTTGATTCTACACGTTCTTATAACTTCCATTATAACATTACAAGCATAAGACTACAAACATAAAGCTTCAAACTTAAGACTACAAACATAACCTACAAATTTAGTACTTCTTTTATATCACCGCAACTAAAATACCACTTACAATAATAGCAGCACATATTAGTTTATATCCTATATTCTTTTCTTTAAATATATACTTTCCTGCAAGTATCGTCACTATACAACTGGATTGCTTAATAAGTGTCATAATCGTAACCCTACTGCCTTCCATCCCATTGGCAACAAAAAGTGCTCTATCAGCAGCTACAAAAAGAACACTCAATATCCAAATCCAATGATTCCTCCATACAAGATTCCAACGGATTTTTGTCTTTGTAATGATAATATAAATCATATAAAATGAAACTAAAAATAGCATGTACCAAAATTGTAATTGAGAACTTGTAACATCTTTCATCAATATTTTGTCCATAAGTCCAGAAACAGCATTTAACATACAAGAACAAAGGGCTAATATTATATATCGTAACTCAATATTTTCATCTTCCCTGTGATTTCCTTTCTTTTTTCGTTTTAACATCAAAAGGCCAGTTAATACAAGTACTAGCCCCATCTTTTGAAATAACAAGAGAACTTCACCTAGCACAAAGACGCCTAAAATGGTAGCAAATAAAACTCTGGATAAATCTAATATTCCATAAAAACTGATGGGTAATTTTTCGATGGCCTTAAAGCTACACATCCAAGCCAAAAAAATAATAAAAGATTTAAGTGAAATCCAAAGTAAATATTTTGCATCAACACCCCACGCATTTTTTATATCTGGAACCACCATAATAAAAGATAAAAAAGTATAGAAGAATAATACTTCTATTATGGTATTTTTTTCTAATGATTTCTTTTTTACGATTTCTCTTACACCTTTACATACTCCATATATTAAAACCAATATCATCCACGTCATGGGAATCCCTTTATCTTTCGCATTATCTCTTATTATTCAATATATTCAAATATTATTCTCATCCTAATAATTCTATTCACAAACTTTTCCCATTATATAGAAAAGAAGAGGATTGGTCAAATCCTCTTCCTTTACTATATTTCACCATATCCTACAATCATTTAATAAAATTGCAATTATGCTTTCACTTTATTTTATTGCTTCCATTGCAAACTTTGTTGTTACTAATTTTTCATAAGGTACTCTACCTGGAAGTTCTCCTGCTTGATCTAATATATCTTGTAATAAAACAAAACTGGTTTCTTCAAATACTAAATCATTTTTCCACGTATCTTGATCTAAATATCGTTGTACAATTGTGGTTATGGTAGAAAGTTCGGTTCCTTCAAATTGAGGAGCTATAATCTGGGCTATTTCTTTTCCCGTATGTTTACTTACATATTCCATTCCACGCTGAAGTGCATTGGTAAATCCTTGAATAATTTCTGGCTTCTTTTCTATATAACTTGATAACGCACAAAATGCTGTATATGGAACATAACCCGAACTTTCTCCTAGAGAGGCAATAACATGACCATCCCCTTTTTCTTCTAACAATGTTGCATGTGGTTCAAACTCTATTGTAAAATCACCTTGCCCACCTGAAAATGCTGCCGCTGTTGATCCAAAATCTATACTTTGATCAATTGTTAAATCTTTTGCTAGATCAAAACCATTATCTTTTAAAATATACTCAAATATCATCTCTGGCATTCCACCTGCACGACCACCAAGTACATTACTTCCCTTTAGATCTGTCCAAGAAAAATCGGATATATTTTCCCTTGCCACTAAAAAGTTGCCTGCTCTTTGGGTTAATTGTGCAAAGTTAACCGCATAGTCTTTTGCACCATTTAAGTAGGTATAAACAGATGATTCTGATCCCATAAACCCGACATCGGCATCTCCTGTAAGCAATGCGGTCATAGTCTTATCTGCCCCGAAACCCGTCACTAATGTGATCTCTATTCCCTCGTCTTTAAAGTATCCTTCTTCTATAGCTACATACATCGGAGCATAGAAAATAGAATGTGCCACTTCATTTAATGTAACTTTAGTGAGCTCCGATGGAGCTTTTTTTCCACAGGCAATCAACATACCCATTGCAAGGATAAGTACAAGGGTAAAACTTAGGATCCTTTTTTTCATATATCTCCCTTATAAAAAGTTGTTCCCAATATTATATGGATAATTACCTATAAGAGTTCATACCTGACAATAGAAAAAAACACATCCGCTACCTGATATGTTACAATATCTCATTTTTTATTTACAACAACCTTATTTGTCACATCTTTACTTGACTTTGGGTTATTTTCCTCTTGCTTCATCGGGGAAACTTGCTTCTTTGGAGCTTCCTGTTTTTTAGGAGTTTCCTGCTTCTTTGGGGCTTCCTGTTTTTTAGGAGTTTCCTGCTTCTTTGGAGCTTCCTGTTTTTTAGGAGTTTCTTGCTTCTTTGGGGCTTCCTGTTTTTTAGGAATTTCCTGCTTCTTTGGAGTTTCCTGCTTCTTTGGAGTTTCCCCTTTTTTCCCAGATGTATCTTCCTTGGTGCGAAGTCCATCAATCATTTTTTCTATAAGAAGTTTTTTTACATACACATCAAAGCTTAAGGTGCAAATGAACGAAAATAATTGCAGTAAATTCTTTGAACCCTCTGGTGCCTCCTGAAATGTTTTCTCTGAACGCATAAATTTATCTATAATATCATCTTTCATATCATTCACTAAGTTTTTTTCAAGACTAAACACTTCTCTATAAATATCTTCAAGATCAAATCCAATGTCTGTATCAAAAAAGTCTTCTGTAATATGCTTTAATAATTCCTGAATATCACTAATACTTAATATACCCTTGAAATAATAAATAAATATCAGTAGTAAAATATGTTCTTTGGTATATTTTTTCTTGATTGGTGGAGGGAGTAAATTATTTTTAGCATAGTTATTAATCATTGTTTTCGTGAGAATCTTATCCTCACTAGGATCCCTTGTTGATTTACGTAAGCGCTTGTCCATAAAGGTGGTAACTTGATCCATATATAAGTCAATATTTGGAATATCATCCGCTTTAATATATTCAATTCTTTCTAAACTTTCTAAAATGCTCTTTAATAAATCATCGGAATCTATTGTCATACTAAATCCACCAATCTCTAATATTGTAAACAGTAATAGGTATATTATATAGTATTAAAAACTACATAACAAGATGTATTCTATTTTTATATAATATAATCGCAAAAATCTTTTTTCATTTCTATTTACTTTAGGACTTTAGTATGCTAAAATGTAGAAACTTACAACATTAAAGTTTCACAGTGCGAAAGCAAAGGATCAGGAGGATTGGATGAATAAAAAGATTAAGACAGAGGCGGTTGATCATTTATTTGAGGCTATCTTATGTTTAGAAAACAAAGAAGAATGCTATAACTTTTTTGAAGATCTCTGTACCGTAAATGAATTATTATCTTTAACTCAACGATTTGAAGTAGCCACCATGCTACGTATGCACAAGACTTATCTTGAAATCGCTGAAAAGACAGGGGCTTCTACCGCAACTATTAGTAGAGTAAATCGTTCTCTTAATTATGGAAGCGATGGATACGAGTTAATTTTTGAACGAATGTCTTCAAATAAATAAAAAAAACGTAAACACTTATTACAGTGCTTACGTTTTTTTGTTATGGCTAATGTTATGTAACTAATTCTATTCTTCTACGATTAATTCTTCCGTCTTTATATCATCGTTTTTTGTTGTAGTTGCTTTTTTAACCACTTCCGCATTCATGGAACAAGTTCCCTGAAATACAGCGTTTTCATCAATAATAAGGCTCTTAGTGGTAATATCACCTTTAATGCTACCAGTAGAAGTGATTTCAACTTTACCCGTTGCTTTTAAATCACCTTCAATTATTCCGCCGATAATAACATTGGTAGCATTGATATTTCCTTCTACCTTTCCCTTAGGACCCACAATTAATGTTCCCTCGGATGTTACGTTGCCTTTTATTATTCCATCTACCCTTGTGATTTCCTTTGTTGTTATATTTCCCTCAAACAACGTATCAAGACCTATAATACTGTTTATCTTTTGTGAGTTTGATTCATTCGTCTTTCTAGCCAAAACATTTACCTCCTTATCCATAAATCTCCATGAGTTCCATAGGGTCAATTAATTCTTCCTGATAAAGAATCTGATAACCAAGTTTTTCATTGTTTGTGTTTAGTTCAAAAAGGACATCCCCTTTTACAACCACCTCTCCAACATTGACTTTTGCATTCTTTGGATAACGATAAATGGAAACATATCCATTTCCATGATCTACTTTAATTGCCCTCGTATATTCATCGTCATCTCCAACATACAATATGGTACCATTGCCAGTTGCCATTACTTCGCTGCCACTCTTTACCAAGAATTCGACCATTATAACTTGTCCCTGATTTTGGGTGGAATTTCCCTCTGTATCTAGCATATTATCCATCGCATCTGTATTTTCTTCAGTCTGCTCTGTTGCTATTTCATCCGTTTGGATAGATCCCATCTCCGTAATAGATAGAGCTCTACTTACAGGTATCCCATTGGGTACATACTTTTGTGCTTCTTGTGCCTCTTGTGCTTCTTCTATTTCCACTTTTTGAACAATGGTATCACTAAGAATACTGTTCTTCTCTACTATTTCAGCATTCGTAATTTGTAGCTGTTTGTTTTGTTCTGTTAATTCATCAATTTGCTTTTCATACTTATTAGCTTTATAAAATGAGTTGTTAAGTAAATAAGAGTTTGCATAATAAAAAGCTGCTGAAACTAAAATTAGAACAAGGAAAACAGCTAAAGCTCCTAATCGAATAACAGAAGAATATTTATATTGTTTTGTTTTTCCTTCTGCTATATCTGATACAACCATAACCGTATATTTAGCTTTTCTTTTTCGCTTCTTCGGTTCCATACAAATTGTCACCTCCAGTAAATATCTTCCATTTTACCACAGGTGACCTTTGAAAAACAACCGCTTATTTTTTAGAAACAATATAAATCATAAAGTTTCTAATTATATGATTTAATGAAGCACTTTATTTATACTTCTAATTTCATATCTCCCTTTAGAATCCATTTTTTCTTTCTCATAAATTCCGAGATTCCTAATGTTAAAATTGCTGGTAATAAAAAGTGCATTACAATGATTTTTATTAATACTTCCGTTGCATTTCCTCCGTTTGTTACCATATCCTGATATGTATTAATCTGTCCAACAAGTCCGGATGTTCCCATGCCTGATCCAATTGCATTATTGGTCATCTTAATTCCCATCGTAGAGATGGGCCCTAGAATTGCACTTGAAATAATAGCTGGTAACCAAATAATAGGTTTTTTTACAATATTACCCACTTGAAGCATACTGGTGCCTAATCCTTGTGCCAAAAACCCATTGATTTTATTATCCCTATAACTAGCAACAGCAAATCCAATCATATTACAACAGCATCCAATTGTCGCAGCCCCTGCTGCTATTCCGCTTAACCCTAGTATAATTCCAAGTGCCGCCGAACTAATTGGCAAAGTTAAAATAATACCCATAAGGACAGCTACTACAATTCCCATTAAAAATGGAGCTTGTTCCGTTCCCCAGATGATAATATCCCCAAGCTGTATCATAAATTTTGAAATAGGAGGTCCAACAAAAAGTCCAACAGCCGTACCTGCACAAATACATAGAAACGGAGTGATTAAAATATCAATTTTCGTCTTTCCAGATACGAGACGACCGGCATAAACACATGCCAATGCCGCTAAAAATGCTCCTAGTGGTTCCCCAGGTCCAATAAATAGAACGCTGTTATTTAAAGTGAATTCCGAACCAACCGTGGTAGCTAATACACCGCTTACCAAAACACTATCCAACATAATCTTACTTGCAAATGCTCCAATCATACCTGCCGATGCAGCTGATATTGTTACCAGTGGACTTGCTTTTAATTTTACGGCAACACCCATACCGATGCCTGCTCCCGTCAATGCAGATGCCAATTTTCCCATAAGGAAAAGATATGTACCCATTTTCCCTGGTACAAAAGTTCCTACTTGCGAAATAATGGTTCCGATTATCAATGTTGCAAATAAACCTAGTGCCATTCCACCTAATCCATCAATAAAGATTTCTTTTAAAAATTTTTTTATTATTTTCATTTTCATTCCTCCGTATATACAGCTGTCTTGTCAATTAAAAAAGATACCACACTCTTTTTATTTATGCAAGTATTGTTTTTTATCCAATTCCGCAACAATCTTGTCTAAACTTTCTTCACTATCTGCAATAATGGTATGATAGTGAACTCCATGGGTTAAATTATTAAGCGGTCTGGTTTTATTATTCTCAACACTATTAACAAAACTTTTAGCATCTGACCTACAATTTATAATTAAATCAACTGATATTTGTCCATATATAGGATGTTCTACAAAAACATCTCGTATTCTCCCGCCTAAATCTACGATTGTATATAACTCATCCAAAATTTGATTATCTTCATGTTTTACCTTTATAATTTTTGTTACCTTACCATTTTGCGCATTGCTATTAAATAGAAGATAGCCTTTATTAGTGGATAATATATTTTTATTTACCGCTCGCATAAGTGCAATATCCTGTACAATCACCTGTCTACTTACTCCCAATTCCTTCGCTATTACGGTCCCCGAAATCGGAAAAGGACTTTGCTTTAACATTTGTTCTATGTTAAGTCTTCTTATATCTCCATCCATTTTATAAACCCACCTCCCCACTAGTCATCACATCTATTGTTAATGTGATGTGTAATCATTATTATTTGATACA
This sequence comes from Lachnospiraceae bacterium, assembly GCA_035270785.1. Lineage (GTDB taxonomy): Bacteria > Bacillota > Clostridia > Lachnospirales > Lachnospiraceae > DATESN01. The sequence goes on along the minus strand of DATESN010000004.1, from coordinate 26,508 downwards.
GCTGTCTTGTCAACTGATTATGACTCTTTCTTTGAGGTTTTGTTATTGATTTTATTATTTTTTATTAATTTATTAATTTCCCTTTACATTTGTTACCAGCTGTGCTATTCTTACTTTGTTGCAAAAAGCAACGTCAACATTATTTTGGAGGTATTACAATGAACAAAGGTACAGTGAAATGGTTTAACAACCAAAAAGGTTACGGATTTATTTCTGACGAACAAGGCAATGACGTTTTCGTACATTACTCAGGATTAAGCATGGACGGCTTCAAGTCTCTTGAAGAAGGCGCTGCAGTTCAATTCGAAGTAATTAATGGCGATAAAGGTCCTCAAGCTGTTAACGTAATCAAGTTATAAGAATAACTTATAACAATTTTTAATCTTAGTTTTCGATGTGCCTTTTCTCAAATATAAATGTATAATTTAGTTTAGAATTAGCAATATTGTCTTAACGGATTAAAACAAAGGGTCTAACCAATTGGTTAGGCCCTTTTTCATTACTATCCTTTTATATAATTTATTACTTCTTCGAACTTCATATCTCCACCAAATAAATCCAGAGCACTCCCGATAGTCACATTGATTTTATTGTTTCCCAATAATTTTAGTTTACATAAATCTTCTTCCGAATAAACTCCACCGGCATAAGTAATGGGTATCTTATTCCAATTTCCTAAAATCTTTACTAATTCTTCTTCTATGCCAGATACTTTCCCCTCAACATCCACCCCGTGCACTAAAAATTCATCTGCATATACCGCGAAAAAATCTAATGTTTCATTTGATAACGTAACATTCGTATATTTTTGCCATCGATCTGTAACAATATAATAATCATTCCCTTTTTTTCGACAACTTAAATCAATTACTAATCTTTCTTTTCCTATTGCTTTCACTAATTTTTCTAAATTTTCTATTTGCACTTTACCATCTTTGAAAACATAAGAGGTAACAATGATATGAGATGCACCCGCATCAATATACTCTTTCGCATTTTCACTTGTAATTCCCCCACCAATCTGAAGAGAATCTGGATATGCAGATAATGCTTTGAAAGCCTGCTCTTTAGAAATATCATAATACTTGCTACTGATTGGGTTCAGTAATATAATATGCCCACCTTTTAAATTATATTTTTTATAAAAATTGGCATAAAATGCTGCGTCATAAGTAGATACAAAATTTTCTGTTGCATTATTTTTTTGATCACTAAGACTTCCTCCAACTATTTGTTTTACTTTTCCATTATGAATATCAATACAAGGTCTAAATTCCATATTTATCTCTTTTCTGTTTTATTTTGTTAAATACTGTTCTATATTTCCTTATCATTAAATGAGAATAAGAAAAAAGTTTTTGTAAACAATAAAAAAGAACAATGATGTTCAGTTAAATTCAATGAAGGAGTGAAAATATGAAAAAATTAAAAATGTTTTTATCTATCTCTCTTATGGTAGTAATGCTTTTTTCTCTTACCGCTTGTGGGACAACGAAAAAAAATGGATCTACCGATGATATTGCAAACAATACAGGGCAATCTAGTGTAGGTACAGGTACTAAGGATACTGCAAATACTACTAATAGTACAAAAGTTGGAACCGGAAATAAAAGTACTGTTGTAAAAGATGTAGGAAACGCTGCAAAAGATGTGGCGGATGATACCGTAAATGGTGTAAAAGATGTAGCTAGTGATTTAACAAAAAGTCGTTAATCTTACTAAGATAGGGAGTATAGAATACTGTGTTTTGCAGTATTCTATCTCCCTATATTTTTTATAAGGCAGTAACTTAATTTAAAAGTAAATATATACTAAACATCTTTTTCAATAATGATCCCTTGGGCATACGCTTCCAATAATTGTTCTAAATAATAAATACTCTCCTTCAAACTTACTCCTATATCAGTATCAGAAACATTTTGCCTTTTCTCAGATGTTTCTACAATGGTGGAATCTGAAAAAATATCAGATTCATTTTTGATTGCCTTTTCTGTAGATTCAAATGGTTCATGAGAAACCAAACGCATTCCATGAGAATTAGCCACTAAGGTATATCCAGCTATTCCCGTTTTTTCTTGATATGCTTTTGAAAAACCTCCATCTATGACCAAAAGCTTTCCCCCACATTTAATTGGAGTTTCCCCTTTTTTAAGTTCTACTGGAACATGTCCATTTATAATATGGGAATATTTTGTATCAAGTCCAAACTCCAATAATATCTTATTTAGTATAGTTTCATTGTCCAAAAAACTATAATAACTGTTTTTTATTTCAACATGACTTTTTTTATCATTAATAAAATATCGTTCAAAAGTTGTCATCTTATCTTTCCCAAATACGGGGGAGTTAGGTCCACTCCAAATATACCAAATAATATCTAAACCACGTGATTTTTCAACTCGATCTTTGTGGGAGTAATATCCTTTTCTTGCATAACTATCCAAGATATGATACAACCCTTTTCCACTATAGTTATTGCCACATATATTTACCTCATTGAAATTTCCATCCTTATCCATAGGAACACAACCATGATATAACAAATTAGAATTGTGTACTTTGTACAAACTACCTTTCGCAAAAAGAAAACGCACATGAGACTGTAATTTTTCACATCTAGTAAACGCTTGTTGTAATCTTTCCACTACGTGTACTTCCTCAGGGGATAACGAATATGGCTCTTCTGGGTTAATGGTAGGAAATTGGGTGTCATTCATATCATAGGTTACACCGGCAATGGTAACTGTCTTATTTACATAGTCAATTTTATCAAGGAGTAATCGGTCTTCCATCTGAAACTCAGGCCGGCGCATAATTAATTGTCCTTCTAATTTAAATTGAATGATAGAAATTGCTTTGTGCATTTTCATATCTAAATTTAAATCTTTTGTATTATACTCCGTATTATATTTGATAGTAAAGGAATCGCAATTTATATCTGAATACGTATCAATAGCAAAGGTTGCAAGGGGAATTAAATTAATTCCATATCCTTCCTCAAGAGTATCCAAATTACCATATCGGGCTGACATTCTAATAACATTCGCAATACATGTTAAACTTCCTGCCGCTGCCCCCATCCATACAATATCATGATTTCCCCACTGTACATCTACCGAATGATACTGATGAAGTGTATCTAGAATAATATGTGGTCCTGGACCACGATCATAGACATCACCCACAATATGAAGATGGTCTATCACTAGTCTCTGAATTAGATTACTAAGAGCTATTATAAATTCAGGCGCCCTTCCAATACGAATGATGGTATGAATAATCTCATTATAATAATCTTCTTTATCTTGCAATTCTGCCTTTTCCGTAATTAATTCTTCAATAATATAAGCAAAATCCTTTGGGAGGGCTTTTCTCACCTTTGAGCGAGTATACTTTGAAGACACTCTTTTTGTGATCTGAACCAAACGATGAAGTGTTATTTTATACCAATCACAAAGATTATCTTCTTCAGACATAATAATTTCTAGTTTTTCCCTTGGATAATAAATTAAAGTAGCCAAACTTTTTTTATCTTTATTGCTTAATGTATTCCCAAATTCTTCATCAATCTTTCTTCGCACCGAACCAGAACCATTTTTTAATACATGATTGAATTGTTCATATTCTCCATGAATATCAGTTAAAAAATGTTCCGTTCCCTTAGGCAAGTTTAAAATAGCCTGTAAATTAATGATTTCTGTAGATGCTGAAGCAATAGTTGGATATTGTTTTGCAAGTTCTTGTAAGAACTTTAATTCTAATTCGTTCATGGTAACCCTCCCCTGATGATTTCATTATCGAATTATTTACCGTCAATAACGTGGCTCATATCGTAAAGGCCTGCCGGTTTTCCTTTTAGGTATTTTGCTGCTTGAATCGCTCCTTTTCCAAATACTGATTTTGAATATGCCTGATGTGAAAAAGTAATAACTTCATCAGCTCCTGCAAAAATTACGTCATGCTCTCCTACAATAGTACCACCACGAACTGCCGCAAATCCGATTTCTTTTTTCTTGCGTTTCTCTTTATCTTGGCTTCTATCAAAATTATAAGAATACTCATTATTTAATTCTTCATTGATTGCATCCGCTAATGCAAGTGCCGTTCCACTTGGTGCATCTAATTTTTGATTATGATGTTTTTCTATGATTTCTATATCAAAATCAGCGGGCGCCAATATCGCCGTTGCCTCTTTCAATAATTTAAATAACATATTAACTCCCAACGACATATTGGCCGACTTTAGTATTGCTACCTTTTTAGAGCATTCTTCTACCTTAGAAAGTTGTTCCTCACTAAGTCCTGTCGTACATAAAACGACGGGAACTTTCTTTTTAGAACAATAATCTAATAGCCCATCTACTGCCGACGCCGTTGCAAAATCAATAATCGCATCCGCCTCTTCCTTACAATCTTCTAATGATTTATAAACTGGATAGCTATTAGGAATTCCGTCATACGCATCAATTCCAGCTACAATTTCTATCTCGTCATCTACTGCAATAAAGCTTGTAATCACTTGTCCCATTCTACCATTGCATCCATGCATAATAATTTTTGTCATATTCATTTTTCCTTTCAAGCTTGTTCTTTTCTTTTGCCTTTTCAATTTTAGTATCTCTATTTATAAAATACCATATTCTTTCATTGCTTTTTCTAACTTCACAGCATTTTCATCTTCCATTTCAGTAAGTGGACGGCGTAATACTCCCGCCTCTAATCCCATAAAATTCATTGCTTTTTTAACTGGGATAGGGTTAACTTCACAGAAAAGTGCATCAATAAGATTAATTGCTTTCCATTGAATTTCACGACTTTTATTTAAATCACCTGCAAAAAAGCTTTCACATATATCATGTGTTTCTTTCGGAGCCACATTGGATAATACAGAGATAACTCCTTTTCCGCCTAATGCCAATAAAGGTAAAATTTGATCATCATTTCCCGAGTATAAATCTACACATCCATCTGCAATTGACATTAGCTTTACCAATTGTGAAATGTTTCCTGTAGCATCCTTTACACCTACAATATTTGGAATATTTTTGCAAAGTGAAACAACTGTTTCAGGTAATATATTAACTCCTCCAGTTCTACCTGGAATGTTATAAAGAATAATTGGAACAGTTACTGCTTCTGCAATTATAGTAAAATGCTCTACCAGACCCTTTTGAGTTGCCTTATTATAATATGGTGTCACCACTAACAATCCATCTGCTCCTGCTTTTTCTGCCTCTTGTGATAGGAAAACTGCTGTATTGGTGCAGTTAGATCCCGTTCCCGCAATAACTGGAATTCTTCCGGCAACTTTTTCTACACAAAAACGAATTAATTCAATGTGCTCTTCATGGGTTAAACAAGAAGCTTCCCCTGTTGTTCCACATACAATAATTGCATCTGTACCTCCGGCAATTTGATATTCGATATTTTTTTCAAACTGTTCATAGTTTATATCCCCGTTTGTTTTGAAAGGTGTGACAATAGCAACACCGGCTCCTGTGAAAATAGACATTTTTCTCCTCCTTGTCCATACTAGACTTGTTTTGCGCAATTAACATACTTAATAAAAACAAAAAAACCAGCTCAAAAAATGATGGCTGGCTTCCGAATTATCGAAGTTGATAGCGCCCCATCTTGTTAGATGACAGTTATACATTTATTTAATGTATTCCCAAGACTTGATAAATAGGATACCAATCTTTCGGCGTTGTTCCCTTTTCTCTTTTTTCACCTGTGCCTACCACATCCAAAAAAGTACTTATGAAAAACGCAACCTCTATCTTTATATAATTATTATATTTTATTATCAGAAACTTGATACACCAGATAATAAAAATAATCATAGCACTCACATTACGTACTGTCAATGTGTTATGCTATGATTATTTTTTTAAAAAACTTTAAATTTTATAGGTTGAATGGTAAATACTTCATCTGCTAAAACACAGGTTTCATCATTTAGCTGTATTCCTGTTAAAATAACGCTTTCTTCATATGATTTAGCATCCAAAATGTTTTTTAAATCACTAACTTCAATAATCTTATTATCAATAAGTCCTAAAACTTCATCTAATATTAACAAATCACATTCGCCTGTGTTTAACACTTTTTTTGCAAAATTCAAACCATTTTTTATATTTTGAACTTCTTCATTCTTTTGTTCGTCAGATAAGTCCGAAAAATTCACATATGATTTTTCAAAACGAAAAATCTTAATTTCGGGTTCTAATCTTTTAATAAATTCAGATTCTTCCATTCCCTTTAAAAACTGAATGATAACTACCTTTTTTCCCATACCGGCAGCTTTTATGGCTCTTCCAAATGCCGCAGAAGATTTACCGTGTCCATCGCCACTATAGATCTGTATCATACCCTGTTCCATGACATGCTCCTTTTTCTCTTGACAAAAGGTTGAATAAAAAAGCATTTTCAACGATTGATTTATATACACGTCCGTTACGTGCTAATGGGATTAACTATAAATAAGAACGATGTTCATCATATCATATAATACAGTAATGCGCAACTATCAGGCCTCTTCTTCTACTAACAATTCCAATTTGCTTACAGAAACTTCATACGCTACTCGACGTTCCGTTTGCTCCTCAGTTATTTTCTTCATATAATCTCTACTTTGAATTCTACCCCAGACAGCACATCTTGCTCCCACTTCAAATCCAGATGCATATCTGGCATTTCTTCCCCAGCAAATACATGGTATGTAATCCGATTTCCCATATGGACGATTTACTGCTAGCAATAAATCTGCTATTTCTCTTCCAAGGGGAGTCTTCCGATAGATAGGCGCTTTGCAAATGTATCCGTCAAGATAAATTTGATTTGTTTTTGTGTTTTCCCCTATGTATCTATTTGCCTCATCTTCATCAATGAAACTGAGTTCTCTAACAAATACGGAAAGAACAAGCCTATTTTTTCTCTCTTCATGTCTGTTATAGGATCTAAATTGCCCTGTAACCATGATATTTTCACCTTTGTAATCAGCCTTTACATCAAGTAAACGTTCCGATACCATGAGTGGTATCACGTCCATAGAATCGCTTAACCTCGTCACGCGAACTTCTACCATATAAAAGCCCTCCCCAAATATCTCATGACTGAATAAAAAATCACTAATGATTTCCCCAACAATCATCACCTGGTTGTTTTCAATTACCTTATCTGTCATTTTAAGTTCTCCCTTCTTTGTCATTGGAAATTATATGTAGTAAATCCCTTTTCCATGACTTCACCTCAAGAATTTTTTCCCTGTAATGTATTACCATTTATATTCCCCATTTCCTTATGATAGTACATAAACCACCCTTTGTATTGTTTTAGTTATCGCAAAAAATCCCCTTGAAATGCACTAAAAATGCGGTTTTAAAGGGATTTAATAGTTTTAATTGCATCTTTTTTCTAGTAATGATATACTTATACAGTTTGAAAAATAAGAAACTAGTAAATAATATGCAATAAGATCGTATTGCAATGGTATTACAATATAATGATGATTAGTTTTCTTTAGCGCTAGCACATTATATATGAGGAGAAATAAAATGATACAAACAAGAGATGATGTAAGAAACATAGCCATTATAGCCCATGTAGATCACGGTAAAACAACATTGGTGGATGAGCTTTTAAAGCAAAGCGGTGTATTCCGTGCAAACCAAGAAGTTGCAGAACGTGTTATGGACTCTAACGATATTGAAAAAGAGCGTGGTATTACCATACTTTCAAAAAATACAGCCGTTATGTACAAAACTACAAAGATTAATATTATTGATACCCCAGGGCATGCCGACTTCGGCGGAGAAGTGGAACGTGTACTAAAAATGGTTAACGGCGTTGTTTTAGTGGTGGATGCTTTTGAAGGTGCCATGCCTCAGACAAAATTTGTTCTCCGTAAAGCATTAGAATTGAAATTATCAGTTATTGTATGCATTAACAAAGTCGACCGTCCAGAAGCAAGGCCATTAGAGGTAATCGATGAGGTATTAGAATTATTTATGGACTTAGAAGCAAGTGACGAACAACTTGATTGTCCTTTTGTGTTTGCTTCTGCAAAAGCAGGAACATCTTCTTTGAGTTTAGATACTCCTCAAACAGATATGATTCCGTTATTTGAGACAATAATTGATTACATCCCTGCCCCAACGGGAGATCCCGATGCTGGAACTCAAGTATTAATCAGTACCATTGATTACAACGAATATGTTGGACGTATTGGTGTTGGAAAAGTGGATAATGGTTCTGTAAAAATTAATCAGGAAGTTATTATTGTGAATGCTCATGAACCGGAAAAGCAAAAAAAAGTTAAAATTTCTAAGTTATATGAATTTGATGGCTTAAGCAAGGTTGACGTTACAGAATCTAGAATCGGTTCTATCGTTGCTATATCAGGAATTGCAGATATTCATATTGGAGATACCCTTTGTTCCCTCGATAACGTAGTCCCAATTCAATCTCAAAAAATATCTGATCCTACTATCGCAATGCAATTTATTGTTAATGATTCTCCACTAGCTGGAAAAGACGGTAAGTATATAACTAGCCGTCATATTCGTGACCGTCTCTTCCGTGAACTGAACACTGACGTTTCCCTACGTATTGAAGAAACTGACAGTATGGATTCTTTTAAAGTTTCAGGACGTGGAGAACTTCATTTATCTGTATTAATTGAAAATATGCGACGTGAGGGATTTGAATTTGCAGTAAGTAAAGCAGAAGTATTATTTCAATCCGATGAAGATGGAAAAAGAACAGAGCCTATGGAAATTGCTTACGTAGATGTTCCAGAAGAATTTTCCGGAGTTGTTATTGAAAAACTCAGCCAACGAAAAGGAGAACTTCAAAACATTGGTGCTGCCACTGGTGGCTATACTCGTCTCGAATTTCTAATTCCTTCCAGAGGCCTTATTGGATACCGTGGTGAGTTTATGACCGATACAAAAGGAAATGGTATCCTAAATACTATTTATAATGGTTATGGACCATATAAGGGAGAAATTCAGTATAGAAAACAAGGTTCTCTTATTTCATGTGAAAGTGGTGATGCCATTACTTATGGTCTTTTCAATGCTCAAGAACGTGGACTTCTTTTTATTGCTGCTGGAGAAAAGGTTTATTCAGGAATGATTATTGGACAAAATGGTAAAGCAGAAGATATTGAACTTAATGTTTGTAAGAAAAAGCAATTGACCAATACTCGTTCTTCTGGAGCCGATGATGCTTTACGCCTTACACCTCCAAAAATTCTTAGTCTTGAACAAGCCTTAGAATTTATTGATACGGATGAATTACTTGAAGTTACACCAAAAAGTATTCGCATCCGTAAAAAGGTTCTCGATCCCACTATGAGAAAAAGATCAACGATAAAAAAATAGTTGATATAAAAAAATTGATGCCATTACTTTGGTAGATCTTCCAAAGTGATGGCATCATTGCTTTTATAAACGGAGTTAAGTGATTCATCGTTAACTTAAATGAAGTAGTCTTGTTGCAAATTGAAAATAAATAATTAGTGAAAGTGCATCCACTATCGTTGTTATAAAAGGGCTTGCCATTACTGCTGGATCAAAACCAATTTTTTGAGCCACCATTGGAAGGACGCATCCCACCATTTTGGCCAGTAAAACTGTTACTAAAAGTGTAATGCAGACTACAACAGCTACTTCCATTTCTATTCTATCATACCAAATTAGCTTTCCAAAATTGGCAATTGCTAATGTAATACCACATAAAATAGCCACTCTGCTTTCCTTCCAAATAATTTTGAAAATATCTCTAAATTGAATTTCACTCAAAGAAAGACCACGAACAATCGTAGCGCTTGTTTGTCCTCCTGCATTGCCTCCAGTACCTGTCAGCATAGGTATGTATGCAGTAAGAATGACACAAGCCCGTATGGAATCTTCAAAGGAAGAAATAATTTTTCCTGTAAACGTTGCTGAAACCATCAAAAGCAACAACCATGCGATTCTTTTCTTATAAGTTTCAAAAATACCTGTTTTCATATATGGCTTATCTGACGGAACAATAGCTGCCATCTTTTCAATATCTTCTGTTGCCTCTTCCTGCATAATATCAACAACATCATCTACTGTTATAATACCTACAAGACGATTTTCATTATCAACAACAGGCATGGAAGTAAAGCCATATTTTTGAAACTGTCTTATTACTTCTTCCTGGTCCATAATTGTATGAAGTGAAATGACATTTTCATGCATAATATCACCAATAACAACTTCTGGGGCGCTAAGAAGTAAATATCTTAATTCAACGCTTCCAAGCAACATCCTTTTTTCATCAAGAACATAACAAATATTAATTGTTTCAGAATCAACACCTTTTTTTCGGATACGGCTAATTGCTTCAGCAACGGTTAATTTAACATTGAAATCCATAAACTCCACTGTCATAATACTACCCGCAGAGTCTTCAGAATAGCGCAACAGGTGATTAATATCACGTCTTGTTTCTGAATTTGCATTCGCCAATATCTTTTTCACAATACTAGCTGGCATTTCCTCTAATAAATCAGTAGCATCGTCTGCCATTAAATTATTAATAATATTTGCAGCTTCCCTATCGGAAAGAGATGTTATTACAACTTGCTGTTCTTCAATAGGAAGAAAAGAAAAAACGTCAGCCGCAAGGGACTTTGGAAGAATACGAAAAACCTTAAGCATATCTTCTTCTTCAAGTTCTTCTAAGAACACCGCGGTATCAGCATAATTTAGTTCCGATAACTCTTGACGTAAAACCGTATATTGCTTTGTGGCAACTAATTTAAATAATTCATCCATCGCCATTCTCCTTATGTGAATTATGATACTTAATGCTCTTTTCTTTACAAATATTTTGCTTTCTCAATATACTAAATAAGGGGATCCTTGTCAATAAAGTAGCGGCTATCCGTTTCTATGATAGTAGTCTTGCCCGTTGTTACTTCAATTATTTCATGGATACATTTATCTTTCTTTGCTATTGGACATAGTACTGTTATCAGCACGTTTTCTTTATACTCTGACTTTAGGATTGTGATTGCATTCTTCGCAAGAATATATTGAATCTTTCCTACGAAATTATAGTCTGTTGTGAGTTCTACCATTACGCCATATCGCATAATTCCAACTTCACTTAACCTTAAAACTTCTTTTGTTGCCTTTGAATAGGCTCGAACAAGGCCCCCTGTACCTAACAAAACCCCTCCAAAATATCTAGTTACTACGACCACAACATTTTTGATTTCCTCACCGATTAAAACTTCTAGGATAGGTTTTCCTGCTGTACCACTGGGTTCACCGTCGTCATTGCATCTGGTCGTTTCCCCTTTTTTTCCTATTACGTAAGCAGAACAGTGATGTTTAGCATCCCAATATTTCTTTTTTATCTCATCTATAAAGGCATGTGCTTCCTCCACAGATTGAACGGGGCAAAGGGTTGCTATGAATCGGGATTTCTTCGAAACAATCTCCGTTTCTTCTTGGTTTAACACTATTTTATATTCTAATAACTCTTTATCCTTATCCATATTGTTCCTCTAATTCACTTTAAATGATACTTACTCTACTCGTGTAATATCTTATCATAGTGAAGAATAAATGTGTATAGAATTGTAAACAATAACAAATATGGAAGAAAAACCTTTATTAAAATAATTTTTCTTGCTATAATAGGACAAATGCTTTTTTTTATAATGCCTTAGTTAGGCAGATTGGAGTTCATATGAATTACGGAAAAAAAGGGATTCGTACAAGACAGAAATCTCTTAATTCAAAGACTACGAAGTTTAAAAAAATGTTTACACTTACTATGCTAAAGGCATTACTAATTTGTTTTGTCTCACTGGGAATCTTAGGCTTGTCATTAGGCATTGGAACGTTTAAAGGAATGATTGCTTCTGCTCCTAGTATTTCAAATATTGATGTTTCCCCCTCTGGCTTTGCCACTATGGTATATGATAGCAGTGGTCACGAAATAATCAAACTTGTTGCTGCTGATTCCAATCGAACTAGCGTCACCATGGATAAGATTCCAAAAGATTTAGCACATGCTTTTGTTGCCATTGAGGACGAACGTTTTTATGAACATAACGGAATTGATATTAAGGGTATCCTACGTGCTAGTATTGTAGGAATAAAAAATAAAGGTAACTTTACAGAAGGCGCCAGTACCATTACCCAACAGCTTCTAAAAAATAACGTTTTTGACAACTGGATGTCTGAAGATTCTTTTGCTGAAAAGCTAAAACGTAAAATTCAGGAACAATATCTAGCTATAGAACTTACCAAAACGATGTCGAAAGATAAAGTCTTAGAAAACTATATGAATACTATTAATCTTGGACAAAATACGCTAGGTATTCAGGCTGCTTCCCTACGTTATTTTAACAAACCAGTTTATCAATTGAACTTATCCGAATGCTCCGTGATTGCAGGAATTACTCAAAATCCCTCCAGGTATAATCCTATTGTTCATCCAGATAACAATGCAGAACGTCGTGCAAAGGTTTTAGCTAATATGTTGGATCAAGGTTATATTGATCAAGCAGAATATGACGAAGCAATGGCTGATGATGTTTATTCTAGAATACAAACAGTAAATGCATCTATTAGTTCCTCTTCTATTTATACATACTTTGTAGATGAATTAACGGAACAGGTAATAGCTGATTTAATAGCTGCTGGATATAATGCAACACAAGCTGAAAATCTCCTCTTTAGTGGTGGTCTAAACATCTACTCTACCCAGGACTCTGAGATTCAAGCAATATGTGACGAAGTCTTTTCTAATGAAGATAATTACCCTGCTAATACAAAATGGTTATTAAGCTATGCCCTGACTATTTTAAAAGCAAATGGTGAATATGAAAATCATAGTAATGAAATGTATCAAGAATATTTTACAAAATTGAATAATAAAAGATTTGATGGTTTGTATTCTACAAAGGATTTAGCCTATGAAGGAATTGCCGAATATACAGCAGCAGTCTTATCTGATGGAGATGAGGTATTTACTGAAACAATTGAATTAGTTCCTCAGCCTCAGGTTTCGTTAACGATTGAAGACCAAAAGACTGGCCACGTGGTTGCTATGATTGGTGGTCGTGGAATTAAAGAACAAAGCCTTGTTTTAAATCGTGCTTCAAACACACCTAGGCAGCCAGGTTCTACTTTTAAAATTGTTTCTACTTATGCTCCTGCCCTAGACAGTGCTGGTCTCACTTTGGCAAACATACAAAATGATGCACCTTTTAATTATCAGGATGGCACTCCTGTATCTAACTGGTATGGTAATTCAACGTGGTACGGATTATCTTCCCTGCGTTTTGGTATTGAACAATCTCTTAATATTGTAGCTGTTAAAACGCTAACACAGATTACACCACAATTGGGGTATGATTACCTACTGTCCTTTGGATTTAGTACTCTTGTGCAAAGACAAGTTACTAACGATGGGCGTATATTGGGTGATATTAATCAATCTCTTGCGCTTGGGGGCATCACAAAAGGCGTAACCAATATGGAGTTAAATGCGTCTTACGCAGCTATTGCTAATGGTGGTACCTATATAAAACCTATCCTTTATACAAAGGTCGTAGATTCTGATGGTAATGTTATTTTAGATAACACCCATCCTGAAACAAGGCAAGTTATAAAGGAGACTACTGCTTTTCTTTTAACAGATGCTATGGTAGATGTTGTTACAAAAGGTACGGGAACTCCAGCTAACTTTGCTGGAATGGCAATTGCCGGAAAAACCGGAACAACAACAGCTTATCGAGATGTGTGGTTTGCAGGGTATACACCTTATTATACAGCTACCACATGGGTAGGTTATGATAATAATGTAAGTTTGAAATCAGAATCTGAAAAGGTGTTGGCCAAAACACTTTGGCGTGCAACCATGTCCAGAATACACGAAGATTTACCTAATAAATCTTTTACCATGCCAAGTGGAATTGTTACCGCTACTGTATGTAGCAAATCCGGTAAACTTCCTATTGAAGGTATCTGTGATGCAACTCTGGTTACGGAATATTTTGCGGAAGGAACTGTTCCTACTGAAAGTTGTGATGTTCATTATTCTGGTATGGTATGTGCTTATAGCGGATTACCTGCTTCCGAAGATTGTCCTTTCAAAATACCTGGTATTCTTGAGCTTACACCTCTTGAACATTCCTCCTTAATAAGCGGCTCTACCACAATTGCTGCTGGCGAACTTCCTGCTGTTAAGACAAATACTTGTCCCCATACCGCAGAGTTCTTTTTAAATCCTGATGCACAGGCCATTATTAATCAGCAGATGGCTACCTTACCTCCTGAAATACTTGCTATCATTCAAGGTCAACACAGTGAGCATATTTTAGAAAACAATACTTTGCCACAGACTATCTCACCACTTTGGTAATCTTCATAAAAATATATATAAAAATCCCCTATGGATTAATCCATAGGGGATTTTTAATGATGATACTTTATTATTGATCTATTCTTTCAGTTCTTCCTCTGTTGATACAATGAACTCTAAATACTCACTTTTAACATATCCCTCTGCACCATCATATTCCACTTTTGTCCATCCGCTTTCTAGAACATCTAACATCACTAGTTCTTCTCCGTCTGAAAGGGTTCCTAATTTTACACTTTCAGAGTTATCCTGACTTCGAACATTAACTTTACCAATTGACCTTACCCACTTCACTGATATAACAGGTTCCGCCACCACTTCTTTTTCTTGTTCGTCAACTTCTTCCTCAGGTATTCCTCCTTCTTGAATTAAAACGTCTTGCTTATTTCCAATTAATACTTCGGTTGTTGTATTTTCTGGTCTTAAGCTTAATGTTATGATCAAAATCGCAATAGCAATAACAAGAAAAAGAATAAACCCCATAAGAATTGCACTCATCCTATTCTTACTCATATATACTCCAATCCACAAGCTTTAACTTGTTATATATTCTGAATCATGCCTTCACTTACATTAACTTGCTTGCTTATTTCAAGAATATTTTAAAGTAGTAATATTATTTATATATATTTTTATAATATGTACGAATTATTACATGAATTTATCAATTAAATTATCTAACAATTTAATTTTAACATATTTCATTGATAACGCTTTAAATCCCATAACAATCAAAAGAACATTTTCAGTAATTGAAATAATACTATAACAAAATGAAGTTAAATTAGCTGGAACCGAAACATAGGTCGCGTATTGATCAAACCAATGAATGATAATGTTAATCAAAGAAAAAAATTCATTTATGAGGGAAACTCCCAAAGAACAAAGACCAAAGAAAACAATAACCCCTACCATTTTCGCTGCCGTTTTTCTTAACCACTCATTATCCTCTCTAATCAAAACATACGCTGCTAATAATAATGCTGGAATTGTAGTAATAGCTCCCAGGAAAAACATTGTTGCACTTACCAGTGCAATGGAAATACCCATTTTTGATTTAAGCATATCTTATTTCCTCCCATATATGTGTTTTGTGCAAGTTATTAATTTCTTGCCTCTGTATCTAAGCTATTATATATGAAAACCGATATGTAATCAACAAAATTTTCCATATAAAAAAACTGTATTGCTTTTTATCTTCTCTTTACTTTTCGATAAATCAATCTAGATATCGTTACACAACTATCTGCACTAGATTTAACATAATTAGGTCTTTCAAAAAAATGTTTCGAATCTATGGATTGAAAATCACAATATTCTAGCAAATTCCCCTGAAATATCATGTCTCCCACAATACTTTCTCCTAATTCCTCCGGAGTGTATTCGTACCTTTTTTTTCGATTAATCATCGGTACATCCATATAGATTAACATATGAGCAACAAACTCCACGCATGAATATGCTTTATATGTGGAAAAACCATGAAAAACAGGATATGTTAGTACCGAAAATAAATTATACAAATACTCCTCATCATCATTTAATATATCATGAATCCTTTTTCTTCCTTTTTCAAACTGCTCCTTAGAAACGGGAACTCTATAAATACAAATATTTACACTTTTCGCTTTCTTTAAAGAAAATCGTTCTGGATATTCTTTCACTAATCCTGCCACTAAAGGAACTTTATTTTGTTTTCTTCCAAAGGAATATAACTCTTCTAAATTTCTGTCAAAGGCTATGGAAGCATGATTGTATGTTTGATGAATAAACTTTCTAATAACCCGTCCGAATTTCGTAGGAGTAGCAGAAATTACTACATAGATGTAATTTGTTTCATGGTCTACTTTATGATAATCACAAAGCATCTCATTTAATCCGTTTTTTTTATTGTGATGCATTTTTTCTCTTTTCTATCCGTACTTAAAATCCACTATATTTATTTAGTATTATACCGTTATATCATACATTAAACACTGTCTTGAAGAACTATATTCTACGATCAAAGAACAATTAGCCCAGTATAAATTAGTTCTGAAAGAAATATTTTATGTCAACCACTATCGTTTAGAAGTATCCGCGTCTTTACTTAAAACAACTGATTCCTTTATTACTGACATTTCTATGGATTGTGGCTTTCATAATATATCATATTTTAATCGACTCTTTAAACAAAAATATAATATGATTCCAAAACAATTTAGAAAATGTTTTTGATGTTAGTAAGTATTAAATAAAACAAATCAATTGACAAATCATTTTTGTCTATGCTAAAATAGCAATCGGTGACAATGATTACGAATGCAATCATTTGAATCTAAGCTGGCGTGGCACAGTTGGTAGCGCACCTCATTGGTAGTGAGGAGGTCATGGGTCCGATTCCCATCGCTAGCTTTCTAAAAAAGAGCTACAAATCTTATAGTTACGAGGTTTGTAGCTTTTTTAGTATATCGATTTTGAAATGATTATTTAATGGTTTTACTTAACATCTTTTTTAATTTTCCTTTGATTCTTTGCAATGCGTTATCTGTTGATTTTTCATCTTTACCAAGAACCTTTGCAATTTGTATATAACTCATTCCCGTTAAATGTAAATCTAACACTTGCTTTTCAAATCCGCTTAATTCTTTATCAATTCTATTTTCCAATACTTCTACATTCTCTTTATCAATTAACATTTCTTCTGGATTTCTGTCTGTATCAGAGGCAATAATATGAACAAGTTCCACGCCTCCATCTTCACCATCATTTCCAAAAGTTGCACTGTACAATGATATATAAGAATTTAATGGTGAATGTTTTTTTCTTCCAGAAGCCTGTATTGCTGTATACATTTGTCTAGAAATACACAGATCTGCAAACGTAAAGAAACTAGCATCACGCCCACTATCATAATCACGAATTGCTTTAAATAATCCAATCATTCCCTCTTGAATTAAATCTTCATTATCGGCACCAAGAATAAACATAGACTTTGCCTTACTACGCACAAGATTTTTGTATTTATCCATAATAAAATCGATTATAGCAGCTTCTCCATCTCGCAAACGTCCAATTAATTCTTCGTCTACTATGTTCGTGTAATTATTTTCCATGGCTCCCTCTCAATACCTTATAAAAGTCTTTGTCTTACTATTTCAAATGCCATTACCCCTGCTGCCACGGAAGCATTCAAAGAATCTATGTTACCTTTCATAGGTATGGATGCTACATAATCACATTTCTCCTTAACAAGTCGACCAACACCGTCCCCTTCACTACCAATGATTAGACCTATGGATCCTTTTAAATCTAAGTCATACATTGTTGTTCCTTTCATATCCGCACAAACAAACCACATTCCAACCTTTTTTAGATCTTCTATAGTCTTTACTAAATTGGTAACTTTAGCCACTGGTGTATAGTTCAGTGCTCCGGCAGAAGTTCTTGCAACGGTAGCTGTTAATCCAACTGCTCTATTTTTAGGAATAATAACCCCATGTGCTCCTGCTATATTCGCCGTACGAATAATGGCTCCCAAATTATGTGGATCTTCAATATTATCGAGGATAAAAATAAAAGGTGGTTCTCCTTTTTCTTTTGCTAACGCCAGAATATCTTCTACTTCTGCATATTCATAAGCTGCTGCATAAGCAATGACCCCTTGATGTTTTCCCGTCTCCGACATTTGATCTAGACGTTCCTTTTCAACAAACTTCATCATTGTTCCATTTTTCTTAGCTTCCCGTTTAATCGTCATCATAGGTCCATCTTGGCAACCATCTAAGATATAAATCTTATCAATAGGCTTTCCTGCTCGGTATGCTTCAATTACTGCATTTCTTCCCTCTATTGTTAATTCTTGTATTTCCATTTTTACACTCCTCCGTGCGTTGCAAACGTGCACTTAAATTAATCATTGAATCTACATTTCATTCAACGTGATACGACACTTAAAAACATTCTTCTATTTAGATTGTTACATTCATCTTTTCCAGGCCAGCTTTTATTAAAAAAAGAACTCTATCCGAATCATCCTTTAAATACAAATATCCTAGTAGTGCTTCTAGACCTGTTGCTTTTCTATAATCAGACATCGTTGCATTTTTTGCGGAAGTATAGGATTTTGCATTACGACCTCTTTTATACACTGCCAATTCCTCCTCTGTCAGTTCCTCTTGAAGAAGTTCTATCAAAGTGGCTTGTGTTTCTGCCTTTACAAGACTGCTTGTTGCTTTATGCAAGCTATTTGCGGCTCGATTCCCTTTTTCTACAACAAGAGTTCGTATCACTAAATCATAAATGCAATCGCCCATATAAGCCAGGGTAAGAGGCGAATACGTTTTTATATCAACTTCTTTACATTCAAATTCTTGCTTAATCTTCTTTAATAAGCTTATGCTCTCTTCCATTTTACTCCTTCACGAGTATCTTCTAGAATAATTCCTTTATCAATCAATTCCTGACGTATTTCATCCGCCCTTGCAAAATCTTTATTTAATCTTGCATCAAGTCGTGCCTGAATTAATTTTTCTATATCACTATCTAGTACTTCCACTTCTTTATGAACAAATAATCCCATTACATCCATAAGCTCTTTGATTTCATCATATAATACCTTTAAAAATTCTTTTGAACTATTCTCGTTTACAGTGGTGTTGGTAAACTTAACCAGCTCGAAAATAGTAGAAATGGCATCTGCTGTATTAAAGTCATCATCCATTGCTTCGTCAAATTTAACAATAAAACCTTCTGCTTCTTTTATAAGTTCCTGCTCTTTTGTAGTAACCGTATCTAACATTGCATTTTCCTGTAAATACTTAATATTTTCTGCTGCTGTAACAATTCTTTCAAGGCCAGTTTTAGCAGCTTCCATTAAGTCTCCACTAAAGTTAAGGGGACTTCTATAATGGGCGGAAAGCATAAAGAATCGAAGCACTTGAAGGTCATATTTTTCGCTAATGTCTCTTACTGTAAAAAAATTACCAAGAGATTTACTCATTTTTTTATTATCAATGTTTAAAAACGCATTATGCATCCAGTACTTTGCAAATGATTTTTCGTTTGTAGCCTCACTTTGAGCAATTTCATTTTCATGATGAGGAAATACTAAATCTTCCCCCCCTGCATGAATATCTATTTCATCACCAAGATACTTTTTACTCATAACAGAACATTCAATATGCCAACCTGGGCGACCATGGCACCATGCAGAATCCCAATATGGTTCCCCATCTTTTTTAGGTTTCCAAAGGACAAAATCAAGGGGATCCTCTTTTTGTTCCTGACCACTAATCAAAAGAGTTCGATTACCACCCTGCAAATCATCTAACTTCTTATGAGAAAGTTTTCCATACTCTTCAAAGCTTCTCGTCCTAAAATAAACGGTTCCGTCTTTTGCTGCATATGCATGTCCTTTTTCAATAAGCGTTCCTATCATGTCAAGCATGCCATCTATTTCATTTGTAGCTTTAGGATGGCAAGTCGCTGGTTTTACATTTAATGCTTCCATATCTTTTTTACATTCCGCAATATATCGTTCAGAGATAACCGTAGCGTCTACCCCTTCTTCCATTGCTTTTTTTATGATCTTGTCATCAATATCTGTAAAGTTAGAAACATAGTTGACTTCAAGCCCTTTTTTCTCCATATAACGTCTCACTGTATCAAATACAATCATCGGTCTGGCATTGCCAATATGAATTAAATTATAAACCGTAGGCCCACAAACATACATGCGAACCTTTCCTGCTTCTATTGGAACAAATTCCTCTTTTTTCCTTGATAAGGTATTATAAATTTTCATTTTATTTCTTCCTTTCTATAATGAAGAAGATTTAGAGGATGCCTCTTTCAGTATCCTTTTTATTTCTTTCATGTCATTTTCCATCTCAATCAGCCTATTGGTTAAGGAGCTATTGGCACTTTGCAGATTACAAATATCATCCTGAACTGGGTCAGGTAAGTTACACTGATCCATATCGTCTCTTGGAAAAAACAAATTATTTCTCTTAACTACTCTTCCAGGAACTCCAACTACTGTAGAATTCGGTGGTACTTCCTCTAATACAACACTACCTGCCCCAATTTTTGAGTTTTCTCCTATTAAAAAGGAACCAAGTACTTTTGCCCCTGCACTGATCATAACATTATCCCCAATGGTTGGATGCCTTTTTCCTTGTTCTTTACCTGTTCCTCCAAGGGTGACCCCTTGATACAAGGTGACGTTCTTTCCAATAATAGTAGTCTCTCCTATAATAACACCATTTCCATGATCTATAAAGAGTCCTTCCCCTATGATTGCTCCTGGATGAATCTCAATACCTGTTTTTCGCACTGCTCTTTGACTAACCCATCTTGCTAAAAAATAATGACCATTTACATATAATTTATGTGCCACTTTATAATGAAGCATAACCTTAAAGCTTGGGTACAAAAACACTTCCATATTGGAATGTATAGCAGGGTCCCTTTCCCTTATTACTTTAATCTCTTGTTTCACATTTTTAATAAATCCCATTTTAATTACCTTCTTTGATTAAAAAAACTCCATCTCAACAAAGAGACGAAGTTATTCGCGGTTCCACTCTAATATAAGGCAATGCCTTACGCTTGAAACGTGTAACGTACGTTTTCCGGATTTGGCTACTGTTACTTCACCACATCAGCTAACGAATGCACTTCTATCAA
Source organism: Lachnospiraceae bacterium (assembly GCA_035270785.1). Classification (GTDB taxonomy): domain Bacteria; phylum Bacillota; class Clostridia; order Lachnospirales; family Lachnospiraceae; genus DATESN01. The sequence goes on along the minus strand of DATESN010000004.1, from coordinate 5,421 downwards.
TGTCCAATAAGGATTGTTCTCAGCCTGTGGCAATCCCTCTCTGCTATCTTTTTTTGATATACTCTATTCGCTCATCGCTTTTCTATATTATGATAAATCAATTTTCTTTTTTTAACTAAAAACTACTTAAAGCATATGCAAAAGTTTAATCTTTGTCAATAGAATTATACGATTTCATTGATAAATACCCCTGACAAAGTAGGAATTCCTTGAAATCGTTTATCTTCCTTATACCCAAACAGAACTTCCGTTAATTGATTGATTGAAATTTCAAATTCTACTTTTATTGCACTATCTATTACTTTTGATGAATCATTTTGTATTTTTGTTATTTTTGATCCATTAAATAAAAATATTCCTTCATTTTTTGAAATTAAAGAATCTAATACCCTTATAGTTAACATAACGTTGTTTGAAGGTACTAAATATTGACCGAACTGCTCTAAATCCAGAATTCGTGCCATAATAATAGGTTTTCTTTCTTTTTCTTCCACGAACAATTGGAATCTTTTATATTCATCTTTGATGATCGCTTCTTGTATAAATTCAATATTATTTTCCTTTGCGTACATGAAGAAACCTATGATACGTCCCTCATCCTTCAGAATAAAAATGTTTCCGTTCTCACTATACAACTCTTTTTGCAACGTATTATAATAGGATAGTGTTCTCTTCATATATACCTGGTAATGTCCGTTTAAATAACCATTGGAAAATTCTATTAGTTCTTCTTTATCTTCATTATGCAATACAGATAGCTCAATACGTCCGTATTCCTTATGTAAGATATGACTGCTTTTTCCAGTTTGCGCCACAAATGCTAACATTTTTTCTGATAAGACTTGTTTATTTAATGATAATACAGGTCTGTCATAAATATAAGAAAAACCAAATGGTTCATATATTTTAGGGTTAGCTGGCATCAAAAATGTATAGGGTTCCTCCTTTTTACTCATAGATTGAAGTGCTTTTATCAACATTTCTTTCATGAACCCTTGATGACGATACCTTTCTTTTGTTGCTACACCTACTATATAATGCACTTCGTGTTCTTTTTCATTTAAAACTCCTACATATTTTGTTAAATGAAGCATGGCACATAGGTTTGTGCCTTCTTGATCTAGTATAGCAAAAACTTTGTTTCCAGGAACTTTGTTAGAAAAATAATAGTTTACAAACTTTGCACTATCTTCTGCAAATACTTCCTGCCACAATTCTTTCGTCAACACAGAATCTTTATAATCTGACACAATGATCATATCTCTTTCCATGATACCCCTATCGTTTATTTATTTTTTGAGCATCCACTACATCCCTCACAAGATTTGCCGCCTTCTTCTTGATTCATGTTGGAGACTTCCATTGTTGTAAAATCTATGGGACTTGTTAACATGCAAATCGATTGTGCTGAAATACCTTCTCCCGCTCCAGTAAATCCTAATCCTTCTTCTGTCGTTGCTTTGACATTGATTTGGCTTATGTCTATCATTAATGCATCTGCGATAGTTTGTCGCATCTCTTCAATATAAGGACGCATTTTGGGGTTTTCAGCAATAATGGTTGCATCAATGTTTTCTATGAAAAAAGCTTTTTCTTCCAATAACTTGCCCGTCTGCTCTAACAATGCAACACTTGAAACACCTTTATAAGCATCATTTGTATCTGGAAAATGCTTTCCAATATCTCCAAGTGCAGCTGCCCCAAGTAGCGAATCCATGATAGCATGTAATAATACATCTGCATCAGAATGCCCAAGCAATCCTTTTTCAAAAGGTATTTCCACTCCACCTACTATTAATTTTCTATTTTCTACTAATCTATGAACATCATATCCCATACCTATTCTCACTGTGTACCTCGCTTCTATTTTTACATCTTTCTATGTTTTTTCTATCGCATTCTTTTATATTTTCTATAATTATCCCATTATTCCCCTATTTTTGTTGTGCCTATTTATTCACCTTCACTATATTATTATTACCGTTTCTTGTTCCATACTATCACAGTTACTTTATTTTTTCATTTCTTTTTCTTATCATAGTGTTTTTTTGCTTACCAATCCTTCTTAACCGTTAACAATCATTCATAATCCCCATTTATTAGTAATTTGTAATTGTTTTTATACGAATTATCATCCTTTTTCCATGAATATAATACTTTGCTTTGCAATTGAGGACTACTACGGCATAATATATAAAGAATGCACATCGATACAGTACTTTAAATCAACTTTATTAGTGGCGTATATCTATATTCGTCTTCTTTAATATCTATTGTATATTTCATCCAGATCTTCCATGATGCTACATTACCCTTTAAAATACTTGCAGTTACATATTCACAACCTGCATTTTTAATAATTGGTAAAAACATTGAAAAGACTTCTTTCCCATATCCTTTACCCCATAAACTACTTTTTATCCAATATCCACAACCTGCCAATGAGCTATTCTTTTTATGATATGATATAGAGCCAATCGGTTTTTCATCATATAAAACAACAAAATTGTTACCATTTTTTCTTATTTCCCATGCTTTGCAAACATCATAATATTCTTGTCCGGTAATGCTTGTATGAAGCCTATTCGGTGAAAGTACTAAATGTAACTTTTCATCTGAATTCAGTAATTCAGCCATTTTCTTACAATAAACTATGTCTAGTTTTTCTATCGTAATACCCATAATCTTATCTCCTATTAATCTACTCTTTAATTCGACATTTACAACAACGGCGACTCTTTGTTTTCTTTTAAACTCAATTCGTTATAAATATAATGGGAAGTTACATTAACTTCACCGTTTGCTCATACAGTCTGGCAACCTCTATTATTTCCTTAGGAAATTTCACATATTCAAGAAGCCGAATTGCATTCTTTGAAGTTGTAATACCATCATGAATCTTATAATCAAAGACAATATCATTTTCCTGTATCTGTTCGCAGAAATAAAAATTATCATACAATCCTTCTAATATCTTGGTTAGATCTATGTCATGTGAAGCAACGATAGCTAAACAGTTCTTCTTATGCAGATATTGTAATATCGACGCTGAAGCTGCAATTCTCTCCTGGGCATTGGTTCCACGTAAAATTTCATCGATTGCACAGATAACTAGTCTCTCTTCACTTAGATTATCAATGATTCGTTTGAGATACTTGATTTCCTTAATATAATAACTTTCACCTGCCATAAGATCATCACGGACAGCCATGGATGTAATAATTCTTGCATATGGTATCACCATCTTTGTTGCCATACAGGTATAGATATTATGCGCTAGAATAATGTTTATGGTAATTGCTTTGATAAAGGTTGACTTTCCCGACGCATTCGAACCGGTAATAAGACAACTCCGTTCTAGGTTAACGGTATTACAAACCGGCTTATCGATGAGTGGATGATAGATTTTTTCCATTTGCAATACCGGTTGTTTACGAAACGTAGGTGTACAATAGAATGGAAGGCTTGAACGAAACGATAGGGTTGATATCGCCATGTCAATTTCACCAACTGTGTTAAATAATTTCAGAAACTCTTCCTGCTTTCCTATCAAGATATTCATAATCTGATTATATCTAGTAAAATCCCATAGCGTAGCTCCGATGATATAATCATAAAATATTGCGATGGCATCTCCTGTTAGACTTGCTTGTTTTCTTTTCTGCATTACACCTACCATATGGGCCATCTTCCTGAAAGGTGCCGTGGCTCCTTTCAAATCATGAAATTCTTCTTCATATGCAAACTTCTTTGTATCAGCAATCTTATTCGCTGCCTTCACTAAGCGGATGATGCCACCAAGTGTATCCAGATTCACTTCGTACTTGGTTTTTTTCATTGCATATACAACCATATTAATAAAAAAGATACCTACAGCAGCAAATATAAATATTGACCCCTGAAAAATGATTGCTGCCAACATAGTTAAAACTAATAAGAGTTGCATCATCCGAAATCCCCATATGCCCGGCAACCCAAATGCATCCAGATTATTAATAAACATAGGAATATAGTAACTGCCTTCCTCTTTGCCAAGATTCCATAATTCAAATTGTATGTCTTCCTGTTCTTTCATATTGGATGTAAAATAATCAAATTTCTTTTCCATTAATTCTCTACTTTTATTATCTTTTTCCATGCAATGAAGATTCGAGTATAAGATCTGCTCTCCAACATAAGAATTACAATTATTAATTCGCGAAAATACGTTGTTTAACTCCAAATCATCCCATGTTACATCATCTACCTTCTCATCCTCTGGTATTGACCAGCCATATTCGGTCCAATAATATCCAACCTTATCCCATTCATATTCAATCTTTGTTGGCTTCTCCCCAAAAGAATCTTTTATCCATTGCTTTATTTTTTTATTTTGAGTTTTGGTTTCCACTATGAGTATGGCGGCGACGAAAACGAATATAGCAACTAGAATAATAAAAACTGCTTGCATACTAATTCCTTCCTTCCTATTGCTTGTTGTAATCTTAAAAATGCATAAGACAAACTTTTTTTATCCCATTATAACTATTCCAAGCCTGTCCTTTATAAACATAATGGGAAGTTTAGAGTTAGTAAATCTTGAAAATCGCTTAGATTTATAATTAATATTTGTTAATGTATTCCTTAAGTCCATTAGATTTTTACTTTAATCTTATAATAATCTTGATACTCTCTGAATGTATTAATGTATTCCCATTCATTAATTTTTAAAGCCTGACGACGTTCTACTGCATTAGGAATAGCTTTTGTTACCAGATATTCATTTCCAAAAATCTCATGAAAATTATCTTTAGCAAAAATGAATATTTCAGATAGATATGATGTTTTTTCATAGGCGCTAGCTATATCGACACGAAGTACTCCTGTTTCTCCACCAAATCCTTCGATTGTCCCAACTGCTTCACCTGTCGCATTGGCTACTAATGAAAATCTAATGAAGTATTGCTTTTTATAAAAATCCAGCCAGTATCCTATTGTCTCTGACATCTTCTCCTGAGAATCGATATAAAATCCAAAATCACAGTTGTCATCATTCATAAACTTAACGGCTGTTTTATCGTTATAGCATTTAAAAATTGACTCGCTATCATCTTCGCTTATAAGCCTAATAGTAAAGTTCTTTGTTGTAGCTGTTGGACATTCTAAATATGGATTCAAAGTAAAATCCTCCTTAAATTCCGATTTATATATATTTTTTTATTAGTAACGATTACTATATTAAATATAATGGGAAGCTTAAAGTTCTACGCAAATTGGAATATGTTTCTCATTATAGAATTGTTTCATAGTCAAGATAATCACCCGAAAATTTAGTTTCGGTTTCATTTTTTCTCCTTTGACAAATCTTAAAACCTACACTTTCATAATTATGTGGTGCGATTAGATTACTATTTGTACCAACAATTATTTTTTTAAGCCCTT
>DATESN010000003.1:0-4190 GCA_035270785.1 Lachnospiraceae bacterium | reverse complement strand
GCCTGCATTCCTCTGAGTACATATTTAACAATCAGACTATCCCGAAATTCCGTATATGCTAGTGATATCAACGATAATATAAGTAATGGCGGTAAAACAGTCCCTAAGATTGTAATCATTGCCCCTAAAATTCCTGCTAATCTATATCCAACAAGTATTGCTGCATTGACGGCAATCGCACCTGGTGATGCTTGGGCAATTGCCGTTAAATCAAGCATCTCTTTTTCGTCTATCCACTTATATTGATCCACAAACTTTTTTCTCATCAATGGAATAATTACAAATCCACCACCAAATGTAAACGCACTTAAATAAAATGTGGATGCAAATAACTTGAAATAAAATTTTATATCCTTCTTCATCCTAATGAACCTCCTAAAGATTTCATTATACTGCTAACATTTACATAAGTATAATTATATTATATAATATTATTCATAACCTTTTAATTATGTATAGGAGATCTACTATGACATTACGACATATGAAAATATTTATTTCTGTCTGCAAAGAAAAAAGTATTACGATAGCTGCCAAAAAGCTTTACATTTCACAGCCAGCAGTCAGTAACGCTATCAAAGAGCTGGAATCTTATTATGGTACCCCTCTCTTTGACCGAATATCTAAAAAAATATATTTAACGGAAACCGGTAAAACTGTATATGACTATGCCCTTCATATAAACTCATTATTCGAAGAATTGGAAACTTCTGTAAGGAGTTCTGATGCCACTAGCCAATTAAAAATCGGTTCCAGTATTACCATTGGGACTCATTTAATGCCCGACTTTATAAAAAAGTTTTCAGCATGCTTTCCTAATATCCAAGCCTTTGTCACCATTGACAGTTCGGACGTTATCGAACAGTTAGTTTTAGAAAATGAGTTGGATTTTGCCTTGATAGAAGGTATGATTCATTCAGAAAATATTGTTTCGACAGATTTTATCAAGGATGAACTTATCGTAATTTGTGATATAAATAACCCGCTCCTCAAAAGCAAAAGCGTTTCTATCGATGAGTTATCCCATCAGCATTTCCTGATGAGAGAGAAAAACAGCGGTACCCGTGAACTTGCTGAATCCATATTATCTCTCCACAACATTTTCCTAAATCCACTTTGGGAAAGTAGTAGTACGGAAGCAATTGTTCATGGTGTCTCTAAAGGAATAGGAATTTCAATTCTCCCTTTACAATTAGTACAGGATTATATAGATAGAAATCAAATAGCCAGATTAAACATAAATGGCTTAACGTTCCATCGTCAATATCATATCATTTATCATAAAAACAAATTTCTTTCCCCTGCTTCTCTAGCATTCATGAAATTATGTAATGGTAAATAACAACATGTTTTTACATGGATATACCTGAATGTGATTGTGTTACAGATAGTACTGTTTAATCATTGTATAATCAGATAAGAAATTATTAATATACGAAAGGATGACAAATATGAATACAAAAACTTTAGTTGTTGTAAAAGAAAGCTGTCCACAGAACCACCCCTGTCCATCCGTACCTATCTGTCCAGTAAATGCATTAAAGCAAACAGGGGTTGATGCACCTACTGTTGATCTTGACGCCTGTATCCGTTGTGGAAAATGTACAAATTTCTGTCCTCGGCAAGCACTAGTATTGGTCTAATCATAAATGTCATTACACAATTGAATTTTATACTGTAAGGAGTTTGTATTATGAAAAACAAAAATTTATTGATATTGTTTCTAATCCTCATAATAACCACTTTAAGCGCGTGTAGCTCTAAAAATGATTCCGCTGCTTCTGATTATTCCACAATAACCGCAAAAGAAGCAAAAGATATGATGGATAAAGACAGTACTATTACAATTTTAGACGTTAGAACCGAAGAGGAATTTAACACTGGACATATTGATGGCGCAATACTCATTCCTGATACCGACATTTTAGAAAAAGCTGAGGAAACATTGACAGACAAGTCTGCTACAATCTTGGTATATTGCCGCAGTGGTCGCAGAAGTGCCCTTGCAGCTGCGGATCTTGTTGAGCTTGGGTACTCCAATGTATATGATTTTGGTGGTATTATTGACTGGAACTATGATATCGTTACTGAATAAAATTCTATAGTATGTAAAATAAAGTAATACTAAATTGGTATTGCTTTATTTTTGTTATTCAAAATAAAATTTGCTATAATAAAGTTATGATTGGAGGATTTTACATGATTGAAAAAGATGAATTAGCATATATCAAATCTCGCCTTGATTTTTGGGATAAATTAAGTGAATCAGAAATAAATTTATTAGAAAGCAATATTGTAAATGTTTCATATAACAAGGGCTTTAATCTTCATAGTACGGACAGTGAATGTCTCGGTGTCCTGCTGATAAAAAATGGTGGACTACGTGTCTACATATTGTCTGAAGACGGACGTGAAATAACCTTATATCGCCTTTCACCTGGTGATGTTTGCGTACTATCAGCTTCTTGTATTATAAATAGCATTACCTTTGATGTGCATATTGATGCCGAAAGCGACACAGATGCTTATCTTATAAATATTGGTGCATTTAGTAAGCTCAGTAATCAAAACGTATATGTTGAAAACTTTGCATACAAAAATACCAATGAACGATTTTCAGATGTTATGTGGGCAATGGAACAAATACTCTTTATGAGCTTTGATAAAAGACTTGCTATCTTCCTATTGGACGAAATAACAAAAACAAATTCGAATGAACTTCATTTTACTCAGGAGCAAATCGCAAAATACATTGGAAGTGCCAGAGAAGTTGTTTCTCGTATGCTGAAAGTATTTCAGACAAACGGAATTCTCGAACAGTCAAGAGGTTCCATCAATATTATTGATAAAGAAAAGTTACGCGAATTAATCTAGCTCTCTCAATCTTTCTACATGTCATAAATTTAAAAGACAGAGTTCAAAAAACTCTGTCTTTTAAATTACTCATTTATGAAGTAGTGTGCCCTTCACAATATAAAAATACTCATTAAGTTCTACATATGATATTTCTGTAAAACCACAATCAAGAAGTTCCTTTTTTACATCGCTGCTATCATGGTGGTAGAATATAAATGGTACAAGTTGAAAGTGGACAGTTCCTATTTATAAGTTATAATTAATACTATAATAGATGGAGGAATTAACATGAGTAAACAGTTTGATAAAAAGTTTAAAGAGGATGCGGTTAGGTATTACTTTGAACATAAGGATCTAGGTCTAAAAGGGTGTTCAGAGAAGCTGGGAATTAGCCGCACAGCACTTAGCGTATGGGCAAAAGCAGTAAAAGAAAACAATGGTGAAGTACCAACTAGAGGTTCCGGTAACTATGAATCTGATGAAGCCAAGGAGAATGCAAGACTGCGTAGAGAATTAAGAGATACACAGGATGCATTAGATATATTAAAAAAAGCGATCGGCATCCTGGGAAACTGACAGAAGCTCTCTTCATTGCAACATCCGAAATGGAAGACAAATTGAACGATGAAGGCGAACGCCGGCTGAATGTCAGTGGGGTGCTTAGAGTATTAGGCGTTTCAAGAAATGGCTACTATTCATTTAGAAAAAGACTTCCTTCAGATAGGCAAAAACGCAAGGAAGCTATTATGGAAAAAATAATTGCGATATACAACGAATCTCATCAGAATTATGGAGCTCCTAAAATCACAAATGTACTGAAAAGTGAGGGAGAAAAAATCAGTGAGAAGACAGTCGGAAACTATATGCGTGAGCTAGGCATTAGAGCTCAATATGTTAAACCATATACTGTAACAACGATAGATCCAGACTTTAGCATAGAACTAAAAAATATATTGGATGAGGAATTTAATCCAAGTGAGCCAAATGCTGTTTGGTGTTCAGATATAACTTATATTTGGACCTATGAAGGATTTGTATATTTAACAAGTATTATGGACTTGTTTTCCCGTAAAATCATAGCATGGGAGCTTAGTACAACCCTAGAAGCTAAATGGGTTGTAGAAACGATTAATAGAGCGAAGAAAGCAAGAAGAATAGATAAGCCATTGGTCATGCATAGTGACAGGGGTATACAATATACCTGTAGTGCGTATAAGGAGGCAACAGAAGGATTTATAAACAGTTATTCAAAGAAAGCTTTTCCATGGGACAATGCGTGTATAGAATCATTTCATGCATTAATAAAGAGGGAGTGGCTAAACAGATTCAAAATA
>DATESN010000002.1:0-8974 GCA_035270785.1 Lachnospiraceae bacterium | reverse complement strand
GTTTTCATTAATGAATCCCTTGGATTTATTGCATTGTCTCATAATGGAGGCAGCCAAGCAGAACTTTATCGGACGACAGATGGAGGTCTTTCTTATGAAGAAATTTCTTTGCCAACAATGGAAGTGTCTTTAGGAGAAGATCAAGTGCAAGAACCCTTTGATTTTCCGGGAATGCCATATGAAGAAAATGGAGAGGTTTTGCTTTTAGTAGGTCAAGGACAAGATGGAGATTATAAAGGTGGAATTAAAGCGCTATATCATTCTGAAGATAATGGCAAAACATGGATCTATGTGAAAGAACAATATCTTGATAATAAATAGTATTGCATAGGTCAATATGTTAAAATCAATTATGCACTTTAGAAAAGCTATAACATTTGGAAAAATGTTTTGAGAGGATGACTATATTTGAATAAAAAAAAGAGTCAGGAACATCTAATTATAGAAATATATCCGGGTTCCATTGCAGAAGAGATGGAAGTTGAAGTAGGAGATTTTCTGTTAGCTGTTAATAATGAAGAAATAGAGGATGTATTTGATTACAGATATTTAATCAAGGATGAATATATTGAAGTCTTAATAAGAAAGCAAGACGGGGAAGAATGGTTACTAGAGATTGAAAAAGATTATGATGACGATTTAGGAATTGAGTTTGACAATAGTTTGATGAGTGATTATCGATCTTGCACAAATAAATGTATGTTTTGCTTTATCGACCAAATGCCACCGGGAATGAGGGAAACTCTATATTTTAAAGATGATGATTCGAGACTTTCTTTTTTACAGGGTAACTATATTACTTTGACAAATATGGAGCAAAAAGATATAGATAGAATTATACGAATGCATTTGGCACCTATCAATATTTCCATACAGACAACCAATCCAGAATTACGGTGCAAAATGCTTCATAATAGGTTTGCAGGTGATAAACTTAAATATCTACCAATATTATATGAAAATCATATTGAAATGAATGGACAAATTGTGTTGTGCAAAAATGTAAATGATGGAGATGAGCTTAAGCGATCAATCGATGATTTATCAAAATACCTTCCTTTTATGCGGAGCGTCTCTGTAGTTCCAGCTGGTATAACAAAGTATAGGAATGGGTTATATCCACTGGAGTTATTTAATAAACAAGAGGCAGGTGCTGTTATCGATATGATAGAAAGCAGGCAGAACGAGTTTTATGAAAAATATGGCCTTCACTTTATTCATGCTAGTGATGAATGGTACATTACGGCACAAAGAGATTTTCCAGAAGAAGAACGTTATGATGGATATATCCAGTTAGAAAATGGTGTAGGCATGATGCGATTGTTCATTGATGAATTTAAGGAAGCACTAGTCAATATAAAAAAAGAGGATGGATATAAAAGTTTACAAAAGAATATAGTAAAGACAGTAACCATGGCAACGGGAAAATTAACGTATCCTACGATACAAAGATTTACTTCAGAAATCATGGAATTATTTCCCGAAGTTTCCATTCATGTCATTTGTATTCGAAATGATTTTTTTGGAGAAACCATCACGGTATCTGGTCTCATTATAGGACAAGATTTGATAAATCAGATTAGGGAAGTAAAAGACAAGGGGGAAAATCTTGGAGATATATTATATATTCCATCGAATATGCTACGAACGGGAGAACAAGTTTTTCTAGATGATGTTACAGTAAGTGATGTTGAAAGTGCACTAGGAATGCGCCTTGTTGCAATAGAATCTGGTGGAAAAGAATTTATTGATGCTATTCTTTCCAAAGATTATAAGATGGATAGAAACAATGAAAATTTTGTTTATGTGCAAGCCTTTAAACCGAAAAGTGATAAGTAAAAATCACCCTTAATTAGAGAAAGCCTTTTGTTCTTCATGTTAGGTCGATAATACAATTAATTGTAATTAATTGTAAGATGTTAAATTAAATGATAGAATATAATATAGTTTAACTAAAGTATTCGTAAAATGAGATCGAAGTAACTAATGAAAACAACAAGGAGAAGAACATTGGAAACTAATTTGGGGAAAAATCGGGAAACAAGGAAAATGATTGATCAAGCAGCAAAGAAATATTATTTTATAATTGTTACAACAGTATCCATTGTAATGGGACTGGCAACAACAGGGACTATGGTTGCAGGGCTAGCTAGTGAAAACATGACATGGGGAATACTTGGTATTTTATGGGGTGGAATTATATTAAATGCCATTGTATTATTATGGATAAACGCAAGTTTCTCCACAAAAAAATGGACAAAATGGGTTATGATTCTTTCATTAACAGTATTGTTAGTGTTGATGAGGCTAACCACTGAAAATGCTGCCGAAACCCATGCATTAGGATATTTTTTGATTGTAGCGGCGGTTTTTTTCTTTGATATAAGGGTAATAATATATGCCTTTGTAGCAGCAATGAGTATAGATATTTTTATGTGGAATCTCTTTCCGATTCAGCTTGATGCCTTTATCAAGATTTCAAGAGATATTGCAATTCGTTATTTTTGTTATTTTTGGGTAATGTTAATTGCTATATATATTGTTAAATCTTTTGACAAATTATTTAGTCTTGCCAGTAAACGAGAAAAGGAAGCCACTAACATTTCTTCCCATCTTCAAGAGATGCTCCAAAATATTAAAAACCTTTCTATAGATTTATTTCAAAATACGGAAGCATTGAAAATAAGTTCTGCGGATAATACAGACCGTTTTCATGCCATCCATTCACAGGCAGAATCCCTAAAAAAAATAACCATAGACCAATCCGATTATATGTCGAAAAATGTTTCCGTTCTTACTGAAATAGAAGGAGAGATTCATCAAGTAGCAGAAAATACTACGAGTATAAGTTCTAAAACGTTAGAGTTTCTTAGTTCGATTAAGAATGGGACTGCAGCAATCGCCACACAAGAAATCAGTCTTAATGCATCGGAAAGAACAAACAAAGAAATTATGAATGTGGTAAGAGCATTAGAAGATAATTCTGCAAAAATTGCTTCCATTGTAGATACTATAATGGGAATTGCCAACCAGACAAATCTTTTGGCATTAAATGCATCTATTGAAGCTGCACGGGCAGGAGAACATGGAAAAGGTTTTGCAGTCGTTGCTGAAGAAGTTCGTAAATTAGCAGATGAAACCAAGTTGGCAGTGAGCACCATTGATTCGCTTGTTCAGACAAATAAAATTAGTACTAAAGAAACCGTATCCAAAATTACTAAATCAACAGATGAATTAATTGGTCAGCGTACGGCTATGAATCTTACCCATGATACCTTCGAGAATATTCATAAAGAAGCTGTATCCATTGACATGGCCGTTCAGGAAATTACTGCTTGTGTTGAAGAATTGATAGCCTCATCTGATGAATCTTCAGAATTAGTAAGCATGGTTGCTACCCTTTCTCAAGATGCCTCTATTTGTTCAGATGATATTTTATTTGAAATTAAAGGGTATCATACAAAAGTTTCAGAGATGGAAGAACAAATTACACACTTTGGAAATCTTGCGCAGGATTTAAAATCTAAGGCTAATGGGAAGATTACTTAAGTAAAAAAGAAAATGAAAAGCATCCATAAATGCTAGGACCAGCATAGTATGTAACAGTCATAGTTGATTTACATATGATACTTTAGAATTAAGCAAAATGGAGTATGGTATGCATATTTTATCGATTGTGTTCTTTGCGATATCCTCAAGTAGCGATAATTTCATTATCGGATTAAGTTACGCGACTAAAAAAATAAAGATTAACATTATTATAAATTTAATAATTGCGTTCATTTCTTGTATAGGTACAATTGTAGCTATGCTATTTGGCAAAATAATTTTAGAGTTTGTAACACCCATATATACAAATGTGTTTGGAAGTTTAATACTCATATTATTTGGGTTATATATGTTGATTAATGCATTCAAGAAAGAAACCCATAAAATTGTACAAATGAATAGTTATGAGTCTATGAATATATATAATGAAATGCTGAAACATCCTGAAGTCATAGATAAAGATAATTCTAAAACAATTGATTTTAAGGAGGCCATCATTCTTGGGTTTGTTCTTAGCATAAATAATATTGGTCTAGGTTTAGGTGCAAGTCTATCTGAATTAAATATTTGTGCGACTTCATTAGTATCATTAATATTCAGTTTTTTGTTTATTAAGTTGGGGTATTATATTGGAGAAATGATATCATCTAGTAAATTAGCTAATTATACAGAAAAGATCTCAGCGTGTATCATAATACTCCTTGGTATATATGAATTATTTATATAAAATTATAATGATAAAAAGCGATAAAGATGACACAATGAAATACTACGAGGAGGAATAAAGGTGGAAAAGAAGATTCGCAAATATTACTTGGTGTCCTTTTATATTATTACATTTGTATTCAGCTTTTTGCTGTTAACATTACATGTTGTATTTCAATCTGCAGGGAAATACGGGGTATCTTTTACACAATTGGCTCCTGGTTTCGCAGTAGTCTTTATAGCACTCATAATGAAAGATAAAACAATCATCAACGATATAAAAGTCCATTTTAATGTGGATAAGGTTTTTTTGAAGTGGTTAATACCTACCATTGCGATCCCGGGCATTGTTATCGTTGTAAGCAGTTTTATTATGACTTATTACAAGATCGATTATTTCCCATGGAAAGGGAATCTGTCGTTTTACATACTAAACTTTATTGCGTTTCTGGTAGGATGTGCTGCAGAAGAAATTGGATGGCGAGGCTTTTTATTGCCTAATCTACAAAAAAAGTATACGCCATTTATAAGTAGCTTGATTGTTGGCATTTTATGGGGAATTTGGCATTTAAACTTTACAGGGGGCATATTAGGGTTTGCGTTATATACTATCACTATTATAGAAATGTCTATTTTAATGACGTGGGTATACAATAAATCAAATGGAAATATGTTGCTCATGACTATTTGGCATCTTACTTTTAATGTAACATCTCATATTTTCTTATGGAATAGATTTAGTTTAGAATTATTTATAGTTGAGGGAATTGTATTTGGAGTTTTGTGCTTGTTCATTTTAATCATTGAGAAAAAGTTCTATTTCTTAAAAAATGATTTGGTAGAGGAATCAATATTATAATAAAAAAATGGGCAAAAAACAGGTTGATAGAAGCCTGTTTTTTGCCCTAATTGTTGTATTTTTATTTTACGTTAATAAGATACTGATTTAAGATAGATTCAAGCATCTCCTGACGACCAGAAGTGTTTGGTGTTACACCATGTTCAAGAACATAAGCCGATAATTCCTTTAGACCAACTTTACCGTCTACAATATCCTTACCAATCCCTTCTTGATAGCTTGCATAGCGTTTTTCTTTGAAGTCTTCGAATACACGATCTTCTAATAAAGCAGCAGCAACTTTTAAACCATGAGCAAAGGTGTCCATGCCGGCAATATAAGAAAGGAATAAATCGTCTTCTTCAAAAGAAGCACGACGGACTTTAGAATCGAAATTTAATCCACCTTTAGTAAGTCCTCCAGCTAACAAGATTTCATACATAGCAAGTGTGGTATCATAAATATTGGTAGGGAACTGATCGGTATCCCATCCAAGTAATAAATCCCCTTGGTTTGCATCTACACTTCCTAAAACACCATTAACTCGACATTGATGTAACTCATGTTGGAATGTGTGTTGAGCTAAAGTAGCATGATTTGCTTCTATATTTAATTTGAAATAGTCTAGTAGATCATATTTTCTAAGGAATGCTAAAACAGTTGCGGTATCAAAATCATATTGATGTTTTGTGGGTTCCTTTGGTTTTGGTTCTATTAGGAATTGTCCTGTGAATCCTATTTCTTTTGCGTAATCCACAGCCATTTTTAGTAAACGGGCAAGATTATCTAGTTCTAGTCCCATATCCGTATTTAAGAGAGTTTCATATCCTTCACGTCCACCCCAAAATACATAATTTTCACCACCAAGCTCGTTGGTAATCTCCAAAGCTTTTTTGATTTGTGCTCCAGCATAAGCAAAGACAGTAGCATTGCAAGAGGTTCCAGCGCCATGAACAAATTTATCTTCACTAAAAGCATTGGTAGTTCCCCATAGACATTTGATATTAGTGCGTTTCATTTCTTCTTTTATAACTGTAACAATTTGGTCTAGGTTATCATTTGTTTCTTGCAGAGTTTCGCCCCTAGGTGCAATGTCCCTATCATGAAAACAAAAGAAAGGAATTTGCATTTTTTCCATAAACTCAAAAGCAGCATGCACACGTTCAATAGCCATTTCCATACTGTCTTCGGTTTTATCCCAAGGTCTTAACATAGTAGCACCACCAAAAGGATCATTTCCCATATAGGTAAAGGTATGCCAATAAGACATAGCAAATCGACAGTGTTCCTTCATAGATTTTCCTAAAATGAGTTCTTCTGGATTGTAAAATTTAAATGAAAATGGATTTTTACTGGTAGATCCTTCGTACTTGATGTTACTCACATTAAAATATGACATAGAATACCTCCTTTATTGTTGCTGATTTTTAGTAATTACATTTATCATATACTATGTACTAAATATTACAAGATATTTTTAAAGAAATATCATTAAAAATACTTATTTAATTTATAATTTATAAACTTTTCACTTTTTAAAGAAATGCTTTTGTTATATAATAAGTAAAAATTAAATGAATTATAAGATAGCAAAGAAAGGAGTTTATATTATGCTAATTAATGGTAAGGATCTATATCAATTTTCTACGTATATTCCACAAATTAATCTCTCTTTTAATCAATATATGCTTTTAGCAGAGGAACCAATGTTAATTCATACTGGAAACATGAAACAAGCGGAGGCGATGCTCCCAGATTTAAAAAAGGCACTAAATGGTAAAGATTTGAGGTATATTTTTATTTCTCATTTTGAATCGGATGAATGTGGAGGTTTATCACTTATTTTAAAACATTTTCCAAAAGCCAAGGTAGTTTGCTCCCAGACGACGGCGCAACAATTAAATGGATTTGGATTTATGGATGAGGTTATTATAAAAAGAGCTGGAGATAAGCTAAAAACAAAGGATTATGAGTTTGAGTTTCTTAGTTATCCATCTGAAATGCATCTTTGGGAAGGCCTTCTGACCGTGGAAAATAACCGTGGAATATTTTTCAGTAGTGATTTAATGATGGAATTTGGAGAAAACATAGGGTTAGTTAAGCAATCTAATTGGAATACTATAGTAAATGATATTTCCAAAGAACAGATTCCAGATCAAGAGAGACTTGTTCAGTTAAAACATGCATTATTGCAATTAAACCCTAGCTTTGTTGCTACCGGCCATGGGCCATGTCTTAACGTATAAATAGTGTCCGGTAAGATGCACCAAGGGGCTCATTGGAAAGGGGGGATTATATATGTCCGAATTACTCAGAAAATTATTACCAATTTTAATATTGATAGTGATAGGTTTTTATGCTAAGCAGAAGAAATTGTTCTCTGAATCCTTTATAGAAGGCCTTAAAGTGCTAATCATAAATATTGCGTTACCAGCAGTTCTTTTTGATGCCTTTTCAAAGATGACGTTACAGGTATCTTATTTATTACTTTTTGTATTAATCTTTCTTTACTGCGTTTTACTTTACTTACTGGGGGTAGGTTTAAATAAGGCTTTCCCAAAGGTCTTTAAAAGGATTTATACCAAGGGCTATATGACAGGATTTGAGTTTGGAATGATTGGAGTTGGTCTTTTTGGTGCCATATGGGGAATGGATCAGTTACCAGTTATTATGCTCATAGGTTTTGGTCATGAACTATTTATCTGGTTCTTCTATGTAATATTGATTTCAAAAACGAACCATCACTCCTTTGATTTTAGAAAAACGATAGGTCATTTCTTAAAAACACCGACTATTATTGCTATCATATTGGGAATAATAGCGAATCTCTCTGGAATCCGTCAATTGATGGATGGAAATGTTATGGGTCAAAGTCTACTGTCTGTTATTGAATTTTTAAAACCTTTAACATCACCGTTGATTTTGATTGTCATTGGTTATACAATGGTTTTTCATAATACAAATGTTCGTGAAACAGCTACCTATATCTTATCTCGCCTTGTGTTGGTTTTAGGATTAGGAACCTTAGTTTTATTTATCACTACGCATTTGATTCATGGATTGGATTCACTATTTATAACAGCTTTTTATGCATTTATTTTATTACCGGCACCATATATCCTACCACTTTATATTCAAGATGAAGGAGAGTCAGCTTTTTTTACACAGTTACTTGTGTATTCAACAGTGGTATCCTTTATTGGTTATGGCATTCTGGTTGCACTTGGTTTATAAATATTTGATAAGTAAATAATAGGTTGTGATATAAAATAATTGGATTTCTGTTATAATAAGAAGTAGTTCGTATAGAAGGGTTCGTAAAACAGATCTAAAATCGAATGAATGCTTGAAGGGAGAAATATAAAATGGCAATAAAAGATATGGAAAAGTTGAAAAAGCTTTTAGAAGAGAAAAGGTCTAAGGCTACTTTTTTGCAAGATGAAAAAAAGGTTGGAGACGGCAAAACTGAAAAAAGAAATAAAAATATAGGAATTGAATACACAAGAACGAAGAAGATTTCACAATAGAAGTTTGTGGAATGGGCATTTCTCTAAAAACAAGGATAAGGAGTGATGTTATGATAACTAAAAATGATGTAATTAACTTTCTTAAAAATATGGATATAAAGTATGACGATACAGTTTTAATACATACATCTTTAAAAGCAATAGGAGAATTGGACGGTGGTGCCGATATGTTGATTGATGCATTTTGTGAATATCTTCATAAAGGATTGTTTATTGTGCCAACACATACCTGGGAAAATGTTATAAAAGAAGAACCTTATTTTGATGTCAATATAACAAAACCTTGCATTGGTACGTTGCCATGTATGGCTATGAAACGTAAAGATGGGGTTCGTTCCCTTCATCCTACCCATTC
>DATESN010000001.1:0-9098 GCA_035270785.1 Lachnospiraceae bacterium | reverse complement strand
AATAAATAGGACTCTGAGCGGTCTGCAAGACCCAGCGATGAGTCCAGGTTGAACTATATCCCGGTCAAGTTAATGGGCTATGTACTTATCGAGGTGTTTATGTGTTTTTATTAAAGATATTTCTTGCCGGTTTATGCGGAGAAGATGTGGTTAGATTTTTGGATATAGTTATTTGGTATCAGAAAGTGCAATTTATGTACAAAACCTTCAGTTTAGGGCATAGGATTCTATTCTTCATGTAAATGAAGTTATTTAAGAGGTTGTATTTTATTGCAATAGCGCCAAAAGTAATGAAGGTAAATGTTGGCTTGGAGATCTGATCCAAGGGATTATTCTTATTACCTGCATGGTTCCTTTATTACAAACCCGACATTTATGGGCATCAAAACCGATAAGCCTTTCTAATACCTGTTGAGCCGTTTCTTTCTCCTTAGAGTTTTGTGCCTCAAGAATATCTGGCTTTTCTTCGGGCACAAATTGTAGTTCCAGATGTCCTTTGGTGGTAGCATTGTAAATACCATACCTGCGTATTTTCACAAAACGACTGGGAAGCACATGTAAACTGAAACGTCTGAGAAACTCCACCCCGCTCAGTGTTACCGGTTTTTCTTGGGCTCTGTCCCTATAATCCTTGGCAACAAATGTTACGTGGGTATCAGTAATGTTCAATATCCGTTGATTGGAGATAGCTACTCTGTGGGTATACTGTCCCAGATATTTGATCACATGTTCTGGCTTTGCCAGAGATGACTCGCTAAACACCACCCATGGCTTTTGGTAGGCTTGCTGTATGTAAGCGTCAAAATTATCAAGCATATTGCACTTGCGTAGTCTTCGTTTCAGGGTGTCAAGGAACTTCCCCCGAAAGGTTTGACTGAGTTGGTGAACCGGGTACAGATAATTTTCATAAGTACCAATGTTTTTCCAAGTGCCGTTAATGGTATATCCCGCTGCCGGAACAATGCAATGTATGTGAGGATGTAGCGTAAGATTCTGCCCCCACGTGTGTAATACTGCTACAGCTCCTGACTCTACTCCATAATGTGTGTATCCAAAGCTGTGCAGGGTTTTCCATACGGCATCAAACAGCACATTATAAAACATTCTGTTGTCCCATAAACATATATTATTCAAACAATGGGGCAGTGTGAATATAATGTGATAATGCTTCACGGGCAACGTTGATTCTATCAGTTTCTCAACCCACGTAGCCTGTTTTGCCGACAAGCACTTGGGACAATGCCGATCGCCACAGCTGTTGTAGCTATATCGGATCGCCCCACAACAATCACAAACCTCTTCGTGTCCGCCCAAAGAAACGGTGCGGCATTGCACTATGTTGAACAACGCTTTTGTCTGTTGCGGAGATAGCTTGTCCTGTATACTCAATTGTTTTCCGAACCGCCGGATCACATCAGCCAGTTCAAACTTACTTTTCACGCCTGTTATACAAAGTATCAAGCGGACTGTGCGATTTTACAAGTTCACACTGTGCTACATGTAGATAAATCATAGTTGTTGTAATTTCTGCATGACCAAGCAATTCTTTTAAGGTGACAATATTCACCCCTTCTTCAAGTAAATGGGTAGCATAGGTATGGCGCAGGGAATGAAGGTTTACCTCTTTTGTAATGGATGTCTTTTTTAGGTTCTCGCGCATTACCCACGACAATCCTCGCACACTATATTTCCCGCTGGCCTCCTTTCCGTTAAAGAGCCAGATGTGAGGATTTTCGGCACCAAGGTATTTTTTTAGACCGATGGCCATGGTGGGTGAGAGCGGAACAATACGATCCTTTTTGTATTTAGTTTGTCTAATATGGATGGACATTCGCTGAAAATCAATATCGGCAATTTTAAGGTTGATTACCTCTTGTCCACGCAAACCTGCAGAGTAGATAAGCGTAAGCACGATTCTTTGTTTCAGTAATGTGGGTGCCGCAAAGAGTTCTTTAAGTTCCTGATGGTTAAGAATAACCGGTAATTTAGTGTCTTTTTTAAGCGATGGTAAAGCAATGGCATTTTTGTTCATGCCCAAGAGTCGATAATAATATCTTAGACCGTAGACCATGTGCTTGAAACTGCTACGTGATGGTGATTTAGGATCACGTGCCAAACCCACTAAATACTCATTAATCTCGTCTTCGCTAACCTGTTCGGGCAGTTTTTCAAAATGAATCACAAACAATGCGATTCGTCGGATGTAATTTTCTAAAGTACTCTGACTTTGTCCACGCAGAGTTACTTGCTCTGAAAGTTGCTTGTAAACTCGATTAAATTCAGACACTAAAATAGTAGCCCGTTCAACAATGGTTAAAGATTTTTTTGTTCGCATAATAATAAGTTTTAAAATGAATAATCCTTTATTATACGAAAAAATGAAAAATATCTTATCTTTGATTTGGATTAGAAAGCTATCCCGGAGGGATTTAGTTCAACATCGCATATACCTAATGGTGGTTTTACTGCACTTTGCAAGGCTTTTCGCCCGCTCAAACTTCTCCTCGGTTTGACAGTTGAATCGTCCGCAATCCGCCACTAGGCATATGTGTAACGTTGTAGGCAATTTAGGGCTGATCCCTGATTCATAATAATCAGCTGATTAATAATTATAAATTAAGAAATATATGGCAATTTTAGATCACAATGGAGAAAGCGAATTCCCTTTTAAAAGAAACACAGTATTCGAAGCGATTTGCAAAGCAATTCCAACTGTAGATGGAATGAAACTTGACAGTGCAGATGAACTTTCAGGGCGAATTATGGTAAAAGCAGGAGTAACTCTATGGAGTTGGGGAGAAAATATACCAATTCAACTAACTTCTCTTTCTGAAACAAAAACAAAAGTTTTAATAACTTCGACACCAAAAACAGGAGCCATGTTTGGAGGTGCCTTTGATATGGGAAAGAATAGGCGGAATATAGAAAAAATATTATCAGAAACCTCAAAGATATTGTCGACACTTCAACCCGAAACACAATCAGAAGAACGAATAAATACGGTTTCTATTGCAGATGAAATTCAAAAACTAAAAAGGCTGTTAGATGATGGTATTTTGACAGAAGAAGAATTTAATCAGCAAAAATCAAAGTTGTTGCAGTAAAAACAATATAAATATTTTGAGCTAATGAAAACAATTAAGTTAATATTAATTTTGACGACAGCTTTAATCATTATTTCCTGTAGCAACGAGTCTAAAAAAAACTATTCAGAACTTGAACAGAGATATAATTTATTAAGCGAAGAAAACGAGTCTTTAAAATCACGATTGAATGTTATGGCTGATTCAATATTAGTGCTGAAATTTTCGGCTTCTGATAGATTGTATCAAATTGAGAAATTATTTTCGGATAATGATTTCGAAAAGGCAAAAAAACAAATTGTGGAATTGAAAAAAGTCTTCCCTTTTTCAAAAGAAATACAGGAAACAGATAAATTAGAAGTTGCAATTGCTAAAAAAGAGGAAGAACAAAGGAAAGAGGAAGAAAGAATAAAGGCGTTGGGATACAAAGTTTTTAAAGATAACACGTCTGGGAAAATAGGTAATGTGTCCTTTGTACTTTCGGGATTTACTTTTGGGACTCAATACACATTTGGCAATTGTAGTGATGTCGGCGAATATTCCTATAGGACAGCCGATAAAGATAACCGTTATTTTCTAGCCTCTTTGTTATTGTCAACGAAAGAAAAGTATGCAAGTGTCCCCAATTTTTATTTGTATAAAATAGAAGATGGGAACTTACATAAAATCGGTTATTTTAGCGATGAATATGCTTCTTGGACTAGTTATGGTGCAAAAATAGGAAACTATAGTGACGATAGCCATGACTTTTCCAAAGTAAATACTGTAAAATACAAATTAGCATGTGAAATTAGCACAGGGTTGACAAAGCAACCTCTGATAATGCTAGTAAAGAAAGACGGATCAAATGTAAAAGATAAACTAACAATAGACGAAGTTAAAGCAGATTATTTGGTTGCAATGATTGTAAATAGGAATAAATTATAATAATAGTATAGTAGTTGTGCCCGACACGAAAAAGGGATAAAAAAATGAAGAAGTATTTAGTCTTATTAGTGAGTCTGATTTTTATTATTGGATGTTCGCCGAGCAAAAAAGAATTGTATAAAGAAACAGATACATTTGTACAGTCCTTATCAACAACTTATGAGAGTTATGGACTTCTCGGAGGAACAAAATATTCTAAAACGACAAGTGATGGATTATATACAATAACCCCTATAGGACGATTGATTAATGTCAAAATTCAAAAAGTTGTGAATGATGAGGAGTATGAAAAACTGAGAAAGGGATTAGAAAAGCATTATAAAAACGACATAAGGGTAAATAGGGTATATATTTGTGAGGCAGGAACAGTTATGATTGATTGTAGAAATTGACATAAAAGAAACTGCCTACAACAAGCATATTGGCTAAATGGCGGTAGAAGCCCCGCGGAAAGAGAAGTGCTAACTTGCAAGTTTCTCGCCCGCAGGAAGTGTGACGCAGCCGCCACTTCGCCAATATGCCGACCGTTGTAAGCAAGTGTGGAGAAACCACCAACTCGACACATTGACACGATAAATGAAAATTGAAATAATAATAAAAACGGACGGACTGGAGTGGTACTCCGTTGATAGGGCGGTGCAGTTTGAGGGGAATTTATTTTGTTTTTTCTCCCCTCGCACAAAGACAAAATGTAACCCCACCTCACATTGCACACATTGTCAAGCCACACAAGCCTATGCTCAGACCAAAGCTTGCCAAAGAGTGCAATTTTTTGCCGACACAATCATTCGTTTTTTGGAGAACTAGTCAATCTTTGTTTTACTGTTTAAATTACTTTTAAAAGATATAATCTAATGCGCTTCTTCCATCTTCGTTGAAGAATTTTATCTTTGGTTTTAAAAGCTATGTAGTAATAAAATTTAAATCATATGATTCAAAGGAAAGTTAAAAAATCCCTTAATATGCAATGTTGTAGTAAATTGATAAGTGAAAACAAAAAAATAATTCAAATAATTTTACTTGGAATTTTTATTTCAGGGGCTTCAAAAGCCCAAACCCATAATCCATCTGAACTGGATTTTGTTATTGAAAAGCCTTTAACAAATAATGACTTTCCTGTTGTTTCTATGAGTGGAACTGCTGCGAAAATCAACTACGATAATTCCGATTTCCCTGGAGTAATACGTGCTATACACGATTTGCAGAACGACATTGACAGTGTTACCGGTAAAAGACCATTGCTTGTTCCAGAAAACAAAACTTCTGAATATGAAATTATCATTGGTACGCTGGGTAAAAGCAAGCAAATTGACAAACTTGTTTCTTCAAAAAAACTGAATGTAAAAGACATTGAAGGCAAATGGGAAAGTTTTGTTATTGTTTCAATCCCGAATCCGAATAAAAAAACCAAAAACAGTCTTGTAATAGTTGGGAGCGATAAGCGGGGAACGATTTACGGGATATATGAATTATCAAGGCAATTGGGCGTATCGCCGTGGTATTGGTGGGCTGATGTTCCGGCCAAAAAACGCACGTCGGCTTATGTCAAGTCAGGTCGTTATGCTTCAGGCGAACCAAAAGTAAAATACCGTGGTATTTTTATTAATGATGAAGCACCCTGCTTCACCGGATGGACGAACGAGAAATTTGGTGGTGTAAACAGCAAAATGTACGTCCATATGTTCGAATTACTGCTACGTTTAAGGGCAAACTACCTTTGGCCGGCCATGTGGGGAAATGCATTTAATGAGGACGACCCTGAGAATCCACGACTTGCTAACGAATATGGCATTGTTATGGGAACATCACATCACGAACCCATGATGCGTTCACAAAAAGAATGGGGAAATCATCGGGCAGAGTATGGAAATGGTGAATGGAATTACAGGACAAATGAAGAAGGATTGAAAGCATTCTGGGAAGATGGACTGGAACGTAATAAAAACTACGAACAGGTAATCACAATGGCCATGCGCGGTGATGGAGACCTTCCAATGACGGATGCCGGCAGCGCAAAAGAGAATTTCAGGTTACTGGAAAAGATATTTTCTGACCAACGTGCCATTATCGAAAAAGTGACCGGCTTGCCTGCTAAAGAAACACCTCAGGTTTGGGCATTGTACAGCGAGGTATTGGATTATTATGACCAGGGAATTAAAATACCTGAAGATATGACCGTTCTTTTTTGTGATGATAACTGGGGTAATGTTCGTCGGCTACCGGAACTGGGAGAAAAGCCGCATCCCGGTGGATATGGCATTTATTACCATGTCGACTTGCATGGCGCACCAAGAGCCTATCAATGGCTGAATATGACCCAAATACCACATATGTGGGAACAACTTCAATTGACATACAGCTATGGTGTCGATAAGGTTTGGATATTGAATGTGGGCGATTTAAAACCAAATGAATATCCTATGGATTTCTTTCTTCACATGGCATGGAACCCTACCGCCTACAATCAGGATAATTTGCATGATTATGCCATAAGTTTTTGTAAGGATAAGTTTGGAGAAAAGGAAGCAGAAGAAGCTGCTGAAATTCTTAGCCTGTATTGTAAATATGCAAGCCGTATCTCTGCAGAGATGCTCGATGATAGAACATACAACCTTGAAAGTGGCGAGTTTCTTCTTGTAAAAGATGCCTATCTGGCGCTCGAAGCAAGGGCTATGCGTCAGTATTATAAACTTCCTGAACAATACAGGGATACTTATATGCAATTGGTGCTTCATCCGGTGCGGGCTATGGCCAATCTTTACGATATGTATTATTCATTGGCGATGAACAAGAAATTAGCTTCCAAAAAAGATATTAAAGCCAATTATTGGGCTGACCGAGTAGAAAAATGTTTTGCATTGGATGCTGAATTCACAAAGGATTATAATCAGAATGTTTCCGATGGTAAATGGAACCATATTATGGACCAGACCCATATTGGATATACCTCTTGGGATGAGCCTCGCGAAGGTAATATTATGCCTAAGGTTACCCGCATCTCCCCTGATGAAGCAAAGCAAGGAGGTTATGTATTTAATGAAAAAAACGACGTTGTGGTAATGGAAGCCGAACATTTCTTTGAGGCCAATAATACTAATAAAACAAAATGGACTGTGATTCCAGGTTTGGGGCGCACACTATCAGGGATTGCCTTAATGCCTTACACCGAGAAAACCGAAAATGCAGCTATAACCTATAAAATGAATATAAGCCCACAATCAGACAGTATTAAGGTGTGGATTTTCTTTGACAGTACATTGCCTTTTAAAAAGGGAGGGCATAACGTTGCTGCGTCATTTAAAGGAGGCAAAGAAAAGATTTGGAATATTAACCACGACCTGAACTGGGAAAACAAATACAATAAAATGTATCCTACCGGTGCGGCCAGAATGATAGAATCATCAACTTATCTTTCAATCCCTGAAAACAAAGATGGGATATATGATTTAACCATTCGTCCTTTGGACCCGGCAGTAGTAATTTATAAGGTGGTAGTTGATAATGGAGGATACGAACCTACATATTTAAAAATGCAGGAAAGCCCTTATAACAGATAGTAATAAATTATTTAAAAAATAATAGAAATGAAAAAAGTGAAAACACTTTTGTTTATTGGTCTTTTGGGAATATCAATGATCAGTTTAGCGCAACAGCCCGGAAATGAAAAAATTACAGAAGGTAAAACGTACGAGTTCAGATATACAAATCCCATAACAAGAGATACTACGCTTTCTATGCGCGACCATTGTATCATAAAAGTTGCGGACAAATGGTATTGTACAGGAACCTCAAACCCGGTATGGACTGGCCCGAATCCGGGAGTTAGGCTGTTGGTTTCTGATGACCTTATTCACTGGAAACAACATTCATGGCTTATTGATGCCAGTAAATTGCCTGAAGATTGCCCATATAATGGAAGGTTTTGGGCTCCTGAAATTCATTATATTCAAGGGAAATATTGGCTTACAGTAAATAGTGGGAAAGTTACCAAAGAAGACCCAAAAGGAATGAGCACACACAGCGTATGGCTATTTTCTTCAGATGAGATAACTGGGCCTTACTCTTTGGTTAACGGGCCTCTTACTCCTCAGTATAATAATGATGCCACGCTTTTCGAAGATGAGGATGGACAGGTATATTTATACTGTAGTGGCGGTGGTTTATTTCAGGCTAAAATTGATTTAACCACAGGAAAACTTACTACTCCTGCAGAAAAATTTCTGGATAAAAAACAGCCTGGTTGGCCAAAATGGATGATTGGCGGCATTGAAGGTCCCTTTGTGATAAAAAGAAACGGAACATATTTTATGTTCTTTTCTACGTGGACACGCGGATATGAAGTTGGCCTGCTAAAGTCGAAAAATCCGCTTGGCCCATGGGAATTAGTGTCGGACGAACCAATTTTCGGTACAAGAAAGAAGGGATATCGCCCAGAACTTGCAATTGAGGGAGGATATGACCATTTAAAATTTCAGGATACAGAAGACCCTTATTGTGAAACTGGCCATAATGCTTTGTTCATTGGCCCCGACGGTAATATCTGGAGTTCCTGTCACTATATGGGTTATGAAAAACGCCCTTATCCCTATTGCTCAGAGCTTCAGGATTGGGAAAAGACACCTCAAATGGGCTACGAGCCTGTATACTTTGAAAATGGCAGGTTCTATATTACAGGCCCGACATGGACAGAACAGATTGTTGAATATTAATATTGCGTTAATTGTCAACCCTATTTGTTAGCACATTGGCAAGTCGCACGATCCTGGCTCAAACCAAAACTTGCCAAAGAGCTACAAATGCCTACCCTGTTACCGCCTTTATGGGCGGTTTGAGGTTTGCCCACCCACAAAAAACAAAATAAATTCGTGCTCCGTATCAAGGTCAGTGCGGATTAATAAGAATAAAGATTAGATTTGTAATAACTTGTAACAGATTGACTTTGAATAATGAACACCAGCTTACAACACGGTATATACAAAATGGGCAGGATAGTTGTAAATTCAGCGGTTGTAGCCCGCTTTAAAATCGTAACGGTTTGAGAAGTTTAAAGCCCGCAATCGCCCACATTTGCATATACCCATCCGTTAG